>CAYRWN010000014.1:0-59380 GCA_964428045.1 uncultured Hydrogenophaga sp. | reverse complement strand
GCCGGTGCTGGCCCGGGGCGAGGCTTTCCGCCTCCTCCCACGCCCCCTTGTTGAGCCACGTGGCGGGGTGCGGGATGAACTGCGGGTCTTTCCCCCTGCTGGCCTGAGAGAACGCCTCACAGGCCCGCCTGATGCGTTCTGCGGCCTCTTTCCCCCCACCGGCAAGGGCGAGGGCCTTCTTCCACGCCTTGAGGGCGTCGAGCTTGTTGACCCGGCGCGGGTAGACCGCCCAGAAGTGATCGATGAAGTCGGGCGGGTAGGAAACGGACTTGTCAGCCCGATGAGAACCCTCAGCTGCGGACTCCGGCAACGGCTTTGCCGTTGACGATGTATTACTACTTTTAGTCCCTGTCCCTTCTTTTGTCCCTGTCCCTTCTACTCTCCCTTTCATTGGCATGTTGACGCTGGCATCCACGTCAACATGCCAAGGCGGCAATGCGGCATTGGCATGCACGTCAGTTGACGTAGGTCGCCCCTTGTCCATTTGATGTCCATTTTGGCTAGCGGATTCACCGCCTTGAGAGTTAAAACTCCCATCCCAGCGAGCGCGAGCCCTCTCGGATTGGCGCTTTTTGAACTCTTCCCGCCGTTGGCGGTACCGGGCTTTCTCATGCCACGCTTCGATTGCTTTTTCTGCGATGACACTGTGATAAAGGCGTCCGTCAACGCACTTGACGAACCCCCGCAGCGCCCCTTGCCGGACCTCTTGCCAGCGCGTCAACGCTCCGTCACCGCGCCCGAACCCGGCCATTGCCGCAAGGACGCGATCGTCATCGGGGAGGCTTGCCGCAGGGACTTGGTGCCATGCGGCGCACCACAACCAGAGCGCGGCTCTGATCTCGGCGTCGGAGCAGACGACCCCTAGATCGGAGTCCCGAAGCCGCACCACATCCAAGGGCATGAATACAAAGTCCCGCAAGTCCACCTCCGGGGGAACCAACGGTTCCATCAGATTGGCTTTCTCCATACATCTCCTGTTTGTTTTGGCCGTCGCGCCATCTCGACGGGCAACGCTTCGTCACTGCCGCGCTGCTAAAAAGTATCATAACAATGACAATTTCGCTACGGAAGAGCTTTCTGCGACTTATTCAGGTCACCTCTGTAATCTTTGTCCCGCTGAGGGCTTCCAGCAGCTTCTTCTTGAGCCTGTAGACGGGCGTGCGCACACCTTTGACGTCCTCGACGACCACTTCACCGGTGGCGGCAACGCGGTAGCGGAAGTCCGCAACGTAGGTGGCGACCTTCACCCCGTTGACCACGAGCGGGAAGCGAGGCTGCAACTCCAAGCCCTCTATCCCACCGACGCGGACCAGCAACTTGAGGCTGGCGTAGCGCGACGCCTCGGCCTTGGACGCGAAGGTGACACCGTCCACTTCTACTTTGTGATTTTTGTATTTAGAGGGGGGGACGTAGAATTTGCTTACCGCTCTGCTTTTAGGAATGTGGTTCCTGCGCTCCATCGGAAAACTCCTTAGCGAGGTAAATGTGAAAAAACGTTCTGGAAATGACAGAATCGCTGCTCTCCATCAATTTATGGATGAGCACGGTCTGAAGCCTCACCCTTGGGCGACCAAGGCAGGCATCCGGTCCTCAACGCTGTACAACTTCCTTGCGGGGAAATCGGCGACGCTCTCCGCTGAAACGTTGGAGAAGCTGGCCCAAGCAGCAGGGACCAGCGTCGATGAGATTCTTGGGAGGGTGCCCGCCAAACCAACAGGTACGGGGGTTCCCCTCCGGTGGTCTGTTGGCATTCACGGGAGACTTTTTGAAGTGGACGTTGAGAGCTTGATCGAGCCGCCCCCGGGAGCGGCTGCAGACACGAAGCTGATCGCGGCTCGTGTGGAAGGCGATGGGATGCACCCCCTTCGAGCCGGGTGGACCATCTATTTCGAAGAGGCTCCTTGTGACCCGTCGAGGGTCGTCGGCAAGCTGGCTGTCGTGCGCGTCGATGGGCGTGCCCAGATGATGATCCGCGAGGTCCGCAAGGGAAGCAGCCCGGGCCTCTACACGCTCCTGTCATGGTCCGGTGCCCCCTTAGAGGACGTCGAGGTCGAGTCCGCACATCTGATCGTCTCCTTCGCCCAGCCCACCTGAGCAATGAGCGAAAGATTATCATAGTAATGACGTAGCGGGGTTGCCCGCCATCACAGTTATGATATTCTCCTGTCACACCCATGAGGGTGGTGCAAAGGAGAAATCATGGCTGCAATTGCAATCAAGTCAGAGGCCGAGTGGCTCTCCGTCCGCGAAAGCTTCGTGGGCGGCTCAGAGATCGCCAGCCTGTTCTACAGCTACGAGTTGCCCGACGGCTCGACCATCGTGCGGCATGCCTACGAGGACGTGCCCGACGATGCCCAGCCCCTTGGGTGCCTCTCCAGCTTCCGCACGGCCTACGCCCTCTACAACGAGAAGGCAGGCGTCGTCATGCCCGAGGACTTCTCATCGGAGCGCATCGACGCGGGCCGCTACATGGAACCGGCACTCGCCGAGTGGTCCAAGCACAAGTACGGCTGGCCCCTGCGGAAGGTCAGGCGCTACCTTTCTCACGACAGCGTTGAAGGCTGGGGCGCGTCGCTCGACTACGAGATTCACGGCGACGGGCAGACCAACATCCCGGTTGAGTTCAAGAACATCGACTGGCTGGTCTTCCAGCGCGAGTGGCTTTTCGACGGCGAAGAAATCCTCGCGCCACCGATCCACTACATGCTGCAGTTGCAGCACCAGATGGGCGCGTGCGGCGCTGACCACGGCTGGATCGTCGCTTGCGTCGGCGGCAACAAGCTGTACCGGGGCCGCATCGAGCGCCACGAACCATCCCTCGCCAAGATCGCAGATGCAGTGACCGCCTTCTGGGAGGGCGTCCGTACCGGCACGCCACCCCTTCAGGTCGCAGATTACGAGGCGGTTGCCAAGGCCTACGCCAACGCCGAGAAGGGCCGCAGCGTGGACCTCAGCGACAAGCCCGAGGTGCCCGGCCTGCTCGACGAGTACCTCGCGGAGAAGAACCGGCTGGAGGCTCAAGAGACCAAGGTGGAAATGCTCAAGGGCAAGGTCGCCCTCCTGCTCGGCGAGGCCAGCAAGGCCAGCGGCCCGGGCTACCGCATCTCTTGGCCCGTCGTCCACCGCGCCGAGAAGGCTTACCCAGCCCGGGTCGTCCCTGCCGCCACCTATCGCGGCGCTCTCACCATCACCAAGGAGGTCGCATGAACGCGCCGATCAACCAGCAGCTTGCCCAAGAGGCCGAATCGCTCGGTTCGACCGTCACCCTCCCTGAGACGACCTCCACCGCCGTCGCCACCACCAAGAAAGCATCCCTTGTGGCGGGCGGCACGGTCCGCGCCATCGTGCCGACGGACATCGAGCAGACGTTCCGGATGGCAAAGGCGATCGCTGCGGCCAAGTGGGCACCGAAGTCCTACATGGTGGATGCCAAGCGCCCCGACCTTGGCTACGACGAGTCCAAGATCGTCGTCGGCGTCATGCACGGCATGGAGCTTGGCCTCACGCCGATCGCAGCCCTGCAGTCGATCGCGGTGATCAACGGAGTGCCCAGCATCTGGGGCGACGGCGCACTCGCCATCGTTCAAGCCTCCGGCCTGCTGGAGGACTTCCGCGAAGAGCCGCTGACGCGAGACGGGAAGGTGGCGGGCTACCGCTGCGCAGCACGACGCAAAGGCATCCCGACGCCCTTCGTGCAGGTTTTCTCGCTGGAGGACGCAGCAGCCGCTGGCCTGCTGAACAAGCCCGGCCCGTGGCAGGAGTACCGCAGCCGCATGCTGCAGATGCGTGCACGGGCGTGGACCCTTCGCGCCGGTTTCGCTGACGTCCTCCGGGGCCTCGCCATCGCTGAGGAAGCACAAGACATCGTTGACGTCATCCCGTCCCCCCGACCGGCCCCGGCCAAGAAGTCGGCACGGGCTGCGCTCGACGCATTTGCAGGCACCGACGGAGCGCCGCCCCCGTCCGCTTCACCTCCGAAGGGCGGCACCGAAGAAGGAGAACCCCGTGACCCTAGCGTCAGCGAGGACGGGCAGTAAGCCCAACGCAAAAGGTGAGGTGGAGCGTGCCCTTGGGGCACGTTTCCGTGAGGTTCGACGCCGACAGAAGTGCTGGCTGCTGGACCTTTCTCGCGCCTTGAACTGCTCGGTCAACACGATCCGGTGGCACGAGGCAGGTGCGCGAATGATGCGTGCCGACATGATCGTCCGAGCGGCGTCCGTCATGGGTGTCGGCGCGGACGAGTTGTTGATCGACAAGGTCGCAGACGCGACGAACGAAGAAGGAGAACTCAATGGCAACTCGCGCAATCAGTGACCTCGCAGTGAAGGTCGGCTCGTACACCGATCGCAACGGCGAGCAGAAAAACCGCTACGTCAACGTCGGGAAGATCTTCCAAAAGGACGATGGCTCCAAGTTCATCGCCATCAACCGCACCTTCAACCCAGCTGGCGTGCCCAACCCGGACCACAAGGAGATGCTGGTCCTCTCCACCTTTGAGATCAGGGACCGTGACGACGCGGGTCAGCGCACGCAGTCTCCGGCACCCGCCCCTGCGCCGAAGCCCGCGTCCAACGGTGGCGCAAGCGGCTTCGACGACATGGACTCGGACATCCCGTTCTGACGGACCGACAGATGGACAAGTTCCTCGCCTCGGCACTCGCCACCGCAGTCTCCCTTGCCCTCTGGGCGGTGATCGTGGTGGCGGCGGGTCTGTTCTTTCGTGCAACCGTGTGGCTCTTTTGTCTGGGCTACGGCTGCGCTTGATCTGAGAGTCCGATGACGGCTCGTGCCCGGTCCAACTCGCATATGCGCCTACTCCTTGAAGCGTTCGATCGTGGAGAGGAACTGGACGTGTTCGGCGCGGCCAAGGTCGCATTCCTGTCGGAGCGGTCGGCGCACCGCTACCTGTCAGAGCTTCTCTCCCAGCGGCTGATTCACATCGACCGTTATGAGCGCAGTGGCAACAGGTACACGCGGGTCTTTGCGGGCGGCAAGGCTCGCAGCGCCAGCGCCCCCAAGGGCATGAGCGACGCGGAGCGCAAACGCAGGCAACGAGAGTTGAATCGCCGACCGCGAATGTCGGCGATCGAGCGGGCACTTCGACCCGCAGGAGTAGACGATGAACTGCAGACGATGCGGTAGGGCGCTTCACACGCCCGAAAGCGTTGAGGCCGGTATCGGACCGAAGTGCCACAAGGCCGAGGTCGAAGCCGCTGACCCCAATCAGATGCCTCTCTTCGACGAAGTGAGCACCATCACCTCGCACGACGACCAGTGGTTCAAGTGGAACCCGGCAGTCTCAACGGACGTCACCGCGACCTTCCGCAAGTTCGGCTGGGTTCCTCCGTCCGAAGACCCCGCCTACCTGCGCAAGTGGCGCGACTGGAAAGCGAGGTTCTCTGACGCGCCCACGCAGCAGCAGCCTGAGCCACTTCCCGTCAACGTGATCAGCGGTACCCGCTGGAAGCGAGCCGCACGATGAGCATCTTCAAAGACCAACTGACCTTCATGCGGCACTTCGGCCAACGGCCCGGCCCGCTGACCGCGTCCCTCTACGGCTCCCTCTGTGCGGAAGAGTTCGAGGAACTGACCGAGGCGCTGGCCTTGCTCGACGCAACCCGCATCGCCGGAGCAGACGAGACGGTGGCGGTGACAGAGATCGCCGACGCCTGCATCGACCTGATCTACGTCGCCACCGGCCTGCTGCACGCCCTCGGCCTTGACCCCCAGCCACTGTGGGATGAAGTCCACCGAAGCAATCTCGACAAGTTGCGCCATCCGTGCGACGCCTGCGACGCCACCGGCAAATGGGCGACGCGGGACGACGACGAAATGGACCCGTGCCCCAAGTGCCACGGGACCGGCGTCGCGGTCGAGGTGCGCAGGCGCGGCGACGGCAAGGTCATGAAGCCCGAGGGCTGGAAGCCGCCCGACCTCTACTCGATCGTGGACAAGCAGCGGAAAGCCTGATGTTTCGAGTCCCAGAAAAGTACCGCGTCGTCATCCCGGGCCAGCCCTCGGGTGACGAGACGTGCGGCATGTTCATCGTCCCACTGCGGCACGGGCAGAAAGTTCGCGTCATCGCCAGCGATGGCCTCGGCTGGGAGCATGTATCTGTCTCGCGCCGGGACCGCTGCCCCACTTGGGACGAGATGTGCCAAGTCAAGGCGCTGTTCTGGGACGAGGAGGACTGCGTCATCCAGTTTCACCCGCCCCGCAGCCAGTACGTCAACGTCCACCCGAATTGTCTGCACCTCTGGCGCAGGAAGGACGTCGAGTTCGCAACCCCTCCGTCGATTCTCGTCGGATAACCAGAAGGAAAAGACCCCCATGAAAAAGAACATGATTCTCGTGAGCGCCCTCGACGACGACGGCGTGGAGCAAGTCGTCGATGCTCTGGACCTCGACGAACGCAGCTTCCGCGCATTCATCCTCAGCACGCTCTGGAACAACGGCCTTCTCGCCGGGGTGAACCCGGGCGACCTGCCGGGAGGCGAGATCGCCATGCGCGTGCGGCCCGGCACCGTGCCGCTGATGACGCTGGCCGAGGCCCAGCGCCGCAACGAGGAAGCCGAAGCCGCTGCGAAGGCGGCAGAACAGGCGCAACCGGACGGCGACACGCCCGCGCAGGCATGAGCGACAAGATCACCGCCATCTTCGACGCGGCTCAGGCACTGGTCGAGGGCGCTCGGCAGGCACTGCGCGACACCGGGCACCCGGAGCCTCAGACGCAGCAGCTGTACATCCCGATCATCATCGGCGGGCGCGACCTCAAGATCATCATCGAGAGCGGCCCGCTGACGGAGGCTGCGAACGCCATCCAGACGGCGCAGATGCGCAGCAAGCAGGCCCCGACCATGCAGCGCGATGAGGCGATTCGCCGAGCAGCCGACTTGCTGCTGCGCGAGGCAATGCTTCTCAAGCAATCTCACACGCTCCCCGACCAGCCAGAAGACTGGCGCGGCGACGAGGAGGCCAAGCAGCAACACGACGATTTACTCAACGTCGCCAAGGCCCTCCTGCGGCCCGACGAGTGACCCCGACGCAAGTGACGCGTTCGCGGGCGGCGTCACTTGCGATCTGAAAGCCAGCCCCAACGGAGACTGAACATGGAAGACCAGAACACCCAAGCCCCTCTTGACGAAGCAAGCCCGGACGCGATCGACACCCAGATCACGGATGCCGTCACGCAGCCCGACATGCCCATCGTTGCCATCGATCAGGAAGGCGACGTGGCGCAAGGCGAGCCTCCTTCGATTGAGCCGCTGCTGCACGCCCTCGAAAACTGCCGCCTCTACGCGGCCAAGCGACCGAAGGAAGAGTGGGCGCGGAACATCCTGCGCTTCTGCTCTGAGGCTGGCGTCAACGCATCGCCCCTGCGCTGAGGTGTCCCATGCAGACCAGCAACACCGTCACCAAGGAATCGATCACCAGCAAGATCGTGAAGGTGGAGTACCACCAGCACGCGGGCACGACGCTGACCTTCTGCGTCCTCACGCTGGAAAACGGCTTCACGATCACGGGCGAGTCGGCGTGCGCTGACCCGACCAACTTCAACGCAGAGATCGGCCAGAAGATCGCCTACGACAACGCATTCA
Organism: uncultured Hydrogenophaga sp.; assembly: GCA_964428045.1. Classification (GTDB taxonomy): domain Bacteria; phylum Pseudomonadota; class Gammaproteobacteria; order Burkholderiales; family Burkholderiaceae_C; genus Hydrogenophaga. The sequence goes on along the minus strand of CAYRWN010000014.1, from coordinate 51,782 downwards.
GCAAGGCGTGGGCGTTGGAGGGTTACCTGCTCAAGGAGCGGATGTACCGGGCCGCGCAACCAGCCGTCGGCGTGGTCGAGTGAGCATGACGGCGCAGGAAGCACAAGCGCTCGGCTACGAGATGGTCCGCCCGACCCCTCGCGGGTTGGCGGGCCTGCAGCGCTACCTCTACACAGTGGCGATCGTGGTCGGCATCGACGAGGCTGGGTATGTGGGGCGCTACTGCTTCCCGTCGTTCATGAGCGCCCTCGTGGCGTTCGATGAGTGGTCAGGCGATGGCGACCCGCCCGGACCGTGGATTAAGTACAAGGGCCGTGGCGGGGAGCGCTACGGGCCGGGCATCACAGAGCCGCAGGGTGAAAAAGATCATGCGAATTCGGACTGAAGACGTTGCTTCTCGGCTAGGGGTGTCCCGGCGCATGGTCCAGTCTATGTGCCAGCGCGGCGCTCTCCCGGGAGCAGCCCGCGTCGGGCGCTTGTGGACTGTCGATGCCGTCAGTTTCGAGCAATGGCTTAACGCAATTACAGGAGAAGCGGTGCAATGGAAGGGAACATCTACAAACGTGGAAACACGTACTACGGTCGCATCTGGGTCGCAGGCAAGGAGCATCGACGAAGCCTACGCACGTCTGATGAAAGCGAAGCACGCGCCGAGGTAGAGCGCTGGCGCAAAGAGGTCGAGGACCAGACCCCGGAGCCGGGCAGCAGCGTCAAGGGCGATCCGACTTGGCGCGAGGCGGTCGTCAATTGGGCCGAAACGATCGGAGCGATGTCCGACGAGGACGGCCTCAAGCCCAAGGTCAAGAAGCGCTACCTTGAGTCGCTGCGGATGGTCGATCACCTGTGGTCGGACCTTCGCCTGTCGCAGATCGGCAGGCGCGAGATCGCCGAGTACGTGAAGGTCCGCAAGAAGGGCTTCGTGCGGCAAGAGCCGGACGGCACAAAGACCACGATCAAGCCTGTGACCAACGCCACGGTGCGGCGCGACCTGACGGCACTGTCGAGCGTTTTCAGGGCGGCGGTTGCGGCTGGGATGACGGACTACAACCCTCCCCGGCTGTGGGACCGCAGCGTCATCAAGGAGCGCAAGCGGGTCTTTGTGCCGCCCCTGCCTCACGAGATCGAGGCGGTGCTGAGCTACGCCAACGGACACTTCCGCATGCTGATCGACTTCGCCTCCAAGACGGGCGTCCGGCAGAAGGAGGCGGTCTACATCGAGTGGCGGGAGGTCCGGGCCGAGGGAGCCGAGTTGCTGCTGCCGCGCACCAAGGTGTCCCGGCCTCGGGCGATCAAGCTGCGCACACCGGGCGGCGACGCCACCGGCACACTGGCAGGCACACCCCGGCACATCCGTTCCGGGCTGGTTTTCTGGCACGGGATCGACGGAGAGGCCTACAGGAACGCGGCAGGGCAATTCCGCGAGGTCATGGCCCGGGCGGTCGCCGGTGAGGCCGCTGAGGGCCGCACGTTGCGCCCGTTCCGCTTCCACGACCTTCGGCACGCCTTCGCGGTGCGGTGGCTGCTGGCGGGCGGCGACATCTACCAGTTGAGCAAGCACCTCGGGCACACCTCGGTGAAGACCACCGAGATTTACCTTGCCTACGTGGCCGACTACAAGGCGGCGTCAGTCGGCGGTGAGCCGGACGAACCGGCACACAACCGGCACAACCCCAGCGCCAGCGACCCGCACAGCAAGGTCGCGGCAAACGGGTAAAGTCGCGCCAATGCGAAGGAATTCAGGCACATGGCGGACCGGAGAAAGACCGCTGGGGCGACCCGGTAGCGGTCTTGAAAACCGGCAGCCCGCGAGGGCTCCAGGGTTCGAATCCCTGGCTCTCCGCCACCCATCAAACCCAAGCCCGTCTACATCCACAAGGCCTCAGGTCGCACCCATCCGCTGGGAACGCGTCTGAACCGCCTGCCGGCACAGAGCACTGCACGTCGCCTGCGTGCGCTCCCCCACTCCGCAGACCACCTTTCGCCAGCATCGGCGCGCATGCGTCTGGGTGTGATGCTACGTCGCAGGCCCGAAGACCAGCCATGTTCACCAAGGGGAAGTTTTCGCCTTGTTATGCACCATCAAGGTATGCCAAAATTCGGATTCGAGGTGCACCTAAGTTCTTGATTTACAAGACTTTGTAGGGCAGTGAGTTGGCTTCTCACCGTCTCCGCCAGGACACCAGCAGACACGCGGCCTCCGGGCCGCTTTGTGTTGGGCGCAGCCCTGACGGCTCCCTCCCGATACGCGCTCGCGCGGGGCAGTGGGCGCCGACCTTTCACTGGCGGGCCAAAACGGGACGAGCTCGGATTCAAGCCCGGGTCCGAGTGGCCGATACAAGGGAAAACCCGTCAATGTGGTCCGCTTGTGACCGCCTCGGAGGTTCCCAGCCATGTCCGCCGTCACCGCCGTCCCTGCCGATTCGAACCCCCTGCTGGCCCTGCTGGACTTCGTCCCCAGTCCCATCGTGCTGTTCAACGGCGGCGGCCTGGCCGTCTTCAGCAATCAGGCGGCCAGGCAGTTGAACTGCCGGCCGGGCTGGCTGCTGGCGTCGGACCCCCAGGTGCGCGGGCTGGTGCGCGGTGTGGTGGCCGGCAAGGCCGCGCCGAACCTGGACGCTGTCGTGGACAACGGCACCGCACGACTGCAATGCCGGTGCGCGCCGCAGCCCATCGCAGGTCTGGTGGTCATGACCGTCACCGAATCGGCGCCGACGCCGACCGGCTCCGCCCCTCGGAACCCGCCCGCAGCGGCGCAGCATCCGTCCCTGCAGCGGATCATGGAACTGATCAGGGCGGACCTGATGCCCCCCATCCAGCACGTGCTGGCGCAGGCATCGCCGACCGAACACCGTGGACTGGCGCACAGCGTGGCGCTGTTGAGTGAACGCCTGGAACGCCTGTCGGACCTGGTGGACGCGTTCGGCGACGATGTGCTGAGCGGTGACGAAAGCCTGCTGGTCCCGGACATGGTGAAAGGCATCGCCCGGAATCTGGCACCACTGGCCCAGAGCATGGGCGTGCACTTCGTCATTGAAGGGGATTGCGACGATATGCCGCCGGTTTTCGGGAGTCGGCGCCTGCTGCACCGGGCGCTGCACGAATGCCTGCACCAGGCGGTGCGTGGTGCGCGAGAAGGCGTTCGGTCGACAGACGGTGTTGTGGTCGGGATCCGCTTTCGCTCAGAGGGCGGCCAACTGTTGGTCCACATCCGCCATGCCGGATTGCTGTCGGCCGCAGTGCTTGCCCAGCAAGCTGCCGCCTCCTTCCAGCCAGGCGACGGTGTCCATGCCAATCCGACCGATCAGGCTGAGCGCCTGCACATCGGCCTGCCCATGACCCAGCGCATCCTGCAGCTGCACGGTGGCTGCCTGCGCTTCAAGCAGGACAACGCCCACCATCTGGACGTGCTGCTGGAACTGCCCATCGGCGCACCGCTGCGCAGCACCTATCCGCAAGACCTGCTGCAGGCGCAGATCGATGCCGTGGACCTGTCCGGACTGGTGACCAGCACCGATCAACCAAGCACCACATGACCGCGTCTGGCTGGTGCCAGCCAGGGTCCACCTCCGCAAGCCGGCAGGACTCCGAATCCGCGCACCGCGCCGTTGGCGTCAGTCCGGCAGGAACAGCCCCTGCAAGTCGCTGAGCAGATCGAAGCCGCGGTCCGTGGGCCGGACCCAGTCACCCTCTTGCTGCAGCCAGCCTCGGCGCTGCCCCTGTTGCAGCGACGGCTCAATGACGGACAACGGCAGGCCGGTGCGGGCACCGAAGTCGTTCAGGCTGAAGCCTTCGCGCAGGCGCAGCGCGTTGAGCATGTACTCGAACGGCAGGTCGCGCCGAGCCACTTCGTCCACGCTCAGCACCGCGTCGCCGGCCAGCGCCTTGTCCATGTACAGGCGCGGCTCGCGCGCGCGGACCTGGCGCACCACGCGGTGCGCAAAACTCAGTTTGCTGTGCGCCCCCGCGCCGATGCCGAGGTAATCGCCAAACTGCCAGTAATTCTGGTTGTGCCGGCTGCGGTGGCCGCGCCGCGCGTAGGCCGAGACTTCGTAACGCTCCAGACCCTGTTCGGCGGTGAGTTCGGTGATGCGGTCCAGCATCGCATAAGCGTCGTCATCCTCGGGCACCTGCGGCGGGAACTTGGCGAACACCGTGTTGGGTTCGATCGTCAGGTGGTAGATCGAGATGTGCGGCGGGTTGAAGCCCAGCGCCGTGCGGATGTCGGTCTCGCATTGCGCCAGCGTCTGCCCCGGCAGCGCATACATGATGTCCAGGTTGAAGGTGTCGAAGGCGCCCGCCGCCTCCTCCACCGCCGCACGCGCTTGCGCCCCGTCGTGCACCCGGCCCAGGGCCTTCAGGTGCACGTCGTAGAAACTCTGCACCCCGATGGACAGGCGCGTCACACCCGCCTGCCGGAAGGCCTTGAAGCGGTCTTTCTCGAACGTGCCCGGGTTGGCTTCCAGGGTGATCTCGGCATCGGCATCCAGCTTGACCAATGCCCGCACGTCGCCGAGCAGGCGGTCGATCGCCTCGGGCGAGAACAGGCTGGGCGTGCCACCGCCGATGAAGACGGTGTGCACCGGGCGGCCCCAGATCAGCGGCAGCGCGGCCTGCAGGTCCGCGCGGAGTGCGTCGAGGTAGGGCTGCTCCGGCAGCGGCTGGCCCGGCGCCGAGGTGGCGCTCCACTCGTGCGAGTTGAAGTCGCAGTACGGGCACTTCTTCAGGCACCAGGGCAGGTGGATGTAGAGCGACAGCGGCGGCAGGCCCTGCAGCTGTAGGGTGCCAGGGCGCATCCAGTGGCGGATGTCGCTCCAGTGCGGGGTTTCGCTCATGTCGTGGCGAACCATCTTTCCCGCATCAGCGCCAACATCTGCTGAGCCGCCTTGCCGCGGTGGCTGTTGGCGTTCTTCACCTCGGCCGGCAGCTGCGCGAAGGTCTTGCCGAACGGGGGCAGCAGCAGCACGGGATCGAAGCCGAAGCCCTGGTCGCCGATGCGCTCCTGCGTGATCAGACCCGCCGCGCGGCCCGTGGCCACCAGCGGTTCCGGGTCGTCGGCACTGCGCAGCGCCACCAGCGTGCTCACCAGCGCCGCACGCCGGTCGGCAATGCCTTGCATCTGCTCCAGCAAGGCGCGCACGTTGTTGTCGTCGCCCTTTTCGTAGCCGAACTGTGTGGCGTAGAACGCCGTGTCCACGCCGGGCCGGCCGCCGAAGGCCTCGACGCACAGACCCGCGTCGTCGGCCAGCGTCGGCAGGCCACTGACCTGCGATGCGTGCCGTGCCTTGGCCAGCGCGTTCTCGATGAAGGTGCGGTGCGGTTCGGGCGCCTCGGGAATGCCCAGGTCGGCCTGGCGCACCAGCTCCACGCCCAGCGGCGCAAACAGCGCCTGCAGCTCGGCCAGCTTGCCCTTGTTGTTCGACGCGAGCACCAGCTTCATTGGCCGAGCGACCTCTTCTGCGCCACGATCAGCTCGCCGATGCCCTTGTCGGCCAGCGCCAGCAGCGCGTCCATTTCCTTGCGGGTGAAGGCCGCGCCCTCGGCCGTGCCCTGCACTTCCACATAGTGGCCGGCGCCGGTCATCACCACGTTCATGTCGGTGTCGCAGGCCGAGTCTTCGACGTATTCCAGGTCCAGCAGCGGCTGGCCGTCCAGGATGCCGACCGAGATCGCGGCGACATGGTCCTTGATCGGCGAGGTCGCCAGCTTGCCTTCGGCGATCAGCCGGTTCACCGCATCCTGCGCCGCCACGAAGGCCCCGGTGATGCTGGCGGTACGGGTGCCGCCATCGGCCTGCAGCACGTCGCAGTCCAGCGAAATCGTGCGCTCACCCAAGGCCTTGAGGTCGAACACCGCGCGCAGCGAACGGCCGATCAGGCGCTGGATTTCCTGCGTGCGCCCGCTCTGCTTGCCCTTGGCCGCTTCGCGGCTGCTGCGGGTGTGCGTGGCGCGCGGCAGCATGCCGTATTCGGCCGTCACCCAGCCTTCGCCGCTGCCCTTCTGGTGTGGCGGCACCTTCTCTTCCACCGACGCGGTGCACAGCACCTTGGTGTGGCCGAACTCGATCAACACCGAACCTTCGGCGTGCATGGTATAGCCGCGGGTGATGCGCACGGGGCGCAGGGCATCGTTGGCACGCTGGCCGGGACGGGAAGAAGTCGTCATGAAAAATGGCTCTTTGAAGTGGATGAAGCGCCACGCTCCGTTGTCTGGCACGCACCGTGGAACCGGCTTCGCCGGGCCACCGGTGGTGTCCCCCTCATGGGGAAGACGCGCAGCGGCGCAGGGGATTTACGCGTTCTTTTCTGCCGTGCGGCGGATCGCTTCGTTGATCTCGGCGATCGACCTCTCAATCGCCTCGTCGTCCATGTCCTCGATCGTGGGATCGGGCACACCCGACTGGATGGTGGAGGCAAATACGCCGTCTTCGATATCTTCGGTGGACACGCGCGTGGTCTGGAATTCGTCGGGGGTTTCCCACTCCATGGCCAGCACGGTCACGTTGTCGCACCGCGGTCCACCGCGCTTGAGCGCCATTTCGACGAGTTCGGGCACCGCCTGCTCCAGCGGACGCTTGGACAGCTCATCGGTGATCTCGAAGTCCTTGACCGTGCCCCAAAGACCGTCCGAACAGAGGAGGACGCGATCACCCTGCTGCAACTGCACCGGGCCAGAAAGGTCGAACACCGGTTTGGCGGGCGAACCCAGGCAGGTGAAGAGGATGTTGCGGTTGATGTGCTGGGTGTTGCGACCCAGGTGCGCCTGCTGCTCCATGTAGGAATGATCGCGCGTGCGCGTGAGCAGTTCGCCGTTGCGCACGATGTACAGCCGGGAATCCCCGCAATGCACCCAGTGCACATGGCTGCGCTCCATGACCGCCGCCACCAGCGTGGTGCGCGGCGTGTCCAGCATGCCCTTTTCGGCGGCGTAGCGGATGATCTGGTGGTGCGCCGCCATCAGCGCGCTGGAGAGGAACTCCGGCACTTCGCGCACCGTGGGATTGGCGGCTTTCTGGAAGTAGGCCGAAAAGGTCTGCAGCGCCAGTTGCGCGGCCATGGCGCCTTCGGGGTGGCCACCCATGCCGTCGGCCAGCACGAACAGGCCCGACTCGCGCGTGTAGGCGTAGCCCATCCGGTCCTCATTGCGTTCCCGACCACCCTGGCGGCTGATCTGGTAGACCGAAAACTTCATCTGAACTTGGTACCGGCGACGGTCGACTTGCGCGGCGACTTCTTGTTGTCGGAGACGATGTTGTCGAACTGCAACCGCATCTTCTCGGCCACGGTGAGCTTGGTGTAGCTGCGCTCGGTCTCGCGGCTGAGTTCCTTCTGCAGGGCGAAAACCGACTGCGGGCGCGAGAGCGGATCGAGCGACATGCACCATTCGACCACTTCGATCAGGTTGTCGGAGTACACGCCGCGCAAGCGGGACAAGGCCAGCGACAGACGGTCTTTTTCCAGCCGCTGAGGCGCGTCGTTGGGCGGATAGCCTTGCATGCTGGCATAGATGCAGGCGCCGATCGCGTAGATATCGGTCCACGGCCCCATGCTGGAGTCGCGGCGGTACATCTCGGGCGCGGCAAAACCGGGTGTGTACATCGGGCGGATGAAATTGCCTTCCTTGCTCAGCACCTCGCGCGCGGCGCCGAAGTCGATCAGCACCGCCCGGTTGTCGTCGGTCACGAAGATGTTGGCCGGCTTGATGTCCAGGTGCAGCATCTTGTGCTGATGCACGATGCGCAGGCCGCGCAGCACCTCGTCGTACAGCGAGCGGATGGTGGACTCGCGGAACACCTTCTGCTTCTTGAGTTCGCGTGCCGTGATGATGAATTCCTGCAGGGATGCGCCCTCCAGGTAGTTCATGACCATGTAGACCGTCTCGTTCTCGCGGAAGAAGTTGAGCACGCTCACCACCGACTGGTGGGAGATCTGGGCCAGCGCCCGGCCTTCTTCAAAAAAGCTCTTGAGGCCCAGCCGGTACAGCGACAGCTTTTCAGGCTGCACCTGGGGCAGGAGTTCGCCGGGTGCGCGCGAGGCCAGCGAAGAAGGCAGGTATTCCTTGACCGCCACCTGCTGGCCTTCGGTGTCCACCGCCAGGTAAACCACCCCGAAGCCACCGGCAGCCACCTTGCGGACAATGCGATATCCGCCAATCACGGTGTCCGGCGGCAAGGGGGCGGGTTTGACCTTTGACATAATTCGAATGGCTTCCGGAACGCCTCGTTTTGGACCACTCAACCAGATGGGTCACCAGTCCGATGGCAGTTTACAGCATGACCGGCTATGCCACAGCCCACAGCGGCAGCCCTTCCACGGGCAGTCCGGAAGCGGCGCAGCCCGCGCTCGGTCTGGAGATCCGCTCGGTCAACAGCCGCTTTCTCGATCTCGCCTTCAAACTCCAGGACGACCTGCGTGGTACCGAACCCGCCCTGCGCGAGCTGCTGGGCTCCCGCCTCAAGCGCGGCAAGGTGGAGGTGCGGGCCTGGATCGAAGGCCGTGCCGACAGCGGTCTGCGCACCCCCAGCCCTGCCGATCTGCAGAAGATCGTCGGTCTTCAGGACAGTGTCCAGGCCTGGTGCCCCAAGGCGGCGGCGCTGAGTGTGGCCGAAGTGCTGCAGCTCACCAACCGCCAGCAGAACCTGCCCGGCGGGCTGCACGAGGGCCTGATGGCGCTGGCGCAGACCGCGCTGGACGGCCTGGTGGATGCGCGCCAGCGCGAGGGCCAGCGCCTGACGGCCATGCTGCTGGACCGTCTGCAGCAACTGCACCGCTTGGCGGCGGACGCTCAGCCGCTGATCCCGCAACTCGTGGCCCAGCAACGCCAGCGCTTCCTGGACCGCTGGAATGAAGCCCTGGGGGCTGGCGGATCCGCCGTGAGCGCCGATGCGGCCAACGACCGCGCCCTGACCGAAGCCACCGCGTTTGCGATCCGGATCGACGTGGCCGAAGAACTGACCCGGCTCGACGCCCACCTGATGGAAATCGAACGACTGATCCGCAAAGGTGGCGAAGCCGGCAAACGGCTGGACTTCCTGATCCAGGAGCTGCACCGGGAAGCCAACACCCTGGGTTCCAAATCGTCCAGTCTGGAACTCACGCGCATCTCCGTGGACATGAAAGTGCTCATCGAACAGATGCGCGAACAGGTCCAGAACATCGAATAATCCCATGCAGTACCCCGGAAACCTCTTTGTTGTCGCGGCCCCCAGCGGAGCGGGCAAGTCCAGCCTGGTCAAGGCCCTGATGGAGCTGGACCAACGCGTCTCGCCCTCGGTGTCGCACACCACCCGCGCGCCGCGTGGGCAGGAAGTGCACGGCCGCGAGTACTTCTTTGTCAGCCAGGATACCTTCGACCAGATGGTGGCCCAGGACGCCTTCCTGGAATGGGCGAACGTGCATGGCAACCGCTACGGCACCTCCAAGGCGGCCATCGAACAACGCATGGCCCAGGGTGCGGACGTGGTGCTGGAGATCGATTTCCAGGGCGCCATCCAGGTCAAGCGCATCTTTCCCAACGCCGTGCTGATCTTCATCCTGCCGCCCAGCTGGGAAGAATTGCGCTCGCGCCTGGAACGGCGCAACGAGGACAGTGCCGAAACCATCGAGCTGCGGCTGAAGAACGCCGCGCAGGAGATGGAGCACGTACGGTCTTTCGACTTCGTTATAATCAACGAGTTATTTGAGCGTGCCTTGTTCGACCTCAAGGCCATCGTTCATGCCCAGCGCCTGCGGTACGTCGCGCAGCGAATTGTCCGAGCCGACACTTTTGGCGCCCTCCACATCCACTGAAACAGAGAGCTTTCTGCCATGGCCCGCATCACCGTCGAAGACTGCCTGGAAAAAATCCCCAACCGCTTCCAGCTGGTGCTGGCCGCCACCTACCGGGCCCGCATGCTCAGCCAGGGCCATGCCCCCAAGATCGAAAGCAAGAACAAGCCCGGCGTGACGGCCCTGCGTGAAATCGCCGAAGGCAAAGTCGGCTTGGAAATGCTCAAGAAGGTCCCGGTCTGATCGCACAGACCCGGCGATCTTGAAAAAACACCGCCTCGGCGGTGTTTTTTTTGCCCCGGACCAGCCGCGCCCGCGAGGCAACGCACAAAGGCTTATCGCGCTAAAGTATGGGGATGTCCACCCTAGCGGCATCGGCCGCCCGCAAAGCCAGAACCGCTGCGCCTGCCGCGCCAGCGGCTTCGGCCAGCGCAGCCTCGGCCAGTTTCGCAGCGCTGCTGGGCAAGCTTGAATATCTGCCAGCGAACGACATCGAGCAGATTCGCCAGGCCTACCGGCTGGCCGACGAGGCGCATCTGGGCCAGATGCGCAAGAACGGAGACCCCTACATCACCCACCCGATCGCGGTGGCGGCGCAGTGCGCGGAATGGAAGCTGGACGCCCAGGCCCTGATGGCCGCCCTGATGCACGATGTGATCGAAGACTGCGGTATCACCAAGCACGAACTGGTGGAACGGTTCGGAGCACCGGTGGCCGAACTGGTGGACGGACTGACCAAACTGGAAAAGCTGGAGTTCGACACCCGCGAACAGAACCAGGCCGAGAGCTTCCGCAAGATGCTGCTGGCCATGGCCAAGGACGTGCGCGTCATCCTGATCAAATTGGCCGACCGCACCCACAACATGCGGACCATGGGCGACATGCCACGCAGCAAGTGGCAGCGCATCAGCAGCGAGACCCTGGAGATCTACGCACCGATTGCCCACCGGCTGGGACTGAACTTCACGTACCGCGAACTGCAGGACCTGTCGTTCAACTACCTGCACCCCTGGCGCTACCAGGTGCTGTCCAAGGCGCTGAACAAGTCGCGCAACCGGCGCAAAGACCTGATCACCCGCGTGCAGCAGGAAGTCGAAGCCGCATTCTTGCGCCAGGGACTGACGGTGCGCATCATGGGGCGTGAGAAAACGCTCTACTCGGTCTACCGCAAGATGGACAGCAAACACCTGTCGTTCTCGCAGGTGACCGACATCTACGGTTTTCGCATCATCCTGCCCGAACTGACCGACTGCTACACCGCGCTGGGTGTGCTGCACCAGCTCTACAAGCCGGTGCCAGGCAAGTTCCGCGACTATGTGGCCATCCCCAAGGTCAACGGCTACCAGTCGCTGCACACGACGCTGATCGGCCCCTTCGGCACCAACATCGAGTTCCAGCTGCGCACGCACGCGATGGACGTGGTGGCCGAATCGGGTGTGGCGGCCCACTGGCTGTACAAGGCCAACGAACCCAACAGCGACACCTCGCAGCGTCTGGGCACGCAGTGGCTTCAGTCGCTGCTGGACATCCAGCAGGAGACGCACGACGCGAGCGAGTTCTGGGACCACATCAAGATCGACCTGTTCCCCGACGCGGTCTACGTGTTCACGCCCAAGAGCAAGATCCTGGCCTTGCCGCGTGGCGCCACGGTGATGGATTTCGCCTACGCCATCCACAGTGGCGTGGGCAACCGCGCGGTGGACGCCCGCATCAACGGCGAGCAGCGCCCGCTGCGCACCGAGCTGAACAATGGCGACATCGTCGAGATCATCACCGGCGATCATGCGGAACCGAATCCGGCGTGGCTATCGTTCGTCAAAACCGGCCGTGCACGCTCGAAGATCCGGCACCACCTGAAGACGCTGGCCCACGAGAAGTCGCACGAACTGGGCGAACGCATGCTCGGCCAGGCCTTGCGCTCCGAGGGCATCCCCACCCTGCCGGACGAAAGTGGCGAGTTCAGGCCCACCTGGGAGAAACTGCTGCGCTTTACCGGCAACAAGACGCGCAGCGAACTGCTGTCCGACATCGGAACTGGCAAGCGCATTGCCAACATGGTGGCCAAGAAACTGGCGGTGTTGCTGGCCGAAACCGGGCTGAAACCCGATGCCTTGCTCATCAGCACCGAACGCTATGCCAGCGGTCAGGACGACACCGCTGGCCAGGGCGTGGTCAGTCTCGATGGCAGCGAGGGGCTGTCGGTCCAGTATGCGTCCTGTTGCAAGCCCATACCGGGCGACCGGATCGTGGGCTATCTCGGCCGCGGCGAGGGCCTGGTGGTGCACGTCGAAGACTGCCCGACCGGCAAGCGGCTGCTGGCCCGTGACAGCGAGCGTTTCCTGCCGGTGGAGTGGGGCGACGAACCCGTGCGCCCATTTGAGACCTCCGTGGTGGTCACCGTCACCAACGGCAAAGGCGTGCTGGCGCGCGTGGCCTCGGCCATCGCACAGGCCGAGGCCGACATCACCCACGTGGACATGGGCGACGAGCCCGCGCAGACAGCCACCGACATCCGCTTCTCGATCGCGGTGCGGGACCGGCAGCACCTGGCGGACGTGTTGCGCAGCCTCAGGCGCACCACGTCGGTGCTCAAGGTCCAGCGCTTCAAGCCCTGACCGCAAGCCGCTCAGCTTGCGGTCGACTCGGGATAACGCACCGAGAGGATCTCGAGGTCCTGCGCGCCACCGGGCACCACCAGGCGCACCACATCGCCCACCCGCGCCTTCAGCAGAGCGCGAGCCACCGGAGAGATCCAGCTGATCTGCCCCTGTGCGCTGTCGGCTTCGTCCACACCCAGGATGGTCACCGTGGTCTCCCGACCATCGGAGTCGGCGTAGCAGACCGTCGCTCCGAAAAACACCTGGTCACCCCCGAGGTGCAGCGACGCGTCCACCACCTCGGCATTCTCCAGGCGGCGGGTCAGGAAACGGATACGCCGATCGATCTCACGCAGACGTTTCTTGCCATACAGGTAGTCCCCGTTTTCGGAACGGTCCCCATTGCTGGCGGCCCAGTGGACGATCTCCACCACCCGCGGACGCTCTTCGTCCATCAGCTGGAACAGCTCGGCACGCAGGCGATCAAAGCCAGCCCGGGTGATGTAGTTCTTGCCACCGGGGATGGGCGCGGCCACGGGAAGGCCATCATCGTCATCTTCCTGATCGGACTCGCGGGTGAATGCCTTGTTCATGGGTACGGCGGGCCCACCGCGTCGCAGCGTCGAGCCATGGCTTGATCGGCGGAAAACCAGAAATGAAAAAGCCCGCAGCTTTTGGCTGCGGGCTATTCATTTGGCGCGGCTGGCAGGAATCGAACCCACGACCCCTTGGTTCGTAGCCAAGTACTCTATCCAGCTGAGCTACAGCCGCGAAGACTTGAATTATAGCATGAATTTTCTGGTAGGCCGTGTTGGACTTGAACCAACGACCAAAGGATTATGAGTCCTCTGCTCTGACCAACTGAGCTAACGGCCCACGCGAGCGGCGATTGTAGAGGCAGGCCCTGCCTCACTTGTTGTGGCTCAGGGCATTGCTGACCATCTTGGCCGTCACGTCCACGATCTGGATCATGCGCTCGTAGGACATGCGCTGCGGGCCGATCACGCCCAGCGTGCCGACCACCTGCCCATCCACCTCGTAAGGTGCCGTGACCACCGACAGGTCCTCGAACGGCACCACCTGACTTTCACCGCCGATGTAGATGCGCACGCCGTCGGCCTGCGCCGAAACATCCAGCAGGCGCACCAGTTGGGTCTTCTGCTCGAACAGGTCGAACAGGCGGCGCAGGTTTCCCATGTCGCTGGAGAGTTCGCTGACCGACAGGAGGTTGCGCTCGCCCGAGACCACGACTTCGTCGCGCTGCGCACCGGCGTCGGCACCGATCTCCACCGCCGCCTGCATCAGCATCGCGATCTCGCCACGCAGGGCTTCCAGCTCGGTCTTCAGGCGGGCACGCACTTCTTCCATGGTCAGGCCGGCGTAGTGCGCGTTCAGGAAGTTGGCGGCCTCCAGCAACTGGGCCTGGGTGAAGTTCACCTGGGTATGGATGATGCGGTTCTGCACGTCGCCGTCGGGCGAGACCAGGATCACCAGCACACGCCGTTCCGACAGGCTGAGGAATTCGATGTGCCGGAACACCGAGGCGCGGCGCGGCGTCATCACCACGCCCACGAACTGGGACAGGTTCGACAGCATCTGGGCCGCGTGGCTGATGACACGTTGCGGCTGCCCCGACTCGATGCCTGGCGCGGCCATGTCGGCCACAGAAGCCAGGGCCTCGCGGCGCACGGTCAACATGGTGTCAACGAACAGGCGATAGCCCCGCGCGGTCGGGATGCGCCCGGCCGAGGTGTGTGGGCTGGCGATCAAGCCCAGCTCCTCCAGGTCGCTCATCACGTTGCGGATGGTCGCCGGCGACAGCTCCAGCCCCGCCGCCTTGGCCAGGGTCCGCGAACCCACGGGCTGACCGTCGGCGATATAGCGCTCGACCAGGGCCTTGAGGAGCAACTTGGAACGGTCATCCAGCATGGCTCCATTTTACGGACGCCCAAGTCCCATGCGGACCCGCAGGAACAAGGGTTTGCCGTTACCCATTGCCAGCCATTGATTGGGTTTTCTCGCCATGCGGACCCGCAGGAACAAGGGTTTGCCGTTACCTGGGCATGCAGGGCGCTGTGTTGTAATTTGTGCATGAGTCACCCCTCGCACAAGACCCCCCCCAGCGGGGTTCTGCGCTTTCCGCACGTGGCGATCGTGGGCAAGTACCAGGCTCCGGGCTCGCGCCACACGGTGGACGAGATCGCCCATTTCCTGCACGACCAGGGCTGTGACGTGTCGCTGGAGCAGGACACTGCGCTGAACACCGGCCTGCTGCAGTACCCCTCGCTGGATGTGGCGGCCATTGGCCGGGCGTGCCAGCTGGCACTGGTCGTGGGCGGAGACGGCACCATGCTGGGCATCGGTCGCCAGCTGGCGCGCTATGGCGTTCCTCTGGTAGGTATCAACCAGGGCCGCCTGGGTTTCATCACCGACATTCCGATCGACAGCTACCGCGAGAAACTCGGACCCATGCTGCGCGGAGCGTACGAAGAAGATCCACGTGCGCTGATCGCCGCCAGCGTCTGGCGCGACGGACGCTGCGTGTTCGAAGCCACCGCGCTGAACGACGTGGTGGTCAACCGCGGCGGCGTGGCCAGCATGATCGAGCTGCGTGTGGAAGTGGACGGCCATTTCGTGGCCAACCAGCGCGCCGACGGCCTGATCATCGCCACACCCACGGGTTCCACCGCCTACGCCTTGTCCGCGGGGGGGCCTTTGTTGCACCCCGCCATCGGCGGTTGGGTGATGGTGCCGATCGCACCGCACACCCTGTCCAACCGCCCCATCGTGCTGCCGGCACACAGCGAGATCGCGGTGGAAATCGTTTCGGGCAAGGATGCCAGCGCCAATTTCGACATGCAGTCGCTCACCAGCCTGCTGCACGGCGACCGCATCGTGGTGCGCCGATCCGAACACACGCTGCGCCTGCTGCACCCGGTTGGCTGGAGCTATTTCGACACCCTGCGCAAGAAGCTGCACTGGAACGAAGGCGCCTGATTCGCGGTCAAAATATGCGTCTCTGAACCGCCCGTTTTTCCGCCAACGACTTCCATGAGCCTCCGCCGCATCGCCCTGCGCGACTTCGTCATCGTCCCTGCGCTGGACCTTGAGCTGGCCAGTGGCTTCAGTGTGCTGACCGGCGAGACCGGCGCCGGCAAGTCCATCCTGATCGACGCCCTGCAACTGGCGCTGGGTGCCCGCGCCGACAGCGGCGTGGTGCGCGAAGGCGCGGCGCGGTGCGAAGTCGCCGCCGAGTTCGATGGCTCGACCGCTGTCAACGCCTGGCTCGAAGACCAGGGTTTCGCGGCGGAAGACACTTTGCTGCTTCGCCGAACGGTGGACACCGATGGCCGCAGCCGGGCCTGGATCAATGGCAGCGCCGCGACCCTGGCACAGCTCAAGGCCCTGGCCAGCGAGCTGGTGGACATCCACGGCCAGCACGCGTGGCAAAGCCTGACGCGCAGTGACGCGGTGCGTGCCCTGCTCGATGGGTTCGGTCAGATCGACACACGCGCCGCCGTCCAGGCCTGGGCGCGCTGGCGCCAGTCCCGCCAGGTGCTGGAAGTTGCGTTGAGCGGACAGGCCAGCCTGCAGCAGGACAGCGAGCGCCTGGCCTGGCAGGTCGGGGAACTCGACAAGCTGGCACCCGCTGCGGGTGAATGGGACGAACTCAATGCCCAGCACAGCCGCCTGGCCCATGCCCAGGCGCTGCTGGACGCCGCCCGGCTTGCGGGCACAGTCCTGGACGACGACGATCCCAGCGCGGCGAGCCTGATCCACCGCGCGTTGACCACCCTGCAAGCACAGGCCCACATCGAACCCCGGTTCGCCCCCACCATCGAAGCATTGGAAGCGGCACTCGCACAGGTGCAGGACGCGGCGCACAGCGTCGCGCAGTACGGCCGCCACACCGAACTTGACCCGTCAAGGCTGGAGGCACTGGACGAACGCCTGGGACTGTGGCTTTCGCTCGCACGCCGCTTCCGCCGGCCGCCTGAAGAGCTGGCGGAGTTGCTGGCGCAATGGAAAGCCGAACTCGCGGCGCTGGATCAGGCGCTGGATCTGGCCAGCCTGCAACAGACCGAACGCGAGGCCCGCAAGGCGCTGGACGCCGAGCACAAGTCCCTGAGCGCCCAGCGACACCAGGCAGCGCCCCGGCTCGCCCGGGCCGTGACCGACATCATGCAGACCCTCGGCCTGCAAGGGGGCCGCTTCGAAGTGGCATTGACCCCCTCGGACGAACCCCAGGCGCACGGCAGGGAACACATCGAGTTCCTGGTCGCCGGCCATGCCGGTGTGACACCGCGCCCCGTCGGCAAGGTGGCTTCGGGGGGCGAACTCTCCCGCATCGCGCTGGCCATTTCGGTGGTCACCAGCCGACTGGGGCAGGCACCCACGCTGATCTTTGACGAGGTGGACTCGGGCATCGGTGGCGCCGTTGCCCACACCGTGGGTCAACTGATGCGCCAGCTCGGACAGGACCGTCAGGTGTTGGCCGTGACCCACCTGCCCCAGGTGGCCGCCTGCGCAGACCATCACCTGCTGGTGAGCAAGCATCGCAGCACCGGACAGACCGTGAGCCGGGTGACACCGATCGACCTCGAGGAACGGGTGCGTGAACTGGCGCGCATGCTCGGTGGCAATGACCAGTCCGAGGTGTCGCTGGCCCACGCCCGCGAACTGCTGACCGCATGAACATCCCCGTGTCCACCGCCCCCACCATCGACCTGCTGCTGGTCACGGGCATGTCGGGCTCGGGCAAGTCGGTCGCGCTGACCGCGCTGGAGGACCTGGGCTACTACTGCGTGGACAACCTGCCGCCCGAACTGCTGCTGCCCTTCATTGCCGTGGAGCAGAGCCACGGCGCCCGCAAAGTCGCCATTGCCATCGACGTGCGCAGCGCGGGCTCGCTCCCCGGTCTGCCCCAGCAGCTCGACCAACTGCGCCAGTCCACCGGCACAGTGCATCTGCGCGTCGTGTTCCTGGACGCCACCACCGACACCCTGGTGCGCCGCTTCTCGGAAACCCGCCGGCGCCACCCGCTGTCGCTGCACCACACCGACGACGACAGGCACCGCGCACTGACCGATGCCATCGGACACGAGCGCGAGCTGCTGAGCCAGCTGCGCGAGCAGGCCAAGGTGATCGACACGAGTTTGCTGCTGCCCTCACAGCTGCGCACCGAGATCAAGGACCTGATCGGCAGCGCACAGGCGGGCCTGACCCTGGTCTTTGAGTCGTTCGCCTTCAAGCGGGGGGTTCCGATCGACGCGGACTTCGTGTTCGACGTGCGCATGCTGCCCAACCCGCACTACATCCCCGCACTCAAGCCCCTGACCGGACGCGACGCGCCGGTGGCCGACTACCTGACGCGGCAGCCCCAGGTGCAACGCATGGAGCAGCAGATCGCGCAGTTTCTGGGGGAGTGGCTGCCCCAGATGAAGGCCGATCACCGCAGCTATGTGACCGTGGCCTTGGGCTGCACCGGCGGCCAGCACCGCTCGGTCTACCTGGCCGAGCGGCTCGGCGCGGCCTTTGGCACCGACTGGGCCACCCGGGTGCGCCACCGCGAAGCCGCCGGGTGGCCGGGAGCGACACCGCGCGCCTGATCGGCTCAGTCAGGCAGGCGATCGAGCAGGCTGCGCAGCGGCGCGGGCAGCCCCACGCCCTGAAGCGCCCGCATGGCCCACCAGCGACCGTCGGCCAGACTCATGCCTGCGGGCACATCCAGCAGCAAGGGATGCAAACGCAGTTCGCGGTGTGTGAGGCTGTGCGCCACCGGTTCGAGCACCTGGACGGCCCCACCAGGCACGGCGGCCAACGCCTCGGCTTCGCTGACAAACACCGGCGTGCAGTGCAGCCCGGCCCAGATCCCGCTCATGGGCCGGCGTTGCAGCCAGACCTGGGACTCCTCCTCGACCCGCGCGCGCAGCACGAGCAGCCACCAGCTTTCGTGCCGCCGCTTGAGGGTGCGCGTCTTCACCGGGTAGTGCATTGCCGTGCCTTCGGTTCCGGCTCGGCACAGATCCAGGACGGGACACCCTGTGCAGGCGGGCCGGCTGCGCGTGCACAGGGTGGCGCCCAGATCCATCAGGCCCTGGGTGTACGCAGCCATGTCGTCACCCCGGGGGTGAGCGGGCAGCAGCGACTGCGCCAGATGCCACAGCACCCGCTGCTGTGTGGCGGAAGCCAGGTCACCGTCGAAAGCCAGCAGTCGGGTCAGCACCCGACGGACATTGCCATCCAGGATGGAGATGCGCTCACCGTGGCAGAACGCCGCAATGGCCGCAGCGGTCGATGCCCCGATGCCCGGCAAGGTTTGCAAGGTGCGTGCATCGGCGGGGAACACCCCGCCATGATCCGCCACCACCACCTGGGCGCAGCGGTGCAGGTTGCGCGCGCGGCTGTAGTAACCCAGGCCGCTCCACATGGCCATCACCGCGTCCGGCGCGGCCTGCGCCAGGGTGGTCACATCCGGGAAGCGCGCCAGGAATCTCGGGTAGTAGTCGCGAACGGTGCTGACCTGGGTCTGCTGCAGCATCACCTCGGAAAGCCAGACCCGGTACGGGTCCCGGGTGCCCTGCCACGGCAGCCCGTGGCGACCGGCGGCACGCTGCCATGCGATCAGGCGCTCCGCAAAACCGACCGGCACGGTTGTGCGCTCCGCGGTACTCGCACCGCTCACTGGACTACCCTGCGTGCTGCGCACTGCGGGGCTGAGCGCCTTGGGAGCGGCCCGGCGGCGCTCATGCCGGGACGGCTTCGGGTCCTGGCGCAGGCTCGTTCAGGGGCACCGTCAGCAGCTGATCGGTCAGCTCGGTGAGCTTGGCGTCCATCAGGTGCAGCTGGGCCTGCTGGGACTGCAGTTCACGCAGCCGTTCGTCCAGACCGCCCGCTGCCTGCTGGATGCGTGACACGGCTTCGATCCGGCGTCCGAAGTTGCGCCTGCGCTCGCGCAGCTGGGCGTCCAGCTGAGCGGCAGCGGACTTGTTCCACAGTTCGATCTCATTGACCGCGGTTTCGTAAATCACGCGCAAGCGGCTCATGAGGGCCCGCGCCAGCCGCTCGGCAAACTCCGGCTGCGCCAGCCGCAAGGCATTGCCCAGGCTGAGGTACTGCAGGTGGCTCTTTTCGATCAGATCCAGATCCTTGCCGTACTGCGCCAGCTTCGGTGGCGTGGGCGGCTGCAGCGAGAAGCCGTATTCGGCGTTGAGGTTCTTGAAGCTGCTTTCCAGCATGGACTGGATTTCGCCCGCCAGACGGTCCGCTTTGGCCAGATCGGCGCCGAGCCGCTCGAAGGTCTGCCCATAGGCCCGGCGAACACCCAGCTTGATGCCAGGCTGTTTGAGGGTCCGAGCCAACTCGGTCACCGCTTCCTTGAGGTGGGTGGTGCTCAGCAGGGCAAACAGGTCTTTGAGCAAGCGCAGATGCACCGAACGCACAGCCTGGATCTTGGCCCCACTGGCGTCAAAGTCAGCCTGTTCCTGCTCGATGCGCAAGCGCATCTGCTTGATCACACCCACGTTCTTGCCACGCAAGCCTTCGAGTTCCTGGATCTGTTCGACCAGGTCGCGCGCGCGGGTGTGCACCAGCCGTCCGGTTTCCTGCCGCAGGGCCTTCATGCCCTGGGCCACGGCGGCGCCGAGGATCTTGCGACGCTGGCCGAGCAGGCCTTGACCCAGCGCGGTCTCCAGTTCCATCAGGTTGCTCGCCTGCAGCAGCCTGTCGTCCCGGTTGACTTTGGCCAGCAAGCCTTTCTGGGCGGACACCGCCATCACCTGCAGCGGTGAAAGCCCCAGGATGTCGGCCGAATCGGTCCGCTGGGCCGCGATCTGCAACTGCACCTGCTCGGGCGAGCTCAGCGCGTCCCACATGGTGTCGATCTTGTTGAGCACCACCAGCCGCGCCTCCTGGCCTTGCCCCAGCGTGGACAGGTGCTGGCGCCAGATGGTCAGGTCGGACTTGGTCACCCCGGTGTCGGCCGCCAGGATGAACACCACCGCGTGCGCCTGCGGCAGCAGGCTCACCGTCAGTTCGGGTTCGGCGCCGATCGCGTTGAGGCCCGGTGTGTCCAGGATCACCAGCCCCTGCTTGAGCAAGGGGTGCGCCATGTTGATGAGCGCATGCCGCCACTTGGGCACCTCGATCAGTCCGTCGCCGCCCAGGGGCGGGTTGTCGTCGGGCGATTCATCGTCCCAGAACCCCAGCGCTGCGGCTTCGGCGGGCGTCACACGGCGCACCTCGGCCACCTTCTGAATGGCGCGCGCCAGTTGCTGCGGGTCGTTCACATCCAGGTTCACGCGTTCCCACTTGTCGGGTGCATGGCGCCAGTCCATCAGCGACTGCGGCTGCAAGCGCGACTCGATCGGCAACAGGCGCAGGCAAGGCGGCACTTCGGGGTCGTAGCCCAGTTCGGTCGGGCACATGGTGGTGCGTCCCGCGCTGGCGGGCATGATGCGGCGGCCGTACCCGGCAAAAAAGACCGCGTTGATCAGCTCGGACTTGCCGCGCGAGAACTCGGCGACAAAGGCGACCGTGATCTTGTCGTTCTTGACCTGGGCGTGCAGCTGGTCCAGCCGTTCGCGGACCCCGGCTTCCAGCAGGTCGTGGTCGGTCAGCCATTCGGACAGGAGTTTCAGGCGCAGGGCAAACTGCTTGCGCCATGCGCCGTGTTCGTCGAATTCCTGGTTGAAGCTCATGGGACCGGTTCTTTGGGTTCTGGTGTCTATAGTATCGGCGCTGCTTCAGCGCTTTTGACACTGAGGGCAGTAAAACGTCGAACGCTGGCCCTGGCGAATGCCCTTGATGAGGGATCCGCACACACGACAAGGCTGGCCTTCCCGGCCATAAACCATCGCGTCGAGCTGGAAGTAACCGCTCTCGCCCTGGGCACTCGAGAAGTCGCGCAAGGTGCTGCCCCCCAGCGCCAGCGCCTTCTGCAGCACCTGCACGATGGCCGCGTGCAGGCGCAACGCACGCGGCCGGCTGACCCGGTCGGCGCGCAGCGTGGGCCGCATACCGGCCATGAAGAGCGCCTCGGAGGCGTAAATGTTGCCGACACCGACCACGATGTCGCCGGCCAGCAGCACCTGTTTGATGCTGGCGCGCCGTTGTTGCAGGGCCGCATGGAAGCGGCGGGGATCAAACCCCGCTTCCAGCGGCTCCACCCCCAGCCCCCCCAGCAGCTTGCGCGCCACCGGAGCGTCCAGTGTGTCCGCGTACACGACCGCGCCAAAACGGCGCGGGTCGTGCAGGCGCAAGCGGCCACGGGTGGTGTCCAGGTCAAAGTGATCGTGCACGCCGCGTGGAGACAAGCGCTCGGCGAACTGCAAGCTGCCCGACATGCCCAGATGCAGCAACAGCAGGCCCTCGTCGAGGTGGATCAGCAGGTACTTGCCTCTGCGGGTGACGACCTTCACCGCCCGATCCACCAGCGACTGCGGATCCACACCCAGCGGCCAGCGCAATGGTTTTCCCAGCTCCACGCCCAGCACCCGGGCGCCCGCCAGGCGATCGGCAAAACCACGGCGTGTCACCTCCACTTCGGGCAATTCGGGCATCGGGGAAATTCGCTGCTGGCAAAGTTTCGGGGGAACGTCCCGGGGACTTCCGGGTCCGACCGGAAGCACTGAAATGCATCCATTATCATGGTCCGATGAACACCTTGCACCGTAACGCCCAGCCGGCCCGAGGGCGTGCGCGCGTCGGTTTGATCGCACGCTCTGCGCTCCTGGGGTTCCTGTTGACGGTGCTGCCCTGGACCGCCGTCGCGCAGTCGACAAGCACCCCGCCGACCACAGCCACCATACCGGCCGCCACGCCCAGCTCCAACCTCGACGCGGCCCTTTTCTACCAATTGCTGCAGGGCGAGATGCAGGTCACCGCGGGCGATCCGGGCGCGGGGTTTTCGCTGCTTCTGGATGCCGCACGCAAGCGGAAAGACGGACAGATTTTCCGCCGAGCGGTCGAAGTCGCGCTGCAGTCGCGTTCGGGCGAGGCGGCGCTGACAGCGGCCCAGGCCTGGGCACAAGCCCTGCCGGAGTCGGTGGACGCCCACCGGCACGTGCTGCAGATCCTGCTGGCCCTCAACCGGCCGGGCGAAACGGCGTCGGCACTGCGCAACCTGCTCGAGCGCAGCGATGCGGCCGAGCGCGACGCGGTGATCAGCGCCATCCCCCAGACCTATGCCCGCGTCGCGGACAAAGCGCTGGGCCTGCGCGTGGTTCGCGAAGCGCTGACCGGCATGCTGCAGCAACGCGCACACGCGGCCGCCGCCTGGAGCACCCTGGGGCGCATGGAACTGGCCAGTGACCAGATGCTGCCCGCCCTCGCGGCGGCCCAGTCGGGACACCGGGCCGACCCCGGGTCGCCCTATCCCGCGTTGCTGGCGCTGGAGCTGATGGAACGCAGGCAGAAGGACGCCGAAGCCGTGGTCAAGGCCCACCTCGCCGCCGCCCCGCGCAGCTTGGCCGGGGTGCCCAACGTGTCGCTGGCCTACGCCCGCGTGCTCCTGGACCTGCAGCGCAACGCCGAAGCGCGCGCACAGCTGACCCAGCTCACCACCCAGCAAGCCGACCTGCCCGAACCCTGGCTGTTGCTGGGCACCCTGCAGGTGCAGGACAACGCCCTGGCCGCTGCCACGCAGTCCCTGCAAACCCACATGAATCTGGTCCGTCAGTCCGGCGATGGACGCAACGCACGCAGCCTGACCCAGGCCTACCTGCTCATGGCCCAGATCGCCGAGAAGCAGAAGGATTACGCGGCGGCCACCGCCTGGCTGGACCGCATCGAGAACGCCAGCGACCTCATGGCCGCCCAGATGCGCCGTGCCTCCCTGCTCGCCAAGCAGGGGCAGTTGCCGCAGGCCCGGGCCTTGCTGCGCAGCCAGCCCGAACGTCGACCCGAAGACGCGCGCCTGAAGATCGCGGCCGAAGCCCAGCTGCTGCGCGACATGAAGGCCTGGCAGGAGGCCTATGCACTGTACGGCGACGCAGTGGCCCGTTTCCCCGATGACGGCGACCTGCTCTACGAGCAGGCCATGATGGCCGAGAAGGTCGGAAAACTCGACGAGATGGAGCGGCTGCTGCGCCGCCTGATCGCCGCCAAACCCGATTACCACCATGCCTACAACGCGCTGGGCTATTCGCTGGCCGATCGCGGCGTGCGCCTCCCCGAAGCCAAACAACTGATCGAGAAGGCCGTCGAGCTGGCCCCGGACGATGCCTACATCCAGGACAGCCTGGGCTGGGTCGAGTTCCGCCTGGGCAATACCCAGCGTGCCCTGACGCTGCTGCAGGCGGCCTACGACAAACGACCCGATGCCGAAATCGCGGCGCACCTGGGCGAAGTGCTCTGGATCAGCGGGCAACGCGAGCAGGCCATGAAAATCTGGCGCGAGGGCCTGTTGCTGGCCAGCGACAACGAAACCCTGCTGTCCACCCTCCAGCGCTTGCGCGTCAACCCATGAACGGGTCTGCCGGTTGGCCCGCCACGCGGCGCCTGGCGCTGGCACTGGCGTGTGGAATGGGCGCCAGCCTGCTCGCCGCCTGCGCGACCCCGCCCGCGTCGAAGCCGGAGCAGATGCACTGGAGCGGCCGGTTGGCGATGCAGGTGGCGAGCAACCCGCCACAGTCGTTTTTGGCCGGGTTCGAACTGACCGGTTCGCCCGAAGCCGGCGAGCTGCGGCTCACCTCGCCCCTGGGCAACACCGTGGCTACGGTGGCGTGGTCTGCGGACTTGGCCGAACTGCGGCAAGGTGAGCAGGTCGTGCGCCGCGCCAGCCTGGAGGCGCTGACCAGCGAACTCGGCGGTGCGCCGCTCCCGGTATTCGCCTTGTTTGCCTGGTTGAACGGGCAGCCCCAGGACTCACACGGCTGGACGTCCGATCTCTCGCGCCATGCCGAAGGCCGCATCACCGCCCGTCGCTCCGACCCGGCGCCCTCCGTCGAACTGCGCATCGTGTTCCAGCCATGAGCCCAGCCAACCCCAGCGAGCTTCTGTCGCAGCTGCGCGACGTTCCGGCGCCGGCCAAGCTCAACCTGTTCCTGCACATCACAGGCCGACGGGCCGATGGCTACCACCTGCTGCAGTCGGTCTTCATGCTCATCGACTGGTGCGACACCCTGCATTTCGATCTTCGCCGCGACGGCGTCGTCCGGCGCATCGACAGCCGCCCGGGCCATCTGCCCAGCCTGGACCTGACGGTGCGCGCCGCCATGGCCCTGAAGCAGGCGACCGGCTGTCCCTGGGGCGTGGACATCACGCTGGACAAACAGATACCGGCCGAGGCGGGCTTGGGGGGCGGCTCGTCCGACGCCGCTTCGTGCCTGCTGGCGCTCAACCGCCTCTGGGGCCTGGGCCTGACCCGCACAGCTCTGGCGGAGATCGGTCTGCAACTCGGGGCCGACGTGCCTTTTTTCATCGGCGGGCGCAACGCCTGGGTCGAAGGTGTGGGGGAGCGGCTCACGCCGGTGCGCCTCCCACCGGCGCGCTTTGTCGTGGTCAAGCCACCGGTTGGCGCATCGACCCAGCGCATTTTCACGTCACCCGATCTTCAACGCGCCACAAAAACTGCTACAATCCAAGGCTTTGCTGCAAACGACCCGAGCGGAGACGGCGGACTGTGTGAACTGAGCCTGCCAGCACTGCTGGCAAGCGGCCACAACGACTTGCAACCGGTGGCGCAGGCGCTGTGCCCCGAGGTGGGGCTGTGCATTCAGTGGCTGCAAAGCCAAGGTCTGCCAGGGCGCATGACAGGTTCAGGCACCGCGGTGTTCGCTCCCATGTGGACACCCCAAGGTCTGGTCCAAGCCCCACAGGGCTGGCTGGTCCGGGAATGCAGCAACATGGATGTGCATCCATTGCGAGACTGGTGTACGGGGTAGAATCCCGTTGGTGCATCAGCCCTGTCGGTCGATGCGCAACCTGCGACAAGTTTGAGGTGGTCTGGCTGGCTTTTGCCGTCCGGACGACCTGCGTAGGGGAGTCGCCAAGTTGGTAAAGGCACCGGATTTTGATTCCGGCATGCGAGGGTTCGAGTCCTTCCTCCCCTGCCAGTTTTTTGATACATAGCACAAGAGACAGGCCGCGAGACGTTGCGTTGAGCGGCCTCTTTTTTCGCCATCGATGCCGCCGGGATCGCCATGCACGACATGAACACGTCCAACGCCCATTCGCCGGATTTCATGATCTTCACCGGCAACGCCAATCCCGTGCTGGCCGCCGAGATCGCCCAGCACCTGAACACGCAGCTGGGGTCGGCCAATGTGGGCCGGTTCTCCGACGGCGAGGTCACGGTCGAGATCACCCAGAACGTGCGGGCCCGTCATGTGTTCGTGATCCAGTCCACCTGCGCGCCGACCAACGACAACCTGATGGAACTGCTCATCATGGTCGATGCGCTCAAGCGCGCGTCGGCCGAGCGCATCTCGGTGGTCATCCCCTACTACGGCTACGCCCGCCAGGACCGCCGCCCGCGCTCCAGCCGCGTGCCCATCACCGCCAAGGTGGTGGCGAACATGTTGCAATCGGTGGGTGTGGCCCGCGTGCTGACCATGGACCTGCACGCCGACCAGATCCAGGGCTTCTTCGACATCCCGGTGGACAACATCTACGCCTCGCCCGTGCTGCTGGGCGACCTGCGCCAGAAGAACTACGATGACCTGCTGGTGGTCTCGCCCGATGTGGGCGGCGTGGTGCGTGCCCGCGCACTGGCCAAGCAGCTGGGCTGCGACATGGCCATCATCGACAAGCGTCGGCCCAAGCCGAACGTCTCCGAGGTGATGCACGTGATCGGCGACATCGAGGGCCGCAACTGCGTGATCATGGACGACATGATCGACACCGCCGGCACGCTGGTCAAGGCCGCCGAGGTGCTCAAGGAGCGCGGTGCCAGACACGTGTACGCCTATTGCACGCACGCCATCTTCTCGGGCCCGGCCATTGACCGCATCGCCAAGGGCAACGCCCTGGACGAAGTGGTCGTGACCAACACCATTCCCCTGTCGCAGGCCGCCCAGGCCTGCCACAAGATCCGCCAGCTCTCCGTGGCGCCGCTGATGGCCGAGACCATCGCGCGCATCGCCTCGGGTGAGTCGGTCATGAGGTTGTTCGCCGATCAGGACGGTCTGTTCTGAGGTGACAAAAAGCAGGTCGCCACGTGGCGGCCTTTTTCAAACCGAGGCGTTCTGGTCGCGGAACCCCTCAACAGGAGTCAGTCATGCAATTCGTCGCTTTTGAGCGCACCAAGCAGGGTACGGGTGCGAGCCGCCGTCTGCGCATCACCGGTCGCGCGCCCGGTATCGTCTTTGGTGGCACCGCCGCCCCGACCACGATCGAACTCGATCACAACGCCCTGTGGCACGCCCTGAAGAAGGAGGCCTTCCACGCCTCCATCCTGGACATGGAGCTGGGTGGCAAGGTCGAGAAAGTGCTGCTGCGCGATGTGCAGTACCACCCCTACAAGCCGCAGGTCCTGCACGTGGACTTCCAGCGCGTGGACGAAAAGACCCGCCTGCACAAGAAGGTGCCGCTGCACTTCGTGGGTGGCGAGTCCTCGCCGGCCGTCAAGAACGACCGTTGCGTGATCAACCACGTCGTGACCGAAATCGAGATCGAATGCCTGGCCATGCAGCTGCCCGAGTTCATCGAGGTGAACCTCGGTGCGGTCGAGAAGGGTGCCACCATCCACACGGGTGACCTGAAGCTGCCCGCCGGCGTGAAGGTCGTCACCCATGGTCGCAAGGACATCACCATCGCCACCGTCGTCGAGCCGGTGGAAGAAGTGATCGCCGCGCCGGTGGCCGTCGCCGCCGACGACAAGAAGGGCAAGAAGAAGAAGTGATCCTTCTTCGGTCGGGTGGCCTCGGCTGTCCGTCTGCCCCGAAGGCCCGCCACCGGCGGGCCTTTTTCATGCCTGCGCGTCTTTGATAATGCCGACCATGATCAAGCTGATTGTTGGCCTGGGTAACCCGGGCCCTGAATACGAGCACACGCGCCACAACGCCGGCTTCTGGTTTGTGGACGAGGCGGCGCGCATCCTCAAGACCGCGTTGCAGATGGAGCGCGGACACTTCGGTCTGGTGGCACGCGCCAATGTGGCTGGCCAGAGTGTGTGGCTGGTCGAGCCGCAAACCTTCATGAACCTCTCGGGCAGGTCGGTCGCTTCACTCGCACGCTTCTTCAAGATCGCCCCCGAGGAAGTGCTGGTGGTGCACGACGAGCTGGACCTGCCCCCCGGCGAGGCCAAGCTCAAGAAGGGCGGCGGCCATGCCGGTCACAACGGCCTGCGCGACATCCACGCCCAGCTGGGCAGTCCGGACTACTGGCGGCTGCGCGTCGGCATCGGCCACCCGGGCAACAAGAACGAGGTGGCGAACTGGGTGCTCAAGAAGCCCTCACCCGATGACCGCATCGCGATCGCACAGGCGCTGGACCGTTCGCTCAAGGCGCTGCCGCAGCTGATCGCGGGCGAAATGGACAAGGCCACCGCCCTGATCCACACCAGCAAGCCCCCACGCCCCAAGCCACCGAAGCCGGCGGCGCCTCAGGCCGCCGAAGGCGGCAGCACCACCGGACCGGTCGAGGCCAGGGACTGACCGGCCGCCTGAAGGCGCTGGTATTTCTGCCACAGCGTTTCGTGGTTCTCGACGTGGGCCGGGTCGACAGGGATGCATTCGACCGGGCAGACCTGCACGCACTGCGGCTCGTCGAAATGGCCGACGCATTCGGTGCAGCGGTTCGGATCGATCTGGTAGAAGTCCTCACCCATCGAGATCGCCTGGTTCGGGCACTCGGGCTCGCAGACGTCGCAGTTGATGCACTCGGCGGTGATCATCAGGGCCATGGTGCCGTCCTCAAGCTTGCAGGGGTTGCGGCTTCAGGCGGGCGGCCACACCCGGGCTGACCATTTGCGACACATCGCCGCCCAGCGTGGCGATTTCGCGCACCAGGGTGCTGGAGATGCATTGCAGCTCGGCCTGCGGCATCAGGAACACCGTTTCCACCGACGGCAGCAGCTTGCGGTTCATGGCCGCCATCTGCGCTTCGTAGTCGAAGTCGGTCAGGTTGCGGATGCCGCGCACCACCGCGCAGGCGCCGTGTTCGCGGCAGAAGTCCATGATCAGACCGTCGAACGGCAACACGCGCACCGGCAGACCGGTCAGGGCCTCGGCGGCCATGCCCATTCGCTCCTGCAGCGAGAAGCGCGTCTTCTTGTGGTGGGCGATCGCCACCGCCAGGATCAGCTCGTCGAACAGGCCGGCAGCGCGACGGACAATGTCCTCGTGCCCGAGCGTGAGCGGATCGAAGGTGCCGCTGTAGACAGCGGTGCGGCGGACGGAGGCTGACGGGGCGGACATGCCGCGAATTATCGGCCAAGGGCCGGGGTCACGCCCCTGGGGTCGCTGCAAGTCACTGCGCAGGCAAGGGCTGCAGCAGGTGAAAGTGCACCAGGCCGGCCTTGCCCTGGCGGTGCAGCTGCAAACCGAGTTGGGCCAGTTCGTCACCGCCCCAGGCGCGCGGGGCTTCGAGATAGATCAGACCCTGTTCGCCCAGGGCCTGACGAGCGGCCAGCAAGGCCGCGTTGAACAGGGCCGGGTGACCGTCGTCGCCAAAGGGCGGATCGAGGAACACCACGTCCAGCCCCTGCCCGCGCCGCTGCTGCAGTGCGGCCACACCGTCGCCGCGCTCGACGCGCACGGCATCGGCCTTGAGGCGGGTCTTGAGCGCGGTCAGTGTCTTGACCAGCGCAGCGTCGTTCTCCACCAGCAGCACGTCGGTGGCGCCGCGCGAGGCGGCCTCCAGACCGAGGGCACCGGTGCCCGCAAAGGCGTCCAGACAACGCAGGCCGGTCAGGTCCTGACCCAGCCAGTTGAAAAGGGTTTCTCGCACGCGGGCGGGCGTGGGGCGCAGGCCCGGCAGCACCGCCACCGGCAGCGGTGTGCGCTTCCACTGGCCGCCGATGATCCGCACCTCCTGCGGAGCGTTCATGGTCGGGCGGCGGGTGATGGTGGGCTTCTTCATGCAGGGGCCGCTCCCAAGATGAAAAAAACAGCTCGGGGGGCAGCGATCTGTGCAGCGTCGGAGCGTGGGGGGACACCAGTCTTCATGGCGTGGACTGTACCGCGCCCCAGCCTTCGCCAAGATGACGGTTCAGCGCGCGCCCAGCACCACCGTCACCATGCGCTGGGGCTGCAGCACGCGCTGGAACGCGCGGCGGATGTCGGCCGTGCTCACGCGCTGCACCTGCGCGGTCCAGCCGTCCAGGTAGTCCAGCGGCAGGCCGTACCAGGCGATGTTGGCCACGTTGTCCAGCAGTTTGCGGTTGCTGTCCAGGCGCAGGGCAAAGCCGTTGATCAGGAAGTTCTTGGCGGCCTGCAGCTCGGCTTCGGTCGGGCCTTCGGCGACGAAACGCTGCACCACCTCGCGCGCCACCGCCAGCGCCTGATCGGCCTGGTCGGGCCGGGTGGACAGGCCCACCTGAAACGCCCCGGCCTGCAGGCCGGGCGCGAAGTAGCTGTAGACGCTGTAGCTCAGCCCGCGCTTCTCACGCACCTCGGTCGTCAGCCGCGAGACGAAGCCGCCGCCACCCAGGATGTAGTTGCCCACGAAAAGCGCAAAGAAGTCCGGATCGGTGCGGGCCATGCCAATCTGGCCCACCAGAACCTGGGCCTGTGCGGTCTCGAAGGGAATGCGCCGCTCCACCGCCGCCGCCAGTGCAGGGGCGGCGGGCACATCACCCAGAGACTCGCACCCGTTGGAACCCAGGGCCGCCATGAGCTGGCCCACGATGCGTTCGGCGCCGGCGCGGTCGATCGCGCCCACCAGAACCACCTGGGCCCGGCAGGCCACCACATGGCGCCGGTAGAAGGCCCGCATGGCCGCGGTGTCGATGGCCGCCAGGGTCTGCGGGTTCGCCTCGCGGCCGTAAGGATGGTCCCCATACACCGCCTGGGCAAACGCGCGCCCCGCGTGGGTGGCCGGACGTGTCTGGGCCTCTTGCCAGGCCGCCACCGTGCGCGCGCGGTCGCGCTGCCAGACCGCTTCGGGCCAGGCCGGGCTGGCGAGCTGGCGCGCGGCCAGGGCGACCGCCCGTTGCAGCAGGTCGGGCTGGGTCAGGCTGCGCAGCGACAGGCTGAAGCGTTCACCGCTGGCATTCGCACCAAAACTGGCACCCAGATCGGCCCAGGCTTCGGACAGCTGGTTCTCGTCCAGCGCCGGCGCCCCGCCCTGCGCGGCCACGCCGGCGGTCAACAGGTCGGCCGTCACGCTGGCCAGGCCCGCCTGCGCCGCCGGGTCGCGCCGGCTGCCGCCATCCACGTCCACCTGCACGTCCAGCATGGGAATGCCGGGGCTTTCGACCAGGTACACCCGGGCGCCGCTGGCGTGCGTCCAGTGCTGGATGGGGATGGCGGCGCGGGTCGGCCCGGACAGCAGCACCAGCAGCACCGCCGCGAAGAGAGAACGGAACAAGATCATGGCGGCGGCTTCAATGGCGAGTCAGTGCCGGGCGCGGGCCGGCGGGCACGGTGGCGCGTGGACGGTTCGGATCGGGAACCAGCACGCCGGTCGTCAGGCGCTCATCGGCGAAGAGACGCTGCGCCACCGACTGCACCTGCCCGGCCGTCACGGCCTGCAGGCGCTCCATCAGCCGGGGCCCGGCGTCGATACCCCAGCCCAGGGTCCAGTAGGTGCCCAGCTCGCGCGCCTGGTTGAACACCGAATCGAGCTTGTAGGTTTCGCTGGCCAGCCACTGCGTCTTGACGCGCTGCAGCTCGGCCGCGCCGAGGCCTTCGCGGGCGATGCGCGCGACTTCGGCCTTGAGGGCTGCGGCCACCATCTCGGGCGTGACACCGGTCGCCGGCACGCCGGTCAGGGTGAAGGTCTGCGGGCCACGGCCCAGCAAGCCGTAGGACGCACCAACGCTGTCGGCCACGCGCTTGCCGCCCAGGCCGGCCCCCTGCACCAGGGCGCGCTCGAGGCGGTCGACGCCCGAACCGCTCAGCGCGGCGGCCAGCACGTTCAGGGCCAGCGCGTCCTGGCTGTCGGGGTCTGCGGCAGACGGTTGTGCGAGCTTGGGCATCTGCCACGACAGGGCCACCACCGCCTGCTCGGTGGCGGCGCGGTATTCGATGCGGCGGGGTCCCTGCTGCGCGACCTCGTCGCGCGGCTTGCGTTCGGGCACGGCGCGGGCCGGTATCGCGCCGTAGATGCGCTCGGCCAGGACGCGGACCCGCTCCACATCGACATCCCCCGCCACCACCACCGCGGCGTTGACCGGCGTGTACCAGCGCTGGTAGAAGTCCCGGACGTCCTGCGGCCGCAGCGCCTGGATGTCGCTCATCCATCCGATCACCGGTCGCCGGTACGGGCTGGTCTGGAACACGGTGGCATTGAACGCTTCGAAGAAGCGCGCGCGGGGGACGTCGTCCGTGCGCTGGCGGCGCTCTTCCTTCACCACCTCCAGTTCCTTGACGAACTCGTCGTCCGCCCACTGGTTGCGCGCAAAACGGTCGGCTTCGAGCCGCATCACCGCTTCCAGATGCTGACTGCCCACCTGCTGGTGGTAGGCCGTGGCGTCGCGGCTGGTGAAGGCGTTCTCGCGCCCGCCCAGCGCCGCGACCCGGCGCGAGAATTCGCCGGGTTTGAGATCCGGCGTGCCCTTGAACAGCATGTGCTCCAGCACATGGGCCACGCCACTGGTGCCGTCCACCTCGTCCATGGCGCCCACGCGCACCCACAGCATGTGGGCCACGGTGGGTGCGCGCCGGTCGGGCTGCACGATCAGCGTCATGCCGTTGGCCAGGGTGAATTGCTGCGCGGTGACCGCGGAGGCGCAGGCCGCTGTGGCCGTCCAGGCCAGCAACAGGGCCAGCACCGCGCGGGCGCCAGCCGGAAGAAAGGGGCGTTTCATAGAATCCTACGATACCGAAGATTCCAACATGTTCTCCTTCTTCCGCAAGAAAACCCCTGCCCCGCCACCCGCGGCCGAAGATGTGCCGGTCGTGACACCCGCGGCGGCAACGGCACCGGCCGAGGCGCCTGTTGCCCCAACGCCGCCGCCCGAGCGCAAAGGCTGGCTTGACAAGCTCAAGGCCGGTCTGCGCAAGACCGGATCGAGCATCGCGACCGTCTTCACCGGCACCCAGATCGACGACGCGCTCTACGAAGAGCTGGAAACCGCCCTGCTGATGGCCGACACCGGCGTCAAGGCCACCGAGCACCTGCTGGCCGACCTCAAGCGCCGCGTCAAGGACACCAAGACCACCGACCCGGCGGCCGTCAAGGGCCTGCTGGCCGACGCCATCGCCGACCTGCTGGCGCCGCTGCAGAAGCCGCTGGTGATCGGGGAACACAAGCCCACCGTGATCATGGTTGCGGGGGTCAACGGGGCCGGCAAGACCACGTCCATCGGCAAGCTCACCCGCCACCTGGCGCAGGAGGGCGCCAGCGTGCTGCTGGCTGCGGCGGACACCTTCCGCGCGGCGGCGCGCGAACAGCTGGCCGTCTGGGCCGACCGCAACACGGTGGAGATCGTCACCCAGGCGGGCGGCGATCCGGCCGCCGTCAGCTTTGACGCCGTGAGCGCCGGCAAGGCGCGCGGCAAAGACGTGGTGCTGGTCGATACCGCTGGCCGCCTGCCGACCCAGCTGCACCTGATGGAAGAGCTGAAGAAAATCAAGCGCACGATCGCCAAGGCGGGGAACGACGACGAGCGTTCCCCCGCCGGGCAGCCCCAAGGGGGAACAGCCCCCCCGGGGGGCAGCGCACCACGCGAAGCGGGAAGCGTGGGGGCATCGATGCCGCACGAAGTGCTGCTGGTCATCGACGGCAACACGGGCCAGAACGCGCTGACGCAGGTGAAGGCGTTCGACGAAGCCCTGGGCCTCACGGGTCTGGTCATCACCAAGCTCGACGGTACGGCCAAGGGCGGTGTGGTCTGCGCCATCGCGCGCGAGCGGCCGGTACCGATCTACTTCGTCGGTGTGGGCGAAAAACTCGAAGACCTGGAAACCTTCGACGCGAAAGAATTCGCGCAGGCCCTGCTCAACTGAACCTGGTCAGGGTCAGGAGGAGGGTGTGTCTTCCTCGCTGTAGTGCCGCCACTGCTTCATCGCGTTGCGCATGGTGAGGATCTGGCGCTCGAACGTGGGGCAGGCCTTGCACATGGCGATGTGCACCCGCAGCGCGGCACGCTCGAGCACCGGCAGGTCGCGGTCCTCCCGGGCGATGACCAGGGCGGCCACCTCCTTGCAGTTGCGCATCAGCGGCATTTTTCGGAGCAGGGCGTTCATCGTGCGGCAAACCAGTTGAGTTCCAGACACTCGCGCAGGCGCAAGCGGGCGCGGTGCAGCTGGACATACAGGTTGGTCGGCGTCAGCGCCAGTTCCTTACAGATCTCCTCGCTGGACATCTCCAGCCACTCGCGCATGAGGAACAGCCGCCCCTGGGCCGGGGGCAGCTTCTGGGTGCAGGCGTCCATCACCGCCATGAACTGGCGGCTCTTGAGGTCCTGCTCCGGATTGCCCCAGTCGGCCGGCTTCTCGGCGAAATGTCCGTCGGCCTTGAAAGGCATGTGGTCCATGGGGTCGGCGCGGTCGTCGTCGGAACCGATGTCGAGCGCGACCTCGCGCTGGCGCTGGCGCAGGGCATCGATGATCTTGTGCTTGAGGATGCCGACCAGCCAGGTCTTGAGCTGCGATCGCGCTTCGAAAGCCAGCGGCTTGGCCAGAGCGGCGAGCAGTGTTTCGGACACCGCGTCCTCGGCCCAGGCGTCGTTGCGCAGTTGCAGGCGGGCAAAGCGCATGAGGTAGCCGCGTTGCGCCACCAGTTGTTGCTCAAAGTCGGAAGGGTTCGGTGGGGGCATGGTGCTTCTGCAAAGGTCGCCAGTGTAAGGAGTGGAGGAAAAAGTCGACCAAAGGTTCTCACCGGAGAAACCCCATGACCGCTTCACCTGCACGCCCAGCCATGTTCAACCGCCGGCACTTCACGCTCATGACACTGCTGGGCGCAAGCGCACCGCTGCCCCTGTGGGCCGTCACGCCGGGCGGGGTGACGATGCCCGAACTGGCGGGCACCACCGCCGACGGGCAGCGGCTGCAGCTCGCCGGCCTCAGGGGCCGCGTGGTGCTGGTGTTCTACTGGGCCACCGGCTGCGCCGTGTGCCACGACAAGATGCGCGAGCTGCGGGCCAACCTGAAGGGATGGCAGGACGCGCCCTTCTCCCTGCTCGGCGTGAACATGGACGCGCGCCGCCAGGACTGGCTCGACCACGAACGCCTGGTGGCCCTGTCCATTGCGGCCAACCAGCGGTTTGCATCGGTCTGGGCCGGTGGGGCGGACTACCGCGACACCATGGACCGGCCGACCCAACTGCCCAGCGCGTGTGTGATCGACAAGGAAGGACGGCTGGTCGAACAGTACCGCGGCCGGGTGCCGGTGCAAGCCTGGGACCGCATCGCCGACCTGATCTGAACCGGGCGGCACCGGCTTTTTTTCATTTGGCCTGTAAGAACCGCGCCGCGCCACAGACTCACCCTCAACCAGCATGCGCTGCAACCGCACGCCGCTGGTTGTGTCACCCCAACCCACCCTCCAGGAGATTTAGCCATGAACCAACGCACCCTCATCACCTCCGCCGCCGCTTCGCTGATGTCGCTGGCCCTGCTGTCGTCCCCCGCGCTGGCACAGACGGCCGCCAAGGAAAAGTGCTACGGCATCGCCAAGGCCGGTCAGAACGACTGCGCCAACCTCGCCGGCACCCACTCGTGCGCCGGTCAGTCCAAAGTGGACAACGACAAGGGCGAATGGAAATACGTCGCGGCCGGTACCTGCAAGACCATGGGTGGCCTCTCGGCCGATGAGGCCAAGAAGGCCATGAAGTCCTGAATCTGCCAGGTCAAACGTTTCGCAAAGCCCGCCACCATGACCGCACCCGCTCATCGGCAAACGGCCGCAGCGCCCAGCGTGGGCATTGGTTGGCGGCACCCCCATTACGCGGCGCTGCTGGAACAGCGGCCCGCCCTGGACTTCATCGAAGTCCATTCGGAAAACTTCTTCGCCCCGGGCGGTGCCGCGCGCTCGGTGCTGCTGCAAGGTCGCGGGCACTATGCCGTGAGCCTGCACGGCGTGGGGCTGTCGCTGGGCTCGGCCGCCGGTGTCGACCCCTGGCACCTGGACCAGCTGGCGCGCCTGGTGCAGGCGGTCGATCCGGTGCGCGTGAGCGACCACGCCAGCTTCGCACGCGGCCCCGGCCTGCACGCCAACGACCTGCTGCCCGTGCCCATGAGCCGCACCGCGCTGGACCAGATGTGCGCCAACGTGAACCGCGTGCAGGACCGCCTGCAGCGCCGCATCGCGGTGGAGAACCTATCGGCCTATGTGCATTGGCTGGGCGACGAGATGGATGAACCCGATTTTCTGAACGCGCTCGCCCGGCGCACCGGCTGCCAGTTGCTGGTGGACGTGAACAACATCTACGTCAACGCCCTCAACGCGCAGCTGCGCGGCGTGAACCTGGATCCGCTGGTCCACGGCCAACGCTGGCTGGAGGCCATCGAATCTGTGCAGGTGGCCGAGCTGCACCTGGCGGGCCATGCGCACTGCGGCGACATCGTCATCGACGATCACGGAAGCCGCGTGTGCGATGCCGTCTGGTCGCTGTACGACCATGCCGTGCAGCGCTTTGGCGCGGTACCCACGCTGATCGAATGGGACACCGACCTGCCCGACCTGCCGGTGCTGCTGGACGAAGCGGCCCGCGCCCGCGCGGTGGTGCAGGGCGAGCCCGCCTTGACCGAGTCAGCCGCATGAACACGAACCCGTTGCAAGCGCTGGCGCAGCAGCAGAACGCACTGCTGCAGGCCCTGTTCGTCCGCCCCGGCAGCGCGGCCGCGCAGACAGCCACCGCGGACCTTCACGGCCTGCTGCAAGCGCACGGCACGCAGACCGCGCGCGGCCTCGCGGCCTACCGGACCAATGGCCATGCCCTGGCCGAGCGCGCCCTGCGGTCGGTCCATCCCGTGATCGCGGACCTGATCGGTCACGACAACTTCGCCTGGCTAGCGCGCGACCTGTGGCACGAGCACCCGCCGCAACGGGGCGACCTGGCGCAATGGGGCGACGCCCTGCCCCCCTTCCTGGACGGCAACCCGCAGCTGGCCGACACCCCTTACCTGGGCGACGTGGCGCGCGCCGAATGGGCGCTGCACCGCGCCGCCAGCGCCCCCGATGCTGCGGCGGACCTGCCCAGCTTCGCGCGCCTGGCGCACGAAGATCCGCAAGGCCTGGCGCTCACGCTGGCGCCCGGCACGGCCGTGATCGCCAGCCGCTACCCCGTGGCCAGCCTGGTCAACGCCCACCTGCACGGCACGCCCAGCCTGGCCGAAGCCGGCCAGCGCCTGCGCGAAGGCCGCGCGGAACACGCCCTGATCTGGCGCCAGGGGTGGCGCCCCCGCATCAGCGGCATCGACGCTTCCACGGCCGCGCTGCTGACCGCCCTGCTGCAGGGCGCCGACCTGCCTCAAGCGCTCGACGCCACGACCCAGACCAACGGCGCCCACCCAGCCTTCGACTTCAGCGCCTGGCTGACCGCCGCCGTCACCGACGGCCTGGCGCTGGGCGTCCACACATTGAACACACCCCACCTGGAGAACCCACCATGAACACCACCTGGCTCAGCCCCGGTCTGCGCCTTTGGCGCGCCGTCACCACCACCCTCGACAGCGCCCGTCCGCTGGCCGCGCTCGCTGCCCGCGTCTACATCGCCCAGGTCTTCTTCCTCGCGGGGTTGACCAAGCTCCGCGACTGGGACACCACCCTGCTGCTGTTCACCGAAGAGTACAAAGTGCCCGTGCTGTCGCCCGAGGTCGCTGCGGTCATGGGAACGGCCGGTGAACTGGTATTGC
The DNA here is from genome assembly GCA_964428045.1 of uncultured Hydrogenophaga sp. Lineage (GTDB taxonomy): Bacteria > Pseudomonadota > Gammaproteobacteria > Burkholderiales > Burkholderiaceae_C > Hydrogenophaga. The sequence continues at coordinate 14,516 of CAYRWN010000014.1, read as the reverse complement.
CGGTGTTGCTGCTGCTCGGCCTGGCCGGGCGGTTCGCGGCCCTGGGCCTGAGCGTGGTCAACGCCGTGGCGGTGATCAGCCTCAGCGAGATCGCACCCGCCGCCCTGCAGCAGCACATCACCTGGGGCGTGCTGCTGGCGGCCCTGGCGCTCTACGGCGTGGGCAAGTGGTCGATCGACTGCGGCTGGTTCAAGCCCAGCGCCGATCGCTGACTGAACCCCGCAGCCCAGACCCTCGTGTCCATCCATTAAGCTCAACCCACGCAACGACGGAGTCCATCCCTTGACGAACAGCCAACTCTCCCGCCGCCACATTCTTCTGACCATGGGCGCCGCCGCCAGCGCCACCGCAGCACCGGCCTGGGCGCAGAGCGCCAACGCCACCTGGGCCGGTATCGAAAAGGCCGCGCGCGGCCAGACCGTGCGCTTCAACGCCTGGGCCGGCAGCGAGCAGATCAACGCCTACATCCAGTGGGCTGCGGCGCAGATCCAGGCCGCTCACGGCGTGCGACTCGAGCACGTCAAGATCAGCGACGCGGCCGACGTGGTCAAGCGCGTGCGCGCCGAGAAAGCCGCTGGCCGCAGCGCGGGCGAAGGCACGGTGGACCTGATCTGGATCAACGGCGAGAACTTCGCCGCCATGAAGCGCGACGGCCTGCTCGGTGCGCCCTTCGTCCAAGACCTGCCGAACTTCCGCCTGGTGGACACGGTGGGCAAGCCGACCACGCTGAACGATTTTTCCGTGCCCACCGACGGACTGGAATCGCCCTGGGGCATGGCACAGCTGACTTTTTTCGCCGACAGCCAGCGCCTGCCGAAACCGCCGCAGAGCACGGCCGAACTGCTGGCCCTGGCGCGCCAGCAACCCGGGCGCATCAGCTACCCACGACTGCCCGACTTCCACGGCACCACCTTCGTCAAGCAGGCGCTGCTGGAACACACGCGCGAGCCCGCCGCGCTGGCCCGCCCTTACAGCGCCGAAGCCTTCGCCAGCGTCACCGCGCCGCTGTGGACCTACCTGGACGCGCTGCACCCCCACCTCTGGCGCGGCGGCCGGCAGTTCCCGCAGAACGCCGGCGCCATCCGCCAGATGGTGGCCGACGGCGAGCTGCTGATCGGCATCACCTTCAACCCCAACGACGCGGCCAACGAGATCGCGGCCCGGCGCCTGTCGGCCACGGTGCACAGCTGGCAGTTCGCCCGGGGCACCATCGGCAACACGCACTTCGTCGCCATCCCCTACAACGCGCCCGCACGCGCCGGGGCGATGGTGGTGGCCAACTTCCTGCTCTCGCCCGCCGCGCAGGCGCGCAAGGCCGACATCGCACACTGGGGCGACCCGACCGTGCTGGACCTGGCGAAGCTGCCTACGGCCGACCGCGCAGCGTTCAACGCCGCGCCGCTGCCCGGCCAGGTGAAGCAGACCGCGCCTGCGCTGCCGGAGCCGCACGCCTCGTGGGTCGAACCCATCGAGAAGGAATGGACCCGCCGGTATTCATGAAACACCCCCGCCGCGCTGCGCGCGTCCCCCTCAAGGGGGCAACGCGAAGTGGCCCGGCCAAGCCGGTTCCACCGCGTTCCGGGTTCGGGCACTTCGCTCCGGATGGCTCTGCTCGCATCGAGCTCACATGAACCCCTTGCACCGGCCCTTCGTCGCCACCCTGCTGCTGCTCGCGGCCGGGCCACTGCTGGTCACCGCCGCGCTGGCGCTGGGCGCCCTGTTCGATGCCGACGCCTGGCGCGCGCTGGCGCAGGACCCGCAGTGGCCGCGCGCGCTGGGGCTGAGCCTGTGGACCGGGCTGGCCGCGACCGCCGTGGCCTGGTGGGCCACGCGCGCGCTGCTGGCGCAGGGCTTTGTGCAGCGGTCGCTGGAGCGACTGCTGCGCGGCCTGCCGGTGATGCTGGCCACGCCGCACGCGGCCTTTGCCATCGGCCTGGCGTTTCTGCTCACGCCCAGTGGCTGGCTGCTGCGCGCGCTCTCACCCTGGCTCACGGGCCTTGAAATCCCCCCGCCCTGGCCCACGACGCAGGACCCCTGGGGCCTGGGCCTGATCGCGGCGCTGGTGCTCAAGGAAATCCCCTTCCTGCTCTGGACCGCCGCCACCCAGCTGCAGCGCGACGATGTCCGCCGGCGCTGGCACGCCGAACACGCCCTGGCGCAGACCCTGGGCTACAGCCCACAGCGGGCCTTTGACCGCGTGGTGTGGCCGCAGCTGGCGCCGCGCCTGTTCGGGCCGATGGTGGCCGTGCTGGCCTACGGCCTCACGGTCGTGGACATGGCCCTGGTCATCGGCCCCGCCAGCCCGCCCACGCTGGCCGTCCTGGCCTGGCAGTGGCTGCAGGACGCCGATCTGGCGACCAACGCCCAGGGTGCGGTGGCCGGGGGGGTGCTGGCGCTGGCGGTCGGACTATCGGCCGCGCTGATGTGGGGGCTGCAAAAGGGGATGCGGCGGCACGCCCCCCGGGTGGACGGGCGCCGAGGCACTGGCCTGGGCGTGGCGCACACCGGCTTCTCCGTCGGCGCCGGGCTGCTGATCACCGTTTACGCCACCGTGCTGCTGGCGCTGGCCGTGGGCAGCGTGGCCGGCGTCTGGCCCTTCCCGGCGCTGTGGCCCGACACACTCAGCCTCCAAGCCTGGCACAGCGTCTGGGCCAGCCGCGCCACCGTGCTCACCACGCTGGGGCTGGCGGCCACGTCGGCGGCGCTGGCGCTGGCCTGGTGCGTGGCCTGGCTCGAATGCGCGCCGCGCCACTGGGACAGCGCGCTGCGCCCCCTGCTCTACCTGCCGCTGCTGCTGCCTGCGGTGCTGTGGGTGGTGGGCCTGTACGGCCTGGCGCTGTGGCTGCGCATCGAAGGGCGCTGGCCCGCCCTGCTGCTGGCGCACACCCTGATGGCCCTGCCGTATGTGCTGCTGGCGCTGACGCCCGCCTACAACGGCTTTGACCCGCGCTACCGCGCCATCAGCGACAGCCTGGGCCACCACCGCAGGCACTTCCTGCTGCGCATCAAATGGCCGCTGCTGCGCCGCGCGCTCGCCGCCAGCGCAGCCGTGGGGTTTGCCGTGAGCGTGGCGCAGTACCTGCCCACGCTCTACCTGGGCGCGGGGCGCTGGGCCACCGTCACCACCGAAGCGGTCACGCTGGCGGCCGGCGCCCAGCGTTCGCTCACCAGCGCCTACGCCGGCCTGCAGTGGTTGCTGCCGGTGCTGGGCTTTGCGCTGGCGGCCTGGGTCGGGCGGCCCAGGCGCTTTACAGTCCCTGCCTCATGACGCTCTCGGTCCACATCAACACCCTCGGCAGCGCACAGCGCACCCTGCTGCACGACCTGCACCTGGAGGTGCCGGCGGGGCAGATACTCACCCTCATGGGCGCCAGCGGCAGCGGCAAGAGCTCGGTGCTGGCGGCCATCGCCGGCACGCTGGGCAGCGTCGCCGAAGGCGCGCAAGCGCTGCGCTTTGACGGGCGGATCCACCTCGACGGCACCGACATCACCCACACCCCCACGGCGCAACGCGGCATCGGGCTGCTGTTCCAGGACGCCCTGCTGTTCGCGCACATGACCGTGGCCGAGAACCTGCTGTTCGCCGTGCCCGCCGGCCCGCGCGCACAACGGCGGGTACAGGTGCAGCAGGCACTGGCGGACGCGGGACTGGATGGCTTGGGCGAGCGCGACCCGGCCACGCTCTCGGGCGGACAGCGCGCACGCGTGGCCTTGCTGCGCGCCCTGCTCGCACAGCCCAGGGCGCTGCTGCTGGACGAGCCGTTCTCCAAGCTCGACGCATCCCTGCGCGAGCAGTTCCGTGCGTTCGTCTTCGCTCACATCCGCGCGCGTGGCATCCCCGCCGTGCTGGTCACCCACGATGCGGCAGACATCGCCGACCCGGCCCTCGTGCTGGAGTTGCTCCATGCTGGATAAAGCCATTCAACAGGCACTGCGCCCGGTCATGACGCGGGCGGCGCGCGGTCTGGTGCGGCTCGGCGTGGGCGCCGATGCCATCAGCGTCGCCGGCTTCGTCACCGGCATGGCGGCGGCGGCGACCATCGCTTTTCAGCAGTTCACGGCGGGACTGGTGCTGCTGCTGCTCTCGCGCCTGATGGACGGTCTGGACGGTGCCGTGGCCCGCGCCACCACGCCCACCGACCGCGGCGGCTTCCTGGACATCACGCTGGACTTCCTTTTCTACGCCGCCATCCCGCTGGCCTTCGCAGTGGCCGACCCGGCCACCAACGCCCTGCCCGCGGCGGTGCTGCTGGCCAGCTTCATCGGCACCGGCAGCAGCTTCCTGGCCTTTGCCATCGTGGCCGAAAAGCGCCGGCTGCATTCGCTGGCGTTTCCGGACAAGAGCTTCTTCTTCCTGGGCGGCCTGACCGAAGCGACGGAAACCATCGCCGCCTTTGCCGCCATGTGCCTGTGGCCGCAGTGGTTCCCGCAGATCGCCTACGGCTTTGCGGCCCTGTGCGCCCTCACCACCGCGCTGCGCATCGGCTGGGGTTACACCCGATTTCGCTGACGCACCACCCACTTCTCGCCTTCGAGCAGCACCAGCACGGTCAGTCCGGCCAAGGCACACAGCAGCACCTGCCCCGGCGCCAGGGCGCGCGTGCCGAACCACAGCTGCATGAAAGGCGCGTAGGTGAACAGGGCCTGCAGCACGAGCACCACACCCACCGCCATCAGTACCCGGGGCGTGCCCCGCACGCCGACCAGGGAGAAGGACGGCGCCTTCAGGTAACGCACGCTGAACAGGTAGAACACCTCCATGGCCACCAGGGTGTTGACCGCCATGGTGCGCGCGGCCTCGACCGGCGCGCCGCTGTCCAGCGACCACTGGAACATGCCGAAGATGCCCAGGCTGAACAGGGTCGAGACCAGCAGGATGCGCCAGATCACGAAGGGACTGAGCATGGGATCACCCGGCGGACGCGGGGCCCGTTGCATGACACCGGGTTCGGTGGGTTCGAACGCCAGCACCATGGCCAGGGCCACCGAACTGACCATGTTCACCCACAGGATCTGCACCGGCAGGATGGGCAGGGCCAGCCCGAGCAGCACGGCCACCAGCAGCGACATCGACTCGCCACCGTTGATGGGCAGCAGGAAGGTCACGGTCTTGCGCAGGTTGTCGTAGACCGTGCGGCCTTCCTCGACCGCGTGCGCGATGGAGGCGAAGTTGTCGTCGGCCAGCACGATGGCGCCGGCCTGCTTGGCCGCTTCGGTGCCCTTTCGGCCCATGGCCACACCGACGTCGGCCTGCTTGAGCGCGGGCGCGTCGTTGACGCCGTCGCCCGTCATGGCCACCACTTCGCCGCGCGCCTGCAGGGCGCGCACCAGGCGCAGCTTGTGTTCGGGGCTGGCGCGGGCGAACACGTCGGTGTCCTGCACCGCCTGCTGCAGGGCGATGTCGTCCAGGGCTTCGATCTCGGGCCCGGTGACCGCACGCAGGGTCTCGCCCATGCCCAGCTGGGTGGCGATGGCGCTGGCGGTGACGCCGTGGTCGCCGGTGATCATCTTCACGCGGATGCCCGCCGCCCGGCACTGGGCCACCGCCTCGATGGCTTCCTCGCGCGGCGGGTCGATGATGCCCACCAGGCCCAGCAGGGTCAGGCCATCGAGCCCGCTGCGGCTGTCCAGCGCCGAGGCGGTGTCCACATGGCCGCGTGCCAACGCCAGGACGCGACGACCGGCGCGCGCCTGTTCATCGATGGCGCGCTGCCAGTGGTCGTCGTCCAGCGGCAAGACCTGGCCGTCGTCCATCAGCTGGTGGCTGCACATGGCCAGCACGCGCTCGGGCGCGCCTTTGAGCAGCAGGTCGTTTCCAGCCGGTTCGCCTTCGGCCGCCGCATGGGCCGTGGCCATGTAGCGGTGCTCGGACTCAAACGGAATGGCGCCGGTGCGCGGGCGCTCCTGCGCCAGCTCCTGCGGATCGATGCCGGCCTTCATGGCCAGCGTCAGCAGGGCGCCCTCGGTCGGGTCGCCCGCGAGCTGCCACAGCCCCTGTTCGTGGTGCAGGCTGGCGTCGTTGCACAGGGCGGCGGCCTCGGCCAGCGCCAGCAGCACCGGCGCCTCGCGAAACAGCTCGGCCGGCTGCAGGACGTGGCCATCGCGCCGCAGCGCGCCGCCGGGCGCGTAACCCGCCCCCTCGACGTCGACCACACCACCGGCCAGCACCACCTGCTGCACCGTCATCTCGTTGCGCGTGAGCGTGCCGGTCTTGTCGGAGCAGATCACCGTCACCGAGCCCAGGGTCTCGACCGCCGGCAGGCGGCGGATCACCGCGTGGCGCGCGGCCATGCGCTGCACGCCGATGGCCAGGGTGACGGACATGATGGCCGGCAGCCCTTCGGGGATGGCGGCGACCGCCAGACCAACCGCGGTCATGAACATCTCGGCCGCCGGCATGCCGCGCACCAGCGTGCCGAAGACAAACAGCGCGGCGGCGGCGGCCACCACCGCCAGCGTGATCCAGCGCGCCAGCTGGCCCATGTTGCGCACCAGGGGCGTGGTCACCGGCTCCACCGATTCGAGCAGGCGGCCGATGCGCCCCATCTCGGTGGCGCTGGCGGTGGCCACCACCACGCCGCGCGCCTGGCCCTGCGTGACCAGGGTGCCGGCGTAGCCCATGCACAGGCGATCGCCCAGGGCCGCGTCGGCCGCCACCGGCGCGAGCGCCTTTTCCACCGGCACCGACTCGCCGGTCAGGGCCGATTCGTCCACGCGCAGGTTGTTGAGCTGCAGCCAGCGCAGGTCGGCCGGCAGGCTGTCGCCCGAGGCCACCTGCACCACGTCACCCGGCACCAGGTCGGCCGCGTCGATGTCCTGCAGGCGGCCGTCGCGCCAGACATTGGCGTGGGGCGCGAGCAGGTGGCGGATGGCCGCCAGGGCCTTCTCGGCCTTGCCTTCCTGCAGCACACCGATGCTCACGTTGAGCAGCACCACGGCGAGAATGACGGCCGCGTCCAGGAAATGGCCGATCAGGACCGTGACCACGGCCGCGGCCAGCAGCACCAGGATCAGCAGGTTGTTGAACTGTGCCAGCACGCGCCGCCACAGCCCGGGGCCTTCACTCATCGCCAGGCGGTTCGGGCCGTGGCGCTGCAGGCGCTGATTCGCCTCGGAGCCGCTCAGTCCCCCGGGCGCACTGTCCAGCCGCTCCAGAGCCCGCTCGGACGTCAGACCATGCCAATGCGGTGCTCCTGTGGGGGATGGGCTCGTCGTGGACGTGGTGGTCATGGGGGCTTCCTCAATACGCTGTGCAGCACCGGCTTCCAAACTCTATCCCAACCGGACAGCCCAGGGCCCCAGGCTTGCGGCGGTCGGCGGTTCTCTTGACCGGAGTCAAGGAGGGCCGCGCATCACCCGCCGGCGCGATCCGTCCGGCGGCGCGCTCGAAGCGGGCGCTGTCTTGTGGCACTCGCCCCGGTGGTCGCGCCCGTGCAGACCCGCCTGGTGTAAGAATGGGCGGCCTGTTGCGACTCACTGCCAACAGAGTTTTCCTGGAATGGTCGTGAACCCTCGCAAAGTCTTGCTGCTGCTCGCCCTGGCTCTGGCCATCGGTGCCTTCTTCGTGTTGGATCTGGGTCGTTTCCTGAGCCTGCACCACCTCCAGCAGAGCCACGCCGACTTGGCCGAGCTGTACGCCAGCCATCCGCTGCAGGTGGCCGCCGTCTATTTCCTGATCTATGTGGTGGCCACTGCGTTGTCACTGCCCGGTGCCGCCATCATCACGCTCGCGGGCGGCGCCATCTTCGGCCTGCTCTGGGGCACGGTGATCGTCTCCTTCGCTTCCAGCATCGGCGCCACGCTGGCGTTCCTGGTCTCGCGCTTCGTGCTGCGCAGCACGGTGCAGGACAAGTTCGGTCAGCGCCTGGCCGAGATCAACCGCGGCGTGCAGAAAGACGGTGCGTTCTACCTGTTCACGCTGCGCCTGATCCCGGTGGTGCCCTTCTTCCTGATCAACCTGCTGATGGGCCTGACCAACATGAAGGCGCGCACCTTCTACGGGGTCAGCCAGATCGGCATGCTGGCGGGCACGCTGGTGTACGTGAACGCCGGCACCCAACTGGCCCAGCTCGATTCGCTGCAGGGGATTCTGAGCCCGGGCCTGATCGGTTCCTTCGCATTGCTGGGCGTCTTCCCGCTGATGGCACGCAAGATCGTCGAGACGGTGCAAAGGCGCAAAGTGTATGCCCGGTGGGCGAGCGTGCGGCCCGAGTCTTTCGACCGCAACCTGATCGTCATCGGCGCGGGCGCGGGCGGCCTGGTCTCGGCCTACATCGCCGCCGCGGTCAAGGCCAAGGTCACGCTGATCGAGGCGCACAAGATGGGGGGTGACTGCCTGAACTACGGCTGCGTGCCGAGCAAGGCGCTGATCAAGAGCGCCACCGTGGCGCACCAGATGCGCCACGCCTCGCGCTACGGCCTGACCGACACCGCGCCCGGCTTCAGCTTCAAGGCGGTGATGCAGCGCATCCACGACGTGATCGCCGCCATCGAGCCGCACGACAGCGTGGAGCGTTACACCAGCCTGGGCGTGGAGGTGCTGCAGGGCCACGCCAGGCTGGTGAACCCGTGGACGGTGGAGATCGCTCTCAACAGTGGCGGCACGCAACGACTCACGGCGCGCAGCATCGTCATCGCGGCCGGGGCCCGGCCCTTCGTGCCGCCGCTGCCGGGGCTGGACGACGTGGGTTACGTCACCAGCGACACGCTGTGGGACCGGTTCGCGCAGCTCGACGAGGCACCGAAGCGCCTGGTGGTGCTGGGTGGCGGGCCCATCGGCTGCGAGCTGGCACAGAGCTTTGCCCGACTGGGTGCACAGGTGACACAGGTGGAGATGGCGCCGCGCATCATGATTCGCGAGGACGAGGAGGTGTCCGAGCTGGCCAAGGCCTCGCTCGAAGCCGACGGCGTGGCGGTGCTGACGGGCCACAAGGCGCTGCGCTGCGAGCTGGTGAACGGCGAGAAGACCCTGGTGGTGGAGCACGCTGGCGCTGAAAAAAGCATCACCTTCGACCAGCTGCTGTGCGCCGTCGGCCGCGTGGCGCGGCTCACCGGTTACGGCCTGGAGGACCTGGGCATCCCGACGAACCGCACGGTCGAGACCAACGAGTACCTGCAGACGATCTACCCCAACATCTACGCGGCCGGCGACGTGGCCGGGCCGTTCCAGTTCACCCACACGGCCGCGCACCAGGCCTGGTACGCCGCAGTGAACGCGCTGTTCGGCGACTTCAGGAAGTTCAAGGCCGACTACTCGGTCATTCCCTGGGCGACCTTCATCGACCCCGAGGTGGCACGCGTGGGCCTGAACGAGCAGGAAGCGAAGGAAAAGAAGATCCCTTACGAAGTCACGAAATACGGCATTCACGACCTGGACCGCGCAATCTGCGATGAAGGGCCGTACAGCGAGGCGAATGGCTTCGTCAAGGTGCTGACCGTGCCGGGCAAGGACCGCATCCTGGGCGTGACCATCGTCGGCACGCACGCGGGCGACCTGCTGGCCGAGTACGTGCTGGCCATGAAGCACGGCCTGGGCCTGAACAAGATCCTCGGGACCATCCACACCTACCCCACGCTGGCCGAGGCCAACAAGTACGCCGCCGGCGAGTGGAAGCGCGCCCACCAGCCGCACCAGCTGCTGGCCTGGGTGAAGAAGTACCACGACTGGCGGCGCGGATGAAACCCTGCCACCCCATCCTGCTGGCGCTGCTTGGCACCGTCGCAACTCCGCTCACGCTGGCACAACCGCTACCGCCCCTGCTCCAGGCCGAAGGCGCCCTCAACCCGGCCTGGCGTTTCGTCGGTTTTCCCAAACGGCACGCCGACCTGCCACCGACCCGCTTCGAGGCGGGCAGCGTGGACGGCCAGGCCGCTTTGAAGGTCTCGACCGCCTCGTCCTACGGCACCCTGGTCCACGAAACCGGGGCCGCGCCGCCTGGCCGGCTGCAGTGGCGCTGGCGGCTGGACCAGCCGCTGTCGGGCGGCCGGGCCGTGCCAGACCTCACCACCAAGGCCGGCGACGACGCCGCGCTCAAGGTGTGCGCCCTGTTCGACCACCCGCTGGAGCGCGTGCCCTTCGTCGAGCGCACCGTGCTGCGCATCGCGCGCAGCGTCAGCGGCGAGGCGCTGCCGGCCGCCACGGTCTGCTATGTGTGGGACAGCGGCCGCGCCGCCGGCCTGCAAGGCGCCAACCCCTACACGAAGCGGGTGCGCTACATCAGCCTGCGCGGCAGCGAAGCTCCGACCGGCCAGTGGGTGGCCGAGAGCCGCGACCTGGCCCGCGACTTCGCCACCCTGTTCGCCGACGAGCTGCCCGCCGGCAGCGCGGTGCCGCCGTTGCGCACGGTGCTGATCGGCGCCGACAGCGACAACACCGCCAGCCGCAGCAGCGGCTGGGTGGCCGATCTGCGCTCTGCCGCGCCCTGAGCCCCGGCACACTCAACCCGTAACATCGGGGCATGACTTCGGGGATACAGAAACTGCTGCTGCTCGGCGCCGGCCATGCCCATGTGCAGGTGCTCGCCCGGCTGGCGCAGCACCGGCCGGCCGATCTGGACGTGACGGTGCTCACGCCCTACCCCTTCCAGACCTACAGCGGCATGGTGCCGGGCCTGGTGGCTGGCCGCTACAGCGCCAAGAACTGCCAGATCCCGCTGGAGCCGCTGTTCAAGGCCGCGGGTGCGCGCTGGGTGCAGGGCCGCGTGACGGCGCTGGACGCGGCGGCGCAGACGGTGCAGGTCGCCCCCGCCGGCGGCAGCAAGAGCGTGCCCGAGCAACTGGCCTACACCCGCCTGTCCATCGACACCGGGGCCATCATCGACCGCCAGCGGCTCGAAGCCGACATGCCCGGCGCCGCAGCGCGCGCCCTCATCGTGCGCCCCATCGAAGCCTTTGCCGCCCTCTGGCCCCAGGTGCTGGCGCTGGCGCAGCAGCAGACCGTGTCGCTGGCCGTCATCGGCGCCGGCGCGGCCGGACTGGAACTGGTCTTCGCGGCCGAGCAGCGGCTGCGCGGCGCCTGCCCGGCCGGCGCCAGCTTCACCCTGGTCACCGGCGGCGCAGAGCCTGCGGCCAACTACCCCGAGGGCGTGCGCCGGCGCGTGCTGCGCCGACTCAGGGCGCGCGGCATCACCGTGCTGCGCGAGGCCTGCACCGGCGTGGACAAGGGTGTGCTGCACCTGGGCAGCGGCGCCCACCTGGCCTGCGACGTGCCCATCCTGGCCATCGGCACGCACGCACCGGTGTGGCTGCAGGGCAGCGGCCTGGTGCTGTCGGACAGCGGGCATGTGCGGGTCAATGCTTTCCAGCAGAGCACCAGCCACCCCAACGTGTTCGCCGCCGGCGACGTGGCCACCCGCGCCGACGCAACACACCCCAAGAGCGGCGTCTACGCCGTGCGCGCCGGCCCGGTGCTGGCGCACAACCTCATGGCCGCGCACCAGGGCCAGCCGCTCAAGCCCTGGCGCCCGCCACAGCGCACGCTCAACCTGCTCTCGTGCGGCGCGGGTCACGCCATCGCCAGCTGGGGACCGCTGCACGCCGAAGGCGCCTGGGTCTGGCGCTGGAAGGACCACATCGACCGCGCCTTCATGGCCCGGTACACCTCGCCCGCGAAATGACAGACACCCTGCGCAGGGTCCACAATCGGATCTCGCGGCATCCAGCAAGGCTCCCGGCAGCGCCTGGACGTCACCGCAATCCATGTCCGGGTCCGGCCAGGGATTGCGGTCCCGCCAGACAGTCCCACAGTCCCACAGCGAACCGGGCCTCGCCATGGCCTTGCGGCGGTGGCGGAGTGGCCTGCTCACACCGGGATCATGCGCGTTTTGCACTGCAGGCTTTCCGCCTGTCCGATCTCCCGGACGTGCCGTGGCGGATGAGCCCGAACACCGACGCAAAGGCATCGTCATGCAATTTGGCTACACCATCGTCTACGTCCCCGACGTCTCGGCCTCTCTGGCCTTCTTTGAACAGGCCTTCAGCCTGCCGCGCAGGTTCCTGCACGAAAGCGGCACCTACGGCGAGCTGGACACGGGAGCCACCACGCTGGCCTTCGCCGCGCACGCACTGGGTGAGCTGAACTTTGCCGGCGGCCATGTCCACGCGGACAGCTCGACCCAGCCGCTGGGTTTCGAGATCGCCCTGGTGACCGGAGACGTGCCGGCCGCACACGCGCAGGCCGTGGCGGCCGGCGCACGCGAGATGGCCGCGCCGGTGACCAAGCCCTGGGGGCAGGTCGTGTCGTATGTGCGTTGCCCGGACGGCGTGCTGGTGGAGCTGTGCACGCCGATGGTGCCCTGAGCAGCCCCCCGGGTGACGGACCTGCACCGCCATCCCGGCTCCGTTTGCGCTTGCGCCCCGGGCCACCGGCAACCCAACCCGCCGCAGACGGCGTTTCGGGATGTCAGGGCGGGCACGACCGATTTCCTCCGACCCTCGCAGAGCTTCGCCGGCGCGGTGGTGTTGGCCTTATGTTGGCCTTGTGGCAGGCGTGGGCGCCAGCCGCAGGCCGTGGCGGCAGCGGCCGCGAGGGCCAGTTGCTGGCGTTTCATCGGCGTTGCTGGTCCTGGGCGTGCAAACGGGCATGCACCGAGCCGGTCGGGAGGCGCCGATGACAAGCAGCGGCCCACCCTCAGCGCCTGGCGGCCCCCAGCCTGGTCACCGGAGGTTGCCCAGGTAGGCCGCCACCGCGTTCACCTCCAGATCGGACATGCGCGAGGCAACGAACTTCATCGCCACACCGTCGTTGCTGCGTTTCTGGTCGTGGAAATTGCGCAGCTGGGTGGCGATGTAGGCCGGGTGCTGGCCCGCCAGCCGGGGCAACTGCTGCGTGCCATGGGCCTGCGCGCCATGGCAGGACTGGCAGGCCGGCAAACCGGCCCAGGTGTTGCCCCTCTGGTAGACGAACTGCCCGACGGCCAGCAGCTGCGTGTCGGTGGAAGGCGTGTTGGACGCCCCCTGGCGCGCGTAGTAGGCCGCCAGCGAACGGATCATGGCGTCGTCCATCAGCGCCACTTTCTCTTTCATCATCGGGCTCTTGCGTTCGCCGCTGGCGAAGTCCTTGAGCTGCTTGACCAGGTAGAGCTCGTTCTGACCCGCCAGGCGCGGGAAATTGGGGGCCGTGCTCTGGCCCGTGCTGCCGTGACAGGCGCCACAGTGTTCGGTGGCGAAACGCTTGGCGGCGGCATCCCCGGGCGCGGTCTGGGCCAGCGCGACCGGCAGCACCGAAACCATGAACGCCGCAGCGGCCAGACCCTGGCGTGCGCAAGAAGACAACGGACGGTTCGTGGGGCTCATGCAGACTCCTTGTGAAATCGTGTGGAACGATTCTGCGAGGCACGCACGGACCGTTGCTTGATTCAGGTCAATAAGTGACCACGCATATTGCTTTGGCGCCCCCGACCCGGAGGGTCAGAGGCAATGGGGCGATCCCCAGAGGGCATGACCGACAGCCTCCCGCCCTCTCAGTGCTTCGCCGGCGCGGTGGCCCTGGCTGCGGCGTCGAAGCCGCCCTTGGCCTTCCACTCTTCCATGCCGCCTTGCAGGATGCGCACGTTGTCCCAGCCGGCCACGCGCAGCGCAAAGCCGGCCTGGGCCGAGAGCGAACCGGTGTTGCAGTAGATCAGCACCGGCTTGTTCTTGGGGATGCTGTCGCGCCTGGCCAGCACCTGGCGCCAGTCCATGTGGATCGCGCCGGGGATGTGACCCCTGGCGAACTGGCCCGCGTCGCGCGCGTCGATCACCACCATCTTCGGCCACTCGTCCTTCGGAATCTGCTCGGCAAAGATGACACCGCCGCCGTAATCGACGAACTCCAGGTAGCCGGCCATCTCGTCGGTGGCGATGGCCTTGTTGTCCGCCAGGGCGGCAGGTGCCAGCAGCAGGGCGGCGGTGCTGACGGCCACGCGGGCCAGGGTGTGGAACTTCATGGTGGGTCGCAAAATATTCGTTGATGCTGATATTTTCGCGCCAACGAAGACGCCCGGTGAGCGCACAAACCCGAAGCCAGCCGATGGCCCGGCCGCTCAGAGCCAGCGGCGCACGCACCGCGTGTAGTCCGAGTAGGCCGCGCCGAACAGGTCGGTCAGCACCCGTTCCTCCGGCTGGATCTGCAAGCGGGTGATGTAGGCCACGAACAGGACCGGCGCCAGCCAGGGCAGCAGCGCCGCCTGCCACACCGCCCAGGCGCACAGCAGGCCCGCCATGCCCAGGTACATGGGGTTGCGCGTGAAGCGGTAGACACCCGTGGTCACCAGCGCGCTGCTGCGCTGCGGGCGCAGCGGGTTGACGGTGGTATGGCGCCGCACAAAGGCCACCAGCCCGGAAAAGTCCAGCGACACACCGGCCAGCAGCAGCGCCCCGGCCAGGCCCTGGCGCAGCCACTCGGGCCAGTCGATGGCCGGCCCCAGCGGCGCCAGCCACCACGCGCCAAAGCCCAGCAGCAGGGCCACCACCGGTGGCGGCACCTTAAGGCTACGCTGAACAAGTCCAGAAGTGACGCGAGGCATGCATGATCGAGG
>CAYRWN010000013.1:0-62300 GCA_964428045.1 uncultured Hydrogenophaga sp. | reverse complement strand
GCCTTAAGCATTTCCTCAACAGCACACATCATCTTTTCAAGACGAGCAATGCGCTTGTTTGCGCGAGAACTGAGCGACTGCAAAGCAAAGGCGACCGAACCAGCAAAAAGAAAGATGAATCCAATCTTTTCCGACATCTCTTCTCCTCAAAGAAGAACGCGACGGAAGTCGCTCAGGATCTGGCCCAGGTACGCGTTGAAGCGGGCCGCCGCAGCGCCGTCGATCACGCGGTGGTCCCAGGTCAGGCTCAGCGGCAGCATCAGGCGCGGCACGAAAGCCTTGCCGTCCCACACCGGCTCCATCTGGCTCTTGCAGACGCCCAGGATGGCGACTTCGGGCGCGTTGATGATGGGCGTGAAGTAACGGCCACCGATGCCACCCAGGCTGGAGATGGTGAAGGTGGCGCCGGACATGTCGGCCGGCCCCAGCTTGCCGTCGCGCGCCTTCTTGGCCAGGTCGCCCATTTCCTGGCTGATCTGCAGCACGCCCTTCTTGTCGGCGTCCTTGATGACGGGCACGACCAGGCCGTTGGGCGTGTCGGCCGCGAAGCCGATGTGCCAGTAGTTCTTGTAGACCAGCGCATCGCCGTCCAGCGAGCTGTTGAACTCGGGGAACTTCTTGAGCGCGGCGACGGACGCCTTGATCAGGAAGGCCAGCATGGTGACCTTGATGCCGCTCTTCTCGTTTTCCTTGTTGGTGGCCACGCGAAAGGCTTCGAGGTCGGTGATGTCGGCGTCGTCGTGGTTGGTGACGGCCGGGATCATGATCGCGTTGCGCAGCAGGTTGGCGCCGCTGATCTTCTTGATGCGGCCGAGCTCCTTGCGCTCGATCGGGCCGAACTTGGCGAAGTCCACCTTGGGCCAGGGGATCAGGCCCAGCTCGGAGCCGCCACCGCCGGACGATGCCGGGGCCTTGGCGGCCTGTGCCTTGGTCTGCAGGCTGCCGGCCATGACCGACTTGGTGAAGGACTGGATGTCTTCGGCCGTGATGCGGCCCTTAAGGCCCGAGCCCTTGACCTCGTCCAGCGGCACACCGAGTTCGCGGGCGAACTTGCGCACCGAGGGCGAGGCGTGCGGCAGGCCCAGCGCCGGGGTGGCGGTGGGGTTGTGAGCGGGGGCTGCGGCCGGAGCCGACACGGCGGCGGCGACCGGAGCGGCCACCGCTGCAGCCGGCGCAGCAGCGGCCGGTGCCGGTACCGGTGCCGATACCGGCGCGGCAGCGCCTGCCGCACCTTCCAGCACCGCCAGCAGGTCGCCGATGTTGACCTTGTCGCCCACTTTGACCTTGAGTTCCTTGAGCACGCCAGCGTGCGAGGACGGGATTTCCATCGAGGCCTTGTCGGACTCGACCGTGATCAGGCTCTGCTCGACCTTGATGGTGTCGCCGGGCTTGACGAAGACCTCGATCACCGAGACGTCCTTGAAGTCGCCGATGTCGGGCACACGCACTTCGACCGGGCCCGCCGAAGCAGGCGCGGCGGCCGGAGCAGCCACCGGAGCCGCCGCTGGGGCCGGAGCCGGTGAAGCGGCGGCAGGTGCCGCAGCAGGAGCCGACGCAGCGGCCTCTCCCGCGGCTTCCACCACCAGCACCACCGAACCTTCGCTGACCTTGTCGCCCAGCTTGACCTTGAGTTCCTTCACCACGCCGGCCGTGCTGGACGGGATCTCCATCGAGGCCTTGTCGCTCTCCACCGTGATCAGCGACTGCTCGGCCTTGACCGTGTCGCCCACCTTGACCAGCAGTTCGATGACCGCCACTTCGTCGAAGTCGCCGATGTCCGGGACTTTCACTTCTACCAGTGCCATGTTTGTCTCACTTATGTGGTTGGGAGACACCTTGTAGCTACGACGTCACATCGCTTAGCGATATGAGTCTCCGCTGAAAAGTGCATCCCGTTTTCCGCTTACGCGTAAAGGGGATTCACTTTTTCGGTCTTGATGCCGTACTTCTGGATCGCCTCGGCCACCTTGGCCAGCGGCAGCTTGCCTTCATCGGCCAGCGCGCGCAGGGCGGCGACCACGATGTAGTGGCGGTTGATCTCGAAGTGCTCGCGCAGCTTGCTGCGGAAGTCGCTGCGGCCGAAACCGTCGGTGCCCAGCACCTTGTACTCGCGACCCTTGGGGATGAAGGGGCGGATCTGCTCCGCGTAGTTCTTCATGTAGTCGGTCGAGGCGATCACCGGACCGGCGTGCTGGCCCAGCTGCTGCGCCACGAAGGACACGCGCTGCTTCTCGGTCGGGTGCAGCAGGTTGAAGCGCTCACAGTCCTGGCCATCACGCGTCAGTTCGTTGAAGCTCGGGCAGCTCCACACGTCGGCCTGCACACCCCAGTCGGTGGCCAGCAGGGCCTGCGCCGCAATGCTCTCGCGCAGGATGGTGCCGGAGCCCAGCAGCTGCACGCGCCGACCATCCGAGTTCTGGCCTTCGGCACCCGGCTTGCACAGGTACATGCCCTTGATGATCTGCTCTTCCGTGCCGGCGGTCAGGCCCGGCATGGCGTAGTTCTCGTTGAGCAGCGTCAGGTAGTAG
Organism: uncultured Hydrogenophaga sp.; assembly: GCA_964428045.1. Lineage (GTDB taxonomy): Bacteria > Pseudomonadota > Gammaproteobacteria > Burkholderiales > Burkholderiaceae_C > Hydrogenophaga. Next base: position 59,772 of record CAYRWN010000013.1, on the reverse strand, counting down.
AAGACGTTGTCCTGCTTCTCCACCATGCGCTTGAGGCCATGGTGCAGGATCACGCCGACTTCGTGCGCGAAGGTCGGGTCGTAGCTGATGCAGTTCGGGATCGTGCCGGCCAGGATGTGGCTGTGGCCGTCTTCGTGCTGCAGGCCCTCGCCGTTGAGCGTGGTCCGGCCAGACGTGCCGCCGAGCAGGAAGCCGCGCGCCTGCATGTCCCCCGCCGCCCAGGCCAGGTCGCCAATGCGCTGGAAACCGAACATCGAGTAGTACACATAGAACGGCACCATGATGCGGTTGCTGGTGCTGTACGACGTGGCGGCGGCGATCCAGCTGGACATGCCGCCGGCCTCGTTGATGCCTTCCTGCAGGATCTGGCCGGCCTTGTCTTCCTTGTAGTACATGACCTGGTCCTTGTCGACCGGGGTGTACTGCTGACCCGCAGGGTTGTAGATGCCAACCTGGCGGAACAGGCCTTCCATGCCGAAGGTGCGGGCCTCGTCGACCAGGATGGGCACGACGCGCGGGCCCAGGGCCTGGTCGCGCAGCAGCTGGGTCAGGAAGCGCACGTAGGCCTGGGTCGTGGAGATCTCACGGCCTTCGGCGGTGGGATCCAGCACGGCCTTGAAGGACTCCAGCGCGGGCACGGTGAAGCTCTCGTCGGCCTTGGTGCGGCGCTTGGGCAGGTAGCCGCCCAAGGCCTTGCGACGTTCGTGCAGGTACTGCATCTCCGGCGTGTCGTCGGCCGGCTTGTAGAACGGGATCTTGGGCAGCTCGCTGTCCGGCACCGGGATGTTGAAGCGGTCGCGGAAGTACTTGATGTCCTCGTCGGTGAGCTTCTTGGTCTGGTGGACGGTGTTCTTGCCTTCACCGGCCTTGCCCATGCCGAAGCCCTTGACGGTCTTGATCAGCAGCACGGTGGGCTGCCCCTTGTGGTTGACCGCCTTGTGGTAGGCGGCATAGACCTTCTGCGGGTCGTGGCCACCGCGGCGCAGGGCCCAGATCTCGTCGTCGCTCATGTGCGCCACCAGTTCCAGCGCCTTGGGGTCGCGGCCGAAGAAGTGCTTGCGCACGTAGGCACCGTCGTTGGCCTTGAAGGCCTGGTAGTCGCCGTCCAGCGTCTCCATCATGATCTTGCGCAGGGCGCCGTCCTTGTCGCGGGCCAGCAGCGGATCCCAGTTGGAACCCCACAGCAGCTTGATCACGTTCCAGCCGGAACCCCGGAACTCGCCTTCGAGTTCCTGGATGATCTTGCCGTTGCCGCGCACCGGGCCGTCCAGGCGCTGCAGGTTGCAGTTCACCACGAAGATCAGGTTGTCCAGGTTTTCGCGCGCCGCCAGGCTGATGGCACCCAGCGATTCGACCTCGTCCATCTCGCCGTCGCCACAGAACACCCAGACCTTGCGGTTCTCGGTGTTGGCGATGCCGCGGGCGTGCAGGTACTTCAGGAAGCGCGCCTGGTAGATCGCCATCAGAGGGCCCAGGCCCATGGAAACGGTCGGAAACTGCCAGAACTCGGGCATCAGCTTGGGGTGCGGGTAGCTCGACAGGCCCTTGCCGTCCACTTCCTGGCGGAAGTGCAGGAGTTGCTCTTCGGTCAGGCGGCCCTCCAGGTAGGCGCGGGCGTAGACGCCGGGCGACACGTGGCCCTGGATGTACAGGCAGTCGCCGCCGTGGTTCTCGGACTCGGCGTGCCAGAAGTGGTTGAAGCCGGCGCCGAACATGTGGGCCAGCGACGCGAAGGAACCGATGTGACCACCCAGGTCACCGCCATCTTCCGGGTTGTGGCGGTTGGCCTTGACCACCATGGCCATGGCGTTCCAGCGCATGTAGGCGCGCAGGCGCTCCTCGATCTCGATGTTGCCGGGGCAGCGGGCCTCCTCGGTGGGCTCCAGCGTGTTCACGTAACCGGTATTGGCCGAGAACGGCATGTCGATGCTGTTCTGACGGGCTTCTTCGAGCAATTGCTCCAGCAGGAAGTGGGCGCGCTCGGGGCCCTCTTTTTCAATGACGGCGGCCAGCGCCTCCATCCATTCGCGGGTTTCCTGGGCATCGATGTCCCCGGTACCGCGGTTGTTCTGAGCGTCGGACGCTGACATGCTTGTCTCCTGTGGGTTGATCTGCGGGGTGACGAAGTTCTGTCCCCTGGGCGGCATCGATTGTTCCACAACCCGAACATCATTTCAATAGATGCTTATTCATTCCACATGGTGATATTTTGACAAGTGCATGCGACCCAGTCACACCGGCCTCACGTAGACTCGGGCGTTCATGATGCCCACCCCTGAACGCGCCGCCAACCCCACCGCCGTCCGCTCGCCCATGGCCTGGTGGCGCAGTTGGTGGCGGCGCCTGCCGCCCTCGCGCCAGGACCGTTTCGCCACCCTGGCGCCCCTGTTCTCGGTGCTCCTCTTCCTGGGCGCCATCGTTGTGGCCATCTCGTTCCTGCGCTTTGAGGAACTCGAACGTGAGCAGGAGGCCGTGACGCGCGACGTCGAATACGCCCAGCAGCGGCTGCGGCTGCGACTGCTGGAACGCCAGGAACAGCTGATGCGGCTCGCCCGGGAGGTCGACAACAAAGAAATCAGCATCGACGAATTCGCCTTCCAGGCCGAAACCCTGATCAGCCAGTTTCCCGAACTGCTGGCGATCTCCTGGGTGGATGGCCGGCGCGCCGTCGTATCCACCTACGCATCACCCAGCGCACCCACGGCCCTGATGCGGCGCGTGGGCGACGCCTTGCCGGCCGCAGAAGGTGACGGCTCCTTCGAACTGGCCCGCGATCTGCGCCAGCCCATCTACTCCCGCCCTCTGGGGGAAGACCCCCGCCAGGCCACCCTCATGCTGCAGGTGCCGCTGACCGAACAGGGCCGCTTTGCCGGCACGGTCATGGGCGAGTATTCGATCGACGGACTGATGCGCTTTGGCATGCCGCCCGAAATCATGTCACGTTACGCCGTGGCCCTGCTGGACGACCGCGGTCGGGTGCTGGCCGGCAGCCTGCAGGCCGCGGGCGAGGTGCTGCCGGTTCTGCCCTGGGCCGGCCAGCCGCTGGAACACGAGGTGCCCGTCTCTCCGGTGGGCAATGGCCTGCTGCTCAAGGCACAGGGCTACCGCACCTCGCAGGACATTGTGGGCTCCAGTTTCTTCTGGGTCATTGGCGCGCTCTCGGCGCTCACGGTGTGGATGCTGCTGGGCACCTGGCGCCACACACGCCGCCGGGTCCAGGCCCAGCAGGCGCTGGTCGCCGAAACCAACTTCCGCCGGGCCATGGAGAACTCCATGCTCACGGGCATGCGCGCGCTGGACATGCAGGGCCGCATCACCTACGTCAACCCGGCCTTCTGCTCCATGACCGGCTGGACCGAACCCGAACTGCTGGGCCGGACCGCACCGTTTCCCTACTGGCCGGAGGAAGACCACGACATGCTGGCCGCCCGGCTGGACGACGAAATCAGCGGCCGGACCACGCCGGGTGGCTTCGAAGTGCGGGTGCGTCGGCGGGACGGCACCATCTTCGACGCGCGCATGTACGTCTCGCCCCTGATCGACCCCAAGGGTGTGCAGACGGGGTGGATGACCTCGATGACGGACATCACCGAGCCCAAGCGCATCCGGGAAGAGCTGTCGGCGTCCTATGAGCGATTCACCACGGTGCTGGAATCGCTGGACTCGGCGGTGTCGGTCGCGCCGCTGGGCAGCGACGAACTGCTGTTTGCCAACAAGATGTACCGCTTGTGGTTCGGCACCCGCGGGCAGGGGCACCGCCATCTGGTGGAGCTCGCCGGCACGGCGCCCAGCCCGCCCTCGGACCACGACGACGCGGTCGACGCGTTCGCCGGCATGCCCACCGACGCCCTGACCGACGCCGGTGCGGAAAACGCCGAGGTCTTTGTCGAGGAACTGGACCGGTGGCTGGAGGTGCGGACCCGGTACCTGACCTGGGTCGACGGCCGGCTGGCGCAGATGGTCATCGCCAGCGACATCACCGCGCGCCGCAACGCCGAGGCACAGGCGGCGTTGCAGAACGAACGGGCCCAGACCGCCAGCCGCCTGATCACCATGGGTGAAATGGCCTCCAGCGTGGCGCACGAGCTCAACCAGCCGCTGACCGCCATCAGCAACTACTGCAACGGCATGATCTCGCGCCTGCACGAACACCGGATTTCCGAGGACGAGCTGCTCGTGGCCCTCGAGAAGACCGCCCGGCAGGCCCAGCGCGCGGGCCAGGTGATCCAGCGCATCCGCGCCTTCGTCAAGCGCAGCGAGCCCAACCCGATGCCGTCCGACGTGTCCACCATGGTGAGCAACGCGATCGAGCTCGCCGACATCGAACTGCGCCGCCAGCAGGTGCGCCTGTCACCGTACGTCGCGGCCCGGCTGCCCAGCCTGATGGTCGACCCGATCCTGATCGAGCAGGTCCTGATCAACCTGCTCAAGAACGCGGGCGAAGCCATCGTGCAGGCCGGCCGCCTGCCCGGGCAGCGCCATGTGGAACTGCGCGTGGGGCCGCGCCGTGTGGACGAACAGGAGGTGGTGGAGTTTTCGGTGAGCGACTCCGGCAACGGGGTGCCCGCCGAAATGATCGAACGCATTTACGAGGCCTTCTACAGCACCAAGAGCGAAGGCATGGGCATTGGCCTGAAGCTGTGCCGCAGCATCGTCGAATCGCACCACGGCCGCATGCAGGTGGAGAACCTCTACAATGCCGACGAGGTGGTGGGCTGTTGCTTCAGTTTCTGGATTCCTGTGATCTCGAGACTGCCCGCACCGGGTGCCGTGTCCGGCACCGCCATCGAGACGTCGTCGGATACCGAAAGAGCGAGATGTGTTTGATCCCCAAAAAAGGCAGCGTCTACGTGGTCGATGACGACGAGGCGGTTCGCGACTCCCTGCAGTGGCTGCTCGAAGGCAAGGACTTCCGGGTCCGGTGCTTCGAATCGGCCGAAGCCTTTCTCAGCCGCTACGACGCGCGCGAAGTCGCCTGCCTGATCGCCGACATCCGCATGGGCGGCATGACCGGCATGGAACTGCAGGACAAGCTCATCGAACGCCAGTCCCCGCTGCCCATCGTCTTCATCACCGGTCATGGCGACGTGCCGATGGCGGTGGAGTCCATGAAAAAGGGTGCGCTGGACTTCATCCAGAAGCCGTTCAAGGAAGAGCAGCTGGTGATGCTGGTCGAACGCATGCTGGAGAAGGCCAAGGACGCCTTTGCCATCCACCAGCAAGCCGCCTGCCGCGACGCCCTGCTCTCCAAGCTCACCAGCCGCGAAGCGCAGGTGCTTGAACGCATCGTGGCCGGCCGGCTGAACAAGCAGATCGCCGACGACCTGGGCATCAGCATCAAGACGGTGGAAGCCCACCGCGCCAACATCATGGAGAAGCTCGGCGCCAACACCGTGGCCGACCTGCTCAAGATCGCACTCGGCCAGACACCGGGCAAGGTCTGAACCGCATCCACACCGTCACGACGCCCGCCCCCGCGGGCGTTTTCACTTTCATCTCCTTCGCCAACACCATGACCGCCCAACTCATCGACGGCAATGCCCTTTCCAAACAGCTTCGCGCCGACGTTAGCGCGCGTGTGATCGCGCTCAAGGCCAGAGGCATCACACCGGGCCTGGCGGTCATCCTGGTGGGCGACAACCAGGCTTCGCAGGTGTACGTGCGCAACAAGGTGAAGGCCTGCGAAGAAACCGGCATGCACTCGGTGCTGGAAACCTGGCCCGCCAGCATGACCGAAGCCGAGTTGCTCGCCCGCGTGGACGCCATGAACCGCGCCCCGAGCATCCACGGCATCCTGGTGCAACTGCCCTTGCCGCCGCACATGAACACGCAGCGCGTGATCGAAGCCATTTCGCCCGAAAAAGACGTGGACGGTTTCCACGTCGCCAGCGCCGGCGCGCTCATGACCGGCCTGCCCGGCTTCTGGCCGTGCACACCCTATGGCTGCATGAAGATGCTCGAGAGCATCGGCTACGACCTCAAGGGCAAGCACGCCGTCGTCATCGGCCGCAGCAACATCGTGGGCAAGCCCATGGCCATGATGCTGCTGCAGCAGAACGCCACCGTCACGATCTGCCACAGCGCCACCCGGGACCTGAAGGCGATGACGCTGCAGGCCGACGTGATCGTGGCCGCCGTGGGCAAGCGCAACGTGCTCACCGCCGACATGGTCAAGCCCGGCGCCGTGGTGCTGGACGTGGGCATGAACCGCAACGACGAAGGCAAGCTCTGCGGCGACGTGGACTTCACCGGCGTGCAGGAAGTGGCGGGCTACATCACCCCGGTACCCGGCGGCGTGGGCCCCATGACCATCACCATGCTGATGGTCAACACGCTGGAATCGGCAGAGCGGTTGGCCTGAACAGCCAGACGCTGCCCGACAAGACAAACGCCGGCTTCGAGCCGGCGTTTGTCTTGGTGTCGTGGACCCGATCAGGACCGGCTGTAGCAACGGGCAGCCCGCCAGAGCACAGCCCCGGCGCACAGCCATTGGCCCAGCACCATCACGCTGCCCACGGCGTGCCACAGGCGCAGGTTGCCGCCAGCGGCCCGGGCGGTGACGATCTTCTGCGCCACGCCGAACTCCTGCACCAGGGCGAGCAGCATGCCCGCGAGCACAAAGCCCATGGTGCCCAACACCTGCTGCATCGCCGCCAGACGCTCAGGGTTGACCACCTCACCGGCCACCGGAAACTGCGCATCGGCCCGCGCGCGGCGCAGCACCAACAGCAAGGCCAGGCCAATCCCCAGCCCGGCCCAACTCTGCAGCGAAAACAGGTGTGCCGCCACCGGCCCGGCCACCGGTGCACCCAACTGGGCAAACAGCGTGGGCACCGCCACGAAGCTCAACGCCGACAGGCCGCCCCACCAGAGCGCCGCCAGGAACACCGCCAGCCGCTGCATCTCCGTCTTCACTCGTAGCGGACGGCGACCACCTCGTAGCGGCGCACGCCGCCGGGGGCCTGCACCTCGGCCACGTCGCCCTCTTCCTTGCCGATGAGGGCGCGGGCAATCGGGCTGCTGATGTTGATCAGGCCCTTCTTCAGATCGGCCTCGTCCTCGCCCACGATCTGGTAGGTCACGGCGGTGCCGCTGTCCTCGTCCTCCAGGTCCACCGTGGCGCCAAAGACCACGCGGCCACCGGCATCCACCGAGGCCGGGTCGATCACCTGCGCGGCCGAGAGCTTGCCTTCCACCTCGGCGATGCGACCCTCGATGAAACCCTGGCGCTCCTTGGCGGCGTCGTAGTCGGCGTTTTCGCTCAGGTCGCCCTGCGCACGCGCCTCGGCAATCGCATTGATGACCGCCGGCCGCTCCACCGTCTTGAGCTTGTGCAGCTCGGCCTTGAGCATTTCAGCGCCGCGCTTGGTGATGGGGAAAGTGGCCATGTCGGGATACTCCGGGTAACGCGCCGGGCAGTGCAATGAGGTTTTCTGCCCAAGACAAAAGGAAACCGCCGAACGTGACCGGTCGGCGGTGGATCTGGTCTGAATTATGCCCCGGACCGCCGACCTTCGATGCTCAGAATCGCCCGCAGGAGCGATGCAGGCATTGGCCCGAACGGCTCGAAGGCCCTGTTGGACGGTGCTTCAGGCGCTGAGCAGTTGCTGGTGCATCTCCTGCACCGAGATCACGCCCAGGCTGTTCATGTATTTCATGCCTTCCACGGCCGCTTCCGCTCCGGCGATGGTGGTGAACGTGGTCACCCGGGCCAGCAGGGCCGAGGTGCGGATCGCACGCGAGTCGGCGATGGCGTTGCGGCGCTCTTCCACCGTGTTGATCACCAGGGCGATCTCGTTGTTCTTGAGCGAGTCGACGATATGGGGCCGGCCTTCGGTCACCTTGTTGATGGTCTGCACCGGGATGCCCGCGGCTGCAATGGCCGCGGCCGTGCCACGCGTGGCCACCAGGTCAAAGCCCATCGCCACCAGCTGGCGCGCCACATCCACGGCGCGCGGCTTGTCGCCGTTCTTGACGGTCAGGAACACGCTGCCCGATTGCGGCAGCTTGGTGCCCGCACCCAACTGGCTCTTGACGAATGCTTCCCCGAAGGTCTTGCCCACGCCCATCACCTCGCCGGTGGATTTCATCTCGGGGCCAAGGATGGTGTCCACGCCCGGGAACTTCACGAACGGGAACACGGCCTCCTTCACGCTGAAGTACGGCGGCGTGACCTCGGCGCCGATGCCCTGCTGGTCCAGCGTCTGGCCGGCCATGCAGCGTGCCGCGACCTTGGCCAGCTGGATGCCGGTGGCCTTGGAGACGAAGGGCACCGTGCGCGAGGCGCGCGGGTTCACTTCGAGCACGAAGATCACGTCGGTCTTGACGCCGTTCTCTTCCTTCTCCTGGATCGCGAACTGCACGTTCATCAGGCCCACCACGTTCAGGCCCTGGGCCATGGCCGCGGTCTGGCGCTTGAGCTCGTCGATGGTGGCCTTGGACAGGTAGTACGGCGGCAGCGAACAGGCGGAGTCGCCCGAGTGCACGCCGGCCTGTTCGATGTGTTCCATCACGCCGCCGATGAAGACGCGGCCGGCGCTGTCGCGCACCGCGTCCACGTCGCACTCGATGGCGTCGTTGAGGAAGCGGTCCAGCAGCACCGGCGAATCGTTGCTCACCTTCACCGCTTCCCGCATGTAGCGCTCCAGGTCGCGCTGCTCGTGCACGATTTCCATCGCCCGGCCGCCCAGCACGTAGCTGGGGCGCACGACCAGCGGGTAGCCCAGCGCGGCGGCCTTTTCCAGTGCTTCGGCTTCGGTGCGGGCGGTGGCGTTGGGCGGCTGGCGCAGGCCCAGGTCGTGCAGCAGCTTCTGGAAGCGCTCGCGGTCTTCGGCCGCGTCGATCATGTCGGGCGTGGTGCCGATGATGGGCACGCCGTTGGCCTCCAGGCCCAGTGCGAGCTTGAGCGGCGTCTGCCCGCCGTACTGCACGATCACGCCGGTGGGTTTCTCCTTGTCGACGATCTCCAGCACGTCTTCCAGCGTCAGCGGCTCGAAGTACAGGCGGTCGCTGGTGTCGTAGTCGGTCGACACGGTTTCCGGGTTGCAGTTGACCATGATGGTCTCGTACCCGTCCTCGCGCATGGCCAGCGCGGCGTGCACGCAGCAGTAGTCGAACTCGATGCCCTGGCCGATGCGGTTGGGACCGCCGCCGAGCACCATGATCTTCTTCTTGTTCGTCGGCTCGGCCTCGCACTCGCCGTCACCGTGGCCTTCGTACGTGGAGTACAGGTAGGCGGTGTCGGTGGCGAACTCGGCCGCGCAGGTGTCCACGCGCTTGTAGACCGGACGCACGTTCAGCGCCTTGCGGCGCTCGCGCACGGCGGTGTCGGTGGTGGCCAGCAGCTTCGCCAGGCGGCGGTCGGAAAAGCCCTTCTTCTTCAGGCCGCGCAGCGTGTCGGCATCCAGGCTGGCCAGCGCGCCCTCACCCTTCTCGGCCACCAGCTTGTCCATGGCCATTTCGAGCTGGATGATCTCTTCGATCTGGATCAGGAACCACTTGTCGATCTTGGTGAACTGGTGCACCTCGTCGAGCGACCAGCCCGCGGCAAAGGCATCGCCCACGTACCAGATGCGCTCGGGACCGGGTTCACCCAGCTCGCGCTCCAGGGTCTCGCGGTCCTGGGTCTTTTCGTTCATGCCGTCCACACCGACTTCCAGGCCACGCAGGGCCTTCTGGAACGACTCCTGGAAGGTACGGCCCATGGCCATCACTTCGCCCACCGACTTCATCTGGGTGGTCAGGCGGCTGTCGGCGGTCGGGAACTTCTCGAAGGCGAAACGCGGGATCTTGGTGACCACGTAGTCGATCGAGGGTTCGAACGATGCGGGCGTGGCACCGCCCGTGATCTCGTTGCGCAGCTCGTCGAGCGTATAGCCCACGGCCAGCTTGGCCGCGACCTTGGCGATGGGAAAGCCCGTGGCCTTGGAGGCCAGGGCCGACGAACGCGAAACGCGCGGGTTCATCTCGATCACCACCATGCGGCCATCGGCCGGGTTGATGGAGAACTGCACGTTGGAGCCACCGGTGTCCACACCGATCTCGCGCAGCACGGCCAGCGAGGCGTTGCGCAGAATCTGGTATTCCTTGTCGGTCAGCGTCTGGGCCGGCGCCACGGTGATCGAGTCGCCGGTGTGCACGCCCATCGGGTCCAGGTTCTCGATCGAGCAGACGATGATGCAGTTGTCCGCCTTGTCGCGCACCACTTCCATCTCGTACTCTTTCCAGCCGAGCAGCGACTCCTCGATCAGCAGCTCGTTGGTGGGCGAGGCTTCCAGGCCGCGCTTGCAGATGGTCTCGAACTCTTCCGGGTTGTAGGCGATGCCGCCGCCGGTGCCGCCGAGCGTGAAGCTGGGGCGAATCACGGTCGGGAAGCCGGTCATCTTCTGCACCGCCCAGGCCTCTTCCATGCTGTGGGCGATGCCCGAGCGCGCCGAACCCAGACCGATCTTGGTCATGGCATCCTTGAACTTCAGGCGGTCTTCGGCCTTGTCGATGGCTTCGGGCGTCGCGCCGATCAGCTCGACGCCGTACTTGGCCAGCACGCCATGGCGCCACAGGTCCAGCGCGCAGTTGAGCGCGGTCTGGCCACCCATGGTCGGCAGGATGGCGAAACCGCCCGGGCAGTTGGGGCGTTCCTTGGCGATGATCTTCTCGACCGTCTGCCAGGTGATGGGTTCGATGTAGGTCACATCGGCCGTGGCCGGGTCGGTCATGATGGTGGCCGGGTTGCTGTTGATCAGCACCACCTTGTAGCCCTCTTCGCGCAGTGCCTTGCAGGCCTGCACGCCCGAGTAGTCGAACTCACAGGCCTGGCCGATGATGATGGGGCCGGCGCCGATGATGAGGACGGTCTGGATGTCTGTTCTTTTGGGCATGGTTCTCGGTGTGTGTCTTCGGGCGTGGGCCGCTCAGGCCTGGCGCCGGGTTTCCAGATGGTTCAGCAGCGCCTGCACGCGCTCGGCGGGCACGTTTTTCTGCATCAGCTGCAGCAGGCCGTCACCCTCGACGATGGGGCGCAGCACCTCGGCTTCCGCCGGATAGAAGCTGGCGTCCCAGGCGGCCAGCTCGGTGTTGAAGGTCTCGTCGTCCCAGGTCTTGCCCTTGGCGACCAGGGTCACCAGCGGCATCGCCTTCTGTTCCAGAAAGGCCTTGCGGTAGGGCTTCTGCGCCCAGCGCTGGGCAAACCATTCCTTGTGCGGCGAGGCCAGCGACAGCATGCGCTTGGCAATCGCCTTCTCGATGGCAAAGACCGGGAAACTGAAGAGCTCCATGGGATCAGGCCTTGGCTTGTTCCATCAGACCGATGAAACGGTCGAACAGGTAGCCGATGTCGTGCGGACCGGGCGAGGCTTCCGGGTGACCCTGGAAGCAGAAGGCCGGCTTGTCGGTGCGTGCCAGGCCCTGCAGCGTGTTGTCGAACAGGCTGACGTGGGTGGCGCGCAGGTTGGCCGGCAGGCTCTTCTCGTCCACCGCGAAACCGTGGTTCTGGCTGGTGATGCTCACGCGGCCGCTGTCCAGGTCCTTGACCGGGTGGTTGGCGCCGTGGTGGCCGAACTTCATCTTGAAGGTCTTGGCCCCCGAGGCCAGCGCCATGATCTGGTGACCCAGGCAGATGCCGAAAGTCGGCGTGCCGGTTTCGATCAGTTCCTTGGCCGCGGCGATGGCGTAGTCGCAAGGCTCCGGATCACCGGGGCCGTTGGACAGGAAGATGCCATCCGGCTTGTGCTTGAGCACCTCGGCGGCCGGCGTCTGCGCGGGCACCACGGTGACCTTGCAGCCGCGCTCGGCCAGCATGCGCAGGATGTTCTTCTTCACGCCGAAGTCGTAGGCCACGACGTGGAACTTCGGCGCGGTCTGCTGGCCGTAGCCGCTGCCGAGTTTCCACTCGGACTCGGTCCAGGCATACGCAGCGGAGGCCGACACGACCTTGGCCAGGTCCTGGCCGGCCATGTCGGGTGCCGCCTGGGCGGCAGCGATTGCCTGGGCGCGGTGGGCCTCGGTGATCGCCTCACCAGCCGACAGGGCCAGGATGCAGCCGTTCTGCGCACCCTGGGTGCGCAGCAGGCGGGTCAGCGCGCGCGTGTCCAGGTCGGCGATGGCCACCGTCCCTTCGCGCTGCAGGTATTGGGACAGGGTCTCTTCGCTGCGGAAGTTGGACGCCAGAAGGGGCAGGTCTTTGATGATCAGGCCAGCGGCATGGATGCGGTCGGCCTCCACGTCCTCACGGTTCACACCGGTGTTGCCGATGTGCGGGTACGTGAGGGTGACGATTTGCTGGCAATAGCTCGGATCGGTGAGGATTTCCTGGTAGCCGGTGATCGAGGTGTTGAACACCACCTCGCCGGTCGTGTGACCGGTGGCACCGATGGAAATCCCGGTAAAGACCGTGCCGTCGGCGAGCGCTAATAGGGCTTTCGGGTGGACGGGCAGCACGGTTTTCTCCAGGTTTTGTGCAAGAACCCGCGCCCGCCAGGGGGCACAACCGGGAAGATTCGCGCCCGCTCCCACATCGGCCGCGCCAGAGGTGCGACCAGGGTGAAAAAGACGGGAATCTGGGCAGAAAGCCGGGGCGGACGCAGCAGTTTGCGTCGATTGCGGGTAAACCCCGGAATTATAGCGGTTCGGCTCTGGCTGCCGCGCTGGCGTGCAGGCAAATCGCGGCCGCGGCCGCCACATTGAGCGATTCCTCCCCGCCGGGCTGCACGATGCGGACGGCGGCGCCGGCCATGGCTTCCAGCGTGGGCGACACGCCCTGCCCTTCATGCCCGAGCACCCAGGCGCAGGGCCAGTGCAGACTCGCCCGGTGCAGGAATTCACCGCGGTGCGAACTGGTCACCAGCAGCGGCACATCCAGCGACCGCAGGTCGTCCGTCGACAACCCCTCGACCAGGTGCAGCGCGAAGTGCGCCCCCATGCCCGACCGCAACACCTTGGGCGACCACAGGGCCGCCGTGCCCTTGATGGCCAGCACCTGCGCAAAACCCATGGCCGCTGCACTGCGCAGGATGGAGCCGACGTTGCCGGCATCCTGCAGGCGGTCGAGCACCACGGCGCCCTGCCCGGTCCGCAGGGCGGGCGAGGCCGGTAGCGACCACACGAAACCGACGCCTGCGGGCGATTCAAGGCCGCTGATGCCGGCCATGAGCGCATCGGGAACGGTGACCGTGTGGTCGCAGGCCTCGCGCAATGCCTGCGGCGCCCGCAGCCAGTACGACTCGGTGAACACCGCCGTCACCGGTCGGTGGCCGCGCGCCAGCAAGGCATTGCAGAGGTGGTCGCCTTCGAGCCAGACCTGACCCAGCTTGCGGTAGGCCGTGCTGTCCTGCGCCAGGACGCGCAGGCGCTTGAGCAAGGGGTTGTCGCGCGAAGTGACGGGGCTTGGGGTGGTCATGACCGGTCCTGTGAAGCCGCGGCACGGGCGACGGGCGCGAAGCTGCGGCGGTGCTCGGGCAGCGGGCCGTGCATCATCAGCGCCTGCAGATGCTGCGCCGTGCCGTAGCCCTTGTGTTGGGCAAAGCCGTACGCGGGGTGTCGCTGGTCCAGCTCTTCGAGCAGGCGGTCGCGCGTGACCTTGGCCAGGATGGACGCGGCCGAGATGGCCGGTACCAGCGCATCGCCCGAGACGATGGCCTCGGCCAGAACATCCAGCGGCGGCAGGCGGTTGCCGTCGACCAGCACCTTGCCGGGCTTCAGGCGCAAGCCGACGACGGCGCGCTGCATCGCCAGCAGGGTCGCGTTCAGGATATTCAGCCGGTCGATTTCTTCCACCGAGGCGTGCGCAATGCTGCAGCACAGGGCCTTGGCGCGGATCTCGTCGTAGAGCTTCTCGCGGCGCCTGGCGGTGAGCTGCTTGGAGTCGGCCAGGCCCTTGATGGGCTTGAGGTCGTCCAGGATCACCGCCGCCGCCACCACCGGGCCGGCCAGCGGACCGCGCCCCGCTTCATCCACGCCAGCGATCAGGCCCGGGACGTCCCAGCTGAAGGCGGCCTGTTCAGCCTGCAAGAACTTTTTCGATCGCATCGGTGGCCAGGCGCGCCGTGTCGCGGCGCAGCAGGTGGTGCAGGTCGGTGAAGCGCTGTTCCAGCTGGGCGCAGCGCTCGGGCGCGTCGAGCCAGGCCAGGGTTTCGCGGGCCAGGGCCTCGGGCGTGGCCATGTCCTGCAACAACTCGGGCACGACGAATTCACCGCTGAGGATGTTGGGCAGGCCCACCCAGGGTTGCAGCTGCTTGCGCCGCATGATCTGCCAGGACAGCCAGTTCATGTTGTAGGCGATGACCATGGGACGCTTGAACAGCGCGGCTTCGAGCGTGGCGGTGCCGCTGGCGATCAGCGTGACGTCGCAGGCGGCCAGCGCGGCGTGTGACTGGCCCTCGAGCACGGTCAGGGCATCGCCCAGGCCGCTGGCTGCGGCCAGTTCGGTGATGCGGCTGCGCAGCGCAGGCACGGCGGGCACCACGAAGCGCAGACCGGGACGGGCCTTGCGCATGAGCGCGGCGGCGTCGAAAAAGCGCCGGGCGAGGTACTGCACCTCGGACGCACGGCTGCCGGGCAGGATGGCGACCACCGCTTCATCGTCGCGCAGGCCCAGCTTCTGGCGGGCGGCGACGCGGTCCGGCTCCAGCGGGATCACGTTCGCCAGCGGATGGCCCACGTAGGTGGACGCGATGCCGTGCCGGGCCAGCAGTTCGGGCTCAAAGGGGAAGATGCACAGGACGTGGTCGGCGCTGCGCCGGATCTTCTCCACCCGCTCCGGGCGCCAGGCCCAGACGGACGGGCAAACGAAGTGCACCGTGCGCACACCCTGGGCCTTGAGCGCGGCTTCGAGGTCGAGGTTGAAGTCCGGTGCGTCGACGCCCACGAACAGGTCGGGCCGGTCGCTGCCCAGCAGGCGCTGGCGCAGCCGGTCGCGGATGCCGACGATCTCGCGGTAATGGCGCAGCACTTCGATGTAGCCGCGCACCGCGAGTTTTTCGCTCGGCCACCAGGCGGTGAAGCCCTGCTCGGCCATGTGCGGGCCGCCGATACCGGCGCTGGCCACCTGCGGCCAGCGCTGGCGCAGGCCCTGCAGCAGCAGGCCGGCCAACAGGTCCCCGGACGTTTCGCCGGCAACCAGCGCAAAACGTCTGGGTTCGGTCATGGCTTCAGCGGACGATGCCGCGCTGGGGCGAGGTCTGGCGCAGGAAGTCCAGCATCAGAGCCACATCCGGCGAGGCGTCCGGGGTTTTCTCGGACAGGCCAGCGATGCGCTCCGAGGCCTGGTCGAGCGTCAGGTCGTCGCGGTACAGCGCCTTGTGCATGGCCTTGACGGCGGAGATGCGCTCGGGCGAGAAGCCGCGGCGGCGCAGGCCTTCGAAGTTCATCGAGCGTGCGGCGGCCGGCTGGCCCTGGCACATGACGAAGGGCGGCAGGTCGGCGAACAACAGCGAACACATCGCCGTCATGGCGTGGGCACCGATACGCACGAACTGGTGCACCACGGTGAAGCCGCCGAGGATCACCCAGTCGCCCACGGTCACGTGACCGGCCAGTTGCGAGTTGTTGGCAAAGATGGTCTTGTTGCCCACCACACAGTCGTGCGCCAGGTGCACGTAGGCCATGATCCAGTTGTCATCGCCCACCACCGTCTTGCCCAGTGCCCCGGGCGATCCGATGTTGAAGGTGCAGAACTCGCGGATGGTGTTGCGGTCGCCGACGATCAGCTCGCAAGGCTCACCAGCGTACTTCTTGTCCTGCGGGATGGCACCGAGCGAGTTGAACTGGAAAATGCGGTTGTCGCGCCCGATGGTGGTGTGACCATCGATCACGCAGTGCGGACCGATCGTGGTGCCGGCGCCCACCTTCACGTGCGGGCCAATGACGGTGTACGGACCGACAGTGACGCTGCCGTCAAGCTCGGCCGCCGGGTCCACCAGCGCGGTGGGATGGATGTTGCTCATGCCCTGGTTCCGCTGGTCAGGCAATGGTGCGCATGGTGCACATCAACTCGGCATCGCAAACGACTTGGCCATCCACCGTGGCCACGGCCTTGAACTTGAAGATGCCAGCCTTCATGCGGTCCAGCGTGATGTCCATGATCAGTTGGTCACCTGGTTCGACCGGTCGCTTGAACCGGGCCGCGTCGATGCCTGCGAAGTAATACACCGTCTTGTCATCGGGGGTCGTACCCACCATGTCGAAAGCCAGCAGCGCGGCGGCCTGAGCCATGGCTTCGAGCTGGAACACCCCTGGAAACACCGGACGGTGCGGAAAGTGGCCGGTGAACTGCGGCTCGTTGATCGAGACGTTCTTCAGGGCCTTGATGCGTTTGCCCTTCTCCAGTTCCAGCACACGGTCCACCAACAGGATGGGATAACGGTGCGGCAGTTGCTTGAGGATCTGGTGGATGTCCATCATGGCTCGGTCTTCTTGTGTTGGGCTTGTTCCAGGGCCTGCTCGACGGCCTTGAGGCGTTCGCGCAGCCGGTTGAGTTGCTTGAGGGAGGCAGCGTTCTTCTCCCAGCTGGCATTGTCGTCGATGGGAAACATGCCGGTGTACTGGCCCGGCTCGCGGATCGAGCGTGTGACCACCGATGCAGCCGACACATGCACGCCGTCGGCGAGCGTGAGGTGACCGAGCACGATGGCTCCGCCACCGACCGTGCAATGGGCGCCGATGGTGGCGCTGCCGGCCACACCCGCGTTCCCCGCCATCGCGGTGTGCGCTCCCACGCGCACGTTGTGACCGATCTGGATCAGGTTGTCGAGCTTGACGCCGTCCTCGAGGACGGTGTCATCCAGCGCGCCGCGGTCGATGCAGGTGTTGGCGCCGATCTCGACGTCGTCACCGATGCGCACCGCCCCCAGCTGCTCGATCTTGATCCACCGACCCTGGTGGGGCGCGAATCCGAAGCCGTCGGCGCCGATCACCACGCCCGGATGGAGGATGCAGCGCGCACCGACCACACAGCGCTCGCCGATGGTGACCCGCGGGTACAGCACCGAGCCCGGCCCGACCACCGCGTCACGTCCGAGCACGGCGTGGGCACCGATGCGGGCTCCGCGAGAGACGACTGCGCCCTCGCCGATCACGGCATACGGCCCCACGTCGACGTCCGGCTCGATGACCGCCAAAGGATGGACGCTGGCGTGGGGATGGATGAGAGGCTGCCCGGGTGCGTCGTGTTCGGCGCGCCACCACTGGGTCAGACGGGCAAAGTAAAGGTAGGGATCGTCGGCTACGATGACCGCTCCGCGCGAGGCGGCCGCTTCCTGCAAGGCCGGCGTCACGATGAGTGCACCCGCCCGGGTGGCCTGGATCTGGCTGGCGTAACGCGCCTGCGCAACAAAGGCCAGTTCGTCAGGCAACGCGGTGGCCAGAGGAGCCAGCCGCCGGACGGGCGTGTCGGCGTGACCGACCAGTTTGCCGCCCAGGGCCTGAACGATGGAGCCCAGCGAGCGGGTCACGTTGCGACCGCAGCGCCTCAGCGGGCGTTGTTCAAGCCGCTGAGCACCTTGTCGGTGATGTCGTGCTTGGGATGGATATAGACCGCTTCCTGGATGATCAGGTCGTACTTCTCGGTTTCCGCCACCTGCTTGATGATGCGGTTGGCGCGCTCGAGCACCTGCTGCAGTTCCTCGTTCTTGCGCAGGTTGAGGTCTTCCTGGAACTCGCGCTGCTTGCGCTGGAAGTCGCGGTCCTGCTCCACCAGCTGACGCTGGCGCTGCGCACGCTGACTCTCGGGCAGGGTCGGCGCCTCGCGCTCGAACTTTTCGGAAGACGCCTTGAGCTGGGTGCCCAAGCCTTGCAGTTCCTTCTCCCGCCTGGCGAACTCCTGCTCCAGCTTGACCTGCGCGGCTTTGGCGAGGTTCGCCTCTCGGAACACACGGTCCGTGTTCACAAAACCGATGCGAAAGTCCTGCGCGATGGCGCCGAACGCCAGGAGGCTGGTGACCGAGCCGACGGCCAGCAGGCGCGTGAGGCGGCGGGAAAATGGCTTCATCAAAACGAGGTCCCGATCTGAAACTGGAATTTCTGGATTTTATCGCCGTCGAGCTTGCGAACGGGATTCGCCCAGGCAAAGCGCAGCGGGCCCACCGGCGACAGCCAGCTCAGCCCAATACCCACCGAAGCCCGCAAGTCGGAACCGAACTTCTGGTCGGCCGTCCAGACATTGCCCACATCCACAAAACCGAACATGCGCAGGGTGCGGTCGTTGCCCGCTCCCGGAAACGGCGTGCTGACTTCGGTGTTGAGCACCAGATTCTTGGTACCACCGATGTGGACGGTTCTGGCCGGGTCTCCGACGATGCCGGACAGCCCCCCCAGCGTGCCTTGCTCGAAGCCGCGCACCGAGCCCAGACCACCCCCATAGTAGTTCTTGAAAACCGGGTACGGACGACCGCCCAGCCCTTTGCCGAACCCCACTTCCCCATTGAAGGCGAAGGTGTACTGCTTGGTCAGCGGAACGAACTGCTGGAACTGGTAGCTGGACTTGAGGAAACGCACGTCGCCGGCAATTCCCAGCTCGGAGTTGAAGCGCTGAAGTCGCCCCGTAGTGGGCACCAGGGCGCTGTCACGGTTGTCGCGCGACCAGCCCACCGTCAAGGGGATCGAGAGGCTCTTGCGGCCAAACTCGGTGATGTAGTCCTGATAGACCTGGGGCAGGTCTGTGCCCTCAACGATCTGTATCTGTTCGGCCCCGATGCCGAAGAAAACGGTATCGCGCTCGGTGAAGGGCACGCCAAATCGCACACCGCCCCCGGTGGTCTTGAGCTCGTAGTCGCCCCCCTGTTCGCTGTAGGGGCTGCTGGTCTTGTGGTAGAGGTCCACCGTTCGTGACACACCGTCGGCGGTGAAGTACGGGTTGGTGGTGTTGAGCACGAACTGGCGGTTGAATTTGCTTGTATTGACGTCCAGACCGATGTAGTTGCCGCTGCCGAACACGTTCTCCTGTTTGATGCCGACCACGAAGGACAAACCCTCGGCCTGCCCGTAGCCCGCTCCCAGCGACAGGTTGCCGGTGGGTTTTTCGACCACCGAAATCGTCAGGTCCACCTGGTCGGGTGAACCCGGCACCTGCTGGGTGTCCACCGCCACTTGGGTGAAGAAACCCAGGCGGTCCACCCGGTCGCGCGAGAGGCGGATGCGGTCGCTGTCGTACCAGGCCGCTTCAAGCTGGCGGAACTCGCGGCGGATCACCTCGTCGCGGGTGCGGTTGTTGCCTTCGACGTTGATCCTGCGCACGTACACGCGGCGCGAAGGCTGACCGCGCAACACGAAGGACACGCGGCTGTTGACACGGTCGATCTCGGGCACCGCTTCCACCTGGGCGAAGGCGTAGCCAAAGGCCCCGTAGTAGTCGGTGAAGGCCTTGACGGTGGTGTTGACGTCCTCGACGTTGTAGGCTTCGCCGGCCTTGAGGGCCACCATGGACTTGAACTCGGCGTCCTTGCCCAGAAAGTCACCCTGCAGCTCCACCTTGGCGACCGCGAAGCGCTGACCTTCGCTGATGTTGATGGTGATGGTCATGTCGTCCTTGTCGGGCGAGATGGCCACCTGGGTCGATTCGATGCGAAATTCCAGGTAACCCCGCGTGAGGTAGTAGGAACGCAGCGTTTCAAGGTCCGCATTGAGCTTGGCACGCGAATAGCGGTCGCTCTTGGTGTACCAGCTCAGCCAGCCGCCAGTGTCCAGATCGAACAGGTTGCGCAAAGTCGATTCGGCAAACGCCTGGTTGCCGACGATGCGGATGTCCTTGATCTTGGCCACATCGCCTTCGACCACGCTGAAGTTCAGGTTGACCCGATTGCGTTCGCTCGGCGTGACGGTGGTCACCACCCGGGCGGCGTACATGCTCTTGTTGATGTACTGGCGTTTGAGTTCCTGTTCGGCCCGGTCGGCCAGTGCCTTGTCGAAGGGGCGACCCTCGGCCAGGCCCACGTCGCGCAAGGCCTTCCTGAGCACCTCGCTGTCGAATTCCTTGATGCCCGAGAAGCTCACATCGGCCACCGTCGGCCGTTCTTCAACGATCACGATCAGCACGTCCCCGTTGATCTGCAGACGCACGTCGGTGAACAGCCCCAGCCCGAACAGCGAACGGATCGCCGTGGAGCCCTTGTCGTCGTTGTACAGGTCGCCGATGCGAAACGGCAGCGACGCGAACACGGTGCCGGGCTCCACCCGCTGCAGGCCCTCGACGCGGATATCGCTGAGCCTGAAGGGGTCAACCGCCCAAGCGGGCAGGACCGACATCAGAGAAGCCGCAAGCACGCTCAACGACAGGCCGCGCAGACCTCCGGTTTTTTGTTTCATGAGAAGGGAGAAGGTTCAGCCAGCCAAGCGGGCCACATCGTTGAACAGGGCAACGGCCATGAGTGCCATGAGGATCGCGACACCGCCGCGTTGCAGGCGCTCCAACCAGGCTTCCGAAACGGGGCGCCCGGTCACGCCCTCCCAAAGATAATACATCAGGTGTCCACCGTCCAAGACCGGCAGCGGCAGCAGGTTGAGCACACCCAGACTGACGCTGATCAGTGCCAGAAACAGGATGTAGGACGTGATGCCCAGGCTGGCGGATTTGCCCGCGTAGTCGGCGATCGTCAGAGGCCCGCTGAGGTTCTTGAAGGACGCTTCACCGATCAGCATGCGCCCCATCATCTTGAGCGACAGCCAGGACACTTCCCAGGTGCGCACCACACCCTGCACCAGACCGTCAACCACGCCCAGCCGCACCGTGGTCATGGCCGGGACGCCGCCGACGTAGGCCCCGATGCGGCCGACCCAGGCTTGGCCTTGGCGCTCGGGCCTGGGCGCCACCTGCAGCTCCACCGTCTGGCCGCCACGCTCCACCGTCCAGCGTTGGGTCACCGCCTGGCCTTGCGGATCCACGCTGGCGCGGATGAATGCGCGCAGACTCTGGCCATCGGCCACCGGTGCCCCGTCAACGCGCCGGATCAGGTCGCCTGCCAACAGGCCCGCAGCGGCGGCCGCTCCGTCGGGCATGACCTCACCCACCACGGGGGACGACCAGGGCGCGGTGATACCGATGCGCTGGAACAGGCTCGCATCGGCCTCACTCACGTTCAGGCTGGAGAGCCCCAGCGGCACGGCACGCGTGCTCCCGCCCGCTTCCCGCGCCACCCACAAGGTCAGGTCCTGACCGTCCAGGGCGGCCTGCGTCAGACGCCAGCGCAGGTCTTCGAACGAACGCACATCGACCGGCTCTGCACTTTCGTGGCTCACCTGGGCCACCCACTCACCGCCGCGCAGGCCCGCTCGCTCGGCGAGGGAACCGGCCACCGGGCTGGCGATCACCGGCTGAGGCTCGTCCACCCCGGTCCAGTTGACCAGGCTGTAAAGCGCTATGGCCAGCAGCAGGTTGGCCGCCGGACCGGCGGCCACGATCAGCGCGCGCGAACGCAGGCGCTGCGTGTTGAAGGCCAGGTGCCGCTCGGCCGCATCCACCGGCGCTTCGCGCTCATCGAGCATGCGCACATAACCGCCCAGAGGCCATGCCGCCAGCACGAACTCGGTCGGACTGCCCTTTCGGCGCCAGCTCAGCAGCGGCTTGCCGAACCCGATGGAAAAACGCAGCACCTTCACGCCACAGGCCACCGCCATGCGGTAATGCCCGTACTCGTGCACGGCGATCAGCAGCCCCAGGGCCACCAGAAAGGCGATCAGTGTTGTCATGCTCGGCTCATTTTCCGTTGTCAGCTTGCGGCACGGACATTCCCGCAGTGGGCCGCTCGCCAGCTGGACCGGTCAGCGCACCTGCCGCGCGACCAAGGCTTCGGCCAGAGAGCGTGCCCGTGCATCGATGTCCATCAGATCCTCCAACTGCTGGGGCTTGGAGGGGCTGTAGGCGCACAAAGTTGCAAGGTTGACGGCATGGATCTGGTCAAATCGCAGACGCTCATCCAGAAACGCCGCCACAGCCACCTCGTTGGCGGCGTTGAGCACGGCCGTGGTGCCCGTCGGTCCCGCCAGCGCCTCCCAGGCCAGGTGCAGGCCCGGAAAACGCAGGGCATCGGGCTTTTCGAACGTCAGCGCCCCCAGAGTCGCGAAGTCCAGCCCGGCTGCGCCGGAGACCATGCGCTCGGGCCAGGCCAGCCCGTAGGCGATGGGCACCCGCATGTCGGGCGTGCCCAACTGCGCCACCACCGAACTGTCGGTGTACTCCACCATGGAATGGATGACGCTTTGCGGGTGGATCACCACCTCGATGCGCTCGGGTGGCAAACCGAACAGGTAGCGCGCCTCGATGACTTCGAGCGCCTTGTTCATCATGGTGGCCGAATCGACCGAAATCTTGCGGCCCATCACCCAGTTGGGATGGGCACAGGCCTGCTGCGGCGTCACCTGGGCCAGTGTGGCCGAGTCGCGGCTGCGAAACGGGCCACCGGAAGCGGTCAGAACGATCTTGCGCACGCGCCGGTCCCAGGTGGCGGCGTCCTCGGGCAGCGACTGAAACACCGCCGAGTGCTCGCTGTCGATGGGCAGCAGCGTTGCGCCGCCCGCCTGCACGGCCTGCATGAACAGGTCACCGCCGACGACCAGCGCTTCCTTGTTGGCCAGCAAGAGCTTCTTGCCGGCACGCGCCGCAGCCAGACTGGGCGCCAGACCAGCGGCGCCCACGATGGCCGCCATGACCACATGCACCGCCGGGTCGGCGCACACCTCGCACAGCGCCTGCTCGCCCGACAACACCTGGACCGACAGCCCCAGAGTCTGGATGCGATCGGCCAATTGCCGAGCATGCGGCTCGCTGGCCATCACGGCGTAAGCGGGCCGGAAAGTCTGGCATTGAGCGAGCAGCGTGTCCACCTGGGTGGCCGCCGTGAGCGCGAACACGCGGTAGCGTCCCGGATGGCGCGCGATCACGTCCAGGGTGTTGGTGCCGATGGAACCGGTGGAGCCCAGAACGGTGACGGACTGGATGGTGTTGTTCATAAGGTCACAGTACCGCCAGCATCATGGCCAGCGGCAGCACGGGCAACAAGGCATCCACCCGGTCGAGCACACCCCCATGACCGGGCAGCAGTTGACTCGAATCCTTCATGCCCGCACTGCGCTTGACCAGCGACTCGACCAGGTCTCCGACCACGCTCATGGCGGTCAGAAACAGCACGGCAGGCACCGCCAAAAGCGGCCCCCAGGCCCACAACCGGGTGAAGAGACTGGGCTGATCGGTGTACCCGTGCGCGTCCAGCCAGAGCCAGCCGGCGGCCAGCAACAACACACCGGCCATGCCGCTGAACACCCCCTCCCAGCTCTTGCCGGGACTGATCCGGGGCGCCAGTTTGCGGCGGCCGAACGCCTTGCCACCGAAATAGGCGGCAATGTCGGCCATCCACACCAGGGTCAGCACCGACAGCAGAAAACCCAGACCCAGCAATCGGGCCTGTACCAGGGCCAGCCATGCGCAGGCCACGACGAACAAGCCCCCCGACAGACGCAGCGTCGCGGGCCACGCGCTCCAGCCTGGCACCCCGCGCCGCAACATCCAGATCGCCAAGGGCACCCAGAGCACGCCCACCCATAGCCACAGCGTGCGCAGGTTGTGGGTCAGACCACCCAGGAGCCAGAACAAGGCGAGGGCCGCGCCCAGCCCGGCACCCAGGGCCTGGGCCCAAGGCGACGCGCTGCCGTTCAGGCGCGCCCACTCCCATCCGGCCGCCACGATGAGCACCAGGGTCAGCAGAGCAAACGGTTCGATGGAGGGGACAACCAGCGCCGGCAAGAGCACGGCCAGCAGGGCCAGCGCGGTGATGATGCGCTGTTTAAGCATGCGAGGTTCCCGCCAGCGGCGCCACCTGTTCGGAGGTCAGACCGAAGCGACGCTCACGACCGGCAAATTCGGCCAGCGCCTCGTCGAGCGCTCCGCCGTCGAAATCGGGCCACAGGCAGGGGGTGAACACCATCTCGCTGTAGGCGCACTGCCAGAGCAGAAAGTTGCTGATGCGCATCTCACCCCCGGTCCGGATCAGCAGGTCCGGGTCGCCCACATGGGCCAGCGCGGTGGTTGAGCTCAGGGCCTCTTCCGTGATTTCGCGCCCCTCTGCGGCGAGACGCCGTGCGGCCTGCACGATGTCCCAGCGCCCTCCGTAGTTGAAGCACACATTCAGCACCAGCTTGTGGTTGCCGGCGGTCAAGGCTTTGGCCTCGGCCAAGGCAGCCTGCACCCTGGGAGCGAGCACGTTCTGGTCACCTGGAAAGTGCAACTGCACACCACTGCGGTGCAACTTCGGGACCTCGCGCGAAAGCACCAGGGCCAGCAGTTCCATCAGTCCGGAAACCTCTTCCCGGGGCCGGCTCCAGTTCTCGGACGAGAAGGCAAAGACCGTGAGCACCGGAATGCCACGGACGATGAAGGCCTGAACGGTGCGGCGCAGGGCGTCCACGCCCTGTTTGTGACCGGCTGCCCGCGGCAGCAATCGTTTCTGGGCCCAGCGGCCGTTGCCATCCATGACGATGGCGACGTGGCGCGGGAGACGTCCGGCTGGAAGGTTCAAGGCATCGGCCATCGGAAGTGGCGGCTGTCAGACCGCCATGATGTCCTGTTCCTTCGCGGCCACCAGGCGGTCCACCTCAGCGATCATGCGATCGGTGAGTTTCTGGATCTCGTCGGCGGAGCGACGCTCGTCGTCTTCCGAGGCCAGCTTGTCCTTGACGAGCTTCTTCACATGCTCGTTGGCGTCGCGACGCAAGTTGCGAATGGCGATCTTGGACTGCTCCCCTTCGCCACGCACCACCTTGGTCAACTCCTTGCGGCGTTCCTCGGTCATCGGTGGCATGGGCACGCGGATCAGGTCGCCCTGGCTCTGCGGGTTCAGACCCAGGTCCGATTCGCGAATCGCCTTCTCGATCTTGGCACCCATGCCCTTTTCCCAGGGCGCCACACCGATGGTGCGGGCATCGAGCAGGGTCAGGTTGGCGACCTGGGACAAAGGCACCGAGGAACCGTAGTAGTCCACGTGCACGGTGTCCAGGATCTGCGGATTGGGACGGCCGGTACGAACCTTGGACAGGTGGACCTTGAGGGCCTCCAGCGACTGGCGCATCTTGTGTTCGGCGGTCTGTCGAATCTCGGCAATGCTCATACGTCTTCCTCAATTGAACGTTGCGGCCCCAGTGCGGAGGCTCATACGTGAACCAGGGTTCCCTCGTCGCCACCGAGCACGACTTTGCGCAGAGCGCCCGGCTTGAAGATGGAAAACACCTTGACGGGCAGTTTCTGGTCGCGGCACAACGCAAAAGCGGTGGCGTCCATCACCTGCAGGTTCTTGGCCATGGCCTCGTCGAAGGTCAGCGCGGTGTAGCGGGCGGCCTTGGGATCCTTGTTCGGGTCGGCGGTGTAGACCCCGTCGACCTTCGTGGCCTTGAGCACCACCTCGGCCCCGACCTCCGCCCCTCGCAGGGCGGCGGCCGTGTCGGTCGTGAAGAACGGATTGCCCGTGCCGGCGGCGAACACCACCACCTTGCCTTCTTCCAGGTACTGCAGCGCCTTGGGGCGCACATAGGGCTCGACCACTTGGTCGATGGCAATGGCCGACATGACGCGCGCCACCACCCCGGTCTTGTCGAGCGCATCGGCCAGCGCCAGGGAATTCATGACCGTGGCCAGCATGCCCATGTAGTCGGCGGTGGCGCGGTCCATGCCGACCGAGCCACCGGCAACCCCGCGAAAAATGTTGCCGCCACCGATCACGATGGCCACTTCCACGCCCAGTCGCGTCACTTCGGCGATCTCCGCCACCATGCGCTCGATGGTGGCCCGGTTGATGCCGAAAGCATCGTCGCCCATCAGGGCTTCGCCCGACAATTTCAGCAAAATCCGTTTATAGGCTGGCATAGCTTTGTTCCTGCAGTTCAAACAGCGGGGGGCACCACCGGCTAGTGTACCGATGCGCGCGTGCGCGTTCGGGCACACCCGCACGGGACGTTCATCCAAAATCAGCGCCCCACATGACAACGGGCCTTGCGGCCCGTTGTCGGTATCGGCAAGGGTCCGGTCAGGCGATCAGGCGCCCTTGGCCGCGGCGACCTGGGCAGCCACCTCGGCGGCGAAGTCGTCCACCTTCTTCTCGATGCCTTCACCCACCACGTAGAGCGTGAATCCCTTGGCCGTGGTGTTGGCGGCCTTCAGGTAGGCGCCCACGGTCTGCTTGCCGTCGGCGGCCTTCACGAAGACCTGGTCGAACAGCGAGACTTCCTTGAGGTACTTCTGAACCGAGCCATCCACCATCTTGGCGACGATATCGGCCGGTTTGCCCGATTCCGCAGCCTTGGCGGCGGCCACCGAGCGCTCGCGCTCGATCAGTTCGGCCGGCACATCGGCGCTGGTCAGCGAAACGGGCTTCATGGCGGCCACGTGCATGGCCACGTCCTTGGCAGCGGTGGCATCGCCTTCGTACTCAACCACCACACCGATGCGCGTTCCGTGCAGGTAGCTCACGAGAGCAGCGCCGCTGGACCAGCACTTGAAACGGCGGAAGGACATGTTTTCGCCGATCTTCCCGATCAGCCCCTTGCGCACATCTTCCAGGGTAGGACCGAAGCTGTCCTGTTCGTAGGGCAGCGCCCCCAGGGCTGCGACGTCGGCAGGCTTGTGCTGGGCGGCCAGACGCGCAGCGGCGTTGGCCAGCGCCAGGAAGCTGTCGTTCTTGGTCACGAAGTCGGTTTCGCAGTTGACTTCAACCAGGGCACCGGTGGTGCCTTCGATGAAGCTGGCGACCACGCCTTCGGCGGTCACGCGGCTGGCGGCCTTGCCGGCCTTGGTGCCGAGCTTGACACGCAGCAACTCTTCGGCCTTGACCATGTCGCCATCGGCTTCGGTCAGGGCTTTCTTGCACTCCATCATCGGGGCGTCGGTCTTGGCGCGCAGTTCGGCGACCATGCTTGCGGTAATAGCCATTTTCAGTTCTCCGTAGGCGGCGCACCCCGCACGGGGCACACCAACAGTCAACAGTAAGTTTTGCCTGTGAAAAAGGGGCTACGCGAGCCCCTCTTGACCAAGCGGGCGGGAAATCAGGCAGTGACTTCGACGAACTCGTCGTTGCCCTCGGCGGCCACAGCCTTGACCACGTCGTTCACGGCGTTGGCACGGCCTTCGAGAATCGCGTCGGCGATGCCACGGGCGTACAGGGCCACGGCACGGGCCGAGTCGTCGTTGCCGGGGATCACATAGTCGATGCCGACGGGCGAGTGGTTGGTATCCACCACGCCAACCAGCGGAATGCCCAGCTTCTGGGCTTCGGAGATGGCAATCTTGTGGAAGCCCACGTCGATCACGAAGATGGCGTCGGGCAGAGCGGTCATGTCCTGGATGCCGCCGATGTCCTTCTCCAGCTTCTCCATTTCACGGGCAAACATGAGCTGCTCCTTCTTGCTCATGCTGTCCAGGCCGGCTTCCTTCTGGGCCTGCATGTCCTTCAGGCGCTTGATGGAGGTCTTGACCGTCTTGAAGTTGGTCAGCATGCCACCGAGCCAGCGCTGGTCCACGTAAGGAACGCCGGCGCGGCGGGCTTCCTGGGCCACGATGTCGCGCGAAGTGCGCTTGGTGCCCACCATCAGGATGGTGCCGCGATTGGCCGACAGCTGCTTGACGAACCTGGCGGCTTCTTCGAACAGCGGCAGCGTCTTCTCGAGGTTGACGATGTGGATCTTGTTGCGATGACCGAAGATGTACGGAGCCATCTTGGGGTTCCAGAAGCGGGTTTGGTGACCGAAATGGACACCGGCTTCCAGCATTTCGCGCATGGAGACAGTCATGGGGTTTCTTTCCAGAGGTTGGGTCTAAAATCCGGCCCCGATTGCCTGCCGGACCGCTCGCTGCGCGAGTCGGCTCTTGTGCAGACAACACCTGGTTGGGCCGGTTTGCGATTTCGCTCTGCCTTGACCGAACAAACATTGTCCAGTGCTCGGCAAAGCCTATCGATTGTAGCAGGTGCCTCCCCATCCTCACAGGCCCCGCACGGCGCTCTGCCGGTGCGAGGTCCGCCTGCCCGAACGCCGCCCTCCATCCTTCATGCTTCGCCCATCGCCTCTCGCAGCCACCGCCCGCCTTCTCCACGCACAGGTGTCCCCATGAAAATCGCCGTCATCGGCGCCGGTGTCATGGGCGTCACCACCGCGTACGAACTGACCCGGGACGGTCACGAAGTCCACGTCTTCGAGCGCCGCGGCACCGCGGCCGAAGGGGCCAGCTTTGCCCCGGGCGGACTGGCAGCACCGGGCTGGCCGACCATGCTGGGCGAACCCGCCGGCGGCTGGCGCTCGATGTTCGCGCCCTTGGCCATGCACCCAGGCTCGCTGCGCCTGGGCGCCTGGCCGGGCACCGCAACCCTGGGCTGGCTCTGGCGGCACCACCGTTCGCCACATTCACCCGGCCACCCGGCCCGACAGGCCGCGCTGTTCCAGTTGGTGCGCTACAGCCAGGACCGGCTTTCGTCCATCACCGACGAGCACCAGCTCAGCTGCGACGGCAGCCAGGGTGTGCTGTTGCTCTGGCGCCAGGAACGCGACGCCATCGCCTCACGCGCTGCCCTCCCTGCCCTGCGCGAGTGGGGGCTGGTCGCGCGCGAAATCGACGGCCAACGGGCGCGACAGATCGAGCCGGCCCTTTCTGCAGAAACCAGCCTGTGCGGCGCGCTCGAACTCCCGGAAGCGCAGAGCACGAACGCGCGCCAGTTCACCCTGCTGCTCAAGAACATCGCCCAACAGCGGGGCTGCCTGTTCGGTTTCGGCTGTGGCGTGACCCGCCTGGATGCCACGGGCCCTGGAGTTCAGGCGTTCACAGAGGCTTCTGCCAAAGCGCAGCGTTTTGACCATGTGGTGATTTGCGCGGGCTCTGCGAGTGATCGCTTGCTGCAACCGCTGGGGCTGGCCTTGCCGCTGCAACCGGTCTACGGCCACAGCATCAGTGCAGCGATCCGCGAGCCGCTGGACGCCCCGCAGTCGGCCGTCATCGATGTGCACCATCAGGTCTCCATCACCCGTCTGGGGCAGCGCGTGCGGGTGGCCGGTGGTCAATGGTTGGGAGGGTCGCCGACGCAGCAGGCTCCGCGCGAAGTGCAGCGCCTGTACAAGGTCTTGATGGACTGGTTCCCCGGTGCCGCGCGCCTGGGCGGTCCGAAGGGCAGTGTGCAGGAGTGGCGGGGCGTGCAAATGTGCCTGCCCGACAACGCTCCGGTGGTGGGAGAAACTCCCGTACCCGGCGTATGGTTGAACCTGGGGCACGGCAGCAGCGGCTGGGCCGTGGCCTGTGGCAGCGCTCGCGCCCTGGCGGACCGGCTGAGCCAGCGCAGCCCGGCGCTGGACCTGGCCCCCTTCAGCCCAGCACGCTGGGTGCGCTGAGGCCCAACGTGTCACCTGGGAAGACGGGACGTCTCGTGGTGAAATGAGCCTTCAACGTCATCCCCGCCATCCCATGCGACGCATCGACTCATCGTCTGACGAGGCGCTCTACGGTGCAGATGCCACCCGCGCCATCGAAACGGCCAATGCCGCAGCCCTGCCCTCCCACAGCCTCATGGCCAGGGCCGGCCTGGCGGTTGCGCGACTGGCCCGCGCCCTGGCGCCCCACGCGCGCTGCATCTGGGTGGCCTGCGGCCCCGGCAACAACGGTGGTGACGGGTGGGTGGCGGCCACCCATCTGCACCAATGGGCGCAGACCTCGGGCCTGGGCCTGCAGGTCGTGGTCACGCATTGCGCGGACCCGGAACGCCTGCCTGCCGATGCCACGCACGCCCTGCAGCGCGCACGCGAGTCGGGCGTTTGCTTGCAGGATGCGCCACCTGACCACTTCGACCTCGCGATCGACGCTTTGCTGGGCATCGGTCGGCTGCGCACGCCAACCGGGCGTCTGGCCGATCATTTGCAGCGGCTGCAAAACAGCGCAGCGCCCGTGCTCTGTGTGGATCTGCCATCCGGGCTGGATGCCGACACCGGCACACACATCACCGGGCCCCGCCAGCACCCCCTGCCCGGACCCCGTCACACCCTGGCGCTGCTCACGCTGAAGCCGGGTCTGTTCACCGCAGACGGCCGAGATCAGGCCGGAACGGTCTGGCTGGACAACCTGGGAGCCTCACACCCACCGGACATCGCCGTCAGCGCCAACCTCCATGGCGTGCCGCTCACCAGCACCCGCCCGCACGCAAGCCACAAGGGACGACAAGGTGACGTGGTGGTGATCGGCGGACAACACATTTGCGCCCAGGGGATAGGGATGACCGGCGCCGCCGTGCTGGCCGCGCGCGCCGCCTTGCACGCCGGCGCTGGCCGGGTCTTTCTGGGCCTGCTGGGCGGCGCCGGTGGCGAGAACGAGGTGGCCTGGGATCCGATCTGCCCGGAACTCATGCTCCGCCGCTGGCAGGCGCTGCAAACCAGCGAACTGCTGGACAGCGCGAGCGTGGTCTGTGGCTGCGGGGGTGGCCAGGTGGTCGCGGCCGTGTTGCCCGAGGTGATGCAACGCGCCCGCCAGCTGGTGCTGGACGCCGACGCCCTGAACGCCGTGGCCGCCGACGCAGCGCTGCAGAATGCCCTGCAGCAGCGCGCCGCCCGGAGTCAGATCACCGTGCTCACGCCCCACCCGCTGGAAGCTGCGCGGCTTCTGGGCACCGACACCGCCACCGTGATGGCCGATCGCATTGCCACCACCCGCTCCCTGAGCGAGCGGTTTGACTGCGTGTGTGTGCTCAAGGGATCGGGCAGCGTGGTCTGCGCGCCCGGCGCAACGCCGCGCATCAATGCCAGCGGCAATGCCGCACTGGCCACCGCCGGCACGGGCGATGTGCTGGCCGGCCTGATCGGCGCCCGGCTGGCTGTGCCGATCCCAGCGCGAGCCGTCCTGTTGCAAGTGGCGGACGCGGTCCATCACCACGGGTGGCTGGCCGACCGCTGGATGGCCGAAACCAGCCCCTTCGGAGCGCGCTGCACCCTCACCGCCGATGCGCTGGCGCGGGCGGCACGGCCTGGCTGATTCAGCCGAGCAGGATCAGGCCGATCTGCAACAGCACCAGCAGCACCAGCACCGACAGATCGATACCGCCCACCAAGGGCAGCCAGCGGCGCAAGGGTCGAAGCAGCGGCGAGCACAGGCGGTCCAGCGTGCCCAGCAGGGGCGACTGGGGCTGCACCCAGGACAAGACCGCGTAGACCAGCAACAGGAACATCAGGCCCTGCAGCGCCACACGCAGCAGCATGCGCACGGCCAGGATCAGCAACAGCGGCACAGCATTGACCGGCATGGCACCTGCCAGGCCGTGCAGCAACAGCGACAAGCCCGCATAAGCCTGCGCCAGCAGGAAGGCAGCGAGCAGGCTGCCCCAATCCACCCGGCTCTTGGCCAGCGACTGCGGCAGGACACGTCGCAGCGGCTGCACCAGCCAGTCGGTCAGGGCGATGACGAAGCGCCCCGGCTGGGCCGACATCTGCACACGCATGTGGTTCATCCAGGCGCGCAACAAGGCTGCTGCGATCAGGAAGAAGAACAGGGTTTCGAGCAAAAAGAACAGGACACGCATGGCGCTATTGGAACACCGAAAATCCGCTCATCATGCCTGCGGACTCAGCGGCGGCCCTTGCGTGACTTGCCGGACGGCACACGCGCCCCACCCCGCGGTTCTTTCTTGCTGGCGGCGCGCTGCACGGCCGACTTGAGTTCGGCCGAGGCCGGGCCACCGCCCTTGAGCCCCCGGTCTTTGCCGGCACGATCATCTTCCTGCCGGTGGCGACGACCCTTGCCCCCACGGACGCCCGGGGCCACCGCCTCACCGTCAGAACCGGTACCTCCGGTCTTGTCCCGCATCGCACGCAACAGCAGATCGTCTTCCCCCGTGACCAGGCGGAAGTCGATGCGCCGCCCGTCCAGATCCACCCGGCTGACCTGCACCTGCACCCGCGTGCCCAGCGCGTAGCGCACGCCGGTGCGCTCCCCGCGCAGTTCCTGGCGTGCTTCGTCAAAGCGGAAATACTCGCCGCCGAGTTCGGTGATGTGGATCAGGCCTTCGACATACATGGCGTCCAGCGTCACGAACAGGCCAAAACTGGTGACCGAGGTCACCACGCCGCTGAATTCCTCGCCCAGGTGTTCGCGCATGTACTTGCACTTGAGCCAGGCTTCCACGTCGCGGCTGGCCTCATCGGCCCGGCGCTCGTTGGCGCTGCAGTGCAAGCCGGCGGCCTGCCAGGCCAACACGTCGGCCGACGGCTTCTTGACGGGCTGGTCCTTGGAAACCTTGGAGCGGCTCGCCAGCCGCTTGCTGAGCTTGGCATGCGCTTCTCCCGGGGTCGGCAGGTCCGGCAGCTGGTAACGCTGCTTGTTCAGAATGGCCTTGATGACACGGTGCACCAACAGGTCCGGGTAACGGCGGATCGGGCTGGTGAAGTGGGTGTATGCGTCGAACGCCAGACCGAAGTGCCCCTCGTTCATCGGGGTGTAGATGGCCTGTGACATGGAACGCAGCAACATGGTGTGGATCTGCTGCGCCTCCGGCCGGTCCTTGGTGGCCTGCGCGATCTGCTGGAACTCCGAAGGGTGCGGGTTGTCGCTGATGCTGTGCGGAACCCCCATGGCCTTGAGGTAGCCCCGCAGCGTTTCCTGCTTTTCCGGCGTCGGACCTTCGTGGACGCGAAACAGGCCGACGTGCTTGCTCTGACCGATGAAGTCGGCCGAGCACACGTTGGCCGCCAGCATGGCTTCTTCGATCAGCTTGTGTGCATCGTTGCGGGTGCGCGGGACGATCTTCTCGATGCGCCCCGACTCATCACAAACGATCTGGGTCTCGGTGGTCTCGAAGTCCACCGCGCCACGCGCCTGGCGCGCCGCCAACAGCGCGCGGTAAACGTCGTGCAGGTTCAGCAGAAAGGGCACCAGCGCCTTGCGACCCTGCGCCTCGGGCCCGCGGGTGTTCTGCAGAATGGCAGCCACCTCGGTGTAGGTGAAACGGGCGTGGCTGAACATCACGGCCGGGTAGAACTGGTAGGCGTGGATCTCGCCCTTGGCGTTGATCAGCATGTCACAGACCATGCACAGCCGCTCGACGCCGGGGTTGAGCGAGCACAGCCCGTTGGAGAGTTTCTCCGGCAACATGGGAATCACGCGCCGCGGGAAGTAGACCGAGGTCGCCCGGTCGTAGGCGTCAATGTCGATGGACGAACCCGTCTGCACATAGTGGCTGACGTCCGCGATGGCGACCAGCAGACGCCACCCTTTGGCACGCCCCACTTTGGCCGGCTCGCAATACACCGCGTCGTCAAAGTCGCGCGCGTCTTCGCCGTCGATGGTCACCAGGGGCACGTCCCGCAGGTCCACCCGGTGCTTGTGGTCCACCGGGCGCACGTGATCGGGCAAACCGCGGGCCTGCGCCATGGCCGCTTCCGAGAATTCGTGTGGCACCCCGTACTTGCGCACGGCGATCTCGATCTCCATGCCGGGGTCATCGATGTCACCCAGCACTTCCTTGACGCGTCCGACCGGCTGGCCGTACAGCGCGGGCGGCTCGGTCAGCTCGACCACCACCACCTGACCGGGCTTGGCCGAGCCGGTGGCGCCTTTGGGGATGAGCACGTCCTGGCCGTAGCGCTTGTCCTCCGGAGCCACCAGCCACACACCGCTTTCCTGCAGCAACCGGCCAATGATGGGCGCATCCGAGCGCTCGACGATTTCGGTCACCCGACCTTCGGGGCGGCCTTTGCGATCCAACCGCACGATGCGCGCCTTCACGCGGTCCTTGTGCAGCACCGCCCTCATTTCGTTGGACGGCAGGTAAATGTCGGCCTGGCCGTCGTCGCGGATCACGAAACCGTGTCCATCGCGGTGACCCGACACGACGCCCTCAAATTCTGCGAGCAGGTTGTTTTTTTCGTTCAAGGTTTTTCTTTATGAATTTTTGTTGCTATACTAGCGGTCTTCCTGAGATGCCCAGGTGGCGGAATTGGTAGACGCACTAGTTTCAGGTACTAGCGCCGAGAGGCGTGGAGGTTCGAGTCCTCTCTTGGGCACCAATCACAAGGGCTTGCCAACGCGATGTTGGCAAGCCCTTTTCTTTTGTTTCGCTGTCGCCAGCGGGTCCGATAAGCAGTCCTTGGGCACAGAGAAACGGCACTGGCAGGTTGCCCGCCAAGGCAGGTTCGCGCGGTCGCCCGGCCACGACACCGGTCAAACCGGCACCGCCAGCAGATCGTGCCCTTCGGCTGCCACGACGCGGGCCTTGGTGAACTCACCGACCTTGAGCGTCTTGCTGATTTTTTCCGGCGGCAGCAGCCGCACCAGGCCGTCGATCTCGGGCGCATCGGCGTAACTGCGCCCCACACCACCCTTCTTGCCCATGCTGGGTGCCGAATCCACCAGCACCTGCATGGTGGCGCCCACGCGCTCGCGCAGTTTCTCGGCCGAAACCGCCTCGGCCACGGCCATGAAACGAGCCCGACGCTCTTCGCGCAGTGCCTCGGGCACCGGGTCGGCCAGCGTGTTGGCCATCGCACCTTTCACCGGCGAGTAGGCGAAACAGCCGGCGCGATCGATGCGGGCTTCCTGCACGAAGTCCAGCAGGTGCTGGAACTCGGCCTCGGTCTCACCAGGGAAACCGGCGATGAAGGTGCTGCGCACCACGATCTGCGGACACAGTTCCCGCCAGCGCGCGATGCGCTCGAGGTTCTTCTCGCCGCTGGCCGGACGCTTCATGCGGCGCAGAACATCCGGGTGGCTGTGCTGCAGGGGCACGTCCAGGTAGGGCAGGCACAACCCCTCGGCCATCAGCGGAAGGATCTCGTCGACATGAGGGTACGGGTACACATAGTGCAGGCGCACCCATGCTCCATAGGGCTTGGCCAGTTCACCGAGCGAACGCACCAGATCGAACATCCGCGCCTTGACCGGCCGGCCGTCCCAGAAACCGGTGCGGTACTGCACGTCCACCCCGTAAGCGGAAGTGTCCTGACTCACCACGAGCAGCTCTTTGACGCCCGCCTCGAACAACTTGCGAGCTTCGGTCAGCACATCGCCAATGGGACGGCTGACCAGGTCGCCGCGCATCGAGGGAATGATGCAGAAAGTGCAGCGGTGGTTGCAACCCTCGCTGATCTTGAGGTAGGCGTAGTGACGCGGCGTGAGCTTGATCCCCTGGGCAGGCACCAGGTCCACAAAGGGATCGTGCGGCTTGGGCAGGTGTTTGTGCACCGCCTCCATCACCTCGTGCGTGGCATGCGGTCCGGTCACCGCCAGCACGCTGGGGTGGATCTGCTGCACCATGTTGCCGCCACCTTCGGCCTCGCGCGCACCCAGGCAACCGGTGACGATGACTTTGCCGTTCTCGGCCAGCGCCTCGCCAATCGTGTCCAGGCTTTCCTTGACGGCGTCGTCGATGAAACCACAGGTGTTGACGATCACCAGATCGGCACCTGCGAATGTCTTGGAGGTCTGGTAACCCTCTGCGCTGAGCTGGGTGAGGATGAGTTCGGAATCGGTCAGCGCTTTGGGACAGCCCAAGCTCACGAATCCGACTTTGGGCGCCACAGCGCCCGGCGATGCGGGGGTTTCGGTCATGCTCCGATTGTCTCAGACCGAAGCAGGCGTGGGCAGAAGCTCAGCGTTTGAGCCCCAGAGCGGTCAGCATCTGCTCGCTGTTCTTCTGCATCTGCTCCTGCATCTGCGTGAAGGCATTGCGCGACTGTTCCATGTACGTGCCCATCATGCCTTGCATCATGGGCGACTGCACGTTGGCAAACTGCTTCCACAGTTCGGGACTCAGGCCCTTGGTTTGCTCGGCCATCTTGTTCTGCAGGTCCATGAAGATCTGGACGTTCTTCTCCAGGTACGAGCCCATGAAGTCCTGCATGGCGTGGCCATAGAAGCGGATGATGTTGGCCAGAACCTGCTCGGTGAAGATGGGGACGCCGGCCGTCTCTTCTTCCAGAATGATCTGCAGCAGGATGCTGCGGGTGAGATCCTCGTTGGTCTTGGCGTCGCGCACCACGAAACGTTCGCTGTCCATCACCAGTGCCTTCACTTCGGCCAGCGTGATGTAGGACGAGGTGTCGGTGTCGTAGAGGCGGCGGTTGGGGTACTTCTTGATCACCCGCACGCCATCGGTCGGGGTGCTGGGGGCTGCGGCCTTGCTTTTTTGCACTGCTGGACTTTCAGAATGGTGGAACCCCGAAACCGTACTGTGGGCGGTGGCAGGACACATCACGCATTCTATGAACCGCGTTCGACGCCTGTCAGCATGGGTTTACCCTGTGCAGTACCTCGCGCGGCGAACCGGGTGACGCCCCAAAGCAAAAAGGCCTGACAAACGTCAAGCCTTGCTGCATCGAAAGGTTTGGTAGGCGCGATTGGACTCGAACCAACGACCCCCACCATGTCAAGGTGGTGCTCTAACCAGCTGAGCTACGCGCCTGCAAACTGTTCGAAGCTTTGAATTATAGCACCGTTCCCGATGACACCGGCCGACGCCTCGCTCATTTGCGCCGGACCACCCGCACCCCGGGCACGTCACCCACCACCGACATGGCACGCGCCACCTGGCGGGCATCGGTCACTTCGATCGTGAAAGTCATCCAGGCCACACCCTTGACCGACTGGGTCTGAACCCCGATCACGTTCATCTTCTCTCGCGCGAAAACGTCGGATATGTCGCGCAGCAGGCCCTGCCGGTCGTGCGCTTCCACCGCCACATCCACCGGATACACCGACGCAACGCCTTCGCGCAGGCCAGAACCCGGACCGCCCCACTGCACCTCGATCACCCGGTCGGGGCTCTTGCGCTGCAAGTGCGCAAAGTCGCTGCAGTCGCTGCGGTGGATGCTCACGCCTTTTCCGCGTGTGACAAATCCACGGATGTCGTCGGGCGGTGCCGGCTTGCAACAACGGGCCAGTTGCGTCATGAGCGAATCGACACCCACCACCAGCACGCCCGCACTGGCTGCGCCGCCGGACTTGCGCGGCTTCTTGAGCCAAGGCAAAGGCACATCATTCGCCTCGGCCTCCGGCGGCCGCAACTGGGTTTCGATCGCGCGCAGCGACAGCTCGTCCTTGCCCACCTGTTCGAACAGTTCCTGCGCGGAAGCCAGCCCCATGGCAATCGCCAGGTCGTCGTGCTTCAACGCGGTCTTGCCTTCGCGCTGGAGCAGGCGCTCCACCGCTTCACGGCCCCTGGCGATCGTCTCTTCCTGCGCCAGCGCGTTGAACCAGGCGCGCACCTTGCTCTTCGCGCGGTGGCTGACCAAATACCCCAGGTCGCTGTTGAGCCAGTCGCGGGAAGGGCCTCCCTCTTTCGCGGCCACGATTTCCACCGTCTGGCCGTTCTGCAGCGGCGTATTGAGGGTGACCATGGCACCGTCCACACGGGCGCCCCGACAGCGGTGGCCCAGGCTGGTGTGCACCGTGTAGGCAAAGTCCACCGCGGTAGCCCCTTGCGGCAGCTCTACGATCGCAGCATCCGGCGTCAGCACATAGATGCGGTCGTCGAACAGGCCTTGTGCAGTGCCACTGAGGTCGCGCTCCCAAGCCAGCAGCTGCCGCAGCACGGCGATCTTGGCGTCGTATTCCGAGGTGGCGGAAACACCCGCATACCCTTTGCTGCCCGCCTCCTTGTAGGCCCAGTGGGCGGCCACGCCATGCTCGGCGTGGTCGTGCATGGCGCGGGTGCGGATCTGGATTTCGAACGCCCGACCTTGCTGGTCGCGCACCACGGTGTGCAACGACTGGTAGCCATTGGGCTTGGGTTTTGCAATGTAGTCGTCAAACTCCTCGGGGATGGGTACGAACTGGGCATGCACATGCGCGAGGACGGTGTAGCAGTCGTTGACCTCCGGGACCACCACGCGCAGCGCACGGATGTCGAACACGCGGTCGAAGTCCAGCGCCTTGCCACGCATCTTCTTGACGATGCTGTAGATGTGCTTGGGACGGCCTTGCACCGAAGCATCGATGCCCTGCAGCTGCAGATCGGACTGCAGTTGCAGGCGGACCTGCTCCACGTGGACCTCGCGTTCGGCGCGCTTTTCGTCCAGAAGGCGCGCCACCTCCCTGTAGGTGTGCGGCTCCAGGAAGCGGAAGGCCAGGTCCTCCATTTCCCACTTGATCTGCCAGATGCCCAGCCGGTTGGCCAGGGGAGCAAAGACGTGCAGCGACTCGCTGGCCAGCGCCTGACCCGGGTCGCCCTTGGTCGCGGCGAAAAAGCGCAGGGTTTGCAGACGTGAGGTCAGGCGCAGCATCACCACGCGCAGATCGCGCGAGAACGCCAGCAGCATCTTGCGCACATTCTCGGTCTGGCTGGCGGCGAGCTCGGAAACGGGCGCCTTGGCCGCCGACGGTGCCTGCATGGCGGCGGCCACCGCCGCCTGACGTTCTTCGTCTTTCTTGGCCTGCGCCTGGGCCGACCTGATGCGTGCCTGTCGCTGCAATTGCACGAGCTTGGTGGTCTCGATGGCCAGGGCCGCGAAGTGCTCGCCGAAGGCCTTGGCGATCGTCTCCTGGGGCCGGCTCAGGTGCTGACAGGCGTACACCAGGTAGGCCGCTGCCTGCATGGCTTCGGAACCACCGATGTCCTGCAGGATGCGGGCCACAGCGTCGGCATGCGCCAGGATGTTCTCACCCGTGTCCAGTTGCTCGCAAGCCAGCAAGGGTTCGGCAAATGCGCGGGCGCGGCTCAGTGCCTGCGCCTGGTGCGGCAGGCTGTCGGACGTCGCGGCCACAATGGCCGAGGTGACCACCGGCGGCGAGGCCGGTCCGGACGCTTCCATGTCACCGGGCGCTGCGTGGGCTCGCTTCATGGGCCTGGCCTTCAGGGCGCTTGCAGAAAATCGCGCACCACGGTCACCTGGTCATCGCTCACCAGGGTTGGCGCGTGCCCGACGCCGGCGAAAGCCACACAACGCGCCTGCGGACCCCGGCTGGCCATCTGCTGCGCCGTCTCGGGCGTGAGCAGGTCCGAGTCTGCGCCCCTGAGCAGCAGGGTGGGTGAACGGATGGCGTCGTACAACCCCCAGAGGGCGGCTTCTCCCGCGCTGACCGCCTGGCGCGAAGCCGCTTCGTCCTGCGCTTCTGCCATGGCTCTGAAGGGCAAGCCGATGGCGGGGTCGTAGTGCAGCCACCACCGACCTTCGCGTTCGCGCAACATGGGGCGAGACAATGTCGTCCACTGCTCGGGCGTATGGGGCCCAAAGCCCGCCGAGATCGAAGCCAGGTAGGCGATGGCGTCCTGCTCCGATTCGAAAGACGGGTTGCGTCCCACGTAGGAGCCGATGCGCACCAAAGAGGCCCACTGGATCACCGGCCCCACGTCGTTGAGCACCAGCCGCCGGGGCGCCCAGGCCGGCTGGGCAGCGATGGCCATGCCGATCAGGCCACCCATGCTGGTGCCGACCCAGTCGATCTGGGCGCCGGGTATGCCCGCTCGCACCCAGGCGATCAGTTGCACCAGATCGGCCGCGTAGGTAGGCACCTGGTAGCCTGCGGCGTCGTCCAGCCAGTCGCTGTGGCCGCGTCCCGCCACGTCCACCGCGATCACGCGCGCCCAGGGCGTCAGGGACCTTGCGAGCACGTCAAAGTCGCGCCCCTGTCGGGACAGGCCGTGCACGCAGATCACCACACGCCGGGCGTCGCTGCCGGGCTCGGCGGCCCAGTCCCAGAAAGCCATCTGCCGCGGGCCACCACCGCGCGCAGCCGGGCCGTTGACCGGCAGAAATTGAAGCTGTGGAGTCTGCATGCGCCGATCCGCCCTGGGGGTGTCCGTGATAATGGTTTCCATGTCTTTCAACCGATCGTAATGGAACTGGAGGTTACCCATGCTCAAGAACAAGACCGCCCTCGTCACCGGCTCCACCAGCGGCATTGGCCTGGGCATTGCCAAGGCCCTGGCCCGACAAGGCGCCAACATCGTGCTCAATGGCTTTGGGGATGCCGAAGGCCCCAAGGCCGAGATCGCGGCGCTGGGTGTTCAGGTGGCGTACCACGGCGCCGACATGAGCAAACCCGCCGAGATCGCCGACATGATGGCGTTCGCGGCGACCCAGTTCGGGCGGGTGGACATCCTGGTCAACAACGCGGGCATCCAGCACGTGGCCCGGGTGGAGGATTTCCCCGTCGAGAAGTGGGACGCGGTCATCGCCATCAACCTCAGCAGCGCCTTCCACGCCACCCGCCTGGCGCTGCCCGCCATGAAGGCCGCCAACTGGGGCCGCATCATCAACGTGGCTTCGGTGCACGGGCTGGTGGGCTCGGCCGAAAAGTCGGCCTATGTGGCGGCCAAGCACGGCGTGGTGGGTCTGACCAAGGTCACGGCACTGGAAACCGCCACCACGGGCGTGACCTGCAACGCCATCTGCCCGGGCTGGGTGCTCACCCCCCTGGTGCAGAAACAGGTGGACGCCAAAGCCGCTGCGCTGGGCCTGTCCAACGAGGACGCCAAGAAAGTGCTGCTGGGTGAAAAAGAACCGTCGATGCAGTTCACCACCCCCGAGGAACTGGGCGAGCTTGCGGTGTTTTTCTGCTCTCCCGCGGGCAACAACGTGCGCGGCGTGGCCTGGAACATGGACGGGGGCTGGGTGGCGCAGTGAGCGTCGCTGCGAATCAAAGCAAAGGCCCGCTGAGCGGGCCTTCTTTTGCGGCACGCCAGCGTGGCTCAACGCAACTGGATCGAGCCTGAAACGGTCACGTTCACCATGCTCTTGCCGGCCTCCACGGCCACCGGCGCGTCGGCCATCTCGGCTTTGCTGCGCATCGCCATGGCGCGCGGGAAAGGCTGCCCTCCGCCCTGATCGGCCGAACTGATGGACACCTCACGCAGCGAGTAGTTGGCGAAACCGAAACCCTTGGCCACTTCACTGGCGCGCGCCCTGAATCGCTCGATGGCCTGCGTCTGTACGTCGGCTTCGAGTTTCTGCTGCGCCTCACGGGACAGCGAAAAGCCCACATTGCCCAGCGTCAGCGACTGGATCTTGCCAACGGTGGTGCTGATCCGCGCGAAATCGCGCCCTTCGATCACCAGCTCGGTCGTGCCTTGCCAGCCGTTGATCTTGCCGTTGCTGGCGTATCGCGGGTAGAGGCTGAACCGACCGGTGCGAAGCTCCATTTGCTGCGCCAGGGCAGCGGGCCTGGCCACTGCCAGGGCGGCGTCGAGCGCTGTCTTGAGCTGCGCCTGCACCGCAGCGGCGTCAGACCCCTCTTTGGTGGTGTTCAGGCTCATGGTGAGCCAGTCCTGTGGCACCTCCAGAAAGCCGCTGGCAGACAGGTTGACGATGTTGGAAGGTTCGGGAGCCATCGGGACCGGTGTGACCTGGGCCATCGCGGTGCCGGCAGTGCCCAAAGCCATGAGAAGTGCAAGTCGGGAGAGGAAGCCGCGGGTGGTGCCAGGACTGGAAACGCAAGCGAGGGATGTGGGCATGGACTATTTCTTGATCGGATCGTTCGCAGACGGGCCGCGCAGTTGGTCGCGCAGGCGCTGACGCTCCTGGGAACTCAGTCGGTAA
Organism: uncultured Hydrogenophaga sp.; assembly: GCA_964428045.1. GTDB lineage: Bacteria > Pseudomonadota > Gammaproteobacteria > Burkholderiales > Burkholderiaceae_C > Hydrogenophaga. The sequence goes on along the minus strand of CAYRWN010000013.1, from coordinate 18,315 downwards.
GGTTTGTTGTCGGCCTCGTCGAAGGGTTGGCGAAGGCTGTCGCGAAGCGTCATCGAACTGCGGGCCTCTACCCCGTCCACCGAGACGGGCAGCACATTCACCGGCACATCGTCGGACGGGGCGCGGACACGCTCGCCCTTGCTCTGACCCGACAAGGGCAACGCGGCAAGCAGGAGGCAAACAAGCGGCAGAAGTGGCTTCATGATCAATGCAGTATGGCGCGACGCCGCATTGTGTGTGTAGCCGGCAGGTAACCGGAGCGAGAGCTCGGGCAACATATGTAACACCGTGTCAGCGCAGCAAAAAACCAGTCCTGACAAGCACTTGGCGCTGCCTCAATCGAGTTTGTTACATTTCAGGAGAGTTGCAGCCATGCCACAAACCAACGCCCGACCCAACAAGATCCTGGTCGTGGACGACGACGTGCGGATCCGCGACCTGCTGCGCCGCTACCTGATGCAGGAAGGCTTCGAGGTGATGCTGGCCGAAGACGGCAAAGCACTGAACCGCGTGTTGCAGCGCGAGTCGGTCGATCTGATCGTCCTGGACCTGATGATGCCCGGTGAAGACGGCCTCTCGATCTGCCGCCGGCTGCGCGCCAACGGCGACCGCACGCCCATCATCATGCTGACCGCCAAGAGCGAGGACGTGGATCGCATCGTGGGCCTGGAGGTCGGCGCTGACGACTACCTGGGCAAACCGTTCAACCCGCGCGAGCTGCTGGCCCGCATCCACGCGGTGCTGCGCCGGCGCCCGCCCACCGAAGTGCCGGGCGCGCCTTCGCAGGACGCCGAGACCGTCACATTCGGCCCGTTCGAGTTCGACCTGAGCCTGCGCACCCTGCGCAAGGAAGGGCAGGACCTGCCCCTGACCACCGGCGAATTCGCCATGCTCAAGGCCTTGGTGCGTCACCCGCGCCAGCCGCTCTCGCGCGAGAAACTCGCCCAGCTGGCGCGCGGGCGCGAATTCGAGCCCTTTGACCGCAGCTTGGATGTGCAGGTGTCGCGCCTGCGCAAGTTGATCGAGGAAGACGCCGCATCACCGCGCTACCTGCAGACCGTGTGGGGCGTGGGTTACGTGTTCGTGCCGGACGGCAAGGCCTGATGAGCGAAGAGTCGCGCGTTCCCTTTGAAACCCAGCCCACCGGACTGGAGACAGCACCCGCTCCGCTGGACGCGCGCCCGCCGCGCGAGGTGAGCCTGTTCTGGCGCACCTTCTTCATGCTGACCATGCTGCTGGTGGGGTGCATCGTGGCCTGGCTGCAGACATTTCGTGCGCTCGAGTTCGAACCGCGTGTGCTGCAGAGCGCCCAGCAGCTGGCTTCCCTGGTCAACCTCAGCCGTGCTGCGCTGGTGCACTCCGACTCGATTGCACGGGTCTCGCTGGTCAAGACCCTGGTCGACGAAGAAAGCGTGCGCATTGCGCCGCGCGAACCCACCGACAGATACCGCCCCTACGACAGCGATGCCCTCAGCCGCAGCGTGAGCGAGCAGCTCAGCGCCCGGCTGGGGCCTGGCACGGTGGTGGCCCGCGAGGTCAATGGCACCCCAGGTTTGTGGATCGGTTTCTCCATCGATGGCGACCCGTACTGGTTGCAGACCGACCCGTCGCGGCTGGGTCTGGTGGCGGGGACCACCTGGCTGATCTGGCTGGGGACGGCGCTGCTGCTGTCGCTGACCGGTGCCGCATTTATCGCCCGCCTGATCAACCGCCCGCTCAAGAACCTCTCGTTCGCGGCCAGCCGGCTGCGCGAAGGCGACTTCAACGCCAGCCAGCTCAGCGAAGCCGTGGCCACCAGCGAAATCCGCGAGGTGAACATCGGCTTCAACCGCATGGCGCAGAGGCTCTCCAAAATCGAGCAGGACCGTGCGCTCATGCTCGCCGGCATTTCGCACGACCTGCGCACGCCGCTGGCCCGCTTGCGCCTGGAAACCGAAATGAGCGTCAGCGACCCGCAGGCCCGGGGCCACATGGCGGCCGACATCGAGCAGGTCAACGCCATCATCGACAAGTTCCTGGACTATGCGCGCCCGGACCACCAGAGCCCCGAACGGGTGAGCCTGAACCAGGTGATCGAGTCGGCGACCTACCCGGCCAGGCAGGATCCGAGCACCAGCCTCACCACCAGCATCCCGCCCGACACCATCGTGATGGGCGACGCGACCGAACTCCAGCGCGTTTTTGCCAACCTGGTGGAGAACGCCCAACGCTACGGGCGCGATCCCGTGTCGGGTGAAGCCCGTATCGAGATCGCCGCCAAGGCCAAGGACGACTGGGTGCTGATCAAGCTGCGCGACCACGGCACCGGAGTCAGCCCGGAACTGCTGAGCCAGCTGACGCAGCCGTTCTTCCGGGGCGACGAATCGCGCACCGCAGCCACGGGGACCGGGCTGGGCCTGGCCATTGTCGAGCGTGCCGTGTCGCGCATGGGCGGCCGGTTCGCGCTGGCCAACAGCAGCACCGGCGGGCTGGCTGCCCACATCAAGCTGCCGCGGGCGAAAGACTGACTCAGTGCCGGACCACCAGCAGCGCCGTGGCGCGGGCCTCGATCGACAGGCCCTGCCCCACCGGTCCTAGCTTTTCAGCGGTTTTGGCCTTCACATTCACCTGGGTGGGCGCCAAACCCAGCGTTTGGGCGATCGAGACCACCATGGCGGGTATGTGCGGTGCCAGCTTGGGCGCCTGGGCAATCACCGTGCTGTCCACGTTGCCAATGTCGTAACCGGCTTCACGCACACGGCGCGCGGCTTCGGCCAGCAGCACGCCCGAGTCGGCGCCCTTGAAACGGGCGTCGGTGTCGGGGAAGTGACGCCCGATATCGCCCAGCGCCGCCGCCCCCAGCAGCGCGTCGGTGATGGCGTGCAGGAGCACGTCCGCGTCCGAATGGCCCAACAGACCCAGGGCGTGCGGCACCGCGACCCCGCCGATGACGAGTGGCCGGCCCGGCACCAGGGCATGAACGTCCCAGCCCTCACCGATGCGAAATGGAATGGCGGTGAGGGTCATGGGCGGCTCCGGAGGATGGCTTCGGCCAAAGCGAAGTCTTCGGGGTAAGTGACCTTGAAATTCTGTGCACTGCCGGGCACCAGGCGTGGCGACAGGCCCGCCAGCTCCATGGCACTGGCTTCATCGGTGATGCCCTCAAAGCCGGACGCGGCATGCACCGCCAGCGCCGAGTGCAAGGCTCCGATGGGGAACATCTGGGGGGTCTGCGCCAGCCATTTGTCGCCACGGTCCAAGGTGGTGCTCACGCGGCCATGCGATTCAACCTTGAGGGTGTCCGGCAACTTGAGTGCCAGCAAGCCACCGACCGCGTCCCCCAGGCAGGCGTCGATCAGCGCATCGATCTGCGCCTGCGTGATGAGGCAGCGCGCCGCGTCGTGCACCAGCACCCAGTCCTGCGGGTCTGCCCCGCGGTCCAGCAAGGCCTGCAAACCGTTGAACACGCTGGCGCCGCGGCTTTCGCCACCGCAATGGGCCAGCCAGGTCCGCGGGTCGTCCACACTCAGGAAACGGTCGCCGGGAGAGACGACCACCAACACCCCTTCGATGCGCGCCACCGCCTGAAACGCCGCCAGGGTGTGCAACACCATGGGCAGCCCGAGCAAGGGCTGGTACTGCTTGGGCGCAGCGGTGCCAGCGCGCGAGCCGGTGCCGGCACAAGGCAACAGCGCGAACAGCCGACCGGACGAAGGATGGGGGGAAAGGGTTGGCGTGTCGGACATGGCTAAGCGTCCATTCTAAAATCGCGTGGCGCACCCCCCTGCCCGACGGGCTGGGGGGTGTTCGTCATTCCCAGTGCCTGCCTCCATGGAATTGCCCAAACTCAAACCCGGCCAACGTTTCCACCTGCCCCGCCCGACCGGCGCGGCCGATGCGCTGCTGCTTGCCCAATTGGCCCTGCGCGAGAAAGCCGCCGGGCGTCCCACCGCCATCGTCACGGCCGACGCCCTCGACGCCCAGCGTCTGATGGACGAGATGGCCTTCTTTGCGCCCGAGCTGCGCGGCGCCCTGTTCCCCGACTGGGAAACCCTGCCCTACGACAGCTTCTCGCCCCACCAGGATCTGATTTCCGAACGCCTGGCCACGCTCTGGCGCATCCAGCAGCGCGACAAGGACACCGGCGCCGACGTGGTGCTGGTGCCCGCCACCACCGCGCTGTACCGGCTGGCGCCGCCGTCCTTTCTGGCGGGCTACACCTTCCAGTTCAAGGTCAAGCAGAAGCTCGACGAAGCCAGGCTCAAGGGCCAGCTCACCCTGGCCGGCTACAACCACGTGACGCAGGTGGTCAGCCCGGGCGAATACGCGGTGCGTGGCGGTCTGATCGACCTCTTCCCCATGGGCTCGCAGGTGCCCTACCGCGTCGACCTGTTCGACGACGAGATCGACAGCATCCGCACCTTCGACCCCGACAGCCAGCGCAGCCTGTACCCCGTGCCCGAGGTGCGGCTGCTGCCCGGCCGCGAGTTCCCGATGGACGAGGCGGCACGCGGGCGCTTTCGCAGCCGCTGGCGCGAACTGCTCGAAGGCGACCCGACCAAGAGCCGCATCTACAAGGACATGGGCAACGGCGTCGCCACGGCCGGCATCGAGTACTACCTGCCGCTGTTCTTCGAAGAAACAGCCACGGTGTTCGATTACCTCGGTGAGCAAGCCACGGTGGTGCTGCACGGCGACCTGGAGACCGCCTTCCAGCGCTTCTGGCAGGACACGCAGGACCGTTACCGCCTGGTCAAGGGCGACCCGGACCGCCCCGCCCTGCCGCCCGAGAGCCTGTTCCTGTCGATGGAGCAGTTCTACGGCGAAGCCAATGCGCACGCGCAGCTGGCCATCCGGCCCGCCGTGGAAGACATCGCCGACAACGCCTTTGCCCAGAAGCTGGGCGACCTGTCGGTGGTGCGCGGCGCCGAAGACCCGCTGGCCCGGCTGCAAGGCCACATCCGCAACACCGCCCACCGCGTGCTGCTGCTGGCCGAGAGCGACGGCCGACGCGAGAGCCTGCTGGACTTCCTGCGCGCCAGCGGCCTGAACCCGCCCGCCTTTGATTCGCTGGCCGAGTTCCGGGCCAGCGAGGAGAAGATCGGCATCACCACCGCGGGCCTCACCGTCGGCTTCAGTTCACTGGAAGACGGCATCGATTTCGTCACCGAGACCGAACTGTTCGCCGCCGGCCCGACCACGCGCAGGCGCAAGAAGCAGGAACAGGTCAGCGACGTCGACGCGCTGATCAAGGACCTGAGCGAGCTGAACGTGGGCGATCCGGTGGTGCACAGCGCGCACGGTATCGGGCGCTATCGAGGGCTCGTCAACCTGGACATGGGCGACAAGAACCCCGACGGCACGCCCGCGCTGCAGGAATTCCTGCACCTCGAATACGCCGACAAGGCCGTGCTGTACGTGCCGGTGAGCCAGCTCAGCCTGATCGGCCGCTACACCGGCGTGAGCGCCGACGAGGCGCCGCTGCACAAGCTGGGCAGTGGCCAATGGGAAAAGGCCAAGCGCAAGGCCGCCGAGCAGGTGCGCGACGCCGCCGCCGAGCTGCTGAACATCTACGCCCGCCGCGCGGCGCGGCAGGGCCACGCCTTCCGCTTCTCCGCGCAGGACTACGAGATCTTCGCCAACGACTTCGGCTTCGAGGAAACCGCCGACCAGAAGGCCGCGATCCACGCCGTGATCCAGGACATGATCAGCCCGCAGCCCATGGACCGCCTGGTCTGTGGCGATGTGGGTTTCGGCAAGACCGAGGTCGCGCTGCGCGCCGCGTTTGTGGCCGTCACGGGCGGCAAGCAGGCGGCCTTCCTCGCGCCCACCACCTTGCTGGCCGAGCAGCACTACCAGACCCTGGTGGACCGCTTCGCCAAGTGGCCGGTGAAGGTGGCGGAGATGAGCCGCTTCCGCTCGCAGAAGGAAATCACCGCCGCGATGAAGGGCATCCACGATGGCAGCATCGACATCGTGGTGGGCACGCACAAGCTGCTGTCGGAAAAGACCCAGTTCAAGAACCTGGGCCTGCTCATCATCGACGAGGAACACCGTTTCGGCGTGCGCCACAAGGAAGCCATGAAGCAGCTGCGCGCCGAGGTGGACGTGCTCACGCTGACGGCGACACCGATCCCGCGCACGCTGGGCATGGCGCTGGAAGGCCTGCGCGACCTGAGCGTGATCGCCACCGCCCCGCAGCGCCGACTGGCCATCAAGACCTTTGTGCGCAACGAAGGCACGGGCGTGATCCGTGAAGCCGTGCTGCGCGAGTTGAAGCGCGGCGGCCAGGTCTACTTCCTGCACAACGAGGTCGAGACCATCGAGAACCGCAAGCAGAAGCTCGAAGAAATCCTGCCCGAGGCGCGCATCGCCATCGCGCACGGCCAGATGCCCGAGCGCGATCTGGAGCGCGTGATGCGCGACTTCGTGGCGCAGCGCTACAACCTGCTGCTGTGCTCGACCATCATCGAGACCGGCATCGACGTGCCCACGGCCAACACCATCGTCATGAGCCGCGCCGACAAGTTCGGCCTGGCGCAGCTGCACCAGCTGCGCGGCCGCGTGGGCCGCAGCCACCACCAGGCCTACGCCTACCTGCTGGTACCCGAGATCGAGGGTCTCACCAAGCAGGCCGCGCAGCGGCTGGACGCGATCCAGCAGATGGAAGAACTGGGCAGCGGTTTCTACCTGGCCATGCACGACCTGGAGATCCGCGGGGCGGGTGAGGTGCTGGGCGAGAACCAGAGCGGCAACATGCTCGAAGTCGGCTTCCAGCTCTACAACGAGATGCTCAGCGAAGCGGTCAAGGCGCTCAAGGCGGGCCGCGAGCCGGACCTGCTGTCGCCACTTTCCGTCACCACCGACATCAACCTGCACGCCCCTGCCCTGCTGCCCAACGACTACTGCGGCGACGTGCACCTGCGCCTTTCCTTCTACAAGAAGCTGGCCACGGCCAAGACGGCGGACCAGATCGACGGGCTGCTCGAAGAGATCGTGGACCGCTTCGGCAAGCTGCCGCCGCAGACGCAGACCCTGATCGACGTGCACCGGCTGCGCGTGCTCTCGGCGCCCTACGGTGTGGTCAAGGTTGATGCGACGCCGGGGGTGATCAACATCAGCTTCAAGCCCAACCCGCCGATCGAGCCGATGAAGATCATCGAACTCATCCAGAAGAACAAGCACATCAAGCTGGCCGGCAACGAGAAGCTGCGCATCGAACGCGCGTTGCCCGAGGTGAAAGACCGGGTGCAGCTGGTGCGCGACGTGCTCAAGGCACTGGGTCAGCCAGTCCGACCCGCTCAGACGGTCGGTGCGACCTGAGATTCGCAACGATCAACTGGAACCCTTTCTTTTGTACCCCCACGACCTTCACCCATGAGCATCACCAACGAAATCGCCCCGGGCCTGACCGTCCAGCACACCCAACCGCCCCTGAACCTGCACGACTTCAAGCTCATCGCCTTCGACATGGACTCCACGCTCATCAGCATCGAGTGCGTGGACGAAATCGCCGATGCCGTGGGTCGAAAGGCCGAAGTGGCGGCCATCACCGAAGCCGCCATGCGTGGCGAAATCGCCGACTACAAGGAGAGCCTGCGCCAGCGCGTGGCGCTGCTCAAGGGCGTGACCGTGGCCGACATGGAACGCGTGTACACCGAGCGCCTGCGCATCAACCCTGGCGCGGCCGAGCTCATTCGTGCCTGCAAGGCCGCGGATCTGAAAGTGCTGCTGGTCTCGGGGGGGTTCACTTTCTTTGCCCACCGCGTGCGCGACACGCTGGGCATCGACTTCGTGCGCGCCAACGTGCTGGAGGTGGCCGGCGGCGCCCACGGCGGCGAGCTCACCGGCCGCATGGTCGACCAGCCCTGGGGCGACATCTGCGACGGCGCCGAGAAGCGTCGCACCTTGCTGGAAGTCGCATCGCTGCTGAACATCGAACCGGCCCAGTGCATCGCCATGGGCGACGGCGCCAACGACCTGCCCATGATGGGGGTGGCCGGACTCTCGGTGGCCTACCACGCCAAGCCCGCCGTGCGTGCACAGGCCATGGTGGCCATCAATGAAGGCGGTCTGGACCGGCTGCTCGAGGTGTTCAGGCCGTCATGAACGCAGCCATCCGTCTGCGGTCGTGGGCGTCCGCGCTGCGACGCGACTGGAAGCGCCATCTGGGTACGTTGGCGCTGTTCGCGGGCGTGCTGCTTGCGGCGCAGCTGTGGCAGACGCGGGACGTCTCCGGCGGTCCCTTGCCCGACGCGGCGCTGGATGCTGCGCTGCCGGTGCTGACCGCAGGCGCCCTGCGCCAGAGCAGCCTGCGCGAGGAGATCGCGACCCTGCAACGCCAACACCCCGGCCAGAACATCGGTCTGTACGTCTGGGCCGACTGGTGCCCCATCTGCAAGACCCTGCAGGGCACGGTGACGGGGCTGGCGCAAGACCACCCGGTGATCACCGTCGCCATGCAGTCCGGCCCGCCCGACCACGTGGCCCGGTACATGGCCTCTCGCGGTCTGACCTGGCACACCGTGGTCGATCCGCGTTCGGCGATCTCCGGTGCCCTGGGTTTCGGCGCCGTGCCCGCGTTTGCCGTGATCACCCCCGAAGGTGATCTGCGCTGGCCCACCGTGGGCCTCTCCAGCGGCTGGGGCCTGCGCCTGAGGCTCTGGCTGGCGCGCTGACCAACGGCCGTTCGCGCCCCGGCACCAGCCGGCTTACAACACGCCTGTGAGCATTGACTCAGCCGCCGCGCTGCTGGCGATCGTGCTTCTGGCGGTGGATGTGGCGACTGGCGCGGTCCTGCGCCTTTTCCATGCGCAAGGCTTCCTGGGCGGTCACGTGCCCGTCGGCTTGCGTGTGGCGCTCCAGCCGGTCGATGTGCTGTTGCTGGTGCTGCAGGCGAGCCTGTTCGCGCGCGGTCAGCTGTCCGGACGCGACGCCTTGCTCGATCCGGGCCGCCTGGCGGTGCTGGCGATGGTCGACGCGCTGCTCCTGCCGGTCGGCCATGCGGCCAGGACCATGGGCCAGCGCGGTGTTGGCGGTCAGACCCAAGCCGGCGGCGGTGAGGGTGACAACGCAAAGGGTCTTCATCCAGACGGTCATGGTGGTTTCCTTTTGGGGTTGCAACGAGAGGGCGTGAACCATCTGGTCCACGCCTGCCTTGAACCGGCAGGCCGACACCGGCTTACGTCCAAAGCCGAGCATCCTTCTGAATCTCAGGGAATTGGCGTAAGAGCGAAGCGCGTTGCGGGTTGAACGCCCTGAAGTGCATCCGCGTAGACTGGTTTCACCATGCAGACATTCACCCCTTTGACGGCCGTTGGACGGCCGGCCTTCCGCCACAGCGCCTGGCTGGCCGGCCTGCTGCTGGTCGTGGTCGGAGCATCGGCCCAGGCAGCGCCGTTGTCCGTGCCCGATGCACAGGAATGGGCCCGCCTGACACCTCAGCAGCAAGCCCAGCGCAAGGCCGAGCTCCGGCAACGGCTGGAACAGGCCACGCCGCAGCAGCGCCAGGCCTTCCGCCAGCAGCTTCGCCAGCAGATCGAGACCTTGGCACCCAGCGAACGCCAGGCCCTGATCGACCGGGCCCGCGAGCGTTGGCAGCAGCTCAGTCCCGAGGAACGGCAGCGCCTGGCCCAAGAGCGGCGTGCACAGGTCCAGGCCATGACGCCCGAGGAGCGCCGCGAGCTGCTGCGGCAACGCCGTGAAATGCTCGACAAGCTCAGCCCGGCCGAACGCCGTGCCCTGCGCGAAAAACTCCGCACCGACTGAAGCCATGAACAGCCGCACCGCCACGGGCGCCGCGGGCGCGTCCCTGAGCCAGCTCGGTCGCTGGGTCGGCCGCGCCCTGCGCGTCCCTGGCGTGCCGATGGCAGAAGGCGACGACTGGACCCTGTGGCACGCGGCCTGCGCCGGCCACGAGGCCAGCGCCACGCGTCTGGTACACCGGCTCACACCCCAGGCGATCGGCCTGGCCATGCAGATGCTGATGCGCCGCGAGGACGCCGAAGACGCGGTGCAGGAGTCGTTTCTGCGCCTGTGGGGAAGCCGCCCGAGCGACGCGCACGGCGCCACGCTGGCCACCTTTTTCAACACCATCGTCATCAACCGCTGCAAGACCTGGCTGACCCGCCGCCGCGAGCTCAGCGCCGACCACGAACAGCTGACCGGTCTGTCCGACGCGCAGCAGGACACCACCGCCCCCAACGGCGGCGACCTGCCCGGCTTCAGTGCCGCCCGACTGCAGGCCGCCATGGGCCGACTGCCCGCCCGCCAGCGCATGGCGCTGGGCATGTGGGCCTACGCCGATGCCGACGTGGCCGACATTGCCCGGGCGCTGGAACTCGACCGCAACGCCGCGCATCAGCTGCTGCACAGGGCCAAACTGGCCTTGCGGCAACAGCTTCAGGAGCCGACCCCATGACAACACCCACCCCCCGCGAAGCATCCGACGACCCAGGCCTGCGCGAGCGACTGCGTGAGGGTCTGGCGCAGACGCCCACCACCGGCCTGGAAGCCCTGGAGTCGCGCGCCCTGGCGCAGTGGCGGCAGCGCACCGCCGGACAGGCCCGGCCATCCCGGGGCGCATTGGCCTTGCTGCAAGCCGGTTGGCACCAACACCCGGCGCTGTACAGCGGTGCCTTGCTGGCGCTGGCCCTGGCCGCCGGGCTGCTGTTCAAGACCTGGAGCGCGCCCGACCCTGCGCTGGACGAGTTGCTGCAACCCGACCTGCTTTCGTTCATCGCCGCCGGCGAACTCTGACCGCGCTGCACCGGCAACGGCGGCTCTGGCGCCGGAAGGGGCCAGGGCACGCCGTTGCCTTTTCCAGCTCTCAGCCACCGGCCCGTTGGACCCGCTGCCCCTGGGCCTGCAAGGCGGCCATCACCCGTTCGACGTGATCGCCCTGGAGTTCGATCACACCGTCCTTGACCGTGCCGCCGCTGCCGCAGGCGGCCTTGAGCTGCTTGCCCAGCACCAGCAGCGCTGCCGGCTCCATCAACACCCCCCGGACCACCGTCACGGCCTTGCCACCCCGGCCTTGGGTCTCGCGAGAGACCCGCACCGTGCCATCGCCCTGCGGTACGGCTTTCTGCCCGCAGGTGCACCGGGCGACCGGCTGCCGGCACCCCGGGCACATGCGGCCCGAATCGGTGGAATACACCAGACCACCGCTGGAGAGCTTGGGTTTCATGGGCCCGCATCGTACCCGCAGCCCCAAGAGCGACAATCGGGGCACATGCAAGCCTCCACGTTCAGCGCCCTCGGGCTCCACCCCGCCCTGACCCAGGCCGCCGAGCGGCAAGGGCTGACCCAACCCACCCCCGTCCAGCGGCAGACCATCCCGGTGGTCCTGCGCGGGACCGACCTGTTGGCCACGGCCCAGACCGGCTCGGGCAAGACGGCGGCCTATGCCCTGCCCCTGCTGCAGGCGCTGAGTGAGCCCACCGCCACGCCCACGCGGGGCCCGCGCGCGCTGGTGCTGGTGCCCACGCGCGAGCTGGCCGCCCAGGTGGGTGAAGTGCTGCGCGGCCTGGCGCAGGCGCTGGCGCAACGCGTGCGCATCGCCGTGGTGTTCGGCGGCGTTTCCATCAACCCGCAGCTCATGGCTTTGCGCGGTGGTGCCGACGTGGTCGTGGCCACCCCCGGGCGCCTGCTGGACCTGGTCGCGCACAACGGCCTGCGGCTCTCGGGCGTGCAGACCCTGGTGCTGGACGAAGCCGACCGCCTGCTCGATCTGGGTTTTGCCGTTGAGCTTGACCGCACGCTGGAACTGCTGCCCGCGCAACGCCAGAGCCTGTTCTTTTCCGCGACTTTCCCGCCCGCCGTGCAGGCGCTGGCCCTGAAGCTGCTGCGCGAACCTGTGCACGTCGACGTGCCTGCGGCCGCCGAATCCGAGACGGTGGTGCTGCAGCGCGCCATCGCGGTCGATGCCCGGCGTCGCGCGCAACTGTTGCATCAGCTGATCCGGGAACAGGGCTGGGAACGTGTGCTGGTGTTCGTGGCCACGCAACACGGGGCCGACCACCTGGCCAACAAACTGCACCGGGGCGATCTGTTCGCCACCTCGCTGCACGGCGGACTGAGCCAGGGCGCCCGCCAGCAAACCCTGCAGGCGTTCAAGGAAAAACGCTGGGACGTGGTGGTGACCACCGACCTGGCCGCGCGCGGCATCGACATCGCGCAGATGCCGGTCGTGGTGAACTTCGACCTGCCCCGCTCGGCGGTGGACTATGTGCACCGCGTCGGCCGCACCGGTCGCGCGGGCCACGGCGGCCTGGCCCTGAGCTTTGTCACGGCCGAACAGCAGGCCCACTGGCGCCTGATCCAGAAACGCCAGGGGCTGAGCCTGCCACTGGAAGCAATCCCCGGTTTTGAACCCACCGACCAACCGCCTGCCACCGCGGGCACCGGCGGTGTCAAAGGCAAACGCCCGAGCAAGAAGGACAAGCTCCGGGCGGCCGCAGCGGCCGGACGGCTGCCCTCAGTTTCCTGAACCGCCGGGTGTTGGCTGTCACATTCGCTTCATGTTTCGGATCAATAATTCAATATTCGTTGAATTATTGATCATTGAAGGAGTCCTGCACATGAAAGTCGGTATCAACGGGATGGGCCGCATGGGGCGCCTGGCCCTGCGTGCGGCCTTCGGCGCCATCGAACGCGAAGCCATCGACCCCCGCAGCGGCAACCGTCTGGAGGTGGTGCACCTCAACGAAATCAAGGGGGGTGCTGCCGCCACCGCCCACCTGCTGGCCTTTGACACGGTGCAGGGCAAGTGGCGTGCCGACATCGGGGCCGAGGGCAGCGACGCGATCCGCATCAACGACCGCCGCCTCTCGTTCAGCGAACACGCCACCGCCGCCGAGATCCCCTGGGGCGATCTGGGCGTGGACGTGGTGCTGGAGTGCACCGGCAAGTTCCTCACGCCCGAGACCCTGCAGGGCCACCTGGACCGCGGTGCCAAGCGTGTCATCGTGGCCGCGCCCGTCAAGGTGGGTGCTGTGCTGAACATCGTGGTGGGTGTCAATGAGCACCTCTACAACCCGGCGCGCGACCGCATCGTCACCGCCGCCAGCTGCACCACCAACTGCCTGGCGCCCGTGGTCAAGGTGGTGCACGAGGCGATCGGCATCCGCCACGGCCAGATCACCACGCTGCACAACCCGACCAACACCAACCTGGTGGTGGATGCGCCGCACAAGGACCTGCGCCGCGCCCGCAGCGCCATGGTGAACCTGGCCCCCACGACCACCGGCAGCGCCACCGCCATCGCGCTGATCTACCCCGAACTCAAGGGCAAACTCAACGGCCACGCGGTGCGCGTGCCCGCGCTCAACGCCTCGCTGACCGACTGCGTGTTCGAACTCAAGCGCGCGACCACCGCCGAGGAGGTGAACACCCTGTTCGAAGCCGCCGCCCAAGGCCCGCTGGTCGGCATCCTGGGCTTTGAAAACCGCCCGCTGGTCAGCGCCGATTACGCGCGCGACACGCGCAGCTCCATCGTCGATGGCTTGTCCACCATGGTGACCGACGGCACGCTGCTCAAGGTCTACGCCTGGTACGACAACGAGATGGGCTACGCCACGCGCATGGTGGACCTGGCCTGCCATCTGGAAGCCGTCGGCATCTGAACGCGCCCCGATGAACACCGCGACCCGCAACTACGCCATTGTCACCGCCGCCTACTGGGGTTTCACGCTCACCGACGGCGCGCTGCGCATGCTGGTGCTGCTGCACTTCTACCAGCTGGGCTATTCGCCGTTCACGCTGGCCTTCCTGTTCCTGCTGTACGAAGCGGCCGGCGTGCTGGCCAACCTGATCGGCGGCTGGCTGGCCACGCGCTACGGCACCCAGCGCATGCTGACCGTGGGCCTGGCCACGCAGATCACCGGTTTCACCCTGCTCTCGCTGCTCAACCCGGCCTGGACGGCCGCGATGTCGGTGGCCTGGGTGGTGGTGGCGCAAGGCATCTGCGGCGTCGCCAAGGACCTGACCAAGACCGCCAGCAAGTCGGCCATCAAGATCACGCAGGCACAGGCCCGGATGGAGCACAGCGGCAACAAGCAGCTGTCCCGTCGTTCGCCGGGCCGCCCCAAGGACGACGGCGCCCCCTCGGGGGGCCTGGCGCAGCCAGGGTCGGGGGCTCTATTCCAATGGGTGGCCTGGTTCACCGGCAGCAAGAACGCCATGAAGGGCTTCGGCTTCTTCCTGGGCGGCGTGCTGCTGCAGGCCCTGGGCTTCCAGCATGCGCTGTGGGCCATGGCCGGTTTGCTGCTGCTGGTGCTGGCGGGCGTGGTGCTGTCGGTGCCGCCGATGATGGGCAAGGCCAAGGCCTCCAAGTCGGCCAAGGAGCTGTTCGCCAAGAACCGGGGCATCAACGGCCTGGCGGCCGCGCGCGTGGCGCTGTTCGGCGCGCGCGACGCGTGGTTCGTGGTCGGCGTGCCGGTGTTCCTGTATGCGCAAGGCTGGACCTTCACCATGGTGGGCGGCTTTCTGGCGGCCTGGACCATCGGCTATGGCCTGGTGCAGGCGCTGGCACCGAACCTCGTGAAGCGTAGCCCTGACGGCCTGAGCAGCGAGGTGCCAGCGGCGCGCGGCTGGTCGCTGGCGCTGGCGCTGATCCCCGTGGGCATCGCGGCGACTATGTGGCTGGAGCTGCCGAACCTGCAGTGGTGGGTGGTGGGCGGTCTGGGGCTGTTCGGCTTCGCCTTCGCCGTCAACTCCTCGGTGCACTCCTACCTGATCCTGGCCTACGCCGGCAGCGAGAAGGCGGCCGAGGACGTGGGCTTCTACTACGCGGCCAACGCCCTGGGCCGCTTCTTCGGCACGCTGATGTCGGGCCTGCTCTACCAGTGGGGCGGTCTGCTCTATGCCTTGATCGGCTCGGCGCTGATGCTGCTGGCCTGCTGGCTGGTCACGCTGGCGTTGCCGACCCAGTTGGCCCTGCCCAGCCCGCAGAACACCTGAGGAGAAACCATGGAAGAAGCGGAAGTGATCAAGGCGCTGGGCGCGCTGGCCCAGGAAACGCGCTTGAGGATTTTTCGCCTGCTGGTGGTTGCGGGTCCTGAAGGCATGAACCCTGGCCACATGGCAGAGGTATTGGGTATTGCACCCACCGCCCTGTCCTTCCACTTGAAGGCGTTGGGTCACTGCGGATTGATTACCTCCGAGCGGGATGGTCGCAACCTGTTCTATCGGGCCCACTTTGACCGCATGAACAACCTGCTCGGCTACCTGACCCTGCACTGCTGTGCGGGACAACCGTGCGCCGTTTCTCCCCCGGTCTGTACCGGTTGCTGAGAACCGCCGTGGACCACGCCAGGGCGCTCACCCCTTGGCTGCGCCGTCCCAGATTCCAACCACCCAAGAAAAAAGCCACGCAGGTCACTGACCTGCGTGGCTGATCTCTGGTGGGCGGTGCAGGGTTCGAACCTGCGACCCCTGCCGTGTGAATGACGAAAAACGAGACTTTGCGGGACCTTCTGGGACCCCGTTTGTCTATGAAACTTGTCTCTCGAAATCCCACGGTGTTCAATGGTGTTTGGCCCACTTTTGGCCCACTCTGAGCCAGCTGTTTTGGCCCACTTTGGCCCACCACCCCGAGGGAAGAATTATGGCAAGGATCGACACCGTCGACTCACGCAACAAGCTCAAGCCGCGAACAGAACCGTACTGGGTCAAGCTCTCATCCGGTTGCATGCTCGGCTTTCGCAAAATGACCTCCAGCTCCACGGGCAGCTGGATCGCTCGATACCGTTGCGCCGACACCGGCAAACGTGACAAGCGCAGCCTGGGTGACTTCGATGACAAAGCCCCGTCCCTCCGGTATGACGAAGCCAAGCGGGCCGCAGATGCCTGGTTTTCACATCTCGGTAAAGGCGGTTCATCCGAGGTCGTGACGGTGAGTGCAGCCTGCATGCGATACGTCAAACACGTCCGGGCCAGTCGTGGTGACACGCCGGCCGACGACCTGGAGATGCGCTTCAGGCGGTGGGTCTACAAAGATCCCGTGCTGGCAAACCTGAGCCTGAGCAAGCTGTCCCGGACACGCGTGGAAAACTGGCGCAATGCCATGGCGCTCACACCTGTGAAAGTGAATCGGGACAAGCGGGAAGAGCCGATCATCCGCGCCCGTTCGGCCTCCAGTGTGAACCGTGACATCGCAGCGCTCAGGGCGGCTCTGAACTACGCGCACGACGCAGGTGACGTCACCACCGACATGGCCTGGCGTGTCGCGCTGCGACCGGCCAAGAATGCCGACCGGCGCCGCGATGTCTACATCGACATCGAACAGCGGCGCCAACTCATCGACCAGTCGCCCACCGATCTCGCGACCTACCTGCGCGGCATGTCTTCGGTGCCCCTTCGTCCGGGTGCGTTGGCCGCCTTGCAGGTGCGCCACTTCGACCCCAAGCTCTCGGTGCTGACGATTGGCAAGGACAAGGCCGGCAAGGACCGAAAGATCAAGCTGCCACCCGTCACCGCGGGCCTGTTCGACAAGCTGTGCGAGAACAAGGCTTCCACCGATCCCATTTTTCGCCGCGAGGACGGTCAAGCATGGAACAAGGACGCCTGGAAAAAGCCCATCAAGATCGCAGCCGCTGCGGCGGAACTCCAGAACGTCACGGCATACACGCTGCGCCACAGCGTCATCACCGACCTGGTCACGGGTGGTCTGGACCTGCTCACGGTCGCGCTGCTCAGCGGCACCAGTGTCGCCATGATCGAGCGCCACTACGGCCACCTCAGGGCCGACCATGCTGCCGCAGCACTGGCCAAGCTGACCCTGTGAACATGCTCTCCCGCCGACGTTCTCTGTCGTCATTATTGACTTTTATCTAGCTTTCAATAAATTATGTCGATCAGCATAAAATCCAATAAACATGATTGCCTACCCCCGAACCGCCCTGGCTGACGAGTTGGTGCACCAGCTGCAAGGCAAGACCGCCTTTGGTGACGCCCACAACGGCCTGTTCCTGGCCGCACCCCGGCGCACAGGCAAGACCACCTTTCTTCGCGGAGACCTTTGCCCTGCGCTGGAGCGTGCGGGTGTGGTGGTGGTCTATGTGGACCTGTGGGCCGACGCGGCTCGCGACCCCGGCGTGCTGATCGCCGACGCCATCGGTCGAGCCCTTCAACCGCACCTGGGCCTGGTCGCACGAACCGCCAAGAAGGCCGGGGTGGACAAGCTGAGCCTAGCTGGATGGCTCAACGTGGACACAAGCCGCATTGGCAAGCTCGATGGGCTGACGCTGGTGGATGCGCTGCGAGCCCTGCACGAAACAGCCAGCAAGCCAGTGGCTCTGGTGATTGACGAGGCGCAACACGCGCTGACCAGCGAAGCCGGAGAAGCCGCCATGACAGCGCTGAAATCCGCCCGCGACCAGCTGAACCGCCCGGGGGTGGTGAACCTGATGCTGGTGATGTCGGGCTCGGACCGCGACAAGCTGCTGCGCCTGGTCAACACCAACGGCTCGCCCTTCTTTGGCTCGCAGATCAAGACCATGCCAGCGCTGGGCGGCGACTTCATGGCGCACATCGCACAGCTGATCGAGACACAGCGCCCGGAACTCAAGCCAGTGGACCAAGTGGCACTCCTGAAGGCGTTTGAAGGCTTTGGCCACCGCCCGCAGTTCTTCATGGAAACCCTGGGCCAGGTGCTCAGCCCGCTCTCTGGACTGACGGGTCGGTTCGAGCCGGCCATGCTGCGCGCGGCAGAGCAACGGCAGCGTGACGACGAGACCCAGATGGAGTCGGACTTCCTGGGTCTCAAGCCGCTGGAGCAGGCCGTGTTGTGGCGAATGCTGGAGCAAGGCCCCCGCTTTCGCCCCTACGACGCCGAGGCTCTGCGCTTCTACCGCGAAAAGACCGGCCGCGACAAGGCCGTGACGCCGCAACAGGCCCAGAACGCTTTGGAATCGCTGCGCCAGCGCCTGCCAGCGCTGGTGTGGAAATCGGCCCGGGGGGAATACGCGGTGGAAGACGCAGCCATGCACCGCTGGTACCAGGGCCGGTCGGAGAAAGGTGCCTGGCCGCCGCTGAGCCGGCAAGGCAACCTGTTGCCAGATACTGAGTAACCCGAGCCCTGTGTCAGCGGCGAAAGATGCTGCACCTGGCACCTGCCCTTTCGGGCTCGGGTCAAAACTCGGCCGACAGACCCGGCCCGCCGCACACCAACTGGCAGTTGCTCGAACTCGGCGCGAACGTCTGAGGTGCAGCGATTGCCGACGGTGAGCGTTGCTCGGCGCACTCACGCTGACTGCTACGAAGCGGCCGTTGGGTACGGCGACTGACCTTGCCCTCGTTTCGTGTAGCTCTTAGCCCGACGATTACGCGGCCTTT
>CAYRWN010000012.1:20122-66994 GCA_964428045.1 uncultured Hydrogenophaga sp. | reverse complement strand
CTCGATCATGCATGCCTCGCGTCACTTCTGGACTTGTTCAGCGTAGCCTTAGGCGCCGCCACAGAGGACGGCCAGTCAGGGAAAAAACAACATGAATGCTTGGATGCTGGTTCTGGGTGGTGTGATCCTGGTGGTGGTGGCTTTCTGGGCGATGCGGTCGCTGGCCACCCGGGGAGCCACGGGCCGATTGCATGGTGGCCAGGGTTTCGTCGCGCAAGGCCATTCCCAGCTCGAGCCGGTGACTCCGAGCGGCTATAGCCCGCAGAACGTGGGCAACGATGCATCGGCGCGGCCCTGGGAGTCCAACCACGACGAACAGCCGGCCGACGCTTTCGCCGGGGGCATCCCGTTCTGGGGTGTGCCCAAGGACTTTGACGTGGACGGCTTCCTGCGCTCGTCCAAGGCCCACTTCGTCAGCCTGCAAGACGCCTGGGACCGTGCCGACATCCCGAGCCTGCGCGCGATGATGACCGACGAGATGCTGGAGCAGATCCAGAACCAGCTGGCGGAGCGCGAGCGCCAGTCGGACAACCCGCCCGGGAAGACCGACGTGGTCATGATCGAGGCGCGCCTGCTGGGCATGGAAGACCTGGGTGACGGTCACATGGCGAGTGTCGAGTTCTCGGGCTTGATGCGCGAGGAGGGTGCCGGGCCCAGCCCCTTCCGCGAGATCTGGACCATCGCACGCGCCAAGGCGGGCGGCGGCGACTGGCTGGTGGCCGGGGTGCAAGCCCTGCAGTGAGGCCGGGCAGGGCAGACGCCGGATCGGGCGCTTTGCCGGGGTGCGTGCGGCCCTTGTGGCAGGTGCATCGGGGGGCTGCGCGCAATCCGTCAGAATCGGGGGCCATGAACACCCCACCGCCCATTCCTTCTTCCGCCGGCCCGGCCAACCCGCTGGGTTTCCTGCAGTCCGTTCTCGGCAGTCTCCGCCCGCCCGAGTGGGTGGTGGACGAACTGCAGAACCGCGTGGTGCTGTTCCTCAACCATGTGCTGATGCAGGAGCCGCAGGCGCAGGAGCGACTCAAGCGCCAGAAGGGCAAACCGGTCAAGGTGCAGTGGGGTGAAATCCACCTGACACTGGCCGCCACACCCGCCGGACTGCTGGAGCGCCCCGCCCCGGGCGCGTTGCCCGAACTGACCATGACGCTGACCCAGACTTCGCCGTTCGCGCTGGCTCAGACCGTCATCGCGGGCGACAAGCCGGCGGTGGATATCCAGGGCGACGTGCAACTGGCGGCCGAGGTCGCCTGGCTGGTGGACAACGTGCGCTGGGATGTGGAGGAAGACCTTTCGCGTGTGGTCGGCGATGCCGCGGCTCACACCCTGGTGCGCATGGCCACCACGGCGGCGCAGGCGGTGAAGTCCTTCGCCGGCAAGGTGCCGGCACCTTTTGACCCTGCCGCACCGGCATCCACACCCGACCGCAGCGGAAGCGCCCCATGAGGCGGTTCCTGCGGGGCGGCTTCATCCTCTGGGTGGTGTTGCGCCATGGGCTCGACGAGCTGGTGCTTTCCAGCTTCAGTCATCCGGGCCTGCGCCTGCTCACGCGCATCGTTTCGGTGGGGCGCAACCTCGATGCGCCACGCGGCCAGCGCCTGCGCGAGGCGCTGGAGCGCCTGGGCCCCATCTTCGTCAAGTTCGGTCAGGTGCTCTCGACCCGGCGCGACCTGCTGCCGCCCGACATCGCCGAGGAACTGGCCCGTCTGCAGGATCGGGTACCCCCCTTCGACAGCGCCATCGCGGTGGCGACCATCGAACGGGCGTTTGGCAAACCGCTGGATGCGGTCTTCAGCCACTTTGACCAGAAGCCCGTGGCCAGTGCGTCCATTGCCCAGGTGCACTTCGCCACCCTGCGCGACGGGCGCCACGGCGGGCGCGAGGTGGCGGTCAAGGTGTTGCGGCCCAACATGCTGCCGGTGATCGAGAAAGACCTCAGCCTCATGCGCATGATGGCCGGCTGGGTGGAAAAGCTCTCGGCCGATGGCAAACGCCTGAAGCCGCGGGAAGTGGTGGCCGAGTTCGACAAGTACCTGCACGACGAGCTGGACCTGTTGCGCGAAGCCTCCAACGCCGCCCAGCTGCGCCGCAACATGGCGGGCCTGGACCTGGTGCTGATCCCGGAGATGCTCTGGGACTACTGCCACACCGAGGTGATGGTGATGGAGCGCATGCACGGCCTGCCCATCAACCGGGTGGACGAGCTGCGCCGCAAAGGGGTGGACATCCCGAAGCTCGCGCGCGACGGCGTGACCATCTTCTTCACCCAGGTGTTCCGCGACGGCTTCTTCCACGCCGACATGCACCCGGGCAACATCCAGGTCAGTGTCGATCCGGCCACCTTCGGGCGCTACATCTCGCTCGACTTCGGCATCGTCGGGACGCTGACCGAGTTCGACAAGGAATACCTGGCGCAGAACTTCACCGCCTTCTTCCGGCGCGACTACAAGCGCGTGGCCGAACTGCACATCGAAAGCGGCTGGGTGCCACCGGAGACCCGGGTGGACGAGCTGGAGTCGGCCATCCGGGCGGTGTGCGAGCCGTACTTCGACCGTCCGCTCAAGGAGATCTCGCTGGGCATGGTGCTGATGCGCCTGTTCCAGACCTCGCGCCGCTTCCATGTCGAAATCCAGCCCCAACTGGTGCTGCTGCAGAAGACCCTGCTCAACATCGAGGGCCTGGGCCGCGACCTGGACCCCGAGCTGGACCTGTGGAACACCGCCAAGCCGTTCCTGGAGAAGTGGATGCTGGAGCAGGTCGGACCGCAGAAGCTGTTGCAGCAGCTCAAGGCCGAAGCGCCGCAATACGCCAAGCTGCTGCCGGCCCTGCCGCGCCTGCTGCAGGACTACCTGCAGCACCGCCCCAACGACCTGCGCCGCGAGATCGACGCGCTGATGGCCGAGCAGCGCCGCACCAACCGCCTGCTGCAGGGGATCATCTACGGGGGCATCGGCTTCGTGCTCGGCCTGATCGTCACCCAGGTGCTGCTGCGCATCCGGCTGTGGTGAAGCGGGCGCCAGCCGCCCAGGCTTGAAGGGCTGGCGGGGAGCCCCCGCTTATAATGCCGGGTTTCGTTCAACTTGCCGACGGCCGGCTTTTTGCGCCATCGTGGTGCTTTGCAGGGCAGGCCTTCGGGACATTCCACCGTTCACGCCATGCCGATCTATGCCTACAAGTGCGAGTCCTGCGGCCATGCCAAGGACGTTCTGCAGAAAGTCTCGGACGCACCGCTGACCGAATGCCCGGCCTGCGGCGCTGCCACGTTCAGCAAACAGCTGACGGCGGCCGGCTTCCAGCTCAAGGGCTCGGGCTGGTACGCGACCGACTTCAAGGGCGGCGCTGCTGCGGCCACGGCCGCTGCGGCGGCCGATGCAGGCACCGATGCCAAACCGGCCGAAGCCACGGCGGCGGCCACTGTCGCGGCCGCGCCCGCCGCCACCTCCTGTGGTGGTTCGTGCGCCTGCCACTGAACCCACCGACCCGAGACCGCATTCGTGGCTTCCTTGCGCAAGTGGCTGTTCGCCGGCCTGCTGGTTCTGGTGCCCCTGATCATCACCCTGTGGGTGCTGGACTGGGTCGTGACCACGCTGGACCAGACCTTGCGGATCCTCCCCACCGACTGGCATCCGGATCTGCTCTTCGGTGTGCACATTCCGGGTCTGGGGGTGGTCTTTGCCCTGGTGGTCGTGCTCTCCATCGGGGCGCTGGCGTCCAACATCATCGGTCACCGCCTGGTGAACTGGTGGCATGCACTGCTGCACCGCATCCCGGTCGTGCGCTCCATCTACTCAGGCGTCAAGCAGGTGTCCGACACGCTGTTTTCCGAGAAGGGCAACGCCTTCCGCAAGGCGCTGCTGGTGCAGTGGCCGCACGATGGCATGTGGACCATCGCCTTCCTGACCGGCACGCCGCAGGGCGAAGTGCAGGCGCAGTTGCGGGCCAAGCCCGGCTCGGCCGGCGACGAGGCCTTCCACAGCGTCTATGTGCCGACCACACCCAACCCCACCGGGGGTTACTTCGTCATGGTGCGCCAGCGCGACTGTGTGGAGCTGCAGATGTCGGTGGACGAAGCCTTGACGTACATCGTGTCCATGGGCGTGATCGTGCCCGGCGGACCCAAGAATCCGAAGCTGAGGGCGGCCATCGCCGCTGCGACACCCTCGTCCTGATGAAACACGGCCGCGCCCGGCGGCCTTCCTGCTGAAAGAAGAAACCCAATGGCCATGCGCTCCCACTATTGCGGTCTGGTGACCGAAGCCCTGCTGGGCCAGACCGTGCAACTCTGCGGCTGGGTCAACCGCCGCCGCGACCACGGCGGTGTGATCTTCATCGACCTGCGCGACCGCGAAGGCTATGTGCAGGTGGTGTGCGATCCCGATCGCGCCGAGATGTTCAAGACCGCCGAAGACGTGCGCAACGAGTACTGCGTGCAGGTCACCGGCCTGGTGCGTGCCCGCCCGGCCGGCACCACCAACGACAAGCTCAAGAGCGGCCAGATCGAAATCCTGTGCCACGAGCTCAAGGTGCTCAACGCCTCGGTCACGCCGCCGTTCCAGCTGGACGACGACAACCTGAGCGAGACCACGCGCCTGACGCACCGCGTGCTCGACCTGCGCCGCCCCTATATGCAGAACAACCTGATGCTGCGCTACCGCGTGGCCATGGAAGTGCGCAAGTTCCTGGACGCCAACGGCTTCATCGACATCGAGACGCCGATGCTGACCAAGAGCACGCCCGAAGGCGCGCGCGACTACCTGGTGCCCAGCCGCGTGCACGACGGCCAGTTCTTCGCGCTGCCGCAATCGCCCCAGCTGTTCAAGCAGCTGCTGATGGTGGCCGGCTACGACCGCTACTACCAGATCACCAAGTGCTTCCGCGACGAAGACCTGCGCGCCGACCGCCAGCCCGAGTTCACCCAGATCGATATCGAGACCTCGTTCCTGACCGAGCAGGACATCCGCGACATGTTCCAGGGCATGATCAAGACGGTGTTCCAGAACACCCTGGGTGTGGACCTGGGCGATTTCCCCGTCATGGCTTACAGCGAAGCCATGCACCGCTACGGCTCTGACAAGCCCGACCTGCGTGTGAAGATGGAGTTCACCGAGCTCACCGACGTGATGGCCGATGTGGACTTCAAGGTCTTCAGCGCGCCGGCACAGATGAAGGGTGGCCGCGTGGTCGCCCTCTGCGTGCGCGGTGGTGCCGAGATGCCGCGCAGCGAGATCGACGCCTACACCGAGTTCGTCAAGATCTACGGCGCCAAGGGCCTGGCCTGGATCAAGGTCAATGAACTGGCCAAGGGCCGCGACGGCCTGCAAAGCCCGATCGTTAAGAACATCCACGATGCGGCGCTCAATGAAATCCTCAAGCGCAGCGGTGCGAAGGACGGCGACATCCTGTTCTTCGGCGCCGACAAGGCCAAGATCGTCAACGACGCCATCGGCGCGCTGCGCCTGAAGATCGGCCACAGCGCGCTGGGCAAGAAGAACGGCCTGTTCGAAGACCGCTGGGCCCCGATGTGGGTGGTGGACTTCCCGATGTTCGAACACGACGAAGAGGCCGATCGCTGGACCGCCGTGCACCACCCCTTCACCGCCCCCAAGGACGGCCACGAGGACTGGATGGTCACCGCGCCCGAGAAGTGCATCGCCAAGGGCTATGACATGGTGCTCAACGGCTGGGAAATCGGCGGCGGCTCGGTCCGCATCCACACCGCGGCCGTGCAGCAGAAGGTGTTCGACGCGCTCAAGATCACGCCCGAGGAAGCCCAGCTCAAGTTCGGCTTCCTGCTGGACGCGCTGCAGTACGGCGCCCCCCCGCACGGCGGCCTGGCCTTCGGTCTGGACCGCATCATCACGCTGATGACCGGCGCCGAGTCGATTCGCGACGTGATCGCCTTCCCCAAGACCCAGCGCGCCCAGTGTCTGCTGACCCAGGCCCCGAGCCCGGTGGACGAGAAGCAACTGCGCGAACTGCACATCAAGCTGCGCAACCCGGACGCGGTGAAGCCGGCCTGAGCAAGGCTTCGGCTAGGATGAAAGGGCGCTGGTTTCAGCGCCTTTTTTTGTTTTCGGGGAGTCGCATGTCTGCCAAACCACTGTCTCGTTCGAGCGAGCTGGCAAGCCGCTTGATGTTTGCTGCTTTGAGCCTGCTGCGTGACCGAGGGGGTGAGTTGGCGGGATCTGAAGTGTTGGACGCTTTGCCGTAGCGCGTTCAGCTGGACGACTGGGCTTGCGAGATCATCGAGAGCAATGGTTTGCCGCGATGGCGAACCTACACCCATTTCTTTTCAGTGGATGCTGTGAAGTCTGGTTTTTTGACCAAGAGCCGCGGCCTCTGGCGCATCACGCCCGAAGGCGTCAAAGCCTTGGAGCTGGGTGAGCGGGGGTACTTCGAGAGCGCTCAGAAGGGCTATCGCCAGTGGCGTAAGCAGCAGTTGGCTCAGTCGGGTGAGTCCACACCCGACAAGCCCGACGAAGTGAGCGTGGATGAAGCCCCTCTGGAAGAGCAATTTGATCGGTTGCGCCGGACCATGAATGCCACCTTGGCCGCGGAAATGCTGGAACGCATCAAGGGCAACTCGTGGCAGTTCTTCGAGCGGCTGGTGGTGCAGTTGCTGCTCTCCATGGGCTACGGAGGCATTGGTGGTCATGGCATGGCCTTCACCCGTGGCGGAGATGAGGGCATCGATGGATTCATCAACCAGGACAAGCTGGGCCTGGACGTGGTGTATGTGCAAGCCAAGCGCTGGGCAGACCAGACCGTGGGGCGGCCGGACATTCAGCAGTTTGTTGGTGCGCTGGCGGGGCGGCAGGCAACACGTGGTGTGTTCATCACCACATCCCGCTTCAGCACGGAGGCGCGCGAGTTCGTCAAGCACCTGCATGTGAGGGTCATCCTGATCGATGGCGAGCGCTTGGCTCAACTGATGATCGAGCACGGCGTGGGTGTCTCGGTCGCTGCGACCTACCAGCTCAAGCGCATCGATTCCGACTTCTTCGCCGACGAGTGAGTCTCCCCCACAAAATTCCGCTCTCGGTGCTGGTGGTCATCCACACCCCGGCGCTGGAGGTGCTGCTCATCGAGCGCGCGGCCACGCCCGGTTTTTGGCAGTCCGTGACCGGCTCGCTCGATGCCGAGGACGAGCCGTTCGAGCTCGCCGCCGCGCGCGAGGTCTGGGAAGAGACCGGTCTGGACGTGCACGCGCCCGGCCACCGGCTCAGCGACTGGGGCCTGCAGAACACCTACGAGATCTACCCCGAATGGCAGCACCGCTACGCGCCGGGTGTGTTCCAGAACACCGAGCGGGTGTTCGGCCTGTGCGTGCCGGCGCCGGTGCCGGTGCAGCTGAGCCCGCGCGAGCACCGCGACCAGGTCTGGCTGCCCTGGCTGGAGGCGGTGGACCGCTGCTTCTCGTTTTCGAATGCCGAGGCGGTGTCGTGGCTGCCGCGCCTGGGCCGATGCGCGCAAGAGCCCCCACGCTCCGCCGCTGCGCGGGTCGCTGCCCCCCGAGGGGGCTGATCCGCCTTGGGGCGGCCCGGCGGCGGATCTTGGACCTGTCTCTCCGCCAGTGGCATGATCTGAAGATGACCACCATCCGCGTCGCGACCTACAACATCCACAAAGGCGTGCAGGGCCTGGGGCCGGCGCGCCGGCTGGAGATCCACAACCTGGTGCACGCGGTGGAGCAGTTCGATGCCGACATCGTCTGCCTGCAGGAGGTGCGGCGCCACCACCGCAAACTGGAAAAACACTTCACCCGCTGGCCCGAACTGGATCAGGCCGGCTACCTGTCGCCCGAAGGTTACCAGTCGGTCTACCGGACCAACGCCATCACCAAGCACGGGGAACACGGCAATGCGCTGCTCTCGCGCTGGCCGGTGCTGGGCACCGGGCATGCCGACGTGTCGGACCACCGGTTCGAGCAGCGCGGCCTGCTGCATGTGCAGTTGCTGGTGGATGGCTTGCTGGTGCACGTGGTGGTGGTGCACCTGGGGCTGATCCACGCCAGCCGGGCACGCCAGGTGGAGCGCCTGGGGCAGTTCATTGCGCGTGAGGTGCCCGAGTCCGAGGCGCTGGTGGTGGCGGGCGACTTCAACGACTGGGGCGCCCAGCTGCTGCGCCCCATGGCCGACCTGGGGCTTCGTACCTTCGAGGGCATGCGTCTGCCGACCTACCCGTCGCGCCTGCCGCTGCTGCACCTGGACCGCATCTACGCGCGCGGCCTGCGTCCGGTGTCGGCCTTTGTGCCACACGGTCGCGCCTGGTCGCGCATGTCCGACCACCTGCCGCTCATCGGCGAACTGGCCCTGTGAACGTTCCGCCCCCAGCCCAGCCCGAGTCGCACCTGCGCAGCGGCCATCAGCTGCTGCTGCTGCAGGGCGGGCGCGATCTCTTTCCCGCACTGGTCGAAGCCATGGACGCCGCGCGCCAGGTGGTGCACCTGGAGACCTACATCTTCGAGTTTGCGGGCACCGCGCTGAGTGTGGCCCGGGCGCTGGAGCGGGCGGCCTCGCGCGGTGTGCAGGTGCGGCTGGTGATGGACGGCGTGGGCACGCCGCAGGTGCCGGCCGAATGGCAGCGCCGTTTTGCCGCTGCCGGGGTGCAGTGGCACATCTACGCCCCGCTGGGGCGGCTGGGGCTGCTCATCCCCAGCCGCTGGCGCCGGCTGCACCGCAAGCTGTGCGTGGTCGACGGCACCATCGGCTTCTGCGGCGGCATCAACATCATCGACGACCTGGACGATGTGGCCCTGGGCCGGCTGAACGTGCCGCGGCTGGACTTCTCGCTGCGCGTGGCCGGACCGCTGGTGAACGACATGGCCGACACCATGGAACAGCTGTGGTGGCGCCTGACGGCGGTTCGCAGCGCGCGCCAGCGCGAGTTCAAGGCCGCCTGGGAAGCACTGCGCGAAGCCGACCACAAGGGCGACTTCTCGCGCCTGCTGGGCAAGCTCGAACAGCGCACCGGGTTGGGCCGGCGCGGTGGCAGCCGCATCAACGCCGATGCCGAGTGGAGCGAAAGCGGGCTGGAGGCGGTCAGCGAAGGCCCACTGGGCGTGGACGGCGCGCGCGCAGCGCTGCTGCTGCGCGACAATGTGGCTCACCGCCACGACATCGAGCGCGCCTACCTCAAGGCGATTGGCGAAGCGCGCCAGGACATCGTGATCGCCAACGCCTATTTCATTCCGGGACGCAAGCTGCGCCGGGCGCTGGTGCTCGCGGTGCAGCGGGGTGTGCGGGTGCGCCTGCTGTCCCAGGGGCGCTATGAGAACTTCATGCAGTACCACGCGGCACGACCGGTGTACCAGGTCTTGCTGGGCGCGGGGGTGGAGATCCACGAATACGCCCCCAGCGCCCTGCACGCCAAGGTGGCCGTGGTCGACCAGCGTTGGTCCACGGTGGGTTCGACCAACCTGGACCCGCTGTCCCTGCTGCTGGCGCGCGAAGCCAACGTGATGACGACAGACCGGCGGTTTGCCGCGCTGCTGCATGAGCGGCTGGATGCCCTGCTGAGCCTGGAAGGGCAGAAGCTGGATCCGCAGTCGCTGGGGCAGCGATCGATCGGGCAGCGCATGGCCGACCGGCTGGCCTTTGCGGTGATGCGGGCGGTGCTGTTCCTGACCGGTCACCGGTACTGAACCGGTGAAACCCTGGTCTTCGGGTGGGCGGGCAGCGGGTGTTAGGATGATCCATGCTCATGAAGACCGACGCTGACATGACCTTAGCCAACTCACCCGCCGCGGACGATGGGGTACCCGTTTCCGTGAAGATCCGCGAGCGCCTCAAGGCGGCCCGCCAGCGCTTCCATTCCAACGACAACATCGCCGAGTTCATCGAGCCCGGCGAGATGGACAAGCTGCTGGACGAGGTGACCGAGAAGATGCAGGGCGTGCTCGACGCGATGGTGATCGACACCGACAACGACCACAACACCGGCAACACCGCGCGCCGCGTGGCCAAGATGTACCTCAAGGAGGTGTTCGCCGGCCGCTACGTGAAGGGTCCGACGGTCACCGAGTTCCCGAACGCCGAGCACCTCAACGAGCTGATGATCGTCGGCCCGATCACCGTGCGCAGCGCCTGCAGCCACCACCTGTGCCCGGTCATCGGCCGCATCTGGATCGGCGTCATGCCCAACGAGCACACCAACGTGATCGGCCTCTCCAAGTACGCGCGGCTGGCCGAATGGATCATGGGCCGCCCGCAGATCCAGGAAGAAGCCGTGGTGCAGCTGGCCGACCTGATCCAGGAAAAGACCCAGCCCGACGGCCTGGCCATCGTCATGGAGGCCAGCCACTACTGCATGGCCTGGCGCGGCGTGAAGGACATGGACAGCAAGATGATCAACTCGGTCATGCGCGGCGTGTTCCTCAAGGACCCCAACCTGCGCCGAGAATTCCTCTCGCTCATTCCCCGCAACGCCTGAACGCCCCTCACCATGCTGGTCCGTCTGCTCTACGTCAGCCGCTCGGTCGATCAGGACTGCTCCAAGTCCGCCATCGAATCCATTCTTGAAGTCTCGCGTGCGCACAACCTGCACAACGGCATCACCGGCGTGCTGTGCTACGGCGGTGGCGTGTTCCTGCAGGCCATCGAAGGTGGCCGGGACGCGGTCAACACGCTTTACAACCACATCGTCGAAGACAGGCGCCACACCGACGTGGTGCTGCTGCACTACGAAGAGATCACCGAGCGCCGTTTCGGCGGCTGGACCATGGGCCAGGTCAACCTGTCCAAGCTCAACACGTCCATCGTGCTCAAGTATTCGGAGAAGCCCGAATTCGATCCCTACAGCGTGTCGGGCAAGGTGTCGCTGGCGCTGCTGGAAGAACTGATGGCCACGGCCTCCATCATCGGTCGCGCCTGAGGCTGTGACCCCCACGCTCCGCTGAAGCGCCTTGACCACCCTGCTGGGCTGCGACTTCAGCAGCGCGCCCTCCCGGCGCAAACCGATCACGCTTGCCGTCGGCCGGCTGGACCGAGGGCGGGTGCTGTTGCAACGCATCGAAGGCTTCGAGACGCTGGACAGCTGGGCCGATCGCCTGCGCACGCCAGGTCCCTGGGTGGGTGGCTTCGACCTGCCTTTTGGCTTGCCGCGTGAAGTGGTGATGGCCCTGGGCTGGCCCACCGACTGGGACGCCTGCATGGCGCACTATGCGGCCCTCAGCCGCGAGCAGATCCGCGATGCGTTTTCCGCTTTCTGTGCGGCTCGGCCGGTGAGGGGCAAGTTCGCGCACCGCGCCACCGACGGCCCGGCGGGCTCCAGCCCCAGCATGAAGTGGGTCAACCCGCCGGTGGCCTTCATGCTGCACGCGGGCGTGCCGCGCCTTCGGGCCGCGGGTGTGGCTTTTCCGGGGCTGGCGGCGGGCGATCCGGACCGCGTGGCGCTGGAGGCTTACCCGGGCCTGCTCGCGCGCAGCGTGCTGGGGCCGACCAGTTACAAAAGCGACGACAAGGCCCGGCAGACGCCGGAGCGCCTGATTGCCCGCAAAACCCTGATCGACGCGCTGGAAGGGGGGCAGACCGCTTTGCTGCAAACGGCCGGTCTTCGCCTGAAGCTCAGCCACGCCCAGCGCGACGACCTCGCCGCCGACCCCAGCGGTGACCGCCTGGACGCCGTGCTCTGCCTGCTCCAGGCCGCCTGGGCGCAGCAGCGACACGAACTGGGTCACCCGCGTTACGGTCTGCCCGATTGCGATCCGCTGGAAGGCTGGATCGTCACCGCCTGATGCACGACGGAACCCCGGCGCATCGGGCTTGCCTCGGATCGTAATCAGCGCTTAAGCTTGGACTACTTGACGGAGGGGCCGATGCAGTCTTCGCAGACCGATGTTCACCTGCGCACCGAAGCGCCGGAGGACGTAGCGGCCATCCGCGCCGTCACGGAAGACGCCTTCCGTTTCCATCCGCACAGCCGCCAGACCGAAGCCCAGGTTGTGGAATCCCTTCGGCGTGCCGGCGCCATGAGTCTGTCGCTGGTCGCGTTCCAGGGCCGACGGCTGGTGGGGCACCTGACTTTTGCACCTGTTCGCATCTCGGGCGGGGCACCCGGCTGGCACAGCCTGGGCCCTTTGTCGGTGGCCCCGGACGTTCAGGGCGCGGGGGTGGGGGCGACCCTGGTCTGGCACGGCTTGCGCACGCTGCGCCAGCAGGGCGCGGCAGGTTCCGTGGTGCTGGGTGAGCCGGCTTATTTCGGCCGATTCGGCTTCCGTTCCACCCCGGCCTTGCGCCTGAAAGGGGCACCGCCGGGCTGTTTTCTGGTTCGGCCGTTCGATCGGCTGATTCCCATGGGCACGGTGCAATACCACCAGGCGTTCGACCTGGTCGAACCCAGCGACTGGACCTTCCCCTGACCCGGCGCCGGCTCTGGCGAGCCGCATGCGCCATACTGCGCCGTGTGTCCAGGCCAGTCCCCAGCACCTGCATGAACCCGCCCAAAGCCGCCATTTTGTGCGGGGCGCCGCCGCATGCCGCTTTTGTACTTTCGAGCCACCATCTCCGGCCGCTGTGCCTGGTGTTCGGTCTGGCGCTGGCCTGGGTGACACCAGCTTTCGCGTCCAGTCCGGTGCAGGTCTACGAAGCGCGCGTCACCCGGGTGTCTGATGGCGACACCCTGTGGGTCAAGCCCCTGGAGGGCGGGCGCTACCGCAAGCTGCGGCTCGATGGCCTGGACGCCCCGGAGATCTGCCAGACCGGCGGCGCGCCGTCGCGCGACGCATTGGCCGCGCGGGTCTTGCAGCAGGTGGTGGCGGTGCAGGTGCTCAGCCGGGACGATTACGGGCGCGCCCTGGTCCGGTTGAGCCACGGTGGTGAAGACGTCGGTGCGGTCCTGGTACGGCAAGGTCATGCCTGGTCTTACCGCTGGCGCGACAGCGAAGGGCCTTACGAACGCGAGGAGCAGGCCGCCCGGGCGGCGCGCAGTGGCGTGTTCTCGGCACCAAGCCCCGAGCGCCCGCGCGACTTTCGCCGTCGGCACGGGCCGTGCCCGCAGTCTCCGCGCCCGTGAAACCTCAGCCGTGCGAGCCCCCGCAGACCGCGCAGGCAGGGTTTTGCGGCAAGCCGATGGTGTTGAAGGCCATGTCCCGGCCATCGATCATCAGCAGCTGGCCTACCAGGCGTGAACCCAGACCGCTGAGCAGCTTGAGCGCCTCGGCCGCCTGCATGGTGCCCACGATGCCCACCAGCGGCGCGAACACGCCCATGGTGGCGCAGCGGGTTTCTTCGACACCGCTGTTTTCAGGGAACACGCAGGCGTAGCAAGGGTTGCCGCGGTGGCGTGCGTCGAACACGCTGAGCTGGCCATCCATGCGGATCGCAGCGCCCGACACCAGCGGTTTGTGGTGGTGCACGCAAGCGCGGTTGATGAGGTGCCGGGTGTGGAAGTTGTCGGTGCAGTCCAGCACCACATCGGCCTGCGGCACGAGTTCGTTCAGCAGCGCGGCGTCGGCCCGCTGTGTGAGGGCGGCGACCTGCGGGTCGGGGTTGATGGCGGCGATCGCTGCCTGCGCCGAGGCGGCCTTGGGCGAGCCCACCCGGTCCAGCGTGTGCGCGATCTGGCGTTGCAGGTTCGTGGCGTCCACGGTGTCGTGGTCCACCAGCGTGATGCGGCCCACGCCCGCGCTGCCCAGGTACAGGGCCACCGGCGAACCGAGCCCACCGGCGCCGATCACCAGGGCGTGCGAGGCGAGCAACCGCTCCTGCCCCTCGACCCCGAGTTCGTTGAGCAGGATGTGGCGCGAGTAACGCAGGAGCTGGGTGTCGTCCAAGACTGCCGCCGGGAGGTCAGTTCTCTTTCTTCTCTTCGGTGCGCACCGTCTGGGTCTTGCTCACCATCACCGGCTTGCCCTTGAGCTGGTTGAGTGCCTGCTGCAGCTGGAAGTCCTTGTCGCTGCCGAATTCGGGCACCAGGCGCTGGCCCGGGTTCTTCCTGGCTTCTTCTTCCAGCTTCCTGCGGGCTTGTTCGCGATCCTGCTCGCGCGCCTGTTCGGCGGCGCGATCGGCGTCGCTCATGGCGCCATTGGCCGGTTTGCCGCCCTGGCCGTTGCCCAGGTGCTTGTTCAGGTCGGCTTCGCGGGTGCGCAGCGCGGCGAACACATTGCCTTCCGCAGTTTCGTCCACCATCACGTCCGGGACGATGCCCTTGGCCTGGATGGTGTTGCCGCTGGGTGTGTAGTAACGGGCGGTGGTCAGCTTGATCCCGGTGTCCGGCCCCAGCGGGCGCACGGTCTGGACCGAGCCCTTGCCGAACGTCTGGCTGCCCATGATCTTGGCGCGCTTGTGGTCCTGTAGCGCACCGGCCACGATCTCGCTGGCCGAGGCCGAGCCTTCGTTGACCAGCACCACCAGGGGCAGGGTCTTGAGCACCCCGTTGGTGGCCTTGGTCAGTCGTTCGATCGGATCGGTGCCGCCACGGCGCAGGTAGTGTTGCGGTGCGGTCGTGTACGTGAACTTGCTGTCGGCCAGCTGGCCGTTGGTGGAGACCACGGTCACGTTGGCGGGCAGGAACGCGGCCGAGAGCGCCACAGCGGCGTCCAGCAGGCCACCGGGGTCGTTGCGCAGGTCCAGCACCAAGCCCTTGAGTTTCGGGTCCTGTTTGTAGAGTTCCTCGACCTTGCGGGCGAAGTCTTCGACGGTGCGGTCCTGGAACTGCGAGACGCGCACCCAGCCGTAACCGGGTTCGACCAGCTTGGTCTTGACGCTCTGGGTCTTGATCTCTTCGCGGGTGATGGTGACCGGGAAGGTGCGGTTCTCGTCCCGGCGGAAGATGGTCAGCAGCACCTTGGTGCGGGGTTCACCCCGCATCAGCTTGACGGCTTCGTTGATCGTCAGCCCCTTGACGGCGGTGCCGTCGATCTTGGTGATCAGGTCGTTGGTCTTGAGACCGGCGCGGAAGGCGGGCGAGTCTTCGATGGGCGAGACCACCTTGACCAGGCCGTCTTCCATGGTGATCTCGATGCCCACGCCCACGAAGCGGCCGCTGGTGCCTTCGCGGAATTCCTTGAAGGACTTCTTGTCGAAGTACTGCGAGTGCGGGTCCAGGCTGGCGACCATGCCCGAGATCGCCTCTGAAATGAGCTTCTTCTCGTCCACCGGCTCGACGTAGTCGGTCTTGACCATGCCGAACACCGCCGCCAGCTGCTGCAGCTCTTCCAGTGGCAGGGGCGCCAGCGAGCCGCGCGCCACCGCCTGCAGCTGCATCGTGGTCAAGGCGCCGGCCATCGCACCGATGGCCACCCAACCCGCAATCTTCAGTTTCTGACCCATCTGCTTTCCCCATTCAATGGTCCCGTGAGGACCGTCACCGCACACCGGCCGAACCAATATACCCCCTTGGAGGGACTTGTTGCGGTTCGGTTCCGGTAAGCCACGCCGGGCGGTCAGGCCTTGCCCTGGCTGGCCACGGCGGCGGCGGCCCGCGCCGCGGCTTCGGCGTCGCCCAGGTAGTACGAACGGATGGGTTTGAGGTTCGCGTCCAGTTCGTAGACCAGCGGGATGCCGTTGGGAATGTTCAGGTTCACGATGTCGGCGTCGGAGATGCCGTCCAGGTACTTGACCATGGCGCGGATGCTGTTGCCGTGGGCGGCGATCACCACCCGCTGGCCGCTGGTGATGGCGGGCGCCAGCACCTCGTTCCAGAACGGCAGGACGCGGGCCACGGTGTCCTTCAGGCATTCGGTCAGCGGCACCTGTTCGGGCTGCAGCCCGGCGTAGCGCCGGTCACCGCGTTCGCTGCGTGGGTCGGTGGGTTCCAGGGCGGGCGGCGGCGTGTCGTAGCTGCGGCGCCAGATCAGCACCTGCGCGTCGCCGTACTGCTGGGCCATGTCGGCCTTGTTCAGGCCCTGCAGGCCGCCGTAGTGGCGTTCGTTCAGGCGCCAGTCTTTCACCACCGGCAGCCAGGCGCAGTCCATTTCGTCCAGGCAGAAGTTCAGCGTGTGGATGGCGCGCTTGAGCACCGAGGTGTAGGCGATGTCGAATTGATAGCCCTCGGCCTTGAGCAGTTGGCCGGCCGACATGGCCTGCGAGACGCCGGTGGGGGTGAGCGCCACATCGGTCCAGCCGGTGAAGCGGTTTTCAAGGTTCCAGGTGGATTCGCCGTGGCGGATCAGGACGAGTTTGTGCATGGGGTGGTCGTGTTCGGAGGGGGAGGTCGGGCTGTCCGGCGGGAGCGCCCGGGTAGGCGCCAGCAAGGCTCAGCCTTCCATTCTAGAATCTCGGGCTCTTCAGAAAGGTTTGCCCGTGAGTTTCTTCATCGAAAACTGGACCCTGTTTGCACTGGCCCTGGTCTCCGGCGGCCTGCTGCTGTGGCCCGCTCTGACCGGCAGCGCCGGTGCCGGCTCGCTCAATGCGAACGAGGTGGTTCAGCTCATCAACCGCGAAAAAGCCACCGTGGTGGATGTGTGCAGTCCGGACGAGTTCGCGGCCGGTCATGTGGCTGGCGCCAAGAACGTGCCCCTGGGCGAGCTGGAGGCCAAGCTCGGCGGACTGGTCAAGAACAAGACGGCGCCGCTGGTGCTGGTCTGTGCATCGGGCATGCGCTCGCGCCGCGCGGTGGCCATCGCCAAGAAGCTGGGTTATGAAAACGCCCATTCCCTCACGGGTGGCATGGGGGCCTGGCGGGCCGCCAGTCTGCCGGTGGAGAAGTAAGTTCCCCCTGCGCCGTTGCGCGGCTTCCCCCCGAGGGGGACAACGCCAGTGGCCCGGCCAAGCCGGTTCCACGGCGTATGCTGGAACAGGCCCGCGCTACGGTGATCGGTTCGGGTTTTGAGCTTTGAGGTGATGCGATATGGCCCACGTCAAGATCTATTCAAGTGATTTTTGCCCCTACTGCTCGCGTGCCAAGGCGCTCCTGGAGTCCCACGGCGTGACCGGCTACGAGGAGATCGTCGTCGACGGTCGCCCGGATGTGCGCGCCCGGATGACGCAGCTCACCGGTCGGACCAGCGTGCCGCAGATCTTCATCGGCGACACGCACGTGGGTGGCTGCGACGATCTGCATGCGCTTGACCGCCGCGGCGGTCTGGTGCCGCTGCTGCAGGCCTGAACTTCTGCGGGAGGTGTCCGGCCGACAGCAGCGATAATGGCCGCGTGCCCGCTGCGGGAACAGCTTTCCCCGGCGGGTTTTCCATTGTCCGATCCACCCGAAAGTACGCCATGGCCGACCAAGACCCCGTTTTCCAGATCCAGCGCATCTACCTCAAGGAAGCCTCGCTGGAGCAGCCCAATTCGCCCGCCATCCTGCTGGAGCAGGAGCAGCCCTCGGTGGACATCCAGCTGGGCGTGGAAGCCAAGCCCGCTGCCGATGGCGTGTACGAGGTCAGCGTGACCGCCACGGTGCAGACCAAGATCCAGGACAAGACCGTGTTCCTGGTCGAGGCCAAGCAGTCGGGCATCTTCGAAATCCGCAACCTGCCCGACGAGCAGATGGGTCCGATCATGGGCATTGCCTGCCCGCAGATCGTCTACCCCTACCTGCGTGGCAACGTGGCCGACCTGATCCAGCGCGCCGGCTTCCCGCCGGTGCACCTGGCCGAGATCAATTTCCAGGCCATGTACGAGCAGCAGCAGGCGCAGCAGGCACCCGCCACCGCCCAGTAAAGACGTCACAGCGCCCCGATGCGGATCGCCATTCTGGGAGCTGGTGCCTGGGGCACGGCTTTGGCCATCAATGCGGCCAGCGCCTCGGGCGGCGGCCGCGAAGTGACGCTGTGGGCGCGCGACGCGGGGCAGGCGCAGGACATGGTCAGCCGACGCGAAAACGCCCGCTACCTGCCCGGCGAGGCCTTCCCGCCCACACTGGCCATCAGCCACGCCGCGCTGGACAGCGCGCAGGCGCCCCAGCGGGGTGCCGATCTGGTGGTCATCGGGTCGCCCATGGCCGCCCTGCGCGGCATGCTCGGCGCCCTGGGCGCGGTCGCGGTGCCGGTGGTCTGGATCTGCAAGGGTTTTGAGAGTCCCCAGGCCGGTGCCGCAGGCGGCCTGCTCGGGCACGAGGTGTGCGCCAGCGTGGCCCCGGGGCTGAAGGCGGGGGTGCTCAGCGGACCCAGCTTTGCGCAAGAGGTGGCGCGCGGCCAGCCCACGGCCCTGGTGGCCGCCAGCGAACACGCGGCGGTGCGCGAAGCCTTGGTGGCCGGTTTTCATGGGCCGACGCTGCGCGTCTATGCCAACGAGGACATCGTCGGCGTGGAGGTGGGCGGCGCGGTCAAGAACGTGCTGGCCATTGCCACCGGCCTGTGCGACGGGCTGAGCCTGGGCCTGAACGCGCGCGCCGCGCTCGTCACGCGCGGTCTGGCGGAGATGAGCCGCCTGGGGCTGGCGCTCGGGGCCAGGGCCGACACCTTCATGGGCCTGTCGGGGCTGGGCGATCTGGTGCTGACGGCCACCGGCGACCTCTCGCGCAACCGCAAAGTGGGCCAATTGCTCGCCCAGGGCCTGCGCCTGCAGCAGGCGGTCGATTCGCTGGGTCACGTGGCCGAGGGCGTCTACAGCGCCCGCACCGTGGTGCAACGCGCCCGCGCTCTGGGTGTCGAGATGCCCATCAGCGAGGCCGTGGTGGCTCTGCTTGAAGGACGGCTGCAACCGGCTCAGGCGGTGGCGGCCCTGATGGGCCGCGATCCGAAGGACGAGGCGCTCTGAGCCCTTGAGCGGTGGCCGCCGCGCGGGACGATGCGGTGACCCCCGCAGGGGATCAGATCTCGAAGTTGTCGATCAACCGCGTGCTGCCCAGACGTGCGGCGCCCAGCACCACCAGGCTGGCCGGTGTCTGGGCGTCTTGCGCGCTGGGTACCTGCAGATCGGCGCGCCGGCGCACCGTCAGGTAGTCCGGTTGCCAGCCCCGGACCGCCAGCGCGCGCATCGCCTGGGCTTCGAGCGCTTCGCGTTTGTCGGGCAGCGATCCGGCCGCGGCCAGTGCGTCGCGCGCCAGCGCGCGCAGCGCCAGCGACAGCTGGACGGCTTCGGCCCGCTCGCTCTCGCTCAGGTAGCCGTTGCGCGAGCTCAGGGCCAGGCCGTCGGCGGCCCGCTGGGTTTCGCCGGCCACGATCTCGATCGGCATGGCGTACTGCTGCACCATGCGGCGGATCACCATCTGCTGCTGGTAGTCCTTCTTGCCGAACAGGGCGTAGCGCGTGCCCTTGGCTTCGGAGAAGACGCACTGGAACAGCTTCATCACCACCGTGCACACGCCGATGAAGAAGCCCGGCCGGAAGTGGCCTTCGAGGATGTCGGCCAGGTCCGAGGGCGGCTGCACCTTGTACACCTGGGGCTCGGGGTAGAGTTCCTTTTCGGGCGGTGCAAACACGATGTCGCAGCCGGCCTGTTCGAGCCGGGTGCAGTCGGTCTGCAGGGTGCGCGGGTAGGTGTCGAAGTCCTCGTGGGGCGCAAACTGAAGGCGGTTGACGAAGATGCTGGAGACCGTCACGTCGCCCAAGGGTTTGCCGGACCGCACCAGCGCCAGGTGGCCGTCGTGCAGGTTGCCCATGGTGGGCACAAACACGGGCGTGTTGAAGGGGCGCAGCGCGTTGCGCAGGTCTTCGATGGTGTGGACGGTTTGCATGCGGCGGTTTTCGAAGTGGAAGCGTCGGCTCGGATTATCGCCACCCCGATCACGGCGCGGCACTGAGGTGGTGCAAGGCTTCGCCCAGCGAACGCGCGCCGGGCGCCGCAGACTGCAGGCCCCAGCCCACCGCCACCAGCAGCAGGCCGGTCAGCACAAAGGGCAGGGCGGTCCTGCGCAGGGCTGTCGAAACCCAGTGCCGCCGTTCGATGCCGCGCAGGCGGTGGTACAGCGTGGCCGACAGGGCGCCGTCCAGCAGCAGTTCGGCCAACAGCGTGGGCGCGCTGTACACCACATACAGCGAGGAAAGGGCGAGACCGGCCGCCAGCGCGATCAGCAGCAGCGCAATGGCGAACCCGTCGGCGTCTGCCAGGTCGCTGACCGAGCCGAAACCGTCGGGATGCCCGGACGCGTCCGTTGCCCCGCCGTGCGCCCGAACCGGCGGACTTTGCGCCAAGGGGTGTGCGCGCGTCGGCGATTCGAAGGACGCACTGGCACCGCCGCCGCCGAAGTCGCCGCCCTGGCCTGGAGTCCAGGTGGGTGTGTGGAGCGCGCCGCTCGGCGCCCGATCCAGATCCGGCAGGCCGATCCCGGGATCGGGGATGTCGGTCCAGTCCTCGGCTCGCGTGCGCAGCCACAGCCAGAGCAGCAGCAGGAACACGCCGTAGGCCATCAGCAGCGCAAGGGGATAGCGCAGGGCCATGCTGTCCAGGCCGGCCCGCAGCAACAGGAACGACGCCAGCAGGCCGGAGCCGCCGGTCAGCGCCACCAGCAGCGTCATCTGGCTGCGCGGCCAGCCGTGGGTCTGCAGATCGTGCCGCAGGCGTCCGACCGCCTCGTCGCGTGATCGGGGGATGTCCAGCGGACGCTGCGGCTTCACCAGGCGTGCAGGACGTCGTCCGGGAAGCTGCCGTCCTTGACGGCACGCACGTAGGCGGCCATGGCGTCGCGCACGCTGTCGGCGCCGTCCATGAAGTTGCGCACGAACTTGGGGTTCTTGCCCAGGTTGATGCCCAGCATGTCGTGCATCACCAGCACCTGCCCGGCCGTGCCCCTGCCCGCACCGATACCGATGGTGTGGCAGGTGGGCAGGGTGGTGGTGATCTCGGCCGACAGCACGGCGGGCACCATTTCCAGCACCAGCATGGCGGCGCCGGCGTCCTGCAGTTCCTTGGCGTGGGTGCGCAGCGCGCGGGCGGCCGCGTCGTCGCGGCCCTGCACCCGGTAGCCGCCCAGCGAATGCACGGTCTGCGGCGTCAGGCCCAGGTGGGCACAGACCGGAACGCCGCGTTCGACCAGGAAGCGCACGGTCTCGGTGGTCCAGCCGCCGCCTTCGAGCTTGATCATGTGGGCACCGGCGTGCAGCAGTTGCGCCGCGCTGCGCATGGCCTGTTCCCTGGACTCGTGGTAGCTGCCGAAGGGCAGGTCGCCGATGACCCAGGCCGTGCCTTGCACGCGGCGCAGACCGCGCACCACGCTTTCGGTGTGGTAGACCATGGTGTCCAGCG
The DNA here is from genome assembly GCA_964428045.1 of uncultured Hydrogenophaga sp. GTDB lineage: Bacteria > Pseudomonadota > Gammaproteobacteria > Burkholderiales > Burkholderiaceae_C > Hydrogenophaga. Next base: position 45,932 of record CAYRWN010000012.1, on the reverse strand, counting down.
TCACGCCGGCGGTGCTCGAGAGGCCCTGGCAGACCATGCCGAGCGAGTCGCCGACCAGGATGCACTCGACACCGGCCGCATCGGCCACGGCCGCGAAGGTCGCGTCGTAGGCGGTGAGCATGGTGATCTTTTCGCCGCGCTCGCGCATTTCCTGCAGCCGCGGCAGGCTGACCGGTTTGCGCTGGGGCAGTGGCGAGGCCGATGGCAGCGTGCCGTACGGCGTTCCGGTGGCGGGGCTGGGCGTGTGGGTTGTGCTCAAGGGTGTCTCCTGCTCGGGATGGGGCGCACTATATGCGATCCGGCTATGCTTGACCCCCTATGAAATACCTCTCCGATTTCACGGCCGACGACCTGGCCGAACTCGCGCGGACCGACGTGGCCTGCGCCCTGGCCGAAGACGTGGGCAGCGGTGACCTGACGGCCGCCCTGGTGGACCCGATGCGGCACGCGAAGGCCCGCATCCTGGCGCGTGAAAGTGCCGTCATCTGCGGCCGTCCCTGGGTGGAGGCCGCTGTGCTCGCCTGCGACCCGCAGGCCCGCCTGACCTGGCACGTGGCCGACGGCCAGCGCTGCGCCGCCGATCAGGTGGTGCTGGAGATCGAAGGCAACGCCCAGGCCCTGCTGACCGCCGAGCGCACGGCCTTGAATTTCCTGCAGCTGCTGTCGGCCGTGGCCACCAAGACGGCCGTGTTTGCCGACGCGGTGAAAGGCACGCGTGCGGCCATCGTCGACACCCGCAAGACCATTCCCGGACTGCGGCTGGCGCAGAAGTACGCGGTCAAGACCGGGGGTGGCGTGAACCACCGCATCGGCCTGTACGACGCGGTGCTGATCAAGGAGAACCACATCGCTGCCGCTGGCGGGGTGGCGGCTGTGCTGCGCCGTGTGCAGGAGACAGCCCCGCAGACCCGATTCGTGGAAATCGAGGTCGAGACGCTGGCGCAGCTGGACGAAGCCCTGGCCTGCGGCGCAAAGATGGTGCTGCTCGACAACATGGACATACCGACCCTGAACGAGGCGGTGCGCCGCAACGCCGGCCGCGCCATCCTCGAAATATCGGGTGGCGTGAACCTGGACACGGTGCGCGCCCTGGCGGAAACCGGCGTGGACCGCATCTCCATCGGCGCCCTGACCAAGGATGTCAAGGCTATCGACTTTTCCATGCGGATGGAGCAACTGCCGTGAGCAACGAAGCCGTCATCGACGTCGAATACGAGCAGCCCGCCTGCCCGACCCAACACGCCTGGGCGCGGGTGCCGGTGGAGCCCTCGCCGACCCAGCGGGTGCGGCTCAAGGACCGCATCCGCGAACTGCTCAAGGCCCGCAACGCGGTCATGGTCTCGCATTACTACGTGCACCCGGACCTGCAGGACCTGGCCATCGAGACCGGCGGCATCGTCAGCGACTCGCTGGAAATGGCGCGCTTCGGCCGCGACCACGCCGCGCAGACCCTGGTGGTCTCGGGCGTGCGCTTCATGGGCGAGACGGCCAAGATCCTCAGCCCCGAGAAGACGGTGCTGATGCCCGACCTGGACGCGACCTGCTCGCTGGACCTGGGCTGCCCGATCAACGAATTCAGCGCCTTCTGCGACCAGCACCCCGACCGCACGGTGGTGGTCTACGCCAATACCAGCGCGGCGGTGAAGGCGCGTTCGGACTGGCTGGTGACGTCCAGCTGCGCACTGGACATCGTGCGGGCGCTCAAGGATAAAGGTCACAAGATCCTGTGGGCGCCCGACAAGCACCTGGGCGGCTACATCCAGCGCGAGACCGGGGCCGACATGCTGATGTGGACCGGCTCGTGCATCGTGCACGACGAGTTCAAGGGCTTTGAACTGGAAGCGCTGAAGAAGGCGCACCCCAAGGCCAAGGTGCTGGTGCACCCCGAGAGCCCGGCCGAGGTGGTGAAGCTGGCCGACGCCGTGGGCTCCACTTCGGCGATCCTGAAAGCGGCGCGCGAGCTGGACGCGCGCGAGTTCATCGTCGCCACCGACAACGGCATGATGCACATGCTGCGCCAGCAGAACCCGGACAAGGTCTTCATCGAAGCGCCGACCGCCGGCAACAGCGCCACCTGCAAGAGCTGCGCGCACTGTCCCTGGATGGCCATGAACGGCCTGGCCGGCGTGGCCCGGGTGCTGGAGAAGGGCGAGAACCAGATCCACGTCGATCCGGCGCTGATCCCGCGCGCGCGCCTGCCCATCGACCGCATGCTGGCGTTCACCGCCGCGCACAAGGCCGGGCAAGATGCCGGCGCACTGGTGCCCAACATCGGCGCGGCCTGAAGAGACGTTTCCGGAGCGCGTGTCCCCATGTCCAGGTTGCGGAGGAACCGGCTTCGCCGGGCTACTCGCATCGCCCCCTGGGGGGTGACGTGCGCAGCGCGGCGCGGGGGAAGCCTCTACCTCGCCGGCGGCACCAGGATGGTCGGCTTGGCCTCTGGCAGCAGGTTGGGGTAGTCGCGGCTGTAGTGCAGTCCGCGGCTTTCGTGGCGCAGCATGGCGCTCATGACGATCAGGTCGGCCACCTGCACCAGGTTGCGCAGTTCCAGCAGGTCGCGCGTGACGTGGAATTGCGAATAGAACTCGTGGATTTCGCGCTGCAGCAGGGTGATGCGGTGGGCGGCGCGCTCCAGGCGTTTGTTGGTGCGCACGATGCCCACGTAGTCCCACATGAAGCGGCGCAGTTCGTCCCAGTTGTGCGAGATCACCACCTGCTCGTCGGCGTCCGTCACGCGGCTTTCGTCCCACAGGGGCAGGTCGGTGCGGGGTGTCTTCCCGTCCCTGGCGATGGCCTTGACGGCGGCCTGCGCGAACACCATGCATTCCACCAGCGAATTGCTGGCCAGCCGGTTGGCGCCGTGCAGGCCGGTGCAGGTGGCTTCGCCAACAGCGTACAGGCCGGCGATGTCGGTGTGGCCTTCCAGGTCGGTCACCAGGCCACCGCAGGTGTAGTGGGCCGCCGGCACCACCGGGATGGGTTCCTTCGTGATGTCGATGCCCAGTTCGGCGCAGCGCGCCAGGATGTTGGGGAAATGCTCTTTGAGGAACTCGGGGGGCTGGTGGGAGATGTCCAGATGCACGCAATCCAGGCCGTGCTTCTTCATCTCGTGGTCGATGGCGCGGGCCACGATGTCGCGCGGCGCCAGTTCGGCGCGCGGGTCGTGGTCGGGCATGAAGCGGTGGCTGCCCAGGTGCGGTGGCAGTTTGAGTTGCCCGCCTTCACCGCGCACGGCTTCGGTGATGAGGAAGTTCTTGACGTTGGGGTGGTACAGGCAGGTCGGGTGGAACTGGATGAACTCCATGTTGCCCACCCGGCAGCCGGCGCGCCAGCCGGCGGCGATGCCGTCGCCGGTGGCGGTGTCGGGGTTGGTGGTGTAGAGGTACACCTTGCCGGCGCCGCCGGTGGCCAGGATGGTGTGCGCGGCGCTGTAGGTTTCCACCTCGTCGCGTTCCACATCCAGCACGTAGGCCCCGTAGCAGCGCGCGTTGCCCGTACCGGCCTTGTGGCCGGGCAGTTGGCGGCCGGTGATCAGGTCGACCAGCATGTGGTTCTCGAAGAACGTGATGCCGGGCGTGGCTCGGGCCAGTTTGCTCAGGGTGGCCTGCACGGCCGCACCGGTGGCGTCGGTCGCGTGCACGATGCGGCGGTGCGTGTGGCCACCTTCGCGGGTGAGGTGCAGCTCGCCGTTTTCGGTGGAAAAGGGTACCCCCAGTTCCTGCAGCCAGGCGATGGCGGCCGGCGCGTTCTCCACCGTGAACTTCGTGGCTTCCAGGTCGCACAGGCCCGCCCCGGCCACCAGCGTGTCGTCCACGTGCGAGGCGTAGCTGTCACCCTCGGCCAGCACGGCGGCAATGCCGCCCTGCGCCCAGTTGCTGGAGCCGTCGGAGATGCCGCGCTTGGTGACCACGGCCACCTGGTGTGTGGGCGCCAGCTTGAGCGCAGCGGTCAGGCCGGCCAGGCCGCTGCCGATGATGAGAACGTCGAAGTGGTGCGTGGTGGTCATGACGCTTGTGTCAGAGGGGTTTCGCCGCCGGGCCGCCCCAAGGCGAAACGCGCCCCCGTGGGGGGCAGCGACCCGCGCAGCGGCGGAGCGTGGGGGCTTGTGGTTTCGCCGCCGGGCCGCCCCAAGGCGAAACGCGCCCCCGTGGGGGGCAGCGACCCGCGCAGCGGCGGAGCGTGGGGGCGTTCATCCGTTCGGTGTGTAGGCGAGGCGGACGTAGATCGGCGCAAAAGCCTCGGCCTGGGTCAGCTCGATCAGGGTTTCCTTGGCCAGTTCGAGCATGGCGATGAAAGTGACCACCAGCACCTGCGCGCCGCGGCTGGGATCGAACAGGTCACCGAATTCGACGAAACGCTGACCCTGGAGTTTGCGCAGCACGATGCTCATGTGTTCGCGCACCGACAGTTCTTCCCGGCTGATCTTGTGGTGCTGCACCAGGTTGGCGCGCTTGAGGATGTCGCGCCAGGCACTCTGCAGGTCCATCACATGCACGTCGGGGAAGCGGGGCACCAGGGCCTGTTCCACGTACACCTGCGCCTTGAGGAAGTCGCGCCCGTATTGCGGCAGGTCCGCCAGCCGTTGCGAGGCCAGCTTCATCTGCTCGTACTCCAGCAGGCGGCGCACCAGCTCGGCGCGCGGGTCTTCGGCTTCTTCGCCTTCGGCCGTCTTCTTGGGCGGCAGCAGCATGCGCGACTTGATCTCGATCAGCATCGCCGCCATCAGCAGGTATTCGGCCGCCAGTTCCAGGTTGCTGGCGCGGATTTCGTCCACGTAGCTCAGGTACTGGCGGGTCACTGCCGCCATCGGGATGTCGAGGATGTTGAAGTTCTGCTTGCGGATCAGGTACAGCAGCAGGTCCAGCGGGCCTTCGAAGGCTTCGAGAAAGACCTGCAGCGCATCGGGCGGGATGTACAGGTCGCGCGGCAGGTTGAACAGCGGCTCGCCATACAGGCGGGCCAGCGCGACCTGGTCCACCACCACGGGCAGCACCTCGTCCAGACCGTCGGGGGCCTGGTCGAGCGTCGGCAGGTCCTGGCTCATCGGCGGGGCCGGGTGTCCGGGGGACTCGGCACGGCTCAGTGTGGGTCGGGCTGCGTCTGGTAGACGTACGCGCCCTGCGGCACGCGGGCGGCCTCGGCCTGGCGCTGGAATTCGCGGTCGATGGATTTGTCCCACAGCAGGGCGCGGCCCTGGCGCTGTGCCGCCTCGAGTTCGGGCTTCGTGCTCTTGAGCTGGTCGATGAACTGCGTGACGTCGGACGCGTAGTGGGGGCGTGCAAAGAAGGACATGGGCAGTTGCTGGGGCGTTCGGGTGGAGATGCCCCATTTTACCGGTGCCCGCCTGCCGGCGTGATCCCCGGGCCTCATGGCGGCTCCTGGGTTCGCTGGTGCCAGTCGAGTACCGATTCGCACACGGCCGTCTTGGGAGCGGATCGGGCGAGCTCGCGCCGGATCACGTCGGCCGCCTGGCGGATGGGGTGGTCCAGGTCCGGGCTGCAGGGCCGATGATCAGGGCCTGGGTGGGCATGTCCGGAAACAGCTGCAACAGGCGGGCCGGGCAGGTCCTGCGGTCCCGGCCGGTCCATGTCCAGCACCTGGCCGTCGGCACTGTGCAGCACCCGGGCTTCCTCGTCGGTCTCGAAACCGCAGACCAGCGGGAAGACCGTCTGGTGCAGACTGCCGAACAGGGCGCTGAATTCGTTCTTCAGGCCAAAGGTGTGGGCCCGCGCATCTCCGGTGCGACCCGTCCAGGTGGAACAGGCCGTCCAGGTTGCAAAAGGCCTGGAAGATGCGGCGCGGCGAGCCAGTGGTGATCGGGATGTTGATGCGACCGCCCATGCACTTCATCACCATCACGGCGGTGGGGTGCTTGGCCAGGTGGCGCTCATGCACCAGTCACTTGCCGGGGGCGCGGAGGACTGGCTGTGCTGCCTGTCCCGCTGGAACGGTCAGTCGATGCGCTCGGTGGTCGGGGCTGGTTGTGGCTTGCTCTCGTGGGTCATGACGCTCCATGGGCGGGTGTGCAGCCGGCTGGCGAATCCGGTCCGCTCGATCAGCGAGCGGGGCTGTTCGTTGAGGCCGACCATGCTCAGGTGGCCGCCGCGCTTGTCCAGCGCCTTGTGCAGCTGTTCCAGCGCGTCCAGACCGGTGCTGTCGAGCGCGACGAGCTGGGTAGCGTCGAGCACCACATCCACCGGCTGGGACGAGCGCTCCACCTCGGCCACGATGGGGTCGATCTTGGCGACCGCACCGAAGAAGAGGGAGCCGTAGAGCCGGTAGGTCAGTTGGTTCTGGGTGCGTGCGACCTCGTCGGCGCGAAAGATGCCGCTTTGCCGGCGCACGAACAGCACCACCGCCAGCACCAGGGCGAGCTCGAGCGCCACCGTGAGGTCGAACACGATGGTCACCAGGAAGGTCGAGACCATCATCAGCCGGTAGTGGTTGCTGAACTGGCGCAGCCGACCGAACTCGCGCCACTCGCCCATGTTCCAGGCCACGAACAGCAGCACGCCGGCCAGCACCGCCAGCGGGATGTGCTGGGCCAGCGGCGCGGCCAGCAGAACCACCAGTGCCAGGGTGAGCGCATGCACGATGCCCGCCACCGGCGAGACCGCGCCGGCGCGGATGTTGGTGACCGTGCGCGCGATGGTGCCGGTGGCGGGCATGCCGCCGAAGAAGGGCACGGTGAAGTTGGCCACGCCCTGCGCCATCAGTTCCTGGTTGGGATCGTGCCTGGGCGTGTCGCTGAGCTGGTCGGCCACGCGGGCGCACAGCAGCGACTCGATGGCCCCCAGCAGCGCGATGGTGAGTGTGGGCGTGACCAGCAGCTTGACCGTTTCCCAGGAGAAGTCGGGCAGCGCAAACGCCGGCAGGTCCTGCGGGATGCCGCCAAAGCGGCTGCCGATGGTCTCCACCGGCCATTGCATGGCCCAGGCCAGCAGGGACAGCGTCACCAGCGCCACCACCGGCCCCGGTAGATGCGACGTCGCCCTGAGCGCACTCACGGTCTCGATCATCTGGAGCTGGCGGCGGAACTGCGAATCCACCGCCCACAGCCGCGGCCAGATGAACAGCCCGAGGACGCACAGCACCCCCAGGCCGAAGGCGTAGACGTTGAAGCTGCCGATGTGCTGCCACAGGGTGGCGATCTGGCTGAAGAAGTCGGCCGGCATGCGCGGCACTTGCAGCCCGAACCAGTCGCGCACCTGCGACAGCGCGATCAGCACCGCGATGCCGTTGGTGAAGCCGATCACCACGCTGACCGGCACGTAGCGCACCAGGGTGCCCAGCCGGAACAGGCCGAGCAGGAACAGCAGCACGCCCGCGCTGGCGGTGGCGATCAGCAGGTTGGCCAGCCCGTAACGTTCGACGATGCCGTAGACGATGACGATGAAGGCGCCGGCCGGCCCGCCGATCTGCACCGAGGTGCCGCCCAGCGCCGAGATGATGAAGCCCGCGATGATCGCGGTCCACAGCCCGGCTTCGGGCTTGAGTCCGCTGGCAATCGCAAAGGCCATGGCCAGTGGCAGGGCCACGATGCCCACGGTGGCGCCCGCGCCCACGTCGCGGGCCAGCTTCTCGCCGCTGTAGCCCCGGATGTCCTGCAGCAGGCGGGGCCTGAAGCCTGCGAGCGGGGGAAGTCGGTCAAGCATGTTCAAATGTTACCGGCCGCAACGGTGCACCAAACTGACACGGGACGCCGCCGGGTGCGAGGGTTTACACTGATCCCGCGCGATCCGGCGCTGGCAATTGGGCCGTGACCATGAAGACGTTCTCAACCCGCGGGGCCATGGCGGCCCTGGCTTTCGGTGTGATTCTGGGTCTCCCGGGCTGCGACCAGCAAGCCATCAGCGAGCTGGAGGAAGGCGTCTCCACCGAAGCCGATGTGCGCCAGCGATTCGGCGCACCCGAGGCGGTCTGGGACGGGCCCGACGGCGCCCAGATCTACGAGTACAACCGCCAGCCGGCGGGCTACCAGAACTACCAGATCACCATCGGCCCCGACGGCAAGATGGCGGCGCTGCGCCAGGTCCTCACACCGCGCAACTTCGCCCTGGTGCAGCCGGGCATGATGATGGAAGATGTGCGCCGCCTGCTGGGCAAGCCGATGAAGATCACCCCTTACGAACTGAAGCGGGAAGTGCACCACGACTGGCGCTGGCGCGATGGCCCGAACGAAAGCGACAGCCAGGTCTTCACCGTGATCTTCAGCCCCGACCTGCGGGTGATCTCGACCCAGTCGGTGCGCGATCCGGACCTCGATCGCGGCCGCTGAAACACCAAGGCCACCGCGAAGGTGGCCTTGGTGTTTCTGGTTCGCAGCGTACCGCTCAATGGATGCGCATGCCGGGCGTGGCACCCGGCCAGGGCTGCAGCACGTGAATCCCGGGCTGGGCCTTTTCGTCGGCATGGCTGGCGGCCAGCACCATGCCTTCGGAGACGCCGAACTTCATCTTGCGCGGCGCCAGGTTGGCCACCATCACCGTCAGCTTGCCTTCCAGGTCTTCGGGCTTGTACATGCTGGCGATGCCGCTGAAGACGTTGCGCGTCTTGCCTTCGCCCACATCCAGCGTCAGGCGCAGCAGCTTGGTCGAGCCTTCGACCGCTTCGCATTTGACGATTTGCGCGATGCGCAGGTCGACCTTGGCGAAGTCGTCGATGGAGATGGTCGGGGCGATCTCTTCACCACCCGGGACCACCCTGGGCTCTTCGGGCGCCGGCGGCGGCTCGAACAGGGCCTCGAGCTGCGCGATGTCAACGCGCTGCATCAGGTGCTGGTAGGCCCCGATGGTGTGACCGGCGCCCAGCAGGCGGCCGGCGTCGGCGAACTTCAGCGGCTCGATCTTCAGGAAGGCTTCCACGTTGACCGCCAGCGCCGGCAGCACCGGCTTGAGGTAGAGCGAGATCAGGCGGAAGGCTTCGATGCAGGTGGTGCACACGTCCTGCAGGCGGCCGTCCATACCCTCCTGCTTGGCCAGTTCCCAGGGCTTGTTCTGGTCCACATAGGCGTTCACGCGGTCGGCCAGTAGCATGATTTCGCGCAGGGCCTTGCCGGTTTCGCGCTCGGCGTACAGCTCGGTCACGGTGGGGACCAGGCTCTGCAGGTGGTCCAGCAGCGCGTCGCCGTCGGCCGAGACGGTGCCCAGCCGTCCGTCAAAGCGCTTGGCGATGAAGCCGGCCGCGCGCGAGGCGATGTTGATGTACTTGCCCACCAGATCGCTGTTGACCCGCAGCATGAAGTCTTCGGCGTTGAAATCCACGTCTTCGTTCTTGCCGGACAGCTTGGCCGCCAGGTAATAACGCAGCCACTCGGGGTTCATGCCCAGGCCCAGGTACTTCAGCGGGTCCAGGCCGGTGCCCCGGCTCTTGCTCATCTTCTCGCCGTTGTTGATGGTCAGGAAGCCGTGCACGAAGACTTTGTTGGGCACCTTGCGGCCGCTGAACTTGAGCATGGCCGGCCAGAACAGGGTGTGGAAGGTGATGATGTCCTTGCCGATGAAGTGAACCTGCTCGGTGGCGGGGTCGGCCATGAAGGCGTCGTAGTCGCGTCCGGTCTTGCCGAAGTGGTTCTTGAGCGAGGCCAGGTAGCCGATGGGCGCGTCCAGCCAGACGTAGAAGTACTTGCCGGGTGCGTCGGGAATCTCGATGCCGAAGTAGGGCGCGTCGCGGCTGATGTCCCAGTCGCCCATCTTGGGCTTGCCGTCGGGTCCGGGCTCGATCCACTCGGCGATCTTGTTGAGCACCTCGGGTTGCACCGCACCGCTCTGCGTCCACTGGTCCAGGAAGGCCAGGCAGCGCGGGTCGGACAATTTGAAGAAGAAGTGGTCGGAGGTCTTGAGCACCGGCGTGGCGCCGGACAGGGCCGAATAGGGGTTCTTCAGCTCGGTGGGCGCATAGACGGCGCCGCAGACCTCGCAGTTGTCGCCGTACTGGTCCTTGGCGCCGCATTGGGGGCATTCGCCTTTGATGAAGCGGTCGGGCAGGAACATGCCCTTGTCCGGGTCGTAGAACTGTTCGATGGTGCGGGTCTCGATCAGGCCGTCGGCTTTGAGGTCGCGGTAGACCGCCTGCGCGAGTTCGTGGTTTTCGGGTCCGTCGGTGCTGTGCCAGTTGTCAAAGGCGATGTGGAAGCCCTCCAGGTAAGGCTTGCGGCCGGCGGCGATGTCGGCGACGAACTGCTGCGGCGTCTTGCCCGCCTTTTCGGCGGCGATCATGATGGGCGCGCCGTGCGCGTCGTCGGCGCACACAAAGTGCACTTCGTGGCCCTGCATGCGCTGGAACCGCACCCAGATGTCGGCCTGGATGTATTCCATGATGTGCCCGATGTGGAAGTGGCCGTTGGCGTACGGCAGGGCGGTGGTGACGAACAGGCGGCGCTGGCTCATATCGAGAATCTTTCTGCAAGGGAACCCGCAATTTTAGGCGGGGCATGCAGGCGCCGTTAGACTTCTGCCCGTTTCGCGACAACTCTCACACAAGTCCCCGGAGACCCATTCATGGCCGTCGATACCCAAGCGTTGCTGGCCGCCCTGCAGGCGGTGACCGATCCCAACACCGGCAAGGACTTCGTGTCCACCAAGGCGCTGAAGAACCTGCAGGCCGAGTACGGGGACGTGTCGTTCGACGTGGAACTGGGCTACCCCGCCAAAAGCCAGATACCGGCGCTGCGCCGGGCGCTGATCGAAGCGGCCAAGGGCGTCCCGGGCGTGGAGAACGTGTCGGTGAACCTGTCGGTCAAGATCATCCCGCACGCGGTGCAGCGGGGCGTGCAGCTCTTGCCCAACGTCAAGAACATCATCGCCGTGGCCTCGGGCAAGGGCGGCGTGGGCAAGAGCACCACCACCGTCAACCTGGCGCTGGCGCTGGCGGCCGAAGGCGCCAAGGTCGGCATTCTGGACGCCGACATCTACGGGCCCAGCCAGCCCATGATGATGGGCATCGAAGGCCGGCCCGAGAGCAGCGACGGTCAGACCATGGAGCCGCTGGAGAACTACGGCGTGCAGGTCATCTCCATCGGTTTTCTGGTCGACAAGGACGAAGCCATGATCTGGCGCGGCCCCATGGCCACGCAGGCGCTGGAGCAGCTGCTGCGCCAGACCAACTGGAAAGACCTGGACTACCTGATCGTGGACATGCCCCCGGGCACCGGCGACATCCAGCTGACCCTGAGCCAGCGCGTGCCCATGACCGGTGCGGTGATCGTGACCACGCCGCAGGACATTGCCCTGCTGGATGCGCGCAAGGGCATCAAGATGTTCGAGAAGGTGGGCGTGCCCATCCTGGGCATCGTGGAGAACATGGCGGTGTACTGCTGCCCCAACTGTGGTCACACCGAGCACATCTTCGGCGCCGATGGTGGCAAGACGATGGCGGCCGAGTACGGGATGGACTACCTGGGTGAGCTGCCCCTGAACATGAGCATCCGCGTGCAGGCCGACAGCGGGCGCCCCACCGTGGTGGCCGAACCCGACGGCGAAATCGCCGGTCTGTACAAGACCGTGGCGCGCCAGGTCGCGATCAAGATCGCGGCCAAGGCCAAGGACTTCTCCAGCAAGTTCCCGACCATCAAGATCTCCAAGGACACCTGAGCCGTGCGCATGCCCGGCAAATGGCCATTATGGGCCGCAGGCTGTGCAATCAGCCATGGCAGCGGCTAAGCTGCGCAACGGATGAAAGCCTACCGCGCCGCCCTTCTGCGATTTGACGACCAGCAGCAGCCGCTTTACGACAGCGACGGCTTGCTCGTGGTCGGGCCGGACGCCGGTGGGCGCAAAGTGGTGCGCGCTGCCGGTGCCCACGACGCCCTGATCGACCGCTACCCCGGGGTTGTGGTGGAGGATCGGCGCGGTCACCTCATCGCGCCGGGCTTCATCGACCTGCATGTGCATTACCCGCAGACCGATGTGATCGGCGCACCCGCCGCCGGTCTGCTGCCCTGGCTGGAAAAGTACACCTTCCCGCACGAAAGCCGTTTCGCCGACAAGACCTACGCCCGCGGCGTTGCCGAGTTCTTCTTCGACGAACTGCAGCGCAACGGCGTGACCACGGCGCTCACCTTTGCCACCTCGCACCCCGCGTCCGTGGACGCCGCGTTTGAAGCGGCCCAGGAGCGCGGCTTGCGCTTCATCACTGGCAAGGTGCTGCAGGACCGGCACAGCCCCGACGGGGTGCGCGACCAGACCGGGCAGAGCCTGGTCGATACCGAAGACCTGATCCGCCGCTGGCACGGCGTGGACCGGCTGGGCTACGCCATCACCCCCCGTTTTGCGCCCACCAGCAGCGACGCCCAGTTGCACGGGGCCGGCGAACTCGCCGCGCGGTACAGCGACGTGTGGATCCAGTCGCACGTGGCCGAAAACCGCGACGAAGTGCGCTGGGTGGCCGAGCTGTACCCGAAGGCGCGCAGTTACCTGGCGGTGTACGGTGACTTCGGTTTGCTGCGCGAGCGCGCCATCTACGCCCACTGCATCCACCTCGACGCGACCGACCGCGCCCTCATGCGCGAGACTGGCGCCGCGGCCGCCGTCAGCCCCACCAGCAACCTGTTCCTGGGCAGCGGCTTCTTCGACTACGCTGCGGCCGACGCGGCGGGCATGCGCTACGGCCTGGCCAGCGATGTGGGCGGCGGCACCAGCTTCTCGCCCTTCCACACCATGCTGGCGGCCTACACGGTCGGGCGCGAAGGGCACACCAAGCCGGGCCTGAACCTTTCGCCCGGCCAGCTCTGGTGGCAGCACACGGCCGGCGCCGCGCAGGCGCTGGGGCTGTCCGGCGTGGTGGGCAACCTCACGCCCGGGCACGAGGCCGATTTTGTGGTGCTCAACCCCAATGCCACGCCGCTGCTGGCCCGCAAGACTGCGCAGGCCGATTCGCTGGACGAGCTGCTGTTTGCCCTGATCGTGCTGGGTGACGACCGGGTCGTCGCCAGGACCATCACGGCCTGATCCGCGTTCGCGGCGGCGCATGGGGCCGCGTCCTTACAATCGTCGGCTTACCCCCGGAGCACGCAGCATGAGCATCAAGAGCGACAAATGGATCCGCCGCATGGCCGAGCAGCACGGCATGATCGAGCCCTTCGAGCCCGGTCAGGTCCGGCAAAACGCCGCGGGCCAGAAGATCGTCAGCTACGGCACCAGCAGCTACGGCTACGACATCCGCTGCGCGCCCGAGTTCAAGGTCTTCACCAACATCCACAGCACCGTGGTGGACCCGAAGAACTTCGACGAGAACAGCTTTGTGGACATCAACAAGGATGTCTGCATCATCCCGCCCAACAGCTTCGCGCTGGCGCGCACGGTGGAGTACTTCCGCATCCCGCGCAACGTGCTGACCGTCTGCCTGGGCAAGAGCACCTACGCCCGCTGCGGCATCATCGTCAACGTCACGCCCTTCGAGCCCGAGTGGGAAGGCTACGTGACGCTGGAGTTCAGCAACACCACGCCGCTGCCGGCCAAGATCTACGCTGGCGAAGGGTGTGCCCAGGTGCTGTTCTTCGAGAGCGACGAGGTCTGCGAGACCAGCTACAAGGACCGCGGGGGCAAGTACCAGGGGCAGGTCGGCGTCACCCTGCCCAAGACCTGACCCCTGCGCGCTGGCGGTCTCAGCGGCGCGGCAGGTCGAAACTCAGCCGCCGCACCTGGCCGTTGGCACCCGGGAAGTCCTGGAACGTGCCGCGCACGAGGTAAGGCACCACTTCCACCAGGTCGACTTCGCTGCCTTCGTGTGCCGCGGTGGCTTCGAACACGGTGCGCACGGCGCCGTCTGGGCCGACCTCGCGGATGTGCAGCTTCAACTGGCTGGCCTGTACCGTCTGCGTCACGCTGCGGTCGCCCAGGTAGCGCGAACCCAGCGGATCGGGCACCCATTGGCCACCATGAGGGCGACCCTGCGCGTCGCGCCAGGGCGGCACGTAGGTCCACGGATCGCTGTAGACCGGTATGTGCCGCTGGCGTTGCTTCTCGCGCTGTTCGACCTGCACATCCACGGTGAAGCGGGCGTTCTCGCCAGCCTCGGCGGGCCGCAGACCGATTTGCTGCAGTTCGGCGCCAACCTGGTGCTGGTAGGCCTGCAGCTCCAGCGCGCGCAGCGGATCGGCGGGCGTGAAGCGGTAGCTGGCGCCCGCCGTGTCAGCCGGCCACTGGTTAAACCGCGTGACCCTGGCGGTGAACGTGCTGGCGCAGCCTGCCAACAGGCTTGTGGCACACAGCACGACGGCGCAGATTCCGGTGCGCGATGGCTTGCTTTGCATCATGGCGTCTGACATGCTTGGACGATCACGGATCGCGACGGTTTGGTCGAGAAATCCTTCCTCCCGCAGGACCTTCGCACCGTGCGACCGGTGTCCGGCCCCCAGAGTTCCCCGCAGCCCAGGAGACAGCACATGAAATGGGAAAACAACCGCCAGTCCGACCAGGTGGAAGACCGGCGTTCTGCTCCCGGCGGCGGCATGTTCGGCGGTGGCGGTCGCCGTACCGGCGGGCGCAGCATCGGTCTCGGGACGGTGGTGATCGCGCTGGTCGCGGGCTGGGTCTTTGGCATCAACCCCATGACCATTCTGGGCGTGCTGGGTGGCGGTGGCTTGGGCGCTCCGGTCGAACAGAGTGCGCCTGCCGCTACCCAGACCGGTCAGCCCAGCGACCCGATGGGCCAGTTCGTCGCTTCGGTGCTGGGCGGGACCGAAGACGTCTGGACCGCCGTGTTCCAGCAGAGCGGCGCACAGTACCAGAAGCCCCGGCTGGTGCTGTTCCGCGGCGCCACGCCCACGGCCTGCGGCACCGGCCAGTCGGCCATGGGACCGTTCTACTGCCCGGGCGACCAGAAGGTCTACATCGATCTGAGCTTCTACGACACCTTGCGCCAGCAACTGGGTGCGCCGGGCGATTTCGCCCAGGCTTACGTGATCGCCCACGAAGTCGGCCACCACGTGCAGAACCTCATGGGCCTGACCGAGCAGATGGAGCAGGCGCGCCGGCGCGTCAGCGAGCGCGAGTACAACGCGCTGTCGGTCCGGCTGGAACTGCAGGCCGACTGTTTCGCGGGCATCTGGGCCCACCACAACCACAAGACCAGCCAGATCATCGAGCCGGGCGACATCGACGAGGCCTTGCGGGCGGCCGCCGCCATCGGCGACGACGCGTTGCAACGCAAAAGCCAGGGACAGATCGTGCCCGACAGCTTCACCCACGGCACCAGCGAACAGCGCCAGCGCTGGTTCCACCAGGGCCTGGAAACCGGCAGCGTGAAGGCCTGCGATACGTTCAACGCCCGAAGTCTCTAGGCCCCCACGCTTCGCCGCTGACGCGGGTCGCTGCTTCCCCAAGGGAGCCGATCCCCATGGGGGCGGCCCGGCGGCGGATCGATCTGTCCTCGCCGCTGCACGGTGCGCCCATGCCGCTTCTGGGTGAAAAAGACGCGAAGTGAGACAATATCGGGTTGACGCGCACCCTGCGCGCGCACTGCAATGACCCAATCCTTCTCCGAACTCCAGCTCTCGCCCAACCTCGCCCGTGCCATCGCCGAGATGGGTTACGAGCGCATGACGCCGATCCAGGCCCAGGCCATTCCGGTCGTGCTGCAAGGGCGCGACGTCATGGGCGCTGCCCAGACCGGTACGGGCAAGACGGCCGCCTTCACGCTGCCGCTGCTGCAGCGCATGCTCAAGCACGAAAACGCGTCCACGTCGCCCGCGCGCCACCCGGTGCGCGCCCTCGTGCTGTTGCCCACCCGCGAACTGGCCGACCAGGTGGCCGAACAGGTCAAGCTCTATGCCAAGTACACCCACCTGCGCAGCGCGGTGGTGTTCGGCGGCATGGACATGAAACCCCAGACCGCCGAGCTGAAGAAAGGCGTTGAGGTGCTGGTGGCGACGCCGGGCCGTCTGCTGGACCACATCGAGGCCAAGAACGCGGTGCTCAACCAGGTCGAGTACGTGGTGCTCGACGAGGCCGACCGCATGCTGGACATCGGCTTCCTGCCCGATCTGCAGCGCATCCTGAGCTACCTGCCCAAGACCCGCACCACGCTGCTGTTCTCGGCCACCTTCTCGCCCGAGATCAAGCGCCTGGCCAATAGCTACCTGCAGGACCCGATCACCATCGAAGTGGCGCGCTCGAACGCCACCGCTTCCACGGTGGAGCAGCACTTCTACCGCGTGGACGACGACGACAAGCGCCCGGTGCTCAAGCAGATCCTGAAAGAGCGTGGCATCAAGCAGGCGTTCGTCTTCGTCAACAGCAAACTGGGCTGCGCCCGGCTGACGCGTTCGCTCGAGCGCGAAGGCCTGAACGCCACCGCCCTGCACGGCGACAAGAGCCAGGACGAACGCCTCAAGGCCCTCGACGCGTTCAAGAACGGCGTGGTCGACCTGCTGATCTGCACCGACGTGGCCGCGCGCGGCCTGGACATCAAGGACGTGCCCGCGGTGTTCAACTTCGACATCCCGTTCAACGCCGAGGACTATGTGCACCGCATCGGCCGCACGGGGCGTGCGGGGGCCTCGGGTCTGGCGGTGTCCTTCGTCAGCGGGCGCGACGCGCGCCTGATGGGCGATCTGGAGAAGTTGCTGGGCAGGAAGCTCGAACTCGAAGCCCTGGAGCTCGAAGCCGACAAGCGGCCGGCGGGTCGCTTCAACGACGGCCAGCGGGCCTGGCAGCAGTCCGATGCGGCGCGTGAGGAGCGCGACATCCGCGAGAGCCGCAGCAGCCGACCCGAGCGCGAACTGCGCGGCCCGGCGGCCCGTCCGGCGCGCGCACCGCGGGCGCCCGCCGACCCGCTGTTCGACACGCCCTACGAGCCCAGCCAGGCTGCCGAGGCGATGCCGGCCTGGGAGGCCGCCGCCAAACCGGCCACCAGCCGGGTTTCGCCCAACATCAAGACGCGCAAGAAGGTGGCGGCGTTGTTCAAGAGCGCGTCGGCACCCGAAACCCCGCCGACAGAAAACGCCTGAGTTTCGTCGGCACGTCGCCCGCAAGCGGGCTGGCCGTGCCGCTCAGGTCCCGGGTTGCCGGGCCTGCTCGCAGCGCACGCTGACGAGCTCGAAACCGCCTGGCGCGCCGGTCAGCCGCGCTGCCGTCAGGCAGCCCCCCCACACGCAGCCCGTGTCCAGCGCCAGCAGGCCGGGCCGGTTCAGGCGTCCCAGGGTCGACCAGTGACCGAAGGCCACCGGCGTGCCCGCGCTGCGCCGGCCTGGCACGTCGAACCAGGGCATGAAGCCCTGGGGCGCGGCGCCGGCGCTGTCCTTGGTCGCGAATTCCATCACCCCGTCGGCGGAGCACAAACGCAGCCGTGTGAGGGCATTGACGATCACGCGCAGGCGGTCGTAGCCCTGCAGGTGGTCGTCCCAGCGGTCCGGGGTGTTGCCGTACAGGTTGTGCATCAGCACGCCCCAGTCGGCGCCGCGCAGTTCAGTTTCCAGTTCACGCGCCAGAGACAGGGTCTGCGAAGCATTCCACTGCGGCAGAACACCCGCGTGCACCAGCAGCCAGCCCTGCACGTCCAGCGCCATGGGGCGCTGGCGCAGCCAGGTCAGCAGGGCCTGTCGGTCGGGCGCGTCCAGGATGTCCTGCAACGTGTCGCTGCGGTGCGGCTTGCGCACGCCGTGCGCCACGGCCAGCAGGTGCAGGTCGTGGTTGCCCAGCAGGGCGTGGGCACTGCCCTCCAGGGTTTGCAGGCGGCGCAGCACGGCCAGGGATTCGGGGCCGCGGTTGACCAGGTCGCCCAGCAGGACGAGCAGGTCGCGGCTGGGGGAAAAGTCCAGGGTGTCGAGCAGGCGACCCAGGGCGCTGTCGCAGCCCTGCACATCGCCGATGAAATAGGTCGCCATGACGCGATTGTCCATGGCGGGCCGTGGTGCCGCCTTCACGGGATTCATGGGGCGTTCCCGTTCCTGGTCCAAGCCCGTGCCGGGCAGGCCGGCGCCGCCGTGGGTCAGCCCATCCCCCGGGGCGCTCAAGCCGCGCGGCCGGGAGTCCTGCGCTGCCTTGCGCTGCCCCCGGTGGGGGTCGCTCCGGTGCTGCTGCGGTGGGCAAACAGCCACTCCTTGAACGCCCGTGCGGCGGCCGATGTGCGTTTGCCGCGTGGCACCACCACGTGCCACTGGCGAATCAGCGGAAATCCCTGCACGTCCAGCTGCGCGAGCTCGCCCAGCGCCAGCTCGGCCGTCACCGTGTGGGTCGACAGCACCGCCAGGCCGAGCCCGCCGGCCACCGTTTGCTTGATGGCTTCATTGCTGCCCACTTCCAGCCGGTTGCGCAGGTTCACACCGTGACTGGTGAAGAACCTTTCAGCGGTCAGCCGTGTGCCCGAACCGGCCTCGCGCAGGATGAACGGCTCGCTGGCCAGCCGCTGGGGCGGGATGCCGGTCTTCCCCACCAGCGGGTGGTCGGGCGGGGCCACCAGCACCAGCGGGTTGTCGGCAAAGGGCTCGCTGACCAGATCCAGCTGCTCGGGCGGCTGGCCCATGATGTACAGGTCATCCTCGTTGGCGCTCAGGCGCTGGAGCAGGTTTTCCCGGTTGCCGACGAACATGGCCACTTCAATGCCGGGGTGGGCCGCGCAGAACCCGCCCAGCAGCTTGGGCACGGTGTACTTCACCGTGGTCAGGATGGCCAGCTTGACGCTGCCGCGCTCGACCCCCTGCAAGGCCGCCAGGTCTTCTCCGAGTCGCTCCATGCGCGTTTCGATGTCTTCGCAGGCCGCAGCCAGCGTGCGGCCCGCAGCGGTCAGGTAGATCTTCTTGCCCAGTTGCTCGAACAGCGCCTGCCCCACGGTTTCCGACAGTTGTTTGACTTGCAGCGACAGCGTGGGTGGCGAGAGGTGCAGTTCCTGGGCTGCGCGGGCGAAGCTGCTGTGCCGGGCGACCGCAAGGAAGATGCGCAACTGGTGCAGGGTGGCGTGACGCAGTTTCATGGATGGACCCCTGTTGATTTACTTAAATAAAACAATATGGTCTGAACATTTTACTTTAACTAATTGTTCGGGTGGCGAACAATCCGCAGCAGTTCAGAGCACATCCACCCGGACCGGGGCGCACTGAGCACCCCAGTTTTCAACCACCTGCCTTCATCGAGGAGCGAATATGGCTGTCAAGACTTACAACGCTGGCGTCAAGGAATACCGCCAGACCTACTGGATGCCGGAGTACTCCCCACTGGATACCGACATCCTCGCCTGCTTCAAGATCACGCCGCAGGCGGGCATCGACCGCGAGGAAGCCGCCGCCGCCGTCGCCGCAGAATCGTCAACGGGCACCTGGACCACGGTGTGGACCGATCTGCTGACCGACCTGGATTACTACAAGGGTCGGGCCTACCGCATCGAGGACGTGCCAGGCGACGACACCTGTTTCTACGCCTTCATCGCGTACCCGATCGACCTGTTTGAAGAAGGTTCGGTGGTCAACGTGTTCACCTCGCTGGTGGGCAACGTGTTCGGCTTCAAGGCCATCCGCGCCCTGCGTCTGGAAGACGTGCGCTTTCCCATCGCCTACATCAAGACCTGCGGCGGTCCTCCGCTGGGCATTCAGGTCGAGCGCGACATCATGAACAAGTACGGTCGTCCGCTGCTGGGCTGCACCATCAAGCCCAAGCTGGGTCTGTCGGCCAAGAACTACGGGCGTGCGGTGTACGAGTGCCTGCGCGGTGGTCTGGACTTCACCAAGGACGACGAGAACATCAACAGCCAGCCGTTCATGCGCTGGCGCCAGCGTTTCGATTTCGTGCAGGAGGCCACCCTCAAGGCCGAGCGCGAGACCGGCGAACGCAAGGGCCACTACCTGAACGTGACCGCGCCGACGCCTGAAGAGATGTACAAGCGCGCCGAGTACGCCAAGGAAATCGGCGCACCGATCATCATGCACGACTACATCACCGGTGGTTTCTGCGCCAACACGGGTCTGGCCAACTGGTGCCGCGAGAACGGCATGCTGCTGCACATCCACCGCGCCATGCACGCCGTGATCGACCGCAACCCGCACCACGGCATCCACTTCCGCGTGCTCACCAAGATCCTGCGCCTGTCGGGTGGTGACCACCTGCACACCGGTACCGTGGTGGGCAAGCTCGAAGGCGACCGCGCCTCCACCCTGGGCTGGATCGACCTGCTGCGCGAGTCCTTCGTTCCGGAAGACCGTTCGCGCGGCATCTTCTTCGATCAGGACTGGGGTTCGCTGCCCGGTGCCTTTGCCGTGGCCTCGGGCGGCATCCACGTCTGGCACATGCCGGCGCTGGTGAACATCTTCGGCGACGACTCGGTGCTGCAGTTCGGCGGTGGCACCCTGGGGCATCCCTGGGGCAATGCGGCCGGCGCCTGCGCCAACCGCGTGGCGCTGGAAGCCTGTGTGCAGGCGCGCAACGAAGGCCGTGCGCTGGAGAAGGAAGGCAAGGAGATCCTGACCGCTGCGGCAGCGCATTCGCCCGAACTCAAGATCGCCATGGAAACCTGGAAGGAAATCAAGTTCGAGTTCGACACCGTGGACAAGCTCGACGTCGCGAACAAGTGATCCGTGCAAACGCACCAGGCCCCACCCCATACCCTCTGAAAGGAAACTGACATGGCTGTCCAAGTCTACAAATCGTCCCAGAAGTACGAGACCTTCTCCTACCTGCCACCCATGACGGCCGAGCAGGTCCGTCGCCAGATCGCCTACTCCATCGCGCAGGGTTGGAACCCGGCGGTGGAGCACACCGAAAAGGGCACGGCGGCGACCAGCAACTTCTGGTACATGTGGAAGCTGCCCCTGTTCGGCGAGCAGTCGGTGGACGCTGTGCTGGCCGAAGTCGAGGCCTGCCACCGCGAGTTCCCCAACCACCTGGTGCGTGTCATTGCCTATGACAACTACGCCCAGAGCCAGGGCATGTCATTCGTTGTCTACCGCTGAGAGAAGCGGGGCCGTCCCTGGCGGCCCCCACGACACCACGCCCCCCCATTTGCAAGAGGTATGAGATGACATCCACCGGCCACAGCGCAGCTCAGGTGACCCTTTCGGGTCGTGAATTGGCCCTGCAAAGGCGCCAGGCCATGGCTTTGCGCGGCAAGGCCGGTGCGGTCAGGTCGGGCGTGGTGGGCTCGGCCGTCCGTCCTGCGATGGCGGTGACCGCCGCGAAGGCCAGTGGCCCGGCGGCTGTGGTGCCGGGTGCGTCCGCCGAGCTTGTGGCACCCGTTGCCAACGCGGCACGTGAGCGCCGCCAGGCCCTGAGTCAGGCCGGCAAGTCCGCTCTGGGTGTTCGCACGGCCGGTGCGCGGGCCACGCGCGCTCCCCGTGCGGTGGTGTCACCGGCTCCGTCGTCCGATGCGGCGGACTGTGGCTGTGGCTGCAAGGGTGCTGGAACCTGCGCCACGGGCGCACCCGCTCCGGTGGAGAGCCCATCGCAGCGGGGTCAGAGCTCGGCACAAGCCGTGGGCATGCCTGCCCTGGACGCCGGATCGACCCGCGCACTGGCACGGGCTCGCCGGCTGGCACTGTCCTCCGATGGCAAAAAAGGCGCGCTGCGGGTTGCACTGGCCACCCGCCTGGCTGCGGTGGTGCCGCAACAGGATTGGCAACAGGCCATCGAAAAGGGCGCCTCGGGTCGCGAAGTGGCCAGGCAGCGCCGTGTGGTGCGGGCCTTGGTCGGACGCCAGGAATCCTCCTCCGTGGCGGCACGTCCCAACGGCCGGATGCGGGCCAGGACCACTGCGGTCGCCGTGCCGCCCAAGGTCGTGCTCGGGCACACCCTGTCCGGTCAGTCCGTCACCGGCTCGTCGATCGACGGCAGCCGCAAAGTCACCGGCAACGAAGCGGGTGCCTGCAAGAGCGTCACCGGCACCGAGTACCTGAGTCTGGAGCAGTTCGGTTCCGTATGCGGCACCCAACCGGCGCCGGGCCCGGCCAAGGTGGCGGTCAGTAGCACCCTGCGTGACCAGAAGGTCACCGGCACCGAAGTCGGCCGCGCGCGCCAGGTGACCGGCCAGGAAGCCGGTGCCTGCAGCGCCGTCACCGGGACCGAGTACCTGTCGCTGCAGCAGCACAAGAGTGCGTGCGACACCGTCCCCGCGCCGAGCCCGCGCAAGGTGAGCGTCATGTCTTCGCGTGGTGGGCAGGCCGTCTCGGGGTCCGAAGTCGGTCGCTCTGGCAAGGTCACGGGCAACGAGAGTGGCGCTTCGCGTCAGCTCACCGGGTCCCAGTATTTCAGCTCGGCCGATTTTGGCCAGCAGGCGGGCCGCGCGGTGCCGTCCAAGGTGGCCTCCGTACAGACGCTGGCCGGTAGCACGGTCACGGGGACCGAAGTCGGTCGCAGCCAGAAAGTCACGGGTGACGAGTCGGGCGGCTGCCGCGCCGTGACCGGAACCGAATACATCAGCGCGCAGCAGCTGGGGGCCGTGTGCGCCACCACCGAGCCGGTGCAGCCCGTGTCCAAAGTGGGCCAGGATCAGACCTGGAACCACCAGACCATCACGGGTGCCCGCCTGGGGCGTTCCGCAGGCGTCACCGGCGACGAACACGGCGGTTGCGCGCCCATCAGCGGCACGTCCTACATCGGTCGCCAGCAGTACCAGGCGTTCTGCGCGCCTTCGCAGCTCCAGTCCCAACAGGTTCTGAGTCGTCGCGAAGGGCTGATTTCGGCCCTGGCGGTGACCGGTGACCGTCCTGGTGCGGGTGGCGCGGCGACGACCGGCGACCGGCGCGGTGCCTGCGGTCCCGTCAGCGGAACGCCCTACGTGGGCGCCGACAACATGCCCTCGCAGTGTGGGACCAGCGCCCGTTTCGTGGCCCCTGCACGCCGCGATCAGGCGGTCGAGGATGCGGTTGCTGCCAAGGATTTCAGCATCCGCCCACCGTCCCGCCAGGCGCAGGAGCGCGCCGCACAGGGGGTCACGGGTTCCGCGTTCAGTGGCCAGCGCATCACCGGTGCGGCCAACAAGGGTGGGGGTCTCATCACGGGCACGCCCGAGTTCCGTCACCGCGAGAGTGCGCCCACGGCTTCGCCTCAACCTGTGGTGGCCAGCGGTGCGAGTCGGCTGACCGGCGAAGGCAGCCAGGCCGGCGTGCGCATCAGCGGCTCTGCCTGGGAGACCGCCGCACGGGTGACCGGGACCGAAGGCACTTCCTCGCTGGCACGCAACCCGTCGCAGCGTGGCGAGGGGCGTGGCATGGGCATGGCCGCGCTGCTGTCCCGCAAAGTCGAGCGCGACGACCAGCCGGAGAGCCGGGTCACCGGTTCGTCCGGTCAGACCGCCAAAGGCGCGGCCGTGACGCTCTCGGGCGGGGCACGGGGCTGAACCCAAATTCCAGAGGACCACGCCGGTGAACACGCTCAAGCGCCTCGCTGCCATGCGGTCTGCCGCAGGCCTGCGCCAACCGCAGGATCTGGACAATCCGGCGTGTGTCGTGGGTGTCGGCCAGCGCTGTGAGCACGCCCTGGTGGACCAGGAGCTCAACGAGCGTCTGTACGCCTACGAAGGACGGGTGCGGGCGCGTTTCTCGCCCATCGTCGATCTGCTCAGGACCTTGTCGGGCTGGCAGCACGAGCGGGATTTCGTCTCGCGCGCCCAGGATCTGGTCCAGTCCCGATTGGGCTACACCCTGCCCGATCGCCTGCTGAGCGATGCCTGGATCAGCGGACTGGATCTGCGCGCTCTGCACGCCTATTGCATCTTCCGCAGCTTCAAGGTCTGCGTGGATCAGGCTGCGGTGGATCAGGCACCGTGGCTGGAGCGCATGGCGATGGACGCCGCCTTCCTGCAATCGTGCGGCTACCACACCCTGGACGTCAGCCCGTGCGCCGATGGCCGTCTGCAAGGGTTGCTGCCCTTCGTCTTTCGCATGGCGCCGGATAACGCGGTCCTTGTCAAAGCCTACGCCGGGGCGTTGTTCGACGTCGAGGCCGACGTGGCCGACTGGATGCGGCGCGAGCTCGAACGCCTGAGCGGTGGCATGCCCGGTGCCGAGAGCTGCAACTACCTGAAGGTGGCGGTTTACCACTACAGCACATCCAACCCTTGCCACCAGGGGTGCGCCGCGCACGGCAGCCAGGACCATCAGGCCACGATCGCGGCCACGGAAAAGCTCGATGAGTTGCGACTGGCGGTGGACAACAGCTTCGGCCAGGGGGCGGCGCCAGAGACGCTGCTGATCGGCATGGACACCGACACCGACGCCATCCGCGTGCACCTGCCCGATGCGCAGTCGGCCAACTGCCCCTTGCGGTACGTGGAGAGCGCGCAGCTCTTCCGCGACACCCTGGGCCTGAGCGCAACGCAGGCGCGCGAAGCGATTGCACGCGCCGTGTCCGTCGCTGCGCGCGACTGTGGCTTGCGGGCAGGCATGAAGCGGCTGATCGAACGCCTGCTGGAAGCCAATCTGTCGCAGATCGAATACGTGATCCAGCACCACGAAGGCCGTTACGCCGACATCGGTCACAACGAGCGCTTCATATGCGCCGGCGAGGCCATGACCGAGTTGCAGCTGAGGAACAAGTTCTACTTCGCACACTTGGACACCGTGGAGGAGGGGGCGGCCGATCTGGACGTGGGGATCAAGATCTTCACCGGCCTCAATGTCAGCCGCGGTCTGCCGGTGCCGGTGCTGGTGCACTTCCACTATTCGTCCCGGGTGCCAGGTGCGCGTGATCGGGCGGTCGGTCGCTGCCAGCGGGTCAAGGCGGCGATCGAAGCGCGCTACGCCGCCTTGCACGCGCAGGGTTTGTTGCATTGCCAGATGGCGGTGAGCGACCAGGAAGGCAGCGAGCGCTGCGCCTGGGTCGAGGCGGAACACGCCGCGCCCACCGGTCATTGAAGCCCACAGGCGACAAGGTGCCATCATGAAGATCATGAAAGTCGAGAAAACGCTGGTGTCCACGAACCGGATCCAGGCATTCGGTCACCGCCCCCTGCTCGTGGTGCAGGAAAAGGCCGGTGGCGGGCGCAGCGTGGCGGTGGACGCGGTCGGTTGCGTGCCGGGCGACTGGGTGATTTGTGTCGGTTCTTCGGCCGCGCGGGAAGCCGCTGGCAGCAAGGAGTTCCCGTCCGATCTCACCATCGTCGGGATCATCGACCACTGGCAGGCGGAGTCGGCCTGATGGACATCATGCGGGTCAGGGACGAGCTGGTTTGCACGCGCCGGGTGCCGGGCCTGCAGTCGGCCTCGCTGCGGGTGCTGGAGAGTCAGCAGGGTGACCTGTCGGTGGCCACCGATCCGGTGGGCGTGCCGCCGGGCAAGTGGGTGTTCACGTCCAGTGGCAGTGCTGCCCGGCTGGCCATGAACGACCCCAAGGTCATCACCGATCTGACCATTTGCGGAATCATCGATCAATGGGATCCGTGACGTCGCGCAGGTCTTGTTGTGGTTGGGCAGGCGAAGGCCCTGGAACTTCGTGGCGGTTCGGTTTGGTTTGGGTTTTTTTTGTTCATGAAGGAGTATGAAAATGGCTGATTACAGAGGCATTGCCCTGGGCATGATTGAAACGCGCGGTCTGGTGCCCGCCATCGAGGCGGCTGACGCGATGACCAAGGCCGCCGAAGTGCGCCTGGTCGGGCGCCAGTTCGTCGGCGGCGGCTACGTGACGGTGATGGTGCGTGGCGAGACCGGTGCCGTCAACGCGGCGGTGCGCGCCGGTGCCGACGCCTGCGAGCGCGTGGGTGACGGCCTGGTGGCCGCCCACATCATCGCCCGCGTGCACAGCGAGGTCGAAGGCGTGCTGCCTTCCGCCCCTTCCGCTTGAGCGTTCTGCCGTTCTCAGGCTGAGCGAATCCCATCCCCCCAACGAGGAGAAACACATGGCTGATTACAGAGGCATTGCCCTGGGCATGATTGAAACGCGCGGTCTGGTGC
>CAYRWN010000012.1:0-20022 GCA_964428045.1 uncultured Hydrogenophaga sp. | reverse complement strand
TGGTGGCCGCCCACATCATCGCCCGCGTGCACAGCGAGGTCGAGGGCGTGCTGCCGTCGGCGCCGTCCCAGTGATCCGAACATCCGATCTGACACTTTAGACAATGCTCCTAGGAGCGATGGAGAAGCGAAATGGCCAATGCAAGAGCTGCTGCGGTGAGCGGTATCGCCCTGGGCATGATTGAAACGCGTGGTCTGGTGCCCGCCATCGAGGCGGCTGACGCGATGACCAAGGCCGCCGAAGTGCGCCTGGTCGGGCGCCAGTTCGTCGGCGGCGGCTACGTGACGGTGATGGTGCGTGGCGAGACCGGTGCCGTCAACGCGGCGGTGCGCGCCGGTGCCGACGCCTGCGAGCGCGTGGGTGACGGCCTGGTGGCCGCCCACATCATCGCCCGCGTGCACAGCGAGGTCGAGGGCGTGCTGCCTTACTCGCCCGATGGCAACGGTGGTGGTCTCGATGGCGAGATCACCATGGTGCGCAGCTGATCGCTGCCGCATCTGCTTGATCTGACCGGACCATGAAGGCAGACCCCCGCACCCTCGGATGGCTCAACCGCGCGCTGGCGCACGAGCTCGGTGCGGTTCAGCAATACCAGGCGCAAAGCGTGCTGGCGCGACTGTGGGGCGAACCGGCGCTGGCCGAGTACCTGCAGCGCGAAGCGCTGGAGGAACTGGGGCACGCCCGACGCATCATGGAGCGGCTGATCCTGCTGGGGGTGGCCCCCTGTGCCGGTGGCCTGGCACCGGCCAGGCTGGGCCGGACGGTGGATCAGTTGCTGCTGGCCAACCGGCAGCTGGAGATGGAAGCGGTGCATCTGTACCAGGAGGCACTCTCGCACGCCAGCCGGGTGCGCGATGGCGACGTGGCTGCCCTGATGCAGTCGATCCTGGACGAGGAGCGCCTGCATCTGGCCGACCTCGACCAACAGATTTCGGAGCGCATGAACCATGGCTGAGCACATTCCTGGCTGGGAGTCCCGCGGTGAAGTGAAGACGCTGTTCCGGCGCTTCGCGTTCGAGCGCTATGCGCAGACCCGGGATTTCATGGACGCGCTGGCCGCCCTGGCCAAGGACGGCGGGGTGCACCCGCAGAACATCAACTTCGGCAGCACCTACGTCAACGTGACCCTGGACCCCCTGGAGTCCGGTCAGGCCAACCACGCGCTGGCCGCACGCATCGACCAGCTCTACAAGCCTGCGGGTGGCTGACATGGTCACGCACGTCACGGCGGTCATCAACCAGAAGGGCGGCGCGGGCAAGACGACCTTGGCCATGAACCTGGCAGCGGGGCTGGCGCAGCGCGGCAGCACCGTGGTGGTTGATCTGGACCCGCAGGGTTCTTCGGTGCAATGGGCCAGCCAGGGCAGCCTGCCCTTTCCGGTGCCCGTCAAGCAGTTGCAGGGCAAATGGGACGCGCAGAGCCTGCGGCAGGGTTTCCGTACCTTTGCCCACGTGGTGCTGGACTGTCCGCCCGCTCTGGAGAGCCATGCCTCGGTGCAGGCGCTGCGCACCTGCGATCTGGCGCTGATCCCGGTGCTGCCTTCGCCCGTCGATCTGTGGGCCAGCCTGCGGCTGGCGCAGGAGGTGCAAGAGGCCCGACGCCTGCGGCCCCGCCTCAGGACCTACCTCGTGCTCAACCAGATGGAACCCCAGAGCGCCCTGTCGGGGGCCATGAGCGAAGCCCTGGCCGAGTTCGGACTGCCGGTGCTGCAGGCCTGCGTGCGCCGGCGCGCGGCGTTTCGCACCGCGGCGCTGGACGGCGTCTCGGTGTACCAGATGGGAAGCAGGGGCAAGCCCGCCAGCGCCGATATCGAAGCCATCATCAACGAGGTCCTTGCACCATGAAGAATCTGAAAGACAAGCTCTCGGCCAGTGTGCGCCAGGCCAAGGCGGGTATGCAGCCCGCCACCAAGGCAACGGCCCACCCGGTGGCCAAGCCCGCAGCCAGGAGCAGCCGGGCCGCGGCAGGCGCCGCAGTCGCACCGACGGCGCCTGCCGCACCCCGCCCCCGGCCTTCCTCGGCCGGCAGGCCCGTTGCTGCCCAGGGCACGCCGTCCCAGGGCGCCGGTGCCTTCGCCTTCCCCGATCGGGTCTGGCCCGATTGACAGCGCATTGAGAGCCAACGCCATGCCCAACGATTTCCGCAACAGAACCTACGCGCCGCGCCAGGATGCCCTGTCGCGCACGGCTCTCGAGCCGACCCAGCCCCGTTTGCGCCAGGCCTCCGCAGGCGCTTCCGGTGCGAGCGATGCGCTTGCAGAGCACCGGGTGGGCCGTGAGCCTTACTACCGGCCGGTGGCCGACGAGGTGGACCTCTACGAGGCCGCGTACTCGGTGCGCATGCCCATGATGCTCAAGGGACCGACCGGCTGCGGCAAGACCCGCTTCGTCGAGTACATGGCGTGGAAGCTGAACAGGCCGCTCATCACGGTGGCCTGCAACGAGGACATGACCGCCTCCGATCTGGTCGGGCGCTTCCTGCTGGATGCCAACGGCACGCGCTGGCAGGACGGACCGCTGGCCGTGGCCGCCCGCCACGGGGCCATCTGCTACCTCGACGAGGTGGTCGAGGCACGGCAGGACACCACGGTGGTGATCCATCCGCTGACCGATGCGCGCCGCGTCCTGCCGCTGGAGAAGAAAGGAGAGCTGTTGCAGGCGCACCCCGATTTCCAGATCGTGATCTCCTACAACCCGGGCTACCAGTCGCTGATGAAGGACCTCAAGCAGTCCACCAAGCAGCGCTTCGGCGCCCTGGATTTCAGCTACCCGGCGCACGACATCGAAGCCGAGATCGTGGCGCACGAATCGGGTGTGACGCTCGATGTCGCCAAGAAGCTGGTGCACATCGGCGAGCGGGCGCGCAACCTCAAGGGTCATGGCCTGGATGAGGGCCTGTCCACGCGCATGCTGATCTATGCGGGCTCGCTGATCGCCCAGGGCGTCTCTGCGCTGGCGGCTTGCCGGGTGGCGCTGGTGCGCCCCATCACGGACGACCCGGACATGCGCGATGCGCTGGACTCGGCCGTGACCACGTATTTCTGACCGGTCCTGGCGACTTCCCCCCCACCCACGCACGCCATGGCGATCCACCTCGACGACCACCCCGAGATCCTGGCCGACCTGCCGCACGATGCGCAGGACGTGCTGCGGGGTGCCTGGGGCGAGGCGGCGCGGGTGTTCTCCGCGCGCGGGCTGGACAATTACCTCAAGGGCGCGGTCGCCCTCCACCACCTGGGGCGTGGTGAAGAGCTGGTGGTGAGCTACATCCAGACCATGCCCGAGGTGGCGCGCGCGATCGGCGAAGACGTGCTGCCCGACGTGGTCAATTTCCTGCTGGGCATGGCGTCCAAGACCTCGGGCTCGGTGCTGTCCCTGATCGTGGGTACGGCCGCTCTGGCGGCCAACCGGCTGGGCGACGAGACGCTGTTTCGCCACTACCTGAACGTGCTGGGCATCGTGCTGGCGCAGGCTCCACGCGGCCTGCGCCCGATGCTCGAGAACCTCGACCGCCTGCTGTCGCAGCTGACGCTGGGCGGTCTGCGGCGCTGGGTGATGTGGGGTGCCCAGGCCTACAAGGCCGACTTCGAAGGGCAGGCGCGCTATTTCGCCTTGCACAGCAGCGACGCGCTGTCGGTGTTGCAGCAGGAGCGCAAGGGCACCCTGTTCGTGGATGTGCAGCGCCGCCTGATGATGTACCTGCGGGCGATGTGGGGCCGCGACTTCTTCCTGCGCCCCACCGCCGGCGACTACGAAAGCCGCGAAGGCCTCAAGCCCTACATCGAGCATTTCTGCGTCCATATCCCGGACGCCTACGACGACCACCGCCCCCAGGCCGAAGCCACGCCGGCCGAGGACGTGGTCAGCGGGATCGAGGTCTACCGGGCCACGGTCAACCACTGCGCGGCGCATCTGGTGTTCACCCGGGAGCCGCTGTCGCTGCAGACGCTCAATGGCCTGCAGAAGGCGGTCATCGAAGTGGTCGAGGATGCCCGGGTGGAAACGCTGGCCTGTCGGCAGTTTCCCAACATGCGCGCCGCCTGGCTGGCCTTTCATCCGCAGTCCGAAGGGGCCGATCCGCAGAGCGTGGGCGACCTGCTCAACCGGCTGGCCCGGGCCTTGCTGGACGAGCACCCCTCGGACCCCCATCCCTGGGTGCAGGAAGGGGTACGCCTGTGGCGCGCCGAGACCGATCTCTCGAGCAACCAGGTCAGCTGGAACATCGGCATGGCCCTCTCGCACGGCCTGGCCGCGCTGGACCTGCCCGAATACAACGCCCGCACCGACGGCTTGCGCGCCCTGTACCGCGACGACAACCGCACGGTCTGGGCGTCCGAGGCCTACGACGAGGCGGCGGCGCTGGAAGCCACCTGGGCATCCAGGCAGGTGCGCAAGAACGTCAGCGTGATGGAGATGGTCAATGAGGTGAACAACGAGTACGCCGGGGACGACGCGCAGGAAATCTGGGTGCTGCCCACGGAGTTCTACCTCGATCAGGAGGGCGTGAGCATCAATTCCCTGGAGGGGCGCCCGCCCGTGGCCGACCCGGTGCACTACCACGAGTGGGACTACCAGATCCAGCTCGAACGCCCGAGCTGGGTGACGGTGCTCGAGCGCCAGCCGCCGCTGGGCGACCTTGCGCTGATCGAGCAGATCGAGAGCGGGCACAAACCGGTGATGTCGCGCCTGAAGTTCCTGATCGGCTCCATGATCCCGCAGGGCATGCAGCGCATCCGCCGCGTGGAAGAGGGCGACGAACTCGACATCAACGCGGCCGTTCGCGCCATGATCGACATCCGCACCGGCCAGCAGCCGGACACCCGCATCATGATGCGCCACAAGCGCAGCGAGCGCGATCTGGCGGTGATGGTGCTGCTGGACATGTCGGAGTCCACCAACGACAAGGTGCGCGGGCAGGACTACAGCGTCATGGATCTCTCGCGAGCGGCCACGGTGCTGCTGTCGGACGCGCTGGACCGCATCGGCGACCCGTTTGCCCTGCACGGGTTCTGCTCCGACGGCCGGCACGACGTGCACTACCACCGGCTCAAGGATTTCGACCAGCCCTACAACGCGCTGGTCAAGGCCCGCCTGGCGGGTCTCAAGGGTTCGTATTCGACCCGCATGGGCGCGGCCCTGCGGCATGCCGGTGCGCAGCTCAAGCTGCAGCCCAAACGCAAGAAGGTGCTCTTCATCGTCACCGACGGCGAGCCCGCCGACAACGACGTGCGCGATCCGCAGTACCTGCGCCACGACACCAAGCGCGCGGTCGAAGAGCTGGCGCGCGATGGCATCACGGCCTACGCGCTGAGCCTGGACCCGCACGCCGACCAGTACGTCGCCCGCATCTTTGGCACCCGGAATTTCACCGTGATCGACCATGTGGAACGCCTGCCCGAGAAGTTGCCCATGCTCTACATGGGCCTGACGAGATGACGCGATCCATGGACATCAGTCTGCGGGCCTTCGTCTTCATCGACGCCTTGCAGCCGCAACTGGCGTCGTACCTGGCCACCTCGTCGCAGGGCTTCCTGCCGATCCCCGGCGATGCCTGTCTGTGGGTTGAGGTCGCTCCGGGCATGGCGGTGCACCGGCTGTCGGACATCGCGCTCAAGCGCACCAACGTGCGCATGGGCGAGCAGGTGGTCGAGCGCTCGTTCGGCTCCATGGAAATCCACTACCGCAACCAGAGCGAGGTGCAGGAGGCCGGGCGCATCATGCTGGCGCAGCTGGGTGCTCAGGAGAGCGACCGCATGGCCTGCCGCGTCGCCTGGAGCGAGGTCATCTGTGCCGTCACGCCCGACCATGCCACGCTGATCAACCGCCAGTTGCGCAAGGGCTCGATGCTGCTGCCGGGCAAGAGCATGTTCATTCTGGAAACGGAGCCCGCCGGCTACATCGTCTACGCCGCCAACGAAGCCGAGAAGGCCGCCAACGTGACGCTGGTGGACGTGAAGGCCTTTGGCAGCTTCGGCCGCCTCACCATGATGGGCACCGAGGCGGAGGCGCAGGCTGCCGCGCAGGCCGCGCACCGCGCCATAGTCCAGTTGAATGCCCGGTCCAGGGCTCAGGATCGACCCGATTGAAGAAAAGGAGATACCGATATGTTTGCCACCTTGCTGGATCCGGCGATCTTGTTTTTCCTGCTTGGCCTGTTCGCCGCCACGGTGCGGTCGAACCTGGAGATGCCGGCGCAAATCTCCAAGTTCCTCTCCTTGTACCTGCTCATGGCGATCGGCCTGAAGGGAGGTGTGGCCCTGAGCGAGAGTGGCATTCGCACCGAGATACTGCTGGGCGTGGGGATTGCCCTGATCATGGCGTTTCTCGTTCCCGCCTACACCTACCCGCTGCTGCGCTTGAGGGTCAATGGCTACAACGCTGCGGCCATCGCCGCGACCTATGGATCGGTGAGTGCGGTGACCTTCATCGCGGCCGGGCAGTTCCTGAACAACCGGGGCGTGGATTACGGGGGCTACATGGCGGTGGCCCTGGTGCTGATGGAGTCACCTGCCATCATCATGGCGGTGGCCTTGGCGGCCCACGCGCGGGGCCGGGCGCAACTGGAGGCCGTAGCGGCGCCGGGAGCGAAGGTGTCGATGAAACACGTGCTGCACGAAGCCTTCACCGACGGCGGTCACCTGCTCCTGCTGGGCAGCCTTTTGATCGGCGCCGTGGTGGGCGTCAAGGGGTACGAGGTGATGAAGCCCTTCACCGGCGACATCTTCAAGGGCTTGCTGGCGTTTTTCCTGCTTGAGATGGGTCTGCTCGTGGCGCGCCGCGTGCGCGAGATGAAGGGCCTGGATCCCTTCTTCTTCGTCTTCTCGTTCGTCGCGCCCCTGTTCAATGCGGTGATCACCATCGCCCTGGCTTACGCGGCAGGCCTGTCGGAGGGTGACACGCTGATGCTCGCCGTGCTGGCTGCCAGTGCGTCCTACATCGTCGTGCCGGCGGTGGTGCGTGCGGCCATTCCGGAGGCCAATCCGGGCATCTATTTCAGCATGTCGCTGGGCATGACGTTCCCCTTCAACATTATCATCGGCATCCCCCTGTACCACCAGTTGATCGTGCATGTTTGGCGCTGAGCCGGGCGCGACCCGGGAGCGGCAGACGGCCACGACAGACAACACCCATTGACCCATCGGAGAACCGAGCATGCGCACGCTGGAGCAAAAGAAGCTGTTGACCATCATTGCAGCCCATGCCATCAAGGGCGTCGTCATTGACGTGCTCAAGTCGCGCGGCGTGGGTGGGTACACCATGGTGGACGCGACTGGCGTGGGTTCATTCGGGCTGCAGTCGGGCGCCCTGATCAGCGACTCGAACCTGTTGATCCACGTGATCCTCTCCGAGCCCCGCTTGAACTTGCTTCTGCAGGACATGGACGAGTTGATGAATCGCTCCTACCGTCTGAAGGTGTTCGTCACCGATATCGCCATCTTGCCCCGCAAGCAGTCGACTTCTCCCGTCCCGAACTGATCTTCGAGCCGCGTTCGGGACGAGTCCGGGCATGGAAATCAACTCCATCACCAAGAAGCTGCTGTTCAACACGGTGCGGGTCGACACCGTGCTGGAGGATGGCAGCCAGGGCTCGGGCACCGCTTTCGTGGTGAACCACGCCCATGCGCGTGGCAACCACACCTTCATCGTGACCAACCGGCATCTGGTGGACGGGGTGCGTCAGGGCGGGCTGGTGTTCACCCAGAAGCGCAACGGTCAGCCCTTGCTGGGTGAGCGTTTCCAGCTCAACATCGACCAATTTCCCCAGGCCTGGTTCGGCCATCCCGATCCCGCCGTGGACCTGTCCATCATCCCGATGCGCCCGCTGGAGCAGGCGGCCAATGCCCAGGGGGTGGAGCTGTACTACCAGCCCATCGACACCCGCATGGTTCCCGATGAGGCGACCACCCGCGCGCTGGATGCGCTGGAAGACGTCCTGTTCGTGGGCTACCCCAGCGGCGTGTGGGACCAGGTCAACCTGATGCCCATCCTGCGGCGCGGCACCACCGCGACCCCCATCGCCCTGAACTTCGAGGGCCGCGCGGAATTCCTGATCGACGCCGCCGTCTATCCGGGCTCCAGCGGCAGCCCGGTCTTCGTGTACCAGCCCGAGGCCTTGCGCCCGGCGCACGGCGCGGTGAAGAAATTCCTGTTCGCGGGTGTCGTGTCAGCGGTTTTCTTCCGCGAGGAGGCCAACCTGCCGGTGGTCACGCCGGTGCCGCCCAACGGCCAGGGGGCGGTGATGGGGTCGGAGATGATCGACCTGGGCCTGGTGATCAAGTCCCAAGCCGTGGTCGAGGTGATCAACGCCTACCTGGGCAAGTGGCTGGAATAGCGGGCTCGCGCTGTCGGCTGCGCGCTCGCAACGGGATCGGAGCACATGCAAGACAAGGTGATTTACAACGGGTTTTTCCAGGACTCGCACGGCATGACCATGCTCGGGCGGGTGGTGCTCGATGCCTGGCTGTTCGACGTGCTGCCGCGCAGCGAAGACTGTGCGGGCTGGGACCTCAACCGCATGCAGCAGCTCATGGACAAGGTGTCACAGGCCTGGGACGCCCACGGCACCCTGCCCAGCCGCTTGCCGCCCGAACTGAAGGCGCGCCATGCCGAGCTCTACGCCTGGGCGGCCGAGCGCGGGCGCGGCCTGGGCTGGAACCCCGAACTGGGTGACGACGACTGAGGGTGAGCGCGTATCGGCCAAGCCTACCGCTGCCGGTGGGGATGTCGTCGGGCCAGTCCAGCCGGGGCCGGTGCGCGGGGAGGGCGAACCGCCGCGGCAGGCCTTCTGAAGGCCCTCAGCCCTTGTAGAACGCTTGGACCGCTCCCTTGAGCTTGATGGTCAGCGGGTTGCCCTTGCGGTCCAGCGTCTTGCCGGCGGGCACCTTGACCCAGCCTTCGCTGATGCAGTATTCCGTGACGTCGAAGCGCTCCTTGCCGTTGAAGCGGATGCCGATGTCGAACGCGAACACCTCGCGCACGTGGTGCGGGCTGCGCGGGTCGATGGCGAGGTGGTCGGGCAGGGCAGGGCGGACGTCGGTCATGGTGCTCATGGGCGGGGCGGATGAAGACCGCGATTGTCCGTCATGGGCGCCGGTCACGGTCCTCGCCCGTTGCGCGGGAGACGTGTGATGCATGCGGCCTTTGCAGCTCCACCCTCGCCGCTCGCGGTCTTCGGCGTGCGGGTGGCCAGATACGGTCGGTTTCACTTTGTCGCTGGAGCCGGGCCAGCCAAAGACATACAGTCGCCTCCAGCCAACGATCCCGTGCAGGTGACCGCCATGAATGCAACGCGCCAAGTTCATGAATCGTCCGGACGGGAGGTCCGCTGGTCGCGCGCCACCGTGGTGGCGCTGGTGGCGCTGAGCACGGCCATCGCAGGTTGTGGGGGCTCTGACGCAGCGGTTCCGGCGCCCGTGGCCCGAGGTCAGGCGCTGTACGTGGCGACGGGCGTGAACTGCATCCAGTGCCACGCGGACGCGTCCGCATTGCAGCGGGGTGCGGCCAGTGCAGACACGCTGGCCGACCGCACGGCTGCGGCCATCGGCGCCAACACGGGCAACATGGGCAGTACCCAGTATGGCTATGCCAGCCTGACGCGCACGCAGTTGCTCGATATCGCGGCCTACGTCCTGTCGGTGCCGGCTGCGCCACCACCCCCGCCGTCGCCCCCGCCACCCCCTACGGGTGCGGCGGTCCAATGCCAGCCCACCGGCTCGGCGTCCGTTCAGAACGTGGTGTTTGCTTCTGCGTTGACCGCGCCGTGGGGCATGGCGTTCCTGAACGACGGCCGGGTGCTGGTGACGCAGAAAAGCGGCGGTGTGGTGTTGATCAGTGCCGACGGTTCCAGTCGAACATCGGTGAGCTGGCGTTCGCCGGCACCGCAGATCCGAGATGGTGGCCAGGGCGGCTTGCTCGATGTGGTCCTGGACCCCGACTTCGCCACCAACTCGCGGGTCTACTTCACCTACCAGGAGCCCGGCCCCGACAGCACTTCGGGCACTGCGGTGGGCCGTGCGCGTTTGCAGGGCAACGAGCTGGTCGATTTCCAGCGTCTGTACCAGCAGACGAAGTCGTGGCAGGACGGCGTGCACTTCGGTTCCCGGCTGGCTTTGCGCCACGACGGGACGCTTTTCGTTTCGCTCGGCGACCGGGGGCGCGACAATCCGGCCGCCCCCACGCGCGAGCATGCACAGAGTCTGGGCAACACCTTCGGCAAGATCGTTCGCATCCATCGCGACGGGACCATCCCGGCGGACAACCCTTTCCAGGGCCAGGCGGGTGCCCTGCCCGAGATCTGGAGCCTGGGGCACCGAAACCCCCAGGGACTGCATTTCGACACGGCGACCGGCACCTTGTGGAGCGCTGAGCACGGTCCGCAGGGGGGTGATGAAATCAACCGGGTGCTGCCCGGCGCCAATTACGCCTGGCCCCTGCGCAGCTACGGGTGTCCCTACGGTTCTTCCCAGGGAACGGCCTGCCGGGTGGGCGGCGGCACGCACGCGCCGCTGAACGGCATCACGTTCAACGAACCGTTGACCTTTTGGGCGCCGACGTCCATCGCGCCGACCAATGTGCTCGTCTACCGCAGTGCGGTCGTCCCGGAGTGGAACGGTCAGCTGTTCCTGGGTTCCTTGGGCGGGCAGTTGTGGCGCATCACGCTCAACGACGGGGCCTACGGCTCGTGCCAGGGGTTGCCTGTGGGCGCGCGCGTCCGCGACGTTCGCCAGGGGCCGGACGGCTGGATCTGGGTACTGACCGACAGTGGAGAAATCCGGCGCATACGCCCCTGACCGTGCGCCCGTGCAGGCGCCCGAGCGCCGGTTGTACCGCTGCCAACGGTCCCTGCGGCCCCGTGTCCGGTGATGCCCCGGCGTTTCATTTCCGTCAGTTTCCGCGACCGGCGCAGCGTGGGCGGACCGCGTCGCGAGCCATCCGGCGCCTGGGGTCCTTGCGTCAGTAATGCGGTGGCAGCTCGTCGCGCAGGCTGCGAAACCCGTTGCCCGGCGCATCGTCTTGGCGCTGGCGGCGCAACTGGCCCACTTCGCGCAGCAGCCATTCGATCTGGTCCTGCTGTTTGATCACCAGCGCGTTGAGAGTGTCCAATAGGTCTTCGGCGTAGCTGAGCTTGATCTCCAGCTGCGTGATCCGGTCGTCGCTGGGCGGGTCGATGGGGGCGGCTTCGGGGTGGTTCATGGGGCGATGGCAGGTGGCTTCAGCCGACCTTGGGCAGTGCAAGCAGGCGTCCGTAACGGTCGGCCAGGAAGCTCTCGGCGCGCTCGAGCATGAAGTAGCGGAAGGCTTCGGCCGCAGGCGACAGCAGTTTGGACAGGGTGTGCACCAGGTTCCAGGCGCGAATGACGGGGGTGCCTTCCACGTCGAGGGTGGCGATGAGCTTGTGCTCGAGTTCCAGGCCCATGGTGTGCAGCGACAGGAAACTGATGCCCATGCCGGCCATGACGGCCTGCTTGATGGTTTCGTTGCTGGTCATTTCCATGGCCACGCGCGGCTCCATGCGGGATTTCTCCAGGAACTTCTCCATCGCCGCGCGCGTACCCGATCCGGGCTCGCGCAGGATGAAGCCGTAGGGTCGCAACGATTCCACCGTGGGATGGCCCACGCGCAGCAGGGGGTGATCGGTGGCGGCAACGAACACATGCGGGTGCGCTGCAAAGGGTTCGGTGCGTGTGGCCAGTTCTTTGGGCGGGCGACCCATGACGGCGATGTCCAGCTCGTTGCCTTGCAGCATCCTCACCAGCTGTTCGCGGTTGCCCACCGCCAGCCGCAGTTCCACGCCCGTGTGCTCGCGCTGGAATTCGGCCAGCAGGCGCGGCAGGAAGTACTTGGCCGTGCTGACCATGCCGATGGTGAGCTGTCCGGCTTCCACCTGCTTGAGGCGCGCGGCGGCGTCTTCGGCATCCTTGAGAGTGGCCAGCACCTTGCGCGCGTAGACCAGCATGTATTCGCCTGCGGTGGTCAGGGCCACCTGGCGGCCATTGCGGTCGAACAAGGGCAGGCCGACATGACCTTCGAGTTCCTTGACCTGCATGGTCACGGCGGGTGGGGTGAGGTGCAACACCTCCGCCGCCCGCGCAAAGCTCAGGTGCCGGGCGACCTCCGTGAAAACCCTGATTTGGCGGAATGTGGCGTTCTTCATTAAGTGATGTCTTAATCCGGTATGAATTAAATGTGAATGTACCTTATTTAAGCGACTGCCTATAGTCCATCCATGGCTCCTCCATGGGGCCTTGTTCTCCTCTCTGCTCCTGGACCGGCGACCGCCATGCTTCAAGCCCTGATTTTTGATGTCGACGGCACCCTGGCCGACACGGAGAGCGTGCACCTGGAGGCCTTCAACCACGCGTTCCGGCAAGAGGGGCTGGACTGGCACTGGGACCTGGCGCTGTACACGCGCCTGCTGGAGGTGTCGGGCGGCAAAGAGCGCATCCTGCACCACTGGCGCAACCTGCAGCCCGACCTGATGGAACTCGACGGCGGTGCGGTGCAGGCCACCGTGGCCCGGCTGCACGAGGTCAAGACCGCCTACTACGAAAGCGCTGTCCACGGCGGGGCCGTGGCGCTGCGCCCTGGCGTGCTGACGCTCATGAACGAGGCGAGCAACCTGGGCGTGCAACTGGCCATCGCCACCACCACCTCGCCGGTCAACATCGCCGCCTTGATGCGCACCTCGATCGGCGCCGACTGGCGTTCGCACTTCAGGGCGATCGGCGATGCCAGCAATGCGCCCCTCAAGAAACCCCACCCGCAGGTGTACCTGAAGGTGCTGGCCGACATGGGGTTGCAGTCGACGCAGTGCGTGGCGTTTGAAGATTCGTCCAACGGCCTGCGCGCCGCGCTGGCCGCCGGGCTGGATACCGTCATCACGCCCAACAGCTTCACCGCACAGCACGATTTCAGGGGCGCACTGCGTGTGGTGCCCGATCTGACCCACGTCGACCTGGCGCGGCTGGCCGAATGGCGCCAGCGCTGACGACCACCAGTCCTGTCCTTTTTCGATTCTTGCCATGAGCATCCGCATCGCCCCCTCCATCCTCTCGGCCGACTTTGCCCGCCTGGGCGAGGAGGTGCGCGCCATCGAGGCGGCCGGCGCCGACCTGGTCCACTTCGACGTGATGGACAACCACTATGTGCCCAACCTCACCATCGGGCCGCTGGTGTGCGAGGCGATCCGCCCGCACGTGAAGATCGGCATCGACGTGCACCTGATGGTCGAACCGGTGGATGCGCTCATTCCGCTGTTCGCCAAGGCGGGGGCCAATCTCATCAGCTTCCACCCCGAAGCCAGCCGCCATGTGGACCGCACGCTGCAGCTGATCCGCGACCACGGCTGCAAGGCCGGCCTGGTGTTCAACCCGGCCACGCCGCTGGAGTGGATGGACCACGTGATGGACAAGCTGGACCTGGTGCTGCTCATGAGCGTGAACCCGGGTTTTGGCGGGCAGAAGTTCATCCCGTCCACTTTGCCGAAGCTGCGCGCCGCACGGCAGCGCATCGACACCTTCACCGCCGACACCGGCCGCGCCATCTGGCTGGAGGTGGACGGTGGCGTGAAGGTGGACAACATCGGCGAGATCGTGGCCGCCGGGGCCGACACCCTGGTGGCCGGCAGCGCCGTGTTCGGCGCGCCCGACAACGACGGCGGCTACCGCAGCGTGATGCGCCAGCTTCGCCAGAACGCCTCGAATTCCTGAAACCTCCGAAAGCCTTCCATGTCCACACGCCGCCGCTTCACGCTCACGCAATACCTGATCGAACAACGCCGCCGCTTCCCCGGCGCCAGCGGCGACTTCAACGCCCTGCTGCTGGACGTGGCGCTGGCCTGCAAGGCCATCGCGCGCTCGGTGGCCTTTGGCGAGCTCGGCGGCGTGCTGGGCAGCCCCGGCAGCGCCGCCGACGTGTCCATCGGCATCAATGTGCAGGGCGAGGTGCAGAAGAAGCTGGATGTGCTGAGCAACGCCTACTTCACCGAAATGACCGAGTGGGGCGGGCACCTGGCGGGCATGGCCTCGGAAGAGATGGACCACCCTTACCAGATCCCGGTGGCGCACCAGCGCGGCAAGTACCTGCTGGTGTTCGACCCGCTGGACGGTTCCAGCAACATCGACGTGAACGTGACCGTGGGCTCGATCTTCTCCATCCTGCGCGCGCCGCAGGACGTGATCGACTCCGGCCGCGACGTGGTGGAGGCCGACTTTTTCCAGGCCGGCACGCAGCAGCTGGCCGCGGGTTACGCGCTCTACGGCCCCACCACCATGCTGGTGCTGACGGTGGGCAACGGCGTGGCCGGCTTCACGCTGGACCCGAACCTGGGCCAGTTCATGCTGACCCATCCCAATCTCAAGGTGCCCGAGGACACGCAGGAGTTCGCCATCAATGCGTCCAATGCGCGCTTCTGGGAAGCACCCGTCAAGCGCTACGTGGACGAGTGCCTGGCCGGCAAGACCGGCCCGCGCGGCAAGGACTTCAACATGCGCTGGATCGCGTCCATGGTGGCCGAGGCGCACCGCATCCTCATGCGCGGCGGGGTGTTCATGTACCCGCGCGACACCAAGGACACCACCAAGCCCGGTCGGCTGCGCCTGCTGTACGAGGCCAACCCGGTCGGGATGATCATGGAGCAGGCCGGTGGCCGCGCCAGCACCGGGCGCGAGCCCATGCTGACCGTGCAGCCGACGTCGCTGCACCAGCGCATCGGTCTGGTCTTCGGCAGCAAGAACGAGGTCGAGCGCATCGAGCGCTACCACCGCGAACCGGTTGCCTACAAGGACGACAACCCGCTGTTCGCCGAGCGCAGCCTTTTCAGAGCTTGACCACCCCCGCGCCGCCTTCGGCGTCACCCCCTCAAGGGGGCGGCACTGGCGGCCCGGCAAAGCCGGTTCCGCGGTGCCACTGGAAGAAGTCACGTCTCACGTTTCGCTTTTTGTATTGACCGGAGATCCACATGTCTGAACGCCACCCCATCATCGCCATCACCGGCTCGTCCGGCGCGGGCACCTCGACGGTGACGCGCACCTTCCAGAACATCTTCCGCCGCGAGGAACTGACGGCGGCCGTCATCGAGGGAGACAGCTTCCACCGCTACGACCGCAAGGCCATGAAGAAGCTGATGGCCGAGGAAGAGGCCAAGGGCAACCGACACTTCAGCCACTTCGGTGCCGAGGGCAACCTGTTCCCCGAGATCGAGGCCCTGTTCCGCCAGTACGCCACCGACGGCACCGGCAAGTGCCGCAAGTACCTGCACAACGCCGAAGAGGCCGCGCCCTACCAGCAGGAACCGGGCACCTTCACGCCCTGGGAAGACATTCCCGCCGGCACCGACCTGCTGTTCTACGAGGGCCTGCACGGCGCGGTGAAGACCGAGGCGGTGGACATCGCCCGCTACCCGGACCTGCTCATCGGCGTGGTGCCCTCGATCAACCTGGAGTGGATCCAGAAGCTGATCCGCGACAAGACGCAGCGCGGCTACAGCCAGGAGGCGGTGGTCGACACCATCCTGCGCCGCATGCCCGACTACGTGAACTACATCGTCCCGCAGTTCGGCCTCACCCACGTGAACTTCCAGCGCGTGCCGGTGGTGGACACCTCCAACCCCTTCATCGCGCGCGACATCCCCAGCGCCGACGAGAGCATGGTGGTGATTCGCTTCGCCAAGCCCAAGGGCATCGACTTCCAGTACCTGCTGTCGATGATCAACGGCTCGTGGATGAGCCGTGCCAACACCATCGTCGTGCCCGGCGGCAAGATGGAGATCGCGATGCAGCTGATCTTCACGCCCTTCATCTGGCGGATGATGGAACGCAAGAAGCGCGCGATGAATTGACGCCCCCTGCGCCGCACCTGCGGTGCGTCACCCCCCACTGGGGGGCAACACCTGCGGCCCGGCAAAGCCGGTCCTGCGGTGTTCTCGAACCAGACACCTCTCGCTGACAGGACTTCTTATGCAGAACCCTTCCCCCGAACTCGCCCGCCGCATGGCCAACGCCATCCGCATGCTCGCCGTCGACGCGGTGGAAAAGGCCAAGAGCGGCCACCCCGGCGCCCCCATGGGCATGGCCGACATTGCCGAAGTGCTGTGGAACCGGCACCTCAAGCACAACCCGGCCAACCCGCACTGGCCCGACCGCGACCGCTTCGTGCTCTCCAACGGCCACGGCTCCATGCTCATCTACGCGCTGCTGCACCTGACGGGTTACGACCTGCCGATGGACGAGCTGAAGAAGTTCCGTCAGCTGCACAGCAAGACCGCAGGCCACCCCGAGGTGGGCATCACGCCCGGTGTGGAAACGACGACCGGCCCGCTGGGCCAGGGCATCACCAATGGCGTGGGCATGGCATTGGCCGAGAAGCTGCTGGCGCAGGAATTCAATCGGCCCGGCCACGCCATCGTGGACCACTTCACCCACGTGTTCCTGGGCGACGGCTGCATGATGGAAGGCATCAGCCACGAGGCCTGCGCGCTGGCCGGCACGCTGCGCCTGTCCAAGCTGGTGGCCTTCTACGACGACAACGGCATCTCCATCGACGGCCATGTCGAGGGCTGGTTCACCGACGACACGCCCAAGCGCTTCGAGGCCTACGGCTGGCATGTGATCCCGAACGTGGACGGCCACGACCCGGCCGCCGTGGAGGCCGCGCTGCTGGCCGCGAAGCAACAAGCCGTGCGTGTGGACGGCAAGCCGACGCTGATCTGCTGCAAGACGGTGATCGGCATGGGCTCGCCCAACAAGGCCGGCACGCACGACGTGCACGGCGCCGCCCTGGGCGCGGCCGAGGTGCAGGCCACGCGCGACGCGCTGGGCTGGACCTCGGCGCCGTTCGAGATCCCGGCCGAGATCGCCGATGCCTGGAACG
Organism: uncultured Hydrogenophaga sp.; assembly: GCA_964428045.1. Lineage (GTDB taxonomy): Bacteria > Pseudomonadota > Gammaproteobacteria > Burkholderiales > Burkholderiaceae_C > Hydrogenophaga. Next base: position 3,153 of record CAYRWN010000012.1, on the reverse strand, counting down.
CCCGCGAGCGCGGCGCTGCGGCCGAGCGCGCATGGCGCCAGCGCTTCGAGGCCTACCGCACCGCGTTCCCCACCGAGGCGGCCGAGTTCGAGCGCCGCATGGCCGGCGACCTGCCCGCCGATTTCGAGGCGCGCCTGCCCGCACTGTTCGAGTCCATCTCCGCCAAGGCCGACCCGGTGGCCACGCGCAAGGCCAGCCAGAACGCGCTCGATGCGCTGGCGCCGCTGCTGCCCGAGTTCTTCGGCGGCAGCGCCGACCTCACGGGCTCCAACCTGACCAACTTCAAGGGCTGCGTGAAGGCGGGCCGCGACGCCTGGGGCAACCACCTGAGCTACGGCGTGCGCGAATTCGGCATGGCGGCCATCATGAACGGCATCGCCCTGCACGGCGGCTACATCCCCTACGGCGGCACCTTCCTGACCTTCAGCGACTACAGCCGCAACGCCATCCGCATGGCCGCGCTGATGAAGCAGCGGGTGATCCACGTGTTCACGCACGACTCCATCGGCCTCGGTGAAGACGGCCCGACGCACCAGAGCGTCGAGCACGTGCCCAGCCTGCGCATCATCCCGGGCCTGGACGTGTGGCGCCCGGCCGACGGACTGGAGACCGCCGTGGCCTGGGCACACGCCATCGAGCGGCGCGACGGCCCGAGCGCGCTGTGCCTCTCGCGCCAGAACCTGCCGCGCGTGACGGCCCAGATTCTGGCCAGCGACATCCGCAAGGGTGGCTACATCCTGTCGGAGATGGAGCACCCGCAGGCGGTGATCGTGGCCACCGGCTCGGAGATCGAGATCGCGTTGGCGGCCCAGAAGGCCCTGGCCGCCGACGGCGTGCGCACGCGTGTCGTGTCCATGCCCAGCACCAACGTGTTCGACCGCCAGCCCGAGGCCTACCAGGACAAGGTGCTGCCGCTGTCGCTGCCCACCGTGGCGGTGGAGGCTGCGCACCCGGACTTCTGGCGCAAGTACGTGGGCCGCACCGGCGTGGTGGTGGGCATCGCCAGCTTCGGCGAGTCGGCCCCGGCCAAGGACCTGTACGCGCACTTCGGCATCACCGCCGCGCGCGTGGCCGACGCGGCGCGCACCCTGGTGCACCGCGCCGCCCACCGCAGCGAGGAGGCGCTGCCCGAGCACATCGTTGTGGGCAGTCATTGACCACCCCCGTCGCTGCGCTCCGCCCCTCAAGGGGCAGCGCCTGCGGCCCGGCAAAGCCGGTTCCGCAGCGCTACTGGACCGCTCCCCCTCACGCGAACCCGATGGCCTGATGCGATGAAGCCCTATCCCTACGACCTGATCCTGTTCGACCTCGACGGCACGCTGATCGAGACCGCCCCCGAGATCGCCGACGCGGTCAACGACACGCTGACACAGTTCGATTTGCCACCGGTGAGCCAGCAGCAGGTCAACGACTGGATCGGCCACGGCACGCGCGAGTTGCTGATCCAGGCGCTGGTCTACACGGGCAAGACCACCGCCGACACGGTGCGCCATTCGGACAGCTTCAAGCTCATCGAACGCGAGTTCGGCAAACACTACGAGGCCCGTTGTGGCACCCGCAGCCACCTGTATCCGGCCGTGCGCGAAACCCTGCACGCGCTGCGCGCGGTCGGTGTGAAGCTGGCGGTGATGACCAACAAGGAAGGTCGCTACACCCAGGTCGTGCTGGATGTGCACCAGTTGGCGCCCCTGTTCGACCGGGTCATCAGCGGTGACAGCTTGCCAGTCAAGAAGCCCAACCCGGCCGGTATCGTCGAGTGCCTCAAACAGTTCGGTGTGAGTACCGACCGCGCCTTGTTTGTCGGCGACTCGTCGATCGATGTGGCCACAGCGCGCAACGCCGGTATTGCTGTCTGGGCGCTGCCCTACGGGTACAACATGGGCCAGCCCATCGAGAGCTGCCACCCGAACCGCGTGATCCCCGACATCTCGGCGTTGATCACCCGGCTGCCGGTCCGCGCCGCTGAATCCGGCGTCTGAGCGACTTTTCTATCTCTTTCTCTCAATTTCTGGAGACGTTCACATGACCATCAGGATCGGTATCAACGGTTTCGGGCGCATCGGCCGCATGGTGTTCCGCGCGGTCACGCAGGAAGCCGAGTTCAAGGACATCGAGGTCGTCGCCATCAACGACCTGCTCGAACCCGAGTACCTGGCCTACATGCTGCAGTACGACTCGGTGCACGGCCGCTTCCAGGGCACCGTGGCCGTGGAGGGCTCCAACCTCGTTGTCAACGGCAAGAAGATTCGCCTGACCGCCGAAAAGGACCCGGCCAGCCTGAAGTGGAACGAAGTGGGCGCCGACGTGGTCGTCGAATCCACCGGTTTCTTCCTGACCAAGGACACCTGCCAGAAGCACCTGGACGCTGGGGCCAGGAAGGTCGTGCAGTCCGCGCCGTCCAAGGACGACACGCCCATGTTCGTGTTCGGCGTGAACCACGCCAAGTACGCGGGCGAAGCCATCGTCTCCGCCGCTTCGTGCACCACCAACTGCCTGGCCCCGGTGGCCAAGGTGCTCAACGACCGCTTCGGCATCCAGCGCGGGCTGATGACCACGGTGCACGCGGCAACCGCCACGCAGAAGACGGTGGACGGCCCGTCGAGCAAGGACTGGCGCGGCGGCCGCGGCATTCTGGAGAACATCATCCCCAGCAGCACCGGCGCGGCCAAGGCCGTGGGCGTGGTGCTGCCCGAGCTGAACAGGAAGCTCACCGGCATGGCCTTTCGTGTGCCGACCTCCGACGTGTCGGTGGTGGATCTGACCGCCGAGCTGAACACCGAGGCCACTTACGAAGACATCTGTGCCGCGATGAAGGCGGCGTCCGAAGGTGAACTCAAGGGCGTGCTGGGCTACACCAGCGACAAGGTGGTCTCCACCGACTTCCGCGGCTGCGCCATGCCTTCCATCTTCGACAGCGAAGCCGGCATCGCGCTGGACAAGAGCTTCGTGAAGGTGGTCAGCTGGTACGACAACGAATACGGCTACACCTGCAACATGATGCGCTTCGTCAAACACGTCGGCAGCAACTGAGCCGGAGGCCTGAGATGAAATTCCTCCGCTTCAGCGACGTCTGCAGCAGCGGGTTCGCCCGCGGCAAACGCGTCTTCATCCGTGCCGACCTGAACGTGCCGCAGGACGACGCCGGCAACATCA
>CAYRWN010000011.1:0-69534 GCA_964428045.1 uncultured Hydrogenophaga sp. | reverse complement strand
GGACTGCCTCGATCATGCATGCCTCGCGTCACTTCTGGACTTGTTCAGCGTAGCCTTAACGTGATCGAGCCCGCAGCGCCGCCCCTCAGTCTGGACGGCAAGTCGCACGGGCCAGCGATGAAGCAGACCGCCTTCCGGTTCGATGTGCGCAAGAAGAAGCTGCGCGACCAGGAGGTTTTTGACTACCTTGCCATGGGCTGGCAACTGGTTCCCCTTGACGCGGAAGTCGCCAAGGGACTGGTGAAGGTCAACTTTCCGCCGGATCTGGAGCGGGTGGAGCGCCGACTGCGCATCGGGCATGTGGCGCACGAGCGCCAGGAGCAGCGCCATCCGCAGACCAACGGCCTGCTGGCCATCGTGTTCGAGCATGAGTGGGCGGCTCGCGCCAGCGTCGTGGTGACGGCCGACCACGATCAGGGATTGCTGCAGTTTCGGCTGGCCGGGGTCAACGGGCTTGAAATTGCACACGCGCAGTACCGTGCCGGCCAGATCGGCCCGGCGGTGCTGGATGAACTGGCCAAACTCGTGGTGGGCGAGCGCAGCGACTTTCTCTGACTTCGGCTGCCAGGCGCCTCGGCTGACAGGCTTTCGGGGTGGAAACATCGGGGTCAAAAATCGGGGTCGCAAAAATCGGGGTCGGATTCCGATTACCATTCCCCAACCTTTCTGTTTCAGTTCATCCATGGCCCGCCTGCCCCGCCTCACGGTTCCCGGTTACGCCCACCACGTGATCCAGCGCGGCAACAACCGGCAGCGCATTTTTGCCGATGCTGCCGACCGCACGTACATGCTGGCGCTGCTGGCCGAATACGCCTCGACACTGAAGGTGGCCATCCACGCCTATGTGCTGATGGACAACCACCTGCACCTGCTGGCCACGCCCGAGACCGCCGAGGGGCTGCCCCGGTTGATGCAGGCCGTGGGCCGACGGTATGTGCGCCATTTCAACGACCGCCACGGTCGCACCGGGACTTTGTGGGAAGGGCGGTACCGTTCCACGCTGGTCGAGGTCGACCGCTATCTGATGGCCTGCATGGTCTACATCGACCTCAACCCGGTGCGGGCAGGGCTGGTGGCGAATCCGGCCGACCACCCCTGGTCCAGCCATGCGCACTACATCGGACTCAGGACCGACAGGCTGGTCACGCCCCATCCGTTGTGGTGGACGCTGGGCAACACGCCCTTTGCGCGCGAAGCGGCATACGCCGACATGGTGCACGCCGGCGTCGGGGGCGCCCAGCAGGCCGCGTTGACGGACGCCACGCTGCGCGGCTGGGCCCTGGGCAGCGACCAGTTTGTGGCGGATCTGCAGAAACTGACCGATCGTCGCGCGGCGCCCAGAAGCCCTGGGCGACCCAAAGGGCGGCCCCCGGCGCCCGAGTGAAGGCGAAAGTCCTTGATGGGCTTGGCTTTTTTCATTCAAATCATATGTCCCCAATTATTTGTTGATCTACTTCGATGATGAATAATTGGAATCTGACCCCAAATAATGTGCTTGGCATTTTTGTTGCATCGCAGTAAGCTGCGCCTCCCGCGCGATTTTGTTTTTTGCCCCAGAACCGAGAAGGAAGCGCCATGACCACGGCAGCCGAGCAGCAGCAAGTCCAGCAACAGGGTCTGTACGATCCGGCCAACGAGCACGACGCCTGCGGCGTGGGCTTCGTGGCCCACATCAAGGGCGAGAAGCGGCACGACATCGTGACCCAGGCGCTCAAGATCCTGGAGAACATCGACCACCGCGGCGCCGTCGGTGCCGATGCGCTGATGGGCGACGGCGCCGGCATCCTGATCCAGCTGCCCGATGCGCTGTACCGCGAAGAAATGGCCAGGCAGGGCGTGACCCTGCCGCCGGCCGGCGAATACGGTGTGGGCATGATCTTCTTGCCCAAGGAGCACGCCAGCCGCCTGGCCTGCGAGCAGGAAATGGAGCGCGCGATCAAGGCCGAGGGCCAGGTGCTGCTGGGCTGGCGCGATGTGCCGGTCAACCGCGACATGCCGATGTCCCCGACGGTGCGCGAGAAAGAGCCCATCATGCGCCAGGTCTTCATCGGTCGCGGGGCCGACGTGATCGTGCAGGACGCGCTGGAGCGCAAGCTGTACGTGATCCGCAAGACCGCCAGCGCCCACATCCAGGCGCTCAAGCTCAAGCACAGCAAAGAGTATTACGTGCCCAGCATGAGCAGCCGCACCGTGGTCTACAAGGGCCTGCTGCTGGCCGACCAGGTGGGCACCTACTTCCTGGACCTGCAGGACCCGCGCTGCGTGTCCGCCCTGGGCCTGGTGCACCAGCGTTTCTCGACCAACACCTTCCCCGAGTGGCCGCTGGCCCACCCGTACCGCTACGTGGCGCACAACGGTGAGATCAACACCGTCAAGGGCAACTACAACTGGATGAAGGCGCGCGAGGGCGTGATGTCTTCGCCGGTGCTGGGCGAGGACCTCAAGAAGCTCTACCCGATCAGCTTCGCCGGACAGTCCGACACCGCCACCTTCGACAACTGCCTGGAACTGCTGACCATGGCCGGCTACCCGATCAGCCAGGCCGTGATGATGATGATTCCCGAGCCCTGGGAACAGCACACCCTGATGGACCCGCGCCGCCGCGCGTTCTACGAGTACCACGCCGCCATGCTGGAGCCCTGGGACGGCCCGGCCTCCATCGTGTTCACCGACGGCCGCCAGATCGGCGCCACGCTGGACCGCAACGGCCTGCGTCCCTCGCGCTACTGCATCACCGACGACGATCTGGTCATCATGGGGTCCGAATCGGGTGTGCTGCCGATCCCGGAAAACAAGATCGTGCGCAAGTGGCGCCTGCAGCCGGGCAAGATGTTCCTGATCGACCTGGAGCAGGGCCGCATGATCGACGACGAGGAGCTCAAGGCCAACCTCGCCAACAGCAAGCCCTACAAGCAGTGGATCGAGAACCTGCGCATCCGCCTGGACGACGTGGAACAGCCCGTGGCCGGTGAAGACGCCGTCGAGCACCCGGTGGCCCAGACCGAGCCGCAGTCCTCCGGCGCCGAGCGCGTCTCGCCCGAACTGCTGGACCAGCAGCAGGCCTTCGGTTTCACGCAGGAAGACATCAAGTTCCTGATGAGCCCCATGGCCGTCAACGGCGAAGAGGGCATCGGCTCGATGGGCAACGACAGCCCGCTGGCCGTGCTCTCGGGCAAGAACAAGTCGCTGTACAACTATTTCAAGCAGCTGTTCGCCCAAGTGACGAACCCGCCCATCGACCCGATCCGCGAAGCCATCGTGATGTCGCTGGTGTCCTTCATCGGCCCCAAGCCCAACCTGCTGGACATCAACCAGGTCAACCCGCCGATGCGGCTGGAAGTCAGCCAGCCGGTGCTGGACGCGGCCGACATGGCCAAGCTGCGCAACATCGAATCGGTGACGCAGGGCAAGTTCAAGAGCGCCACGCTGGACATCACCTACCCCGCCGCCTGGGGCAAGGAAGGCGTGGAGGCCAAGCTGGCTTCGCTGTGCGCCGAAGCCGTGGACGCCATCAAGGGTGGCAAGAACATCCTGATCATCAGCGACCGGGGCGTCAGCCGCACCCAGGTGGCCGTGCCCGCGCTGCTGGCGCTGTCGGCCGTGCACCAGCACCTGGTGCGCGAAGGCCTGCGCACGACCGCCGGTCTGGTGGTGGAAACCGGCACCGCGCGCGAAGTGCACCACTTCGCCGTGCTGGCCGGCTACGGCGCCGAGGCCGTGCACCCCTACCTGGCGATGGAAACCCTGCAGGCCATCGCCGCCGACCTGCCGGGCGATCTGAGCGCCGAGAAGGCGATCACCAACTACACCAAGGCGATCGGCAAGGGCCTGTCCAAGATCATGTCCAAGATGGGCGTGAGCACCTACATGTCCTACTGCGGCGCCCAGCTGTTCGAGGCCATTGGCCTGAACAGCGAGACCGTGTCCAAGTACTTCACCGGCACCGCCAGCCGTGTGGAGGGCATTGGCGTGTTCGAAATCGCCGAAGAAGCCATCCGCATGCACAAGGCCGCCTTCGGCGACGACCCGGTGCTGGCCAGCATGCTCGAGACCGGCGGTGAATACGCCTGGCGCGCCCGTGGCGAAGAGCACATGTGGACGCCCGATGCCATCGCCAAGCTGCAGCACAGCACGCGCGCCAACAACTTCAGCACCTACAAGGAATACGCGCAGATCATCAACGACCAGAGCAAGCGCCACATGACGCTGCGCGGTCTGTTCGAGTTCAAGATCGATCCGTCCAAGGCCATCTCCATCGACGAGGTGGAGCCGGCCAAGGAAATCGTCAAGCGCTTCGCCACCGGCGCCATGTCGCTGGGCTCCATCTCCACCGAAGCACACGCCACGCTGGCCGTGGCCATGAACCGCATCGGCGGCAAGAGCAACACCGGCGAAGGCGGCGAGGACGCGCTGCGCTACCGCAACGAGCTCAAGGGCATCCCGATCCAGCAGGGTCAGACCATGTCCGACCTGCTGGGCAACATCTTCGAGGTGGACTACCCGCTGCAAGCCGGCGACTCGCTGCGCTCCAAGATCAAGCAGGTGGCCTCCGGCCGTTTCGGTGTGACGGCCGAGTACCTGGCCAGCGCCGACCAGATCCAGATCAAGATGGCCCAGGGCGCCAAGCCGGGTGAGGGCGGACAGTTGCCCGGTGGCAAGGTGTCCGAGTACATCGGCAAGCTGCGCCACAGCGTGCCGGGCGTGGGCCTGATCTCGCCCCCGCCGCACCACGACATCTACTCCATCGAAGACCTGGCCCAGCTGATCCACGACCTCAAGAACGTGGCGCCACACAGCGACATCAGCGTCAAGCTGGTGTCCGAAGTGGGTGTGGGCACCATCGCCGCCGGCGTGGCCAAGTGCAAGGCCGACCACGTGGTGATCGCCGGACACGACGGCGGCACGGGCGCGTCGCCCTGGTCCTCGATCAAGCACGCCGGTTCGCCCTGGGAAATCGGCCTGGCCGAGACCCAGCAGACCCTGGTGCTCAACCGCCTGCGCAGCCGCATCCGCGTGCAGGCCGATGGCCAGATGAAGACCGGCCGCGACGTGGTCATCGGCGCGCTGCTGGGTGCCGACGAGTTCGGCTTCGCCACCGCACCGCTGGTGGTCGAGGGCTGCATCATGATGCGCAAGTGCCACCTCAACACCTGCCCGGTGGGCGTGGCCACGCAGGACCCGGCGCTGCGCAAGAAGTTCTCGGGCAAGCCCGAGCACGTGGTCAACTATTTCTTCTTTATCGCCGAAGAAGCGCGCCAGATCATGGCGCAGCTGGGCGTGCGCAAGTTCGACGACCTGATCGGTCGCGCCGACCTGCTGGACATGCGCCAGGGCATCGAGCACTGGAAGGCCCGCGGCCTGGACTTCAGCCGCCTGCTGGCCACGCCGGCGGTGCCGGCCGACGTGCCGCGCCTGCACACGCAGACCCAGGACCACGGCCTGGAAAAGTCGCTCGACAAGGTGCTGATCGCCAAGAGCCAGGCCGCGATCGAAAAGGGCGAGAAGGTCCAGTTCATGGAGCGCGCACGCAACGTGAACCGCTCCCTGGGTGCCATGCTCTCCGGCGCGGTGACCAAGGTGCATCCCGAAGGCCTGCCCGACGACACCATCCGCATCCAGCTCGAAGGCACGGGCGGCCAGTCCTTCGGCGCCTTCCTGTGCAACGGCATCACGCTGTACCTGATCGGCGACGCCAACGACTACACCGGCAAGGGCCTGTCGGGCGGCCGCGTGGTGGTGCGACCCAGCATCGACTTCCGCGGCGACGCGGCGCGCAACATCATCGTCGGCAACACCGTGATGTACGGTGCCACCAGCGGCGAGGCTTTCTTCAGCGGCGTGGCCGGCGAGCGTTTTGCCGTGCGCCTGTCCGGCGCCACGGCGGTGGTCGAGGGCACGGGTGACCACGGTTGCGAATACATGACCGGCGGCACCGTGCTGGTGCTGGGCAAGACCGGCCGCAACTTCGCGGCGGGCATGAGCGGTGGCATCGCCTACGTTTACGACGAGGATGGGCTGTTCGCCAAGCGTTGCAACACCGCCCAGGTGGCGCTGGAGAAGGTGCTGTCCGCCGCCGAGCAGGAAGCGTCCATCGACAAGGCCGTGTGGCACCGCGACCAGACCGACGAGGCCCAGCTCAGGAAGCTGCTGGAAGAGCACAACCGGTGGACCGGCAGCAAGCGCGCCCGCGAGCTGCTGGACAACTGGGCCGAGGCCCGCGCGAAGTTCGTGAAGGTGTTCCCGACCGAATACAAGCGCGCCCTGGCCGAGATCAACGCCAGGAAGGCGGCCGCGGCCGCCACCGGCAAGGCCCAGAGCAGCGCCAAGAAGCAAGCGGCCCCGGCCAAGTAAACAACGTCTACACGCAGGACCAACATCATGGGAAAAGTCACCGGCTTCATGGAATACGAGCGCCTGGAAGAGGGCTACAAGCCCGTCGCCGAACGCCTGAAGCACTACAGGGAATTCGTGATCGGTCTCGATGACGCGCAGGCCAAGATCCAGGGCGCGCGCTGCATGGACTGCGGCACGCCGTTCTGCAACAACGGCTGCCCGGTCAACAACATCATTCCGGACTTCAACGACCTCGTGTATTCGGGTGACTGGCAGAACGCCATCACCGTGCTGCACAGCACCAACAACTTCCCCGAGTTCACCGGCCGCATCTGCCCCGCGCCCTGCGAGGCGGCCTGCACCATCAACGTGAACGGCGACGCGGTGGGCATCAAGTCCATCGAGCACGCCATCATCGACAAGGCCTGGGCCGAAGGCTGGGTCAAGCCCCAGCCGGCCAGGCACAAGTCCGGCAAGCAGGTGGCGGTGGTCGGCTCCGGCCCGGCCGGTCTGGCCGCTGCTCAGCAGCTGGCGCGCGCCGGCCACGATGTGACGGTGTTCGAGAAGAACAGCCGCATCGGCGGTCTGCTGCGCTACGGCATTCCCGACTTCAAGATGGAGAAGTCGCACATCGACCGCCGCGTGGCGCAGATGGAAGCCGAGGGCGTGGTGTTCAATACCAGCACCCTCATCGGCGCCATGCCCGAAGGCAGCAAGGTCACCAACGACGCCAAGACCGTGATCAGCGCCGAGGACCTCAAGGCCCAGTTCGACGCCGTGCTGCTGACCGGTGGTGCCGAGCAGAGCCGCGACCTGCCGGTGCCCGGCCGCGAGCTGGACGGCGTGCACTTCGCCATGGAGTTCCTGCCGCAGCAGAACAAGGTCAACGCCGGCGACAAGCTCAAGAACCAGCTGCGCGCCGACGGCAAGCACGTGATCGTCATCGGCGGTGGTGACACCGGCAGCGACTGCGTGGGCACCAGCACCCGCCACGGCGCCGTCAGCGTGACCCAGTTCGAGGTCATGCCCCAGCCGCCCGAGCAGGAGAACAAGCCCCTGGTGTGGCCCTACTGGCCGCTGAAGCTGCGCACCAGCTCCAGCCACGATGAAAGCGCGGAGAAGGGCATCCTGGCGCGGGAGTTCGCCATCTCCACCAAGGAGTTCGTCGGCAAGAACGGCAAGCTGACCGGCCTCAAGACCGTTCAAGTGGAGTTCAAGGACGGCAAGATGGTCGAAGTCGCCGGCACCGAGAAGGAATACAAGGCCGACCTGGTGCTCTTGGCCATGGGTTTCGTGAACCCGGTCGCCACCGTGCTGGACGCCTTCGGTGTGGACAAGGACGCGCGCGGCAACGCCAAGGCCACCACGGACTTCACCGGCGGCTATGCCACCAACGTGGCCAAGGTGTTCGCGGCCGGCGACATGCGCCGGGGCCAGTCGCTGGTGGTGTGGGCCATCCGCGAAGGGCGCCAGGCCGCACGGGCCGTGGACGAGTTCCTGATGGGTTGTTCCGACCTGCCGCGCTGATCGAATCACCCTTGCCGCGCCGCGCGCGACCCCCTTCAGGGGGCAACGCGTGCGGCCCGGCGGAGCCGGTTCCACCGTGTTCTCGACTGGGGCACCCGCTCCGGGAGCAGCTCAATTCCGGTGGCCTGGGTAGTGCAATAGGTCCAAAGCCTTAGGGATTTACCCTCATGAGACAATCGCTGGCTCTTTTCCCTGTCCCATGAGCTCCACCCCCTTCATCGAGATCGACCACGTCACCTTCGGCTACGACAGCCGCAGGACGATCCTGAGCGACCTGTCGTTGACCTTCGCCCGTGGCCAGGTCACGGCGGTGCTGGGCGGGTCGGGTTGTGGCAAGACCACGCTGCTGCGCCTGATCGGCGGTGTGCATGCGGCCAACAGCGGCCGAGTGGTGTTCGACGGCGAGGTGATCGACACCCACGACAAGGCGCAGCTGTTCCGGTTGCGCCGCCGCCTGGGCATGCTGTTCCAGTTCGGCGCCCTGTTCACCGACCTCAACGTCTTCGACAACGTGGCCTTCCCGCTGCGCGAGATGACGGATCTGCCCGAGGCGCTGGTCCGCGACATCGTGCTCATGAAACTCAACGCCGTCGGCCTGCGCGGTGCGGCCCAGCTCAAGATCAGCGAGGTCTCGGGCGGCATGGCGCGTCGCGTGGCCCTGGCGCGGGCCATCGCGCTCGATCCCGAACTCATCATGTACGACGAGCCGTTTGCCGGCCTGGACCTGGTGTCCATGGGCGTGGCGGCCAAGCTCATCCGCACCCTGACCGATGTGACCGGCGCGACCACGCTGCTGATCTCGCACGATGTGCCCCAGTGCATGGCCATCAGCGACTGGGTGGTGCTGCTCGCGCCCGGTGGCCGGGTGGTGGCCCAGGGCACACCGGCCGAGCTGATGGCCAGCACCGAGCCCGAGGTGCGGCAGTTCGTGCGTGGCGAGCCCGACGGCCCGGTCAAATTCCACTACCCGGCCAGACCCGTGGCGCAGGACTTCGGTCTGGAGGCCATACCATGAACGCCTTGCAGATGCTCGGTCGCCGAACGCTGGACGTTCTGGCCAGCTGGGGGCGGGGTGCCTTCTTCTTCTGGGAGCTGCTGCTGGCGCTGCCGGCGGCCATCACCCGCCCGGGCCTGGTGGTCCAGCAGATCCACGCCATCGGCAATCGCTCGCTGGTCATCATCCTGGCCTCGGGCACGGCCGTCGGTTTCGTGCTGGCTCTGCAGATGTACTACGCGCTCACCACCTACGGTGCAGCGGAATCGCTGGGCCTGATCGTGAATCTGGCGCTGGTTCGTGAACTGGGTCCGGTGGTCACGGCGCTGCTGTTCGCCGGTCGCGCCGGCACTTCGCTCACCGCAGAGATCGGCCTGATGAAGGCGGGTGAACAGATCGCCGCCATGGAACTCATGGCCATCGACCCCAAGGCGCGGGTGCTGGCGCCGCGCTTCCTGGGCGGCATCGTTTCCATGCCGCTGCTGGCGGCGCTGTTTTCCACCGTGGGCATTCTGGGTGCCTATGTGGTGGCGGTGCTGCTGATCGGCATCGACGCCGGCAATTTCTGGTCCATCCAGCAGAACGGTGTGGACGTCTGGCGCGACGTGGGCAACGGCGTGGTCAAGAGCGCGGTGTTCGGCGTCATCTGCACCGCGGTGGCGCTCTACCAAGGCTATGAAACCGAAGCCACGCCCGAAGGGGTGGCCTATGCGACCACGCGCACCGTGGTCACCGCGTCGTTGGGCGTGCTGGCCATGGACTTCATCCTGACGGCCCTGATGTTCTCGACCCCTTGACCCCCGAGAGAAACATGAACCGCCACGTTCATCACTGCGTGTATTCACTGCCCCCCGAGGGGGCGCAAGCCTCTCCGGAGGCGGCTCTGCGAGAGGCTTGATCATGGACAGGAAAAGTACCGAAATTCTCGTGGGCCTGTTTGTCGCGCTGGGCGCGCTGGCCCTGCTGTTCCTGGCCCTCAAGGCCGCCAACCTGGCCAGCTTCACCAACGGCGGTGACACCTACACGGTGCAGGCCCGGTTTGACAACATCGGCGGTCTCAAGTCGCGGGCGCCGGTGCGCTCGGCCGGTGTGAATGTCGGGCGTGTGACCAGCATCACCCTCGACGCCCAGACCTTCCAGGGCGTGGCGACCATGGAAATCCGCAAGGACATCCAGTTCCCCAAGGACTCGTCGGCCAAGATCCTGACCGCTGGCCTGCTCGGCGATCAGTACATCGGCATCGAGCCCGGTGGTGATGTGAAAAACCTGGCCAATGGTGATGTGATCACGCAGACCCAGTCGGCCGTGGTGCTGGAAAACCTGATCGGCCAGTTCCTGTTCAACAAGGCGGCCGACGGTGGTCAGACAGCACCGGCGCAATGATCACGCGGTGACCACGGGGACCTCGGTCCCGGACAGAGGGGGTGAGATGAAAACAGATTGGACCTGGAGGTTTGCCTCTGCCACCGCCTTGTTGTGGGTGGCCGGCCTGGCCGGTTGCGCCACGGGGCCGGACGCGCATCCGCGCGATCCGCTGGAGCCCTTGAACCGCAGCGTGAGCCAGTTCAACGACGCGGTGGACGGTGCGGTGCTCAAGCCGGTGGCCACGGTGTACCGGGACGTCACGCCCGATCTGGTGCGCACCGGCGTGAACAACTTCTTCGAAAACCTGCGCGACGTCTGGTCCTTCGTCAACGCCACCCTGCAGCTCAAGCAGCAAGCCGCCGCCGAGAACGCCTTGCGCGTGGGCGTCAACACGGCGTTCGGCATGGCAGGACTGATCGACATCGCCTCCGAGATGGGGATCGAACGCACCCGCCTGGACTTTGGCCAGACCCTGGGCCGCTGGGGTGTGCCTTCCGGGCCCTATCTGGTGTTGCCGATCTTCGGCCCCTCGTCCTTGCGCGACGCCGCAGGTTTTGGCGTTGAGACCAGTGGCGACCTGGTTTCGCGCATCGATCACATTCCGACGCGCAACATGCTGTCCGGACTGCGTGCGGTCGAAACGCGGGCGAACCTCTTGCGGGCGACCACCATGCTGGAAGGTGCCGCGCTGGACAAGTACAGCTTCACCCGCGATGTCTACCTGCAGCGCCGCCAGAGCCAGATCGACGACCTGATCGACGAGGGCAGCGGTCTGGGGAACGGCAACGGGGCTGCGGCACCTCGGTGAAACGTGCCAAACCCCGCACCTGGACACCCCGAAATTACACAAGCGACACATTTGACCCGGAACCGGTGACGTACAGTCCCGGTCACAGAACCGTGGCCTGAATCCCGCCAGCCGCCACCGCACAGAAAGGACTCTCAGTCATGCAAAGACGCCAATGGTTTTCCCGTCTCATCGCCGTGCTCGCTGTCGCCAGTGTGCCGACCCTGCCATCCGTGGCTCTGGCGGCCGAAGAAGCGCCCGATGCGCTGGTCAAGCGCATCTCGGGTGAAGTGATGGCGGCCGTCAAGGCCGATGCGGCGATCCAGAAGGGTGATGTCAACCGCATCATGGCGCTGGTGGACAGCAAGATCATGCCCAACGTCAACTTCACCCGCATGACCTCGTCCGCCGTGGGCCGCTTCTGGCGCCAGGCCACCCCGGCGCAGCAGCAGCTGCTGCAGGACGAGTTCAAGACCCTGCTGGTGCGCACCTATTCGGGCGCGCTGGGCGAAGTCAAGGACCAGACGGTGAGTTTCAAACCGTTCCGCGCCAAGCCGGAAGACACCGAGGTGGTGGTCCGTTCCGAAGTCCGCGGCCGGGGCGAGCCGATCCAACTGGAGTACCGTCTGGAGAAAACCCCTGAAGGCTGGAAAATCTACGACTTGAACGTGCTGGGCGTCTGGCTGGTGGAAACCTACCGTTCCCAGTTCGCGCAGGAAATCAACAGCAAGGGCATCGACGGCTTGATTGCCATGCTGGCCCAGCGCAACAAGGCCGGTGCCACGGCCAAAGCGGGTTGAGGGTCTCCCCGTGCCGGAACTTGCCAACGCCTGCAGCCTGCCCGAGCGCTTGACGCTGGAGCAGGCAGTGTCCACCCTGGAGCAGTTGCGCAGTGCGTTGCTGGCCCAGCCGGGACCCACGGCCGTGCTGGATGCGGGCGCCCTGAACGAATGCGATTCGTCGGCGGTGGCGGTGCTGCTGGAGCTGCGCCGTGAGCTGCAGCAACGGGGCAAGACCCTGGAGCTGCGCCATGGTCCCCAGCGTCTGCGCGACCTGGTCGCGCTCTACGGCGTGCAGGAACTGCTGGCGGTCTGAACCGCGAACAGCCCTGCCGCAAGGCCAAGGCCGGGTCAGCCGGTAAAATGCCCGGTTCCCCGCCGTATCGGGCCAGCTGGCTCGTCGCGAGCACTGGGGCTCTTCATTCATGCCCGCCGTTTCATTCCAGAACGTTTCCAAGCGCTACCGCAGTGCGCGCGGGGAGCTGCAGGCGCTCAAAGGTGTGGCTTTCGACATCGAGGCGGGCGAATTCTTCGGCCTGCTCGGGCCGAACGGCGCCGGCAAGACCACGCTCATCAGCATCCTGGCTGGCCTGACGCGACCGACCGGTGGGCGCGTGCGGGTCCTGGGGCACGACGTGCAGACCGACTACGCGGCCGCCCGGCGGGCGCTGGGCGTGGTGCCGCAGGAACTGGTCTTCGACCCCTTCTTCAACGTGCGCGAAGCCCTGCGCTTCCAGGCGGGCTATTTCGGCATCCGCCACAACGACGACTGGATCGATGAACTGCTCACAGGTCTCGGGCTGGCCGACAAGGCTGGCGCCAACATGCGCCAGCTCTCGGGCGGCATGAAACGCCGGGTGCTGGTGGCGCAGGCGCTGGTGCACAGGCCGCCCGTGATCGTGCTGGACGAGCCCACCGCCGGTGTGGACGTCGAGTTGCGCCAGACGCTGTGGCAGTTCATCAGCCAGCTCAACAAACAGGGCAGCACAGTGCTGCTGACCACCCACTACCTGGAAGAGGCCGAAGCCCTGTGCGGTCGCATCGCCATGCTCCGGCAGGGGCAACTGGTGGCGCTGGAAAAGACGTCCGATCTGCTCAGCCGCGCATCGTCCAGCGTGCTGCGCTTCAAGACCGATCAGGCCCTGCCGGCCGACCTGGCCGCCCGGGCGCGGGTCACCGGGCGCGTCGTGCAACTGCCGGCGCACAACGCCCACGAGGTGGAACAGTGGCTGGCAAAGGCACGCCAGGCCGGCGTGACGGCTGAGGACGTGGAGATCCGCAAGGCCGATCTGGAGGATGTGTTCATCGAGGTCATGGAAAAGGCCACCGACGGTGGGCAGGGGGCTCGGGCATGACCGGCTGGCGGATGCTGTTCTACAAGGAAGTGCTGCGCTTCTGGAAAGTCGGTTTCCAGACCGTGGCGGCGCCGGTCATCACGGCCATCCTGTACATGATGATCTTCGGCCACGTGCTCCAGGACAGCGACAAGGTCTACGGCCAGGTGAGCTACACCGCTTTCCTGCTGCCCGGACTGGTGATGATGAGCGTGCTGCAGAACGCGTTCGCCAACAGCAGCTCGTCGCTGGTCCAGAGCAAGATCATGGGCAACCTGGTGTTCCTGCTGCTGACACCGCTGTCTCACCGCGCCTGGTTCGTCGCCTACGTAGGTTCGTCGGTGGTCCGGGGTCTGGCGGTGGGGGCGGGTGTGGTGGCGGCGACCTGGTGGTACGCGCAACCCACGCTCGTGGCGCCGCTGTGGATCCTGGTGTTTGCCATCCTGGGTGCGGCCTTGCTGGGCGCGCTGGGCGTGATCGCCGGACTGTGGGCCGACAAGTTCGACCAGATGGCCGCGTTCCAGAACTTCATCATCATGCCCATGACCTTCCTCTCGGGCGTGTTCTATTCCATCCATTCCCTGCCCGATGTGTGGCAGCGGGTGAGCCACCTCAACCCTTTCTTCTACATGATCGACGGGTTCCGCCACGGCTTCTTCGGCGTCAGCGACGTCTCGCCCTGGCTGAGCCTGTCCATCGTGGCCACGGCGCTGGTGCTGGTCAGCGCACTGGCTCTGACCCTGCTGCGCACCGGTTACAGGATCCGACACTAGACCCATGACTGCAGACCAACTCCAAACCATCATCGCCGCCGGCCTGAGCTGCGAGCACATCGAGGTCAGCGGCGACGGCCGCCACTGGGCCGCCGTCATCGTCTCGTCCGAGTTCGAGGGCAAGCGACCGATCGCGCGCCACCAGCGCGTCTACGCCACGTTGGGCGACCGCATGAAGACCGACGAAGTGCACGCCCTGTCGATGAAAACCTTTACCCCTGCCGAATGGTCGGCGAATCCATGATCCCCCCGCGCCGCTTCGCGTCACCCCCCGGGTGGCGCCACCAGCAGCCCGGCAAAGCCGGTTCTGCGGTGGCCCTGATCCTAGCCGCACTGGTCAACTGAAAGAACACTGAGACATGGACAAACTGCGTATCACCGGTGGCCGACCGCTCAATGGCGAGGTCACCATTTCCGGCGCCAAGAACGCGGCCTTGCCAGAGTTGTGCGCCACGCTGCTGACCGGCGACCCGGTGCACATGACCAACGTGCCTCGCCTGCGGGACGTGGCCACCATGCGCCTGCTGCTCGACAACATGGGGGTCAAGACCGAGACCCACGGCGAGCGCGGCGGCATGAGCTTCCAGGCGCCCGACAGCCTCAACCCCGAAGCGCCGTACGAGCTGGTCAAGACCATGCGTGCGTCGGTGCTGGTGCTGGGGCCGTTGCTGGCGCGCTTCGGGCGGGCCAAGGTGTCGCTGCCCGGTGGTTGCGCCATCGGATCGCGCCCGGTGGACCAGCACATCAAGGGTCTGCAGGCCATGGGCGCCGAGATCGTGGTCGAGCACGGCTACATGGTCGCCAAGCTGCCGCAGGGCCGCTCGCGCCTGCACGGCGCGCGCATCGCGACCGACATGGTGACCGTGACCGGCACCGAGAACTTCCTCATGGCGGCGGCGCTGGCCGAAGGCGAAACCCTCCTGGAGAACGCGGCGCAGGAACCGGAGATTCCCGACCTGGCCGAGATGCTGATCGCCATGGGCGCCAAGATCGAAGGCCATGGCACCAGCCGTATCCACATCCAGGGCGTGGACCGGCTGCACGGCTGCAACCACCAGGTGGTGGCTGACCGCATCGAGGCCGGCACCTTCCTGTGTGCGGTGGCCGCCACCGGCGGTGACGTGATCCTGCGCCACGCCCGTGCCGAGCACCTGGACGCGGTGATCGACAAGCTGCACGACGCGGGCGCCGAGATCGAGGCCGGTGACGGCTTCATCCGCGTGCGCGCCTCGGGCCGCCTGAAGGCGCAGAGTTTCCGCACCACCGAGTACCCGGGTTTCCCGACCGACATGCAGGCCCAGTTCATGGCGCTCAACTGCATCGCCACCGGCACCAGCAAGGTCACCGAAACCATCTTCGAAAACCGCTTCATGCACGTCAACGAACTGGTGCGCCTGGGCGCGAAGATCCAGACCGATGGCAAGGTCGCGGTGATCGAGGGCGTCGACAAGTTGCAGGGCGCGACCGTGATGGCGACCGACCTGCGCGCCTCGGCCAGTCTGGTGATCGCCGGTCTGGTGGCCGAGGGCGAGACCATCGTGGACCGCATCTACCACCTGGACCGCGGCTACGACCAGATGGAAGCCAAGCTGTGCGGCATCGGCGCCGATATTGAACGCATCAAATGATCACACTCGCCCTCTCCAAAGGCCGCATCTTCGATGAGACCCTGCCGCTGCTCCAGGCGGCCGGCATCGAGGTGCTGGAAGACCCGGAAACCTCCCGCAAGCTCATCCTGCCGACCAACCAGCCCGAGGTGCGCGTGGTGCTGGTGCGTGCCACCGACGTGCCCACCTACGTGGAACACGGTGGCGCCGACCTGGGCGTGACCGGCAAGGACACGCTGATCGAGCACGGCGGCCAGGGCCTGTACCAGCCGCTCGATTTGCAGATCGCCAAATGCCGCATGAGCGTCGCGGTGCGCGACGACTTCGACTACGCCACCGCCGTGCGCCAGGGCGCGCGCCTGAAGGTGGCCACCAAGTACACGACCATCGCGCGCGAGTTCTTCGCCAGCAAGGGCGTGCACGTGGACCTGATCAAGCTCTACGGCAGCATGGAGCTGGCCCCGCTGACCGGCCTGGCCGACGCCATCGTCGATCTGGTGTCCACCGGCAAGACGCTCAAGGCCAACCAGCTGGTCGAGGTCGAGCAGATCATGGACATCAGCTCGCGCCTGGTGGTCAACCAGGCCGCCCTCAAGCTCAAGCAGGCCGCCATCCGCCCCATCCTCGACGCTTTCACCAACGCCCTCCAGAAAGGCAAATCCACGTCATGAGCCTGACCGCCACGCCCCTTCGCCTGTCCACCGCCGCGGCCGATTTCGAAGCGCAGTTCGCCCAGCGGCTGCACTGGTCGGCGGAGACGGACCATGCGATCGAGCAGCGCGTGGCGGACATCCTGACCGATGTGCAGGCGCGTGGCGACGCGGCGGTGCTGGAATACACCGCGCGCTTTGACGGTTTGCAGGCGGCCACGATGGCCGAACTGGAGCTGACCCAGACCGAACTCAAGGCCGCGTTCGACGGACTGCCCGCCGCCCAGCGCAGCGCGCTGGAGGCTGCGGCGGCGCGCGTGCGCCGCTACCACGAGGCGCAGAAGAAAGCCTCGGGCGAAAGCTGGACCTACCGCGACGAAGACGGCACGCTGCTGGGCCAGAAGGTCACGCCGCTGGACCGCGTGGGCATCTACGTGCCCGGCGGCAAGGCGGCCTATCCGTCGTCGGTGCTGATGAACGCCATCCCCGCCCATGTGGCCGGGGTGGGCGAGATCATCATGGTGGTGCCCACGCCCAAGGGCGAGAAGAACCCGCTGGTGCTGGCCGCCGCCTACGTGGCCGGCGTCACGCGTGCCTTCACCATCGGCGGCGCGCAGGCCGTGGCCGCGCTGGCTTATGGCACGGCCACCGTGCCCAAGGTCGACAAGATCACCGGCCCGGGCAACGCCTACGTGGCCAGCGCCAAGAAGCGCGTGTTCGGCACCGTGGGCATCGACATGATCGCCGGTCCGAGCGAGATCCTGGTGCTGGCCGACGGCAGCACACCCGCCGAATGGGTGGCGATGGACCTGTTCAGCCAGGCCGAGCACGACGAGCTGGCGCAGTCCATCCTGCTGTGCCCCGATGCGGCCTACCTCGACGCGGTGCAGCGCGAGATCGATCGCCTGCTGCCGACCATGCCGCGCGCGGCCATCATCGCCAAGAGCCTGAACGACCGGGGCGCGCTGATCCTGACGCGCGACATGGCCGAGGCCTGCGCCATCAGCAACCGCATCGCGCCCGAGCACCTGGAGGTGTCGAGCAACGATCCGCACCGCTGGGAACCGCTGCTCAAACATGCCGGTGCCATCTTCCTGGGCGCCTACACCAGCGAGAGCCTGGGCGACTACTGCGCCGGTCCCAACCACGTGTTGCCCACCAGCGGCACCGCCCGTTTTTCCTCGCCGCTGGGCGTGTACGACTTCCAGAAGCGCAGCAGCCTGATCGAGGTCAGCCCGGTCGGCGCCCAGCCGCTGGGCGCCATCGCGGCCGAACTGGCCTACGGCGAAGGCCTGCAGGCCCATGCACGGGCCGCCGAACTGCGCCTGTCCACCATGCCCCCGATGCGAGACGTGAAATGACACCCCCCCTGCGCCGCTTCGCGTCTTCCCCCCAGGGGGACCACGCCTGTGGCCCGGCAAAGCCGGTTCCACGGCGTGTGCTGGCCGGTTCACTGGTCTTCTCGATGGATTCCCTATGAGTGCTTCCCTTCCCAATCCGCTGCAGAACATCCGCCAGGACATCCAGTCCATGCACGCCTACGCCATCCAGGACGCGACCGGACTGGTCAAGCTGGATGCGATGGAGAACCCGTTTTCGTTGCCGCCCGAATTGCGGAAGGCGTTGGGCGAGCGCCTGGGCGCCGTCGCCATCAACCGCTATCCCGGCGCGCGCATCGAAGACCTGAAGCAGGCGCTGGCCCGCTACGTCGATCTGCCCGAAGGCAACGCCCTGATGCTGGGCAACGGTTCCGACGAGCTGATCTCGCTGCTGGCCATGGGCTGCGACATCCCCGGCGCCAGCATCCTCGCGCCGCTGCCCGGTTTCGTGATGTACGCCATGAGCGCCCAGCTGCAGGGCCTGGCCTTCCACGGGGTCGATCTCGCCGCCGACTTCGAGCTTCATGAGCCGGCCATGCTGGCCGCGATGCGCCAGCACAAACCCACCATCACCTACCTCGCCTACCCGAACAACCCCACGGCCAACCTGTGGGACGCCGCGGTGATCCGCCGCCTGATCGCTGAGGCCGCCAGTTTCGGCGGCCTGGTGGTCATGGACGAGGCCTACCAGCCGTTTTCCAGCCGCAGCTGGCTCGACGAAATCCGCGCGCACCCGGCGGCCAATGCCAACGTGCTGCTGATGCGCACGCTGTCCAAATTCGGTCTGGCCGGCGTGCGTCTGGGCTACCTGCTCGGCCCGCAGGCGCTGGTGCACGAGGTGGACAAGCTGCGCCCGCCCTACAACGTGAGCGTGCTCAACGCCGAGTGCGCGCTGTTCGCGCTGGAACACGCCGACGTGTTCGCCCGGCAGGCCGCGACGATTCGCGCCGAACGCGAACGGCTGATCGCCGCGCTGGCGACCCTGCCGGGCGTCCAGCCGTTCCCCAGCCAGGCCAACATGGTGCTGGTGCGCATGCCTGACGCGCAAAAGGCCTTCGATGGCCTGAAGGCCCGCGGCGTGCTGGTCAAGAATGTTTCTAAAATGCACCCACTGCTGGGCCAGTGTCTGCGCCTGACCGTCGGCACCCCCGACGAGAACACGCAGATGATCGCCGCCCTGCAAGCCAGTCTATGACCACCCCATCTTCCGCCACCGCCCGAGTCGCCGACGTCCAGCGCAACACGTCCGAGACGCAGATCCGCGTGCACGTCAACCTCGACGGTTCGGGCAAGGCCCTCCTCTGCACGGGCATCGGCTTCTTCGATCACATGCTCGACCAGATCGCCCGCCACGGGCTGATCGACCTCGAGATCGAGGCCAAAGGCGACCTGCACATCGACGGCCACCACACGGTGGAAGACGTGGGCATCACCCTGGGCCAGGCTTTTACCAAGGCCGTGGGCGACAAGAAAGGCATCCGCCGTTACGGCCACGCCTACGTGCCGCTGGACGAAGCGCTCTCGCGTGTGGTGATCGATTTTTCAGGTCGTCCCGGCCTGCACATGCGCGTGCCCTTCAAGGCCGGCATGGTCGGGGCCTTCGACACCCAGCTGGCGTTCGAGTTCTTCCAGGGCTTCGTCAACCATGCGGGTGTGACGCTGCACATCGACAACCTGCACGGCGAGAACGCCCACCACCAGGCCGAGACCGTGTTCAAGGCCTTCGCCCGCGCGCTGCGCATGGCGCTGGAACGCGACGAGCGCCTGGGTGACGTGATTCCCTCGACCAAGGGTTCCCTGTAACTTCCTCTCCGGACCGATGAGATCCCAGACAGTCGCCGTGGTGGACTACGGCAGCGGCAACCTGCGTTCCGTTTCGCAGGCGGTGGTGCACGCGGCGCAGGCCACAGGCCACAACGTCATCGTCACTTCGCGCGCGCAGGACGTGTTCGACGCCGACCGTGTGGTGCTGCCTGGCCAGGGCCACATGGCCGACTGCATGCGCGAACTCGCCGCCTCCGGCCTGCTCGACGCGGTGCTGCACGCGGCCGCTGACAAGCCGCTGTTCGGCGTCTGCGTGGGCATGCAGATGCTGCTGGACCGCAGCGAGGAAGGCCCGACCGATGGCCTGGGCCTGATCCCCGGCGAGGTGGTGCGTTTTCAGCTCGAAGGCCGCACGCAGCCCGACGGCAACCGCTTCAAGGTGCCGCAGATGGGCTGGAACCAGGTCTTCCAGTCTGCCGGTGGCGCCGATCCGCACCCGCTGTGGCGGGGCATTCCGGACGGTTCGTATTTCTATTTTGTGCACAGCTTCCACGCCAGGCCCACCCGGCCCGATCAGGTGGCGGGCGAGACCGACTACGGTGGCCGCTTTGCCTGCGCCATCGCGCGCGACAATATCTTCGCCACCCAGTTCCACCCCGAGAAGAGTGCCGACCAGGGTCTGGCGCTCTACCGCAACTTCCTCCACTGGAACCCCTGACGTCCTGCTCCACCGACCATCATGCTGCTGATTCCCGCGATCGATCTCAAAGACGGCCAGTGCGTTCGCCTCAAGCAGGGCGACATGGACCAATCCACAGTGTTCGGTGAAGACCCGGCGGCCATGGCCCGCAACTGGGTCAACAAGGGTGCCCGCCGCGTGCATCTGGTGGATCTGAACGGCGCGTTCGCCGGCAAGCCCAGGAACGAGCAGGCCATCCGCGCCATCCTCAAGGAAGTCGGTGCCGAGGTGGACGTGCAGCTGGGTGGCGGCATCCGCGACCTCGACACCATCGAGCGCTACCTGGACGCCGGCCTGCGCTACGTGATCATCGGCACTGCGGCGGTCAAGAACCCGGGCTTCCTGCAGGACGCCTGCACCGCTTTCGGCGGCCACATCATCGTCGGCCTGGACGCCAAGGACGGCAAGGTCGCCACCGACGGCTGGAGCAAGCTCACCGGCCACGAGGTGGTGGACCTGGGCAAGAAGTTCGAGGACTACGGCGTCGAATCCATCATCTACACCGACATCGGCCGCGACGGCATGCTCAGCGGCATCAACATCGACGCCACCGTCAAGCTGGCGCAGTCGCTGTCGATTCCCGTCATCGCCTCGGGCGGCCTGTCCAACATGGACGATATCCGTAGCCTGTGCGCGGTGGAAGAAGAGGGTGTGGAGGGCGTGATCTGCGGCCGCTCCATCTACAGCGGCGATCTCGATTTCGAAGCGGCGCAGAAGCTGGCCGATGAACTCAATGGCTGAAGCCTGATGCTCGCCAAACGCATCATCCCCTGCCTGGACGTGACCGGTGGCCGCGTGGTCAAGGGTGTCAATTTCGTCGAACTGCGCGATGCCGGCGACCCGGTGGAAATCGCCGCCCGCTACAACGAGCAGGGCGCCGACGAGTTGACCTTTCTGGACATCACCGCCACCAGCGACGGCCGCGATCTGATCCTGCACATCATCGAGGACGTGGCCTCGCAGGTCTTCATCCCGCTCACGGTGGGCGGTGGCGTGCGCACCGTGGAAGACGTGCGCCGCCTGCTCAACGCCGGGGCCGACAAGACCAGTTTCAACTCGGCGGCCATTGCCAACCCGCAGGTGATCCGGGACGCGTCGGACAAGTACGGCTCGCAGTGCATCGTGGTGGCCATCGACGCCAAGCGCCGCCACGGCGAAGACCTGGCCGCGCGCGGCCCGGGCTGGGACGTCTACAGCCACGGCGGTCGCAAGAACACCGGACTGGATGCCGTGGCCTGGGCGCGCCAGATGGCCGACCACGGCGCTGGCGAGATCCTGCTGACCAGCATGGACCGCGACGGCACCAAGAGCGGCTTCGACCTCGAGCTCACCCGTGCGGTGGCCGACGCCGTCGGCGTGCCTGTCATCGCCTCCGGCGGCGTGGGCAACCTCGACCACCTGGCCGACGGCGTGCAGCAGGGCAGGGCCGACGCGGTGCTGGCCGCCAGCATCTTCCACTACGGCGAATACACCGTGGCCGAGGCCAAGCAGCGCATGGCCGAGCGCGGCATCCCCGTGAGGCTCTGACATATGACCAACGACTGGCTCGACGCCATCCAATGGGACGCGCAGGGCCTGGTGCCCGTGATCGCGCAGGAAGCGGCCACCGGCGACGTGCTGATGTTCGCCTGGATGAACCGCGAGGCCCTGCAGAAGACCGCCGAGCTGGGGCGAGCGGTGTACTTCAGCCGCTCGCGCAACAGGCTCTGGTTCAAGGGCGAAGAGTCGGGTCACGTGCAGACGGTGCACGACATACGCCTCGACTGCGACAACGACGTGGTGCTGCTCAAGGTGACCCAGCTGGGACACGAACCCGGCATCGCCTGCCACACCGGGCGTCACAGCTGCTTCTTCCAGCGCCACCAGAATGGACAGTGGGTGCCGGTCGATCCGGTGCTCAAGGACCCGGAATCGATTTACAAGTGAGCCCCATGTCCGACACCGATTCGCTCGCCCGCCTGGCTGCGGTCATTGAAAGTCGCAAGCCGGTCAACGGCGGCGACCCCGAGAAGAGCTACATCGCCCGCCTGTTGCACAAGGGACCGGACGCCTTCCTCAAGAAGATTGGCGAGGAAGCGACCGAGGCCGTGATGGCCGCCAAGGACTGCGAGCATGGGGGCGACGCGCAGAAACTGGTCAACGAGGTGGCCGATCTCTGGTTCCACAGCATGATCGCGCTGGCCCATTACGGCAAGGCGCCGTCCGACGTGGTGGCCGAGCTGGCGCGTCGCGAGGGTCTCAGTGGCCTGGAAGAGAAGGCCTTGCGCAGGGCGGTGGCGCGCGAGACCGAACCCAAGTCCTGAAAGGAGCGGACATGAGCGACTTCATCGACGTCAAGGCGGTCGACAGCGAGAAGGCCGAATCCCTCAAGACGGTGGGCTGGATCAGCTACCTGCTGCACCTGATCGTCGCGGTGGCGGCGGTGGTGCCGGGCGCACAGGTCGGCATCGGCATCCTGCTGGTGGCGCTGATCATCGACCTGGTCAAGAAAAACGACGCGACGGGCACCTGGCAGGCCAGCCATTTTTCCTGGCGCATCCGCTCCGTGCTCTGGGCCGGCGTGCTGTACGTGCTGACCATCCCGCTCTGGCTTCTTCTGGTACTGCCCGGCATGATCGCCTGGGCGGTCATTTCCATCTGGTTCCTCTACCGCGTCGTCAAGGGCATGGTGCGCATGAACGCCAGCCAGGCCATGCCCGACTGAAATCCACCTGTACCCATGAGCGCACACGATCCGAACTGCCTCTTCTGCAAGATCATTGTCGGCCAGATCCCGTCCAAGAAAGTGTACGAAGACCAAGACCTGTTCGCCTTCCACGACATCCACCCCTGGGCGCCGGTGCACTTCCTGATGGTGCCCAAGCTGCACATCCCGTCCATGGCGCAACTCACCCCCGAGCACGAACGCCTGATGGGCAAGATGATGGTGCTGGCGCCTCGGCTGGCGCTGGAGCAGGGTTGCAATCCGTATCCCGAAGGCGGTTTTCGCATCGTGTGCAACACGGGGAGCGAGGGCGGCCAGGAGGTGCATCACCTGCACGTGCACGTCATGGGCGGACCGCGGCCCTGGCTCAGGGGTTGAATTTCCATCGGGCATTGAACCGATGACCGGGGCTTAGAATCCCATCAACCGCGCATCTGCGCTTCCATTTCTACTGTTGGAGAGACTCATGGGTTCCTTTTCCATTTGGCACTGGCTGATCGTGCTGCTGATCGTGGTCATGGTGTTCGGCACCAAGAAGCTCAAGAACATCGGCTCCGACCTGGGCGGTGCCGTCAAAGGCTTCAAGGACGGCATGAAGGAGGGCGGTAACGCCGCCGATACTTCGGCTGCACCGGCCGCGCAGGTGACGCAAAGCACCCCGGCCGACAAGAGCGCCATCGACGTCGAAGCCAAGCAGAAAAGCTGAGCCTAGCCCGTGCGGCGGTGCCCGTCACCGCCGAACCTTGCCGGCCGGGCCTGAAGTCCGTGCCGGCCCCGCGTTCCAAACGGCCTCCACATGATTGATCTGGGCATTTCCAAGCTCGCCCTCATCGGGGCGGTGGCGCTGATCGTCATCGGCCCCGAAAAGCTGCCCCGCGTTGCCCGCACGGTGGGTGCCCTGCTCGGCAAGGCGCAGCGCTATGTCTCGGACGTCAAGGCCGAGGTCAGCCGCTCCATGGAGCTCGAAGAGCTCAAGAAAATGAAGGAGTCGGTCGAGAACGCCGCGCGCGACGTGCAGACCTCGGTGCAGGAAGGCGCGAGCGATTTCGAGAAATCGTGGTCCGAAGCCACGGCCGGTCTGGAAGGCAGTGGCTCCGGGTACCAGGACGCGCTGGGCAGCATCGGCTCCGACGTGAACCCGGTCTACAAGCACCCGCGCAAGAACTGGCGCCTCAAGAAGGGCGCCGTGCCCCAGTGGTACAAGTCGCGCTCGGGCGTGCGCACGCGTGCACAGTCGGGTGCGGCGCGCGTGGCGCGCTTCCGCCCTCGCCCAACCTCCGCTCCCCGCTGATGTCAGACCCCAAGAAATCCACCGACGAACTCGCCGGGACCGAACAGCCGTTCGTGCAGCACCTCTTGGAGCTGCGCGACCGCTTGCTTTATGGCATGGCCGGTCTGGGGGTGTGCATGGCGCTGCTGGCCATCTGGCCCGGCCCGAGCGGCCTGATCGACCTGATCGCGATCCCGATCCGGGCCCACATGCCGCCTGATGCGAAGCTGATCGCGGTCGGCGTGTTCTCGCCCTTCTTCGTTCCGCTGAAGGTGCTGGCCATGGGGGCGCTGCTGCTGTCGCTGCCCTGGTGGATGTACCAGGTCTGGGCCTTCGTGGCGCCGGGCCTGTACAGCCACGAGAAGCGCTTTGCCGTGCCGCTGATCGTGATGGGCAGTCTGCTGGCCTACGTGGGCATTGCCTTCGTCCAGTTTTTCGTGCTCGACAAGATGTTCGGCTTCATCCAGCAGTTCACGCCCGCCAGCGTGGCCGCCACGCCCGACATCGCGTCCTATGTCGAAGCCATCCTCTCGCTGTACCTGGCGTTCGGTCTGGCGTTCCAGGTGCCCATCGTGGTGATCCTGCTGGTCAAGATGAACATGGTCACGGTCGCACAACTCAAGGAGTTCCGCGGCTACTTCATCGTGCTGGCTTTTGTCATTGCCGCCATCGTGACGCCGCCCGATGTGATTTCCCAGCTGGCCCTGGCCGTGCCGATGTGCCTGCTGTACGAACTGGGCATCTGGGGTTCGCGCTGGTTCGCCAGGTCGACCGCCGCGCCTGCCACCGAGGACTCCGCCGCCAGCTGACCCCTGGAAGGCGTCAAAGCGGAAAACGGCGCTTCAAGGGCGCCGTTTTGACGCCACGGGCGCCCTGCCTTCAACGTGCTGGCCGGGTCTGGGGCGGGGTCCGCGTGCCGGGTGTGACCTGCACCGTGTTTGGTCCGTCCTTGCGCACGAGCGCGAGTGTGGCCGGCGTTCCCGGCGTGAGCGCCGCGACCGCCGAGAGCAGCTGGGCCACGTTCTGGACGGGACGGCCGCCGACCGACGTGATGACATCGCCTGGGCGGATGCCAGCTCTGGCGGCGGGTCCGTTCTGCAGCACGCCGGTGATGATCACGCCCGATGCGTTGGTCAGGCCAAAACTCTCGGCCAGTTCGGGCGTGAGGTCCTGGGGTTCCACACCGATCCAGCCGCGCGTGACCCGTCCGTCCCGCACGATGGCTTCGAGCACGCTGCGCGCGGTGGAGGTGGGAATGGCAAATCCGATGCCCATCGATCCGCCCGAACGGGAGTAGATGGCCGTGTTGATGCCCATCAGGTGGCCGTTCGTGTCCACCAGCGCACCGCCGGAGTTGCCCGGGTTGATGGCGGCATCGGTCTGGATGAAGTTCTCGAAGGTGTTGATCCCCAGTTGTGTGCGGCCCAGCGCGCTGACGATGCCGCTGGTCACGGTCTGGCCGACGCCAAACGGGTTGCCGATCGCCAGCACCGGGTCGCCGATGGCCAGCGCATCGGAATTGCCCAGGGTGATGACCGGCAATTCGGTCAGTTCCACCTTCAGGATGGCCAGGTCGGTTTCCGGGTCGGTGCCGATCACCTGCGCCACGCTCTTGCGCCCGTCGTTGAGCACCACTTCGATCTGGTCGGCCTCTTCGATCACGTGGTTGTTGGTGAGGATGTAACCCGCCGCACTGACGATGACCCCCGACCCCAGACCGGTCTGCGGTTGCGAGGGACCCTGGTCGCCGAAGAAGAAGCGGAACCACGGGTCGCTGTTCGCGGCGCTGTCCGCCGGGGCCTTGCTGGTGTTGATGCTGACCACCGCGGGCGACGCCACCTGGGCGGCTGCGCGGAAACCGGTCTGGGCGCCCTGGCCCGCGGGCACGCTGGATGCGGCCGACTCCAGCACGGGCACCACCGTGGGCAGCGCGGACGCCCGGTTGAGCCACTGGGGCTTGAGCGTGGCGACCACGAAGTACGCAGCCAGCAGCACGGTCACGGATTGGGCGAAGACGAGCCAGAGTCGTTTCATGGGGCGGTCGAAGAAAGAAGGATCGGGCCGATGGCCCGGCAGCTTGGATTGTCCTGCATATGGCCGCGCGGGCGGGCAGTTCAAGCCCGGTTGACGCAGGTCAAGGCGGCTGGCCTGCGCCGGGCGTGCAATCGGGTTCCGTTCAATGGAGCAAGGAGAGTCGATCATGAAAGCCCTGATGGATCTGTTTTCGACCGACTACGGTCTGTTCAGTGTTGCGGTGCTGGCCTTCATTCCGGTCATGGCGATCTGGTTCTACCGCTTCTTCACCCGCAAGATCAACGAGTCCGCAGGCGGCAAGCCCTGAACCCGGGGCGGCCATGGCCGCACGGCGCGTGGCTGGCAGAATCCGGTCTGCGAAAGGCCGCTGCCGGGGGCGGTGCCCCTTGTCACCGGACCGCTTCCACCGCTTTGCACATGACACCCTCTCTCCCGCCGGTTTCCCGCGCCGCCCTGCTGGCGTCGTTCGACGACCTGTTGCAGCCCGCGCTGTTCCGCGACCACGGTCCCAACGGCTTGCAGGTTGAAGGCAAACCCGAGGTGCGCAAGATCGTCTCGGGCGTGACCGCCAGTCTGGCGCTCATCGAAGCCGCCATTGAGGCCGGCGCCGATGCCCTGTTTGTCCACCACGGCCTGTTCTGGCGCGGGCAGGACGGCCGCGTGACCGGCTGGATGAAGCAGCGCCTCTCGCGTTTGTTGGCGCACGACATCAACCTCTTCGCTTACCACCTGCCGCTGGATGCGCACCCCGAGTTGGGCAACAACGCGCAGTTGGCCCGGCGCCTGGGTGTGGTGCTTTACGAAGGTACCCCGGGGCGATTCGGCGAGCAGTCACTGGGCTTTCTGGGGGAATGCGGGCCGACCAGCGCCGCCGCGCTGGCGACCCAGGTGCAGCAGGCCCTGGGTCGCGCCGTCACCCTGGTGGGCGACGAACAACGGCCGGTGAGGCGCGTGGCCTTGTGCACGGGCGGGGCACAGTCCTATTTCGAATCGGCGATTGCCGCGGGGGCGGATGTGTTCATCACCGGCGAGATCTCCGAACCCCAGGCCCATTACGCGCGCGAATGCGGGGTGGCGTACGTCGCCTGTGGGCACCACGCGTCCGAACGCTACGGCGCGCCAGCGGTCGCGGGGCACGTGGCGCAGCAGCTGGGTCTGGCGCACACCTTCATCGACATTCCCAATCCGGCCTGATCATGGCTTCCGCGCGCCTTTCGACCGATCGCGACCTGCGCCCCGTGGTGATCACCATGGGCGACCCGGCGGGCATCGGCCCGGAGATCATCGCCAAGGCCTTGCACCAGCGGCCCGAGCTGCTGCGGCGGGTGGTGGTGGCGGGCGACGGACCCACCTTGCAGCGTGCCTGGGCACTGACCCGCGGGTCGCCTGCTGCGCAGGAACCAGTGCCGGTGGCGGTCGGCTCCATGCAGGAGGCGGTCGCTTTGCCCGCCGACGCACTGGCCACGGTGCAGGCCTGCGCATTGCCGCAGTTGGTGACGCCGGGGCGCATCGCTGCTTCTGCGGGCCGGGCCGCAGCCGATTGCATCGCCTGGGCGGCGCATGCCGCGCTGCGGGGCGAAGCCAGCGCCGTGGTCACGGCGCCCATCCACAAAGAGGCCCTGGCTGCGGCCGGCGTGCCGCATCCGGGACATACCGAGTTCCTGCAGGCGCTGGCCGCCGAGTACCAGGGGCTGCCGGTGCAGCAGCTGCCGGTGCGCATGATGCTCAGCTGCCCGGGTTTGCGCACCGTGCTGGTGAGCACCCACCTGGCCCTGCGGCAGGCGCTGGAAGCTGTGACACAGGATCAGGTCTTGCAGACCCTGCGCATCACTGCAGCCCACTTTGCGCGCAGCGGCCTGCCGCAGGTCCGCATCGCGGTGGCGGGCCTGAACCCGCACGCGGGGGAGGGGGGGCTTTTCGGGCGCGAAGAGATCGAACACATCGCCCCTGCGCTGGAACAGGCCCTGGCGGAGGGCATCAACGTCAGCGGACCACACGCACCCGACACCGTGTTCATGCGCGCCCGGCAGGGGGCGTTCGACGTCGTTCTGGCCATGTACCACGACCAGGGGCTGATCCCGGTCAAGTTGCTGGGGCTGGACCACGGCGTGAACACCACGCTGGGTCTGCCGTTCGTGCGCACCAGCCCCGACCACGGTACCGCCTTCGACCTGGCGGGCACCGGGCGTGCCAGCCCCGCGAGCCTGCTGGCGGCGATCAACGCAGCGCTGGGGTCGGGTGCCTGAAGCGGCAGACCCCGGAAGAGGCCGCTGCCGGCATTCGTGGGCAGCGGCCTCTGGAAGCAGGCCGGGCGGCGGGTCCCGGCTCAGGCGATCACTTGCGCAGGCTGTCGCGGATCTCGCGCAGCAGCACGATGTCCTCGGCCGGCGGAGCGGGTGGCGCGGGCGGGGCTTCTTTGCGCAGGCGGTTCATCTGCTTGACCATCATGAAGATGATGAACGCGAGAATGATGAAGTTCAGCAGGATGGTCAGGAAGTTGCCGTAGGCCAGCACCGCGCCGCCTTTCTTGGCCTCGGCCAGCACCATTTCCGTCTGGCCCGCCAGTGGTATGAAGTAGTTGGAGAAATCCAGGCCACCGAAGATCTTGCTCACGATCGGCATGATGATGTCGTCCACCAGCGAGCCAACGATCTTGCCGAACGCGCCACCGATGATCACGCCGACAGCCAGATCCATCACGTTGCCCTTGAGAGCAAACTCCTTGAACTCACTCATCATGCTCATGTGCTTCTCCTGGATGTAGGTGGTTGCTTGTGGCCGGACCTGGGGGCCGGTGGCGAATTGTCGCACACCTAAGTATTAATTATTGCTGCCCGCCCGGGGCCTGAACGTCCTGGGGTTGGACGCGGACCATGGGGGCGGTAGGGTCGATTTCTGCGTCTTCGGGTGACCGCTGTAAGGCCTGTGGTACCCGACCCTCCATTACAATGCCAGGTTGACCCTGGTGTGATTCCGTTTCGAACCGTCATTGAAAGATTCCCATGAGTGAAGCAACCGCCGATGCGACTGTGGACAACAGCCGCCGAACCTGGCTGATCACCTCCGCCGCGATGGGTGGCGTGGGCGCCGCCGCCGTCGCTGTGCCTTTCGTGAGTTCCTTCCAGCCGTCCGAGCGTGCCAAGGCGGCGGGCGCCGCGGTGGAAGTGGACGTCTCGACCCTGGCCCCGGGTGAGAAGCGCGTGGTCGAATGGCGTGGCAAACCCGTCTGGATCATGCGCCGCACGCCCGAACAGCTGGCCACCCTGGAAAAGCTCGACAGCCAGTTGGCCGACCCCAATTCGCAACGCAAAGGCTATCCCACACCCGCGTACGCCCAGAACCGCCACCGCTCCATCAAGCCGGAGTTTCTGGTGACGGTCGGTATCTGCACGCACCTGGGTTGCTCGCCGGGTGACAAGCTCACCCCCGGCCCCCAGCCTTCGCTGCCCGACGACTGGCAAGGCGGTTTCTTCTGCGCCTGCCACGGCTCGACCTTCGACCTGGCCGGCCGCGTGTTCAAGAACAAGCCCGCACCCGACAACCTGGAAGTGCCGCCTCATCACTACCTCTCCGACAACGTTCTGCTGGTCGGTGAAGAGAAGAAGGCTTGAGCATCGCTTCGCGCAATGCCCTCAGAGACATGACCCCAGAGGCAACCCATGGCTGAATTCAAAGAAATCTCCCCCGATGCACCGGTTTCGCAAAAGGCGCTGAACTGGATCGACAACCGTTTCCCGCTCTCCAAGCTCTACAACGAGCACCTGGCCGAGTACTACGCGCCCAAGAACTTCAACTTCTGGTACTTCTTCGGCTCGCTCGCGTTGCTGGTGCTGGTGATCCAGATCGTGACGGGCATCTTCCTCGTCATGCACTACAAGCCCGATGCCAACCTGAATGCGGCTGGCGTTCCGGTGGCTTTCGCTTCGGTGGAATACATCATGCGCGATGTGCCCTGGGGCTGGCTGATCCGCTACATGCACTCCACCGGGGCTTCGGCGTTCTTCGTCGTGGTGTACCTGCACATGTTCCGCGGGCTGATCTACGGCTCTTACCGCAAGCCTCGCGAGCTGGTCTGGATTTTCGGCTGCGCCATCTTCCTGGTGCTGATGGCCGAAGCCTTCATGGGCTATCTGCTGCCATGGGGGCAGATGTCGTACTGGGGCGCACAGGTGATCGTGAACCTGTTCTCCGCCATTCCTTTCGTCGGACCCGATCTGGCCTTGCTGATCCGCGGTGACTACGTGGTCGGTGATGCGACGCTCAATCGCTTCTTCAGCTTCCACGTGATCGCGGTGCCGCTGGTGTTGCTGGGTCTGGTGGTGGCGCACATCATTGCCCTGCACGAGGTGGGTTCCAACAACCCCGACGGTGTCGAAATCAAGGCGCTCAAGGATGAGAAGGGCGTTCCGCTGGACGGCATCCCGTTCCACCCGTACTACAGCGTGCACGACATCCTGGGTGTCTCGGTCTTCCTGATGGTTTTTTCGGCCGTCATGTTCTTCGCGCCTGAGTTCGGAGGCTACTTCCTGGAGTTCAACAACTTCATTCCCGCCGATCCGCTGGTGACGCCGGCGCACATTGCACCGGTCTGGTACTTCACGCCCTACTATTCCATTCTGCGAGCCGTGACCTCGGCTTTCATGCCCTACCTGTGGCTGTTCCTGGTGGTGCTGGGTCTGGTCATCGTCAACCGGGGCCAACTCTCCGGCATGCTCAAGATGGGGTACTGGGGCATGGTCGCCGTGCTGTTCTTCTGGTTCGGTGTGCCGGCGGTGGTCGGTTCCTGGTTCGGCGTGGAAATCAGCAACCCGCTGTTGGTGGGTTCGGACGCCAAGTTCTGGGGCGTGGTGGCCATGGGTGGCGCCGTGATGGTCCTGTTCTTCCTGCCCTGGCTGGACAAGGCGCCGGTAAAGTCCATCCGCTACCGTCCGAGCTGGAACAAGTGGCTCTACACCGTGTTCGTGATCAACTTCTTCGTTCTGGGTTACCTCGGTGTGTTGCCGCCGTTTCCGGTGGGCGAGTTCTTGTCGCAACTGGGTACGCTGTTCTACTTCGGCTTCTTCCTGCTGATGCCGTGGTGGAGCCGTCTGGGTGAGTTCAAGCCCGTCCCTACCCGTGTGACCTTCACGCCTCACTGAAGGCACCCCTGATCCTCACCGGAGCGACACAGAAATGAAAAAACTATGGATGGGCCTCGTGCTGGCCCTCGGTCTGTCGGGCGTGGCCTGGTCTGCAGGCAGCACCTTCCCCCTGGACAAGGCGCCCCAGCGCACCAACGACATGGCCGCCCTGCAGAACGGCGCCAGGCTGTTCGTCAACTACTGCCTGAACTGCCATTCCGCGTCGTTCATGCGCTACAACCGCCTGCGCGACATTGGCCTGACCGACAAGCAGATCGCCGAGAACCTGATGTTCACCGCCGACAAGGTGGGTGACCCGATGAAGGCCAACATCAGCCCTGTCGAGGCCAAGAAGTGGTTCGGCGTCAACCCGCCCGATCTCACGCTGATCGCGCGTTCGCGATCCAGCAAGGCAGGTACCGGTGCCGACTACGTCTACACCCTGCTGCGAACCTACTACCGCGACGAAACCAAGCCCAGTGGTTGGAACAACCTGGTGTTTCCCAACATCGGCATGCCTCATCCCCTCTGGGAACTGCAGGGCGAACGCCAGCCCGTGATGCAGACGGTCACCAGCCACGGTCAGGAGTCCAAGCTGTTCAAGTCCTGGGAGCAGGTCCAGCCCGGCACGCTGTCGGCGAATGCCTACGACCAGAACGTGGGCGATCTGGTCGCCTACCTGCAATGGATGGCCGAGCCGGCCGCCAACACCCGCGTGCGCATTGGCGTGTGGGTGATGTTGTTCCTGGGTGTGTTCACGCTGGTCGCCTGGCGCCTGAACGCAGCGTTCTGGAAAGACGTCAAGTAAAACCCCGCTTCAGGTTGGCCCGGTTGTCCCGGGCTGGGCGCTGAAGTGTTCCCACAGTGGTTTGCGCCGCCGCCCCGTGCGGCCATGCAAACCACTGTTTTGTATTGAGGAGACTCCTTTCATGATGGTCTTGTACTCGGGCACCACCTGCCCTTATTCCCACCGCTGCCGCTTCGTCCTGTTTGAAAAAGGCATGGACTTCGAGATTCGCGATGTGGACCTCTACAACAAGCCCGAAGACATCAGCGTGATGAACCCGTACGGCCAGGTTCCGATCCTGGTCGAACGCGATCTGATCCTGTACGAGTCGAACATCATCAACGAATACATCGACGAACGCTTCCCGCACCCGCAGCTCATGCCTGGCGATCCGGTGGACCGTGCCCGCGTGCGCCTGTTCCTCCTCAACTTCGAGAAGGAACTGTTCACGCATGTGTCGGTGCTCGAATCGCGCAACAGCAAGGGCAATGAAAAGGCGCTGGAGAAGGCCCGTTCGCACATCCGTGACCGCCTGACCCAGCTGGCCCCCGTGTTCCTGAAGAACAAGTTCATGCTGGGCGACAACTTCTCGATGCTGGACGTGGCCATCGCCCCGTTGCTCTGGCGTCTGGACTTCTACGGCATCGAGCTGAGCAAGAACGCAGCGCCCTTGCTCAAGTACGCCGAGCGCATCTTCTCCCGCCCGGCCTACATCGAAGCGCTGACCCCGTCCGAGAAGGTCATGCGCAAGTGATGGTCCGTCTCCACCCATCCGTGGGCTGGAGACGGTTCGAGCTCGCCCACCCGCAGCCATGAACGCCACCGACCAGGAAGTGCCGTCCACCCGGTCTTACCTCATCCGCGCCCTGCACGAATGGTGTGCCGACAACGGGTACTCGCCCTACCTGGCGGTGCATGTGGACCCATCGGTGCAGGTGCCGCAAGAGTTCGTCAAGAACGGCGAAATCGTGCTCAACGTCAGCTTGGACGCCACCAGCGGGTTGCGCCTGGGCAACGAGTTCATCGAATTCAAGGCGCGCTTTGGCGGTGTGCCCCGCGACATCGTGGTGCCCGTGACCCACGTGCTGGCCATCTACGCGCGGGAGAACGGGCAGGGCATGGCTTTTCCGCCGCCACCCGAGCCCGCGGCCGCCGCGCCGGTTCCGGGAGGACCCACCGAACCGGCCGCGCGCGAGCCTTTGCGGTCGGTGAATCTGGAACCGGCCGATGACGGTCGCCCTCATGGGCCCGAGACGCCCCCACCCGGGCCGGGCGGCGGCTCGCGCCCCCAGCTCAAACGCGTCAAGTAAAATCCGCCGCTTGGTTGAAAACCTGCAGCCGCTTTAGCTCAGTTGGTAGAGCACTCGCCTTGTAAGCGATAGGTCGTCTGTTCGAGTCAGACAAGCGGCACCAGCATCCTCAACCGACCAACCTCGCTTCATCCACGCGTCCCGCCGATGGTCCGTTCATCGCGGCGTGCTTTGGACTTTGATGCGAATCGCGGTAACCTGCAGCCCGCCCTGCGCCAGGGCCTGCAAAAAGGCGGGCAACAGCTGGCGCAGTTTGGTGGAAGCGGCGGCACTGCCCACCAGCAGGCACCACTCGGTGCCATTGATCGGGCCGGCCTTCACGTGCCGACGCAGGGTGGCCGGGATCATTGGCTGAATGTGTGCCATGCACCGTTGCGAGGCGCGGATGCGTTCCTGCAGCGCTGCCAGCGACGGTGCTGCGCCGGCCGCCTGGGCCAGGCTCAGCGTCTGGTGGCTGCGGTGTGGAAGAGACATGCGTTGGCAGCGAGCATACCGGTCGCCCGACAGAAAGGTAACAGACAGTGCACATCATTATCACGGACGCATGGCTGGCCAGAAGCCGGGCCCTGCACCTCAATGGCCTGAAGTTGCTGGCGGCCGGCGCTCTGGGATCGCTGCTGCTGATGCTCGGCGCCGTGGCCACCTACCACTGGGTGTTTCTGCACGGAGTCCGCCAGGGCTGGCCGGGTTTCGAGTCGGTGGCGCGGGTGGTGACCCAGGGCGATGTGAACGCGCAGAACCTGTACATGCGCGAGAACCTCGACGTGATGGCGCGCAAGCTGGGCGAAATGCAGGCCCGCATGTTGCAGATCGATTCGCTGGGCGAACGGGTGGCCGGCCTGGCGGGGCTCAATCCGGCCGAATTCAAGGTGGTGCCGGGTTCGGGCGGCGCACTGGTGGGCAGCCGCTCCCTGACCATGGAAGAGCTCAACCAGGCGGTGGACCAGCTGAACCTGGCCAGTGGCTCGCGTGTGGACTGGCTCATGGCGGTCGAAACCCGCCTGTTCGATCAGGCGATCCAGCGCGCGCTGGTGCCCACGGAGGAGCCGGTCAAAGGTGGCCGCGTGGGATCGCCTTTCGGTTTTCGCATCGACCCCATCACCGGCCGTTCGGCCTTGCACACCGGGCTGGACTTCCCCGGGGATGTGGGCACGCCGATCCACGCTGCGGCCGGCGGCGTGGTGGTGGTGCAGGAATACCACCCCGCCTATGGCAATCTGGTCGAGGTCGACCACGGCAGCGGGCTGATCACCCGCTACGCACACGCCTCGCGCGTGCTGGTCCAGAAGGGGGACATTGTCAAACGCGGGCAGAAGATCGCCGAAGTGGGCTCCACCGGCCGGTCAACCGGGCCCCACCTGCACTTCGAAGTCTGGGTCTCGGGGGTGGTGCAGGATCCCAAGCGCTTCCTGGACGCCGGCGACGACCTCGCAGCGGCCGAGCAACTGGCGCAGAAGACCCGCAAACCCTGAAGCCCGGCCCCGGGTGGCGGGTAAAATCCCGCTTTTGCCCTTGAAAGCCCCACCCTTGCCGGCACATCCAGGGAGTCCCTGCCGATGAACCGGTCTTGCCGGTGCGGGGCAGATCCGATTGTCATTTGCCCGCCTGGCGCCCTGACCGTGCGTTCCGGGCGGGCCATCCAGTATGGCCACAAACTTCCTCACCAAAATCTTTGGTAGCCGCAACGACCGACTGCTCAAGACCTACCGCAAGACGGTCGATCGCATCAATGGCCTGGAACCCCAGTACGAGAAGCTCGGTGACGACGAGCTGAAGGCCCAGACCGAGGCCTTCAAGCAGCGCATCGCTGCGGGCGAGACGCTCGATGCCATCCTGCCCGAGGCCTTTGCCGTGGTGCGCGAGGCCAGCAAGCGCGTCATGAAGATGCGCCACTTCGATGTGCAGATGCTCGGCGGCATCGCGCTGCATTCGGGCAAGGTGGCCGAAATGCGCACCGGCGAGGGCAAAACCCTGACGGCCACGCTGCCGGTTTACCTCAATGCGCTCACCGGCAAGGGCGTGCACGTGGTGACCGTGAACGATTACCTGGCCACCCGCGATGCGCAGTGGATGGGCCGCCTGTACAACTTCCTGGGACTGACGGTGGGCATCAACCTGCCCCAGGCACCGCGCGAAGAGAAACAGGCCGCTTACCGCGCCGACATCACCTACGGCACCAACAACGAGTACGGTTTCGACTACCTGCGCGACAACATGGTGTACGAAGCGGTGGACCGTGTGCAGCGGGGGCTGAACTTCGCCATCGTCGACGAGGTGGACTCGATCCTGATCGACGAGGCGCGCACGCCGCTGATCATCAGCGGCCAGGCGGAGGATCAGACCTCGGTCTACATGGCCATCAAACAGCTGGTGCCGCAACTGGTGCGCCAGGAAGGCGAAGCCGACCCGCGCACCGGCGAGGGTGTGATCAAGCCCGGTGACTTCACGGTGGACGAAAAGGCCCACGCCATCCACATGACGGAGCAGGGCCACGAAAACGCCGAACGCCTGCTGAGCCAGGCCGGACTGCTGGCCGAAGGTGCGTCCTTGTACGACCCGGCCAACATCGCGCTGATGCACCACCTGGTGACCTCGCTGAAGGCCCACCACCTCTTCCACCGCGACCAGCACTACGTCAACCAGAACGGCGAGATCGTCATCGTCGACGAGTTCACGGGACGCCTCATGTCGGGCCGTCGCTGGAGCGATGGACTGCACCAGGCGGTGGAGGCCAAAGAGGGTGTGGCGATCCAGCCTGAGAACCAGACGCTGGCTTCGATCACCTTCCAGAACTACTTCCGGCTCTACACCAAGCTTTCGGGCATGACGGGCACGGCCGACACCGAAGCCTACGAATTCCAGGAAATCTACGGCCTGGAGACCGTGGTGGTTCCGCCCAACCGCCCGAGCAAGCGCGACGACCAGCTTGACCGCGTCTACAAGACCACGCAGGAAAAGTACACCGCCGCCATTGCGGACATTCGCGAGTGCCACGAGCGGGGCCAGCCGGTGCTGGTGGGGACTTCTTCCATCGAGAACTCGGAAATCATTGCCCAGCTGCTGTCGGCCGAGAAGCTGCCCCACGAGGTGCTCAACGCCAAGCAGCACGCCCGCGAGGCCGACATCATCGTGCAGGCGGGTCGCCCCGGTGCCATCACGATCGCGACCAACATGGCCGGCCGCGGCACCGACATCGTGCTCGGCGGCAATCTGGAGAAGATGGTCGCCGCCATTGAATCGGACGCCTCGCTGGATGAGGCCAGCAAAGCCGCGCGTGTGGAGGCCGTGCGTCAGCAGTGGCAGTCCGACCACGAAAAGGTCAAGGTCCTGGGCGGTCTGCGCATCATCGCGACCGAGCGGCACGAGAGCCGTCGCATCGACAACCAGTTGCGCGGCCGTGCCGGCCGGCAGGGCGACCCCGGTTCCTCGCGCTTCTACCTGAGCCTGGACGATTCGCTGATGCGCATCTTTGCCGGCGACAAGGTGCGCGCCATCATGGACCGCTTGAAGATGCCCGAAGGCGAGGCGATCGAAGCCGGTATCGTCACGCGCAGCATCGAGGGTGCGCAGCGCAAGGTCGAAGCCCGCAACTTCGACATCCGCAAGCAGCTGCTCGAGTACGACGATGTGTCGAACGACCAGCGCAAGGTGATCTACCAGCAACGCAACGACATCCTGGACGCGCAGAGTCTGCGGGCCCAGGTCGATGCGCTGCGCGATGGCAGTTTTGCCGATCTGGTGCACCAGTTCGTGCCCGAGGGCAGTGTGGAAGAGCAGTGGGACCTGCCCGCGCTTGAAAAGCTGCTGCGCGACGAGTGGTCGCTGGACTTGCCCGTCGGCAACTGGGTCTCGGACGCCGAATCCATCGACGGCGACGAGATCGTGGAGCGTGTGCAGGCCGCCGCCAAGACGGCGTTTGAAGCCAAGCTGGAACTGGTGGGCGAAGCGAACTTCACCCAGTTCGAGCGCATGGTGCTTCTGCAAACCATCGACAGCCAGTGGCGCGAACACCTGTCGGCGCTGGACTACCTGCGCCAGGGCATCCACCTGCGCGGCTATGCGCAGAAGCAGCCCAAGCAGGAATACAAGCGCGAAGCCTTCCAGCTTTTTGCGCAGCTGCTGGACAGCGTGAAGAACGACGTGACGCGCGTGCTGATGAATGTGCGCGTGCAAAGCCCGGAGCAGGTGGCCGAGGCGGCGCAGCAGATTGAAGCCAAGGCCGAGCACATTGCCAACGTGACCTACACCGCACCCACGGAAACCGGCGAGGCCGAGTCCACCGTGGACGCCGCCACCGTGGCGGCCGAGGTGCCTCGCGTCGGTCGCAACGACCCTTGCCCCTGTGGCAGTGGCAAGAAGTACAAGCATTGCCACGGCGCGCTCACCTAGGTCGCACCCCCTGCGCGGCTGTCGCCGCTTCCCTCCGGTGGGACAACGCCAGTGGCCCGGCGAACCCGGTTCCACGGCGTTCTGGATGGGAAACCCTCATTCGTTTCTTGTGATCGGAGTCTGATGCCATGGCTGTGAACTACAACGCTCCCCAAGCCCAGGATTTGAAGCCCGTGGCGGGCGTGCGCATCGGCGTGGCCGAGGCGGGCATCCGCAAAGCCAACCGCAAGGACCTGACCGTCCTCCTGCTGGACGAAGGCAGCGTTGTCGGCGCGGTGTTCACGCAGAACCGCTACGCCGCTGCGCCGGTGCAGGTTTGCCGCGACCACCTGACTGCCGGCCGGAGCATCCGGGCCATGGTCATCAACACCGGCAATGCCAATGCGGGGACCGGTGAGCCCGGCTTGCAGAACGCCCGGCAGACCGCGAGCGCCCTGGCACTGGCATTGGGCGTGCAGCACGAACAGGTGCTCCCGTTTTCCACCGGTGTGATCATGGAGCCGCTTCCGCTGGATCGGCTCATCGCGGGCTTGCCCGCCGCACTGGCGGATGCCGCGGGTCCTGCGGGTGCGAGCGGTGCCCAGTGGCTCAAGGCGGCCGAAGGCATCATGACCACCGACACCCTGCCCAAGGCCATCAGCCGTCAGGCGGTGGTGGGCGGCAAGACCGTCACGGTCAGCGGCATCGCCAAGGGCGCCGGCATGATCCGCCCGAACATGGCGACCATGCTGGGCTATGTGGCCACCGACGCGGCCGTGGCGCCGGCGTTGATGAACACGCTGGCCAAACACCTGGCCGATGTTTCGTTCAACCGCGTGACCGTGGACGGCGACACCTCGACCAACGACTCGTTCGTGGTGGTGGCCACCGGTCAGGCCGGCAATGCCACCGTGACCGCTCTCGACAGCGTCGATGGCCAGTCCCTGCTGGCGGCCATGACCGAGGTGGCGCAGTTCCTGGCCCACGCCATCGTGCGCGACGGCGAGGGCGCGACCAAGTTCATCACCGTGCGCGTGGAAGGCGGTGCCAGCAGCGAAGAGTGCCTCAAGGCCGCCTACGCCGTGGCGCATTCGCCGCTGGTCAAGACGGCTTTTTTTGCCAGCGACCCGAATCTGGGCCGCATCCTGGCGGCCGTCGGCTATGCCGGCATCGGGGATCTGGATGTGTCGAAGATCGAATTGCACCTGGGCGATGTGCATGTGGTCAAACAGGGCGGTCGCAACCCGGCGTACCGCGAGGAAGACGGACAGCGCGTGATGAAGGCGTCCGAGATCCTGGTGCGCCTTGGCCTGGGCCGCGGGCCTGTCACCGAAACCGTGTGGACCTGCGACTTCAGCCACGATTACGTGACCATCAACGCCGATTACCGGTCGTGATCCTCAGCCGCCGAACTGCGCAGGAACGCCTCCATGGGGCAGCGTGGGCGGCCCGGGCTGTGGGTTGACGGGTGGTGCGATGTCTCTGGAAAAGGCGTGCCGCTGCGAGGCTTGAAACATGAACGAAAAGTTTGAACGCCTGATCGAGCGGGCCGAGCAGTTGATTGCCCGCATCGAGTCCGTCTTGCCCCAGCCACTGGGCGCCCCGGACTGGGCCGCCTCCATCGCCTTCCGTTACCGCAAGCGCAGCAGTGGTCACGGCACGCTGGAACCGGTGCGCCACGTGGCACCGATGCGCCTGGCCGACCTGCAGGAGATCGACGGTCAGAAGGACAAGATCCAGCGCAACACCCTGCATTTCGTGCAGGGTCTGCCGGCCAACAACGTGTTGCTCACCGGTGCTCGCGGCACCGGCAAGTCGTCTCTGGTCAAGGCCTGTCTGGCCGAGTACGCCCCGCTGGGGCTGCGGCTGATCGAAGTCGACAAGACCGATCTGGTGGACCTGCCGGACATCGTGGACGTGGTGGCCGACCGGCCCGAGCGCTTCATCGTCTTCTGCGACGACCTGAGCTTCGAAGATGGTGAAGCAGGCTACAAGGCGCTCAAGTCCGTGCTGGACGGCTCGGTGGCCGCCGCGGGCCACAACGTGCTGGTGTATGCCACCAGCAACCGCCGCCACCTGCTGCCGGAGTACATGAAGGAAAACCTCACGTACACGCACACGCCCGACGGAGAAGTGCACCCGGGCGAAGTGGTGGAAGAGAAGATCTCCCTGTCCGAGCGGTTCGGCCTCTGGGTGAGCTTCTACCCCTTCAGCCAGGACGAATACCTGGTCATCGTTGCGCAGTGGCTGGCGTCGTTCGGCGTCCCGGCTGCGGCCATCGAGGTAGCGCGCCCCCGGGCTTTGGTGTGGGCACTGGAGCGGGGCTCGCGCAGCGGCCGTGTGGCCTACCAGTTTGCGCGCGACTACGCAGGTTCGCACGCGCCCGGCGCCGCATGACCAAGGCCGACGGCGTGCTGGTGGTCGACGGCGGCGGGGCATTCGCGGGCCAGCGGCCTGTGACCGATGTGGCCGTGGGCGTGGTCGTCGCCGCCGACGGGGCG
The DNA here is from genome assembly GCA_964428045.1 of uncultured Hydrogenophaga sp. GTDB lineage: Bacteria > Pseudomonadota > Gammaproteobacteria > Burkholderiales > Burkholderiaceae_C > Hydrogenophaga. The sequence goes on along the minus strand of CAYRWN010000011.1, from coordinate 29,409 downwards.
ATTCTGTTGACCTCGCGCCCCGAAGGCAAGGTCTATGCCGGTTATTGGGAATTCCCGGGCGGCAAGCTGGAAGCCGGCGAGTCGGTGGAGCAGGCACTCAGGCGCGAACTGCAGGAAGAGATCGGCATCACCATCGGCGCTGCTCATCCTTGGCGCGAGAAGCTGGTGGACTACCCGCACGCCTTGGTCCGGCTGCATTTCTGCAAGGTGTTCGACTGGGCGGGTGGACTGCACATGCGCGAGGGTCAGCGGTTCAGCTGGGAGCACTTGCCCGTGGGCTGTGCACCGGTGCTGCCGGGTACGGTCCCGGTGCTGCAGTGGCTGGCCGAGGAAGCGCAGGCCTGAGGCGGGCTTCAGGACTGCTCAAAGTCCGGGGGGGTGTCGGATGCTCGTTCGGGCAGGCGGAAATGCTCGCTGGCCCAGGCGCCGAGGTCCATACCTTTGCAGCGTTCGCAGCAGAACGGCCGGTACGGGTTGGATGGTGCGTAGACGCTGGGGCCGCCACAAGCCGGGCAGCGCACTGTCTTGACCTTCGCAGGATGGTCCGACATCGCCCGGCTCAGGCGCAGAGCGTGAGCTCGAAGGCGGTGTCTTCGGCCGCGGCGTGCAGCCGGTGGTCTTCACCCTGGCGCATCATGCGCACCGACATCATCAGGCGGTTGCCGCTGATTTCGGGGATCAGTCCCGTGGTCGGATCCATGCGCAGGCGCAGCAGCTGGAACGTTCGGCCCTGCGGCAGGTTCTGCTGGAACTGGCCGCCCGGTGCCACCACCTTCTGGGGCGTACCGGAATCGCGCAGCATCTTCATCAAAAGCATGATCGATTCGGCCAGGGGTGCCAGCGCTTGCGTCCAGCCCTGCAAATCGCGCTGGCGACCCGCAGCGTCGTGGTGTTGCCAGGCGTAGTAGGCCGGCAGATCGAACTCGCAGGTCCCACCCGGAATGCCGATGCGGCTGCGGATGCTCATCAACCAGTCGTTCTCGGTCAGCGCCTGACCGGTCTTGCCCGACAAGCCGTTGAGCTTGGTGAAACAGTCGTCGAGCTGGGCAATGACGGCGTCCAGCGCCTGCTCGGAAATGGCGGGGTTGCCGCGGTAGCTGTTGAGCTGCTGCTTGTGCCGGTCGATGTCCTTGAGCACATCGGTCTTCATGTCGGCGCGCGAGGCGACGTCCATGATTTCAAAGATGGTCTGGATGGCGAAGTGGTGGTCCAGCGCGTGTGGGCGCGGAACCAGTTCGGCCAGACGCCGGAACAGCTGTTCGAGCCGCAGGTAGGTCCGGATGCGTTCGTTGAAAGGGTATTCGTACAGGATCACGACAGCAATGGGGCAATGGCAGCGGGCGCTGGTTCCATCATAGCCCGAACCGGTCGGCCAGCCGGTTCACCTCGTGCCGCAAGTGTTCGATATCGTGTCCGTCGTTGAAGAGCACCATGTCGGCCGCCGCCAGCCGCCGCTCGCGCGGGCTCTGGCTGTCCAGGACGGCCTCGATCGTCGCAGGGTCCCAGCCGTTTCGGGCTGCGACCCGCTGCCGCTGGGTTTCTCGCCTGCAGTCCACCACCAGCACCCGGTCCAGTTGACGTCGCCAGCGGCTCGACTCCACCAGCAGCGGAATGTCGAAGACGGTGCACGCTGCCGTCGATGCGGCGGACTGGCGTGCCACCTCCGCCGCGACCAGCGGGTGGACGATGGCTTCTAGCTGCGCACGGGCGGGTGGATGCGCAAACACATGGGCGCGCATGCGGTCGCGGTCCAGCGCGCCCTCGGGCGTCACGAAGTCGGCACCAAAAGTCTGAACCACCGCAGACACTGCCCGGCCTCCGGCCTGTGTGCATGACCGGGCGATGGCGTCGGCGTCGATCACGGTCGCACCTCGGGCCTGCAGCAGGCGCGCCACCGTGCTCTTGCCGCTGCCGATGCCGCCCGTCAGGCCCAGCCGCAGGGGGATAGGCGGATGGGCCATGTCAGAGTCCGACGGCGGCCAGGATGGAGGCCGGTCCGAAGAACAGCGCGGTCAGGCCAGCGAGCGCCAGGAAAGGGCCAAAAGGCACGTAGCCCCCTTCGCGCAGCTGGCTGAAGACCTTGATGCCGATACCCACCACCGCGCCGATCACCGACGCCATGAGAATCATGGGAATGAGGGCCTGCCAGCCGAACCAGGCACCCAGGGCGGCGAACAGCTTGAAGTCCCCGTATCCCATGCCTTCCTTGCCGGTGGCCAGTTTGAAGCCCCAATAGACCAGCCACAGCGACAGGTAACCGCCGACCGCGCCCCAGAGCGCCTGGGACAGGCTCGTTCCGCTGAGGTCCAGTGCGGCCGCGCACAGACCGGCCCATACCAGGGGCAGGGTGATGTCATCAGGCAGCAGGGTGGTGTCCCAGTCGATGGCGGCCAGGGTGAGCAGGGCGGCAGCGAAGCCGCTCCAGGCCAGCGCGGCGGGCGTCATCCCCCAACGCCAGCCACACCAGGCAAACAGGGCACCACACACCAGCTCGATCAGCGGATAGCGCGGACTGATGGGGGCACCGCAGCTGGAGCAGCCACCCCGCAGCGCCAGGTAGCTGACGACTGGGATGTTCTCGAACCAGCGGATCTGATGCCCGCAGTGTGGGCAGCGCGAGCGCGGCACCATGAGGTTGAATGGCTCCGCAGCGACCGCGGTTTCGGCGCAAGGCTGGTTTTGCTGGTCCTGCAGTTGCGCACATTCGGCGGCCCAGCGCAGCTCCATCATGCGTGGCAGCCGGTGGATCACCACGTTCAGAAAACTGCCGATGAGCAGGCCCAGAAGGCCCAGCAATCCCGCGTCCAGGGCGCTGGCGCCCGGCATCAGACTACCTGGCCCAGTTTGAAGATGGGCAGGTACATGGACACCACGATGCCGCCGATGATGGTGCCCAGAATGACGATGATGATGGGCTCCATCAGGCTGGACAGGCCGGCCACCATGTCGTCCACCTCGGCCTCATAGAAGTCGGCTGCCTTGCCCAGCATGTGGTCGATCGAGCCCGATTCCTCGCCGATGGCGCACATCTGCAGCACCATGGAAGGGAACAGGTTGGCGTTGGTCATGGCGTTCGTCAGGCTGGTGCCGGTCGACACCTCCTGCTGGATGCGTTCGGTGGCTTTCGCGTACAGGGAATTGCCGGAAGCCCCCCCACCGAGTCGAGCGCTTCGACCAGCGGGACGCCGGCGGCAAACATGGTGGCGAGCGTGCGTGTCCACCGCGCGATCACCGACTTCTCGACCAGCGCGCCAAAGATCGGCATCTTGAGCATCAGTCGGTCCATGAACTGCTGGACCTTTTCGTTGCGCTTCCACGCCTGCATGAAAAAGTAGAAGCCGCCGCCAAGTCCCCCAAATATCAGGTACCAGTACTCGGTGAAGAACTCGCTCATCGAGATCACAAACAGGGTGGGAGCGGGCAGGTCGGCTCCGAACGAGGTGAAGACCTCCTTGAACGACGGGATCACGAAGATCATGATCACGGCCACCACGACAAACGCCACGATGATCACCGAAATCGGGTACATCAGGGCCGACTTGATCTTGGACTTGATCGCCTCGGTTTTCTCCATGTAGAGCGCCAGGCGATCCAGCAGATCCTCCAGGATACCGGCCGCTTCGCCGGCTTCCACCAGATTGCAGTAGAGGCTGTCGAAGTACAGCGGGTTCTTTCGGAACGCGGCGCTGAGCGAGGTTCCGGTCTCGACATCGGTGCGGATGTCGTTGAGCAGCTTGGTCACGCTGGGGTTGGGGTTACCCCGGCCGACGATGTCGAAGGCCTGCAGCAGGGGCACGCCGGCCTTCATCATGGTGGCCAGCTGGCGCGTGAAGATGGCGATGTCTTTGGGCTTGATGCGTTTGCCCGACGACATCCGGCGCTTCTTGATCTTGCCTGGAACAATGCCCTGGCGCCGCAAGGCGGCCAACACCTGGTTCTCGCCGCCAGCACGGGTCTCGCCGCGCACCTGCTTGCCGTTGCGGTCTTTGCCTTCCCACTCGAAGACGAAGTCCTTGGTGCTCTTGGATGCTGCGGTGGCCATGGATTTCTCGGGTTCAGACGGTCAATGTCCGCTCATTCGTTGGTGACGCTGAGCACTTCTTCCAGCGAGGTCAGACCCAGCTTGACCTTGAGCAGGCCGGATTCGCGCAATGTCCGCACGCCTTCCGCACTGGCTTGTTTGGCAATGTCCAGCGCACTGCCCCCGCGCAGGATGATGCGCTGGATCTCTTCCGAGATCGGCATGACCTGGTAGATGCCGACGCGGCCCTTGTAGCCGTTGTTGCAGGCCGAGCAGCCGACCGGTCTGTAGGGCGTCCAGGTGCCGTCGAGCTCTTCGGCCTTGAAGCCGGCGTCGATCAAAGCCTTGCGGGGCACATCCAACGGGGCTTTGCAGGTGGCGCACAGTCGCCGTGCCAGTCGCTGCGCAGTGATCAGGATCACGCTGGAGGCGATGTTGAACGTGGGAATGCCCATGTTCATCATCCGTGTGAGGGTGGTCGGAGCGTCGTTGGTGTGCAGGGTCGACAGCACCATGTGACCGGTCTGCGCGGCCTTGATGGAAATGTCCGCAGTTTCCAGATCGCGGATTTCACCGACCATGATCACGTCCGGATCCTGACGCAGGAAGGCCTTGAGCGCCGCTGCAAAGGTCAGGCCCGCTTTCTCATTGACGTTGACCTGGTTGACACCCGGCAAGTTGATTTCCGAAGGATCCTCGGCGGTAGAAATGTTGATGCCCGGCTTGTTCAGCAGGTTCAGGCAGGTGTAGAGCGACACCGTCTTGCCCGAGCCCGTGGGGCCCGTGACCAGCACCATGCCGTAGGGTCGGCTGATCGCGTTGAGCAGTCGCTCTTTTTCCTCGGGTTCATAGCCCAGTGCGTCGATGCCGACTTTGGCGCTGCTGGGGTCCAGGATACGGATCACGATTTTTTCGCCGAACAGCGTGGGCAAGGTGCTGACGCGGAAGTCGATCACGCGGTCGGGGCCCACCTTGAGCTTCATGCGCCCGTCCTGAGGGACTCGCTTCTCGGAGATGTCCATGCGCGAAATCACCTTGATGCGCGAAGCCAGCTTGTCCTTGATCGCGATGGGCGGTGACGCAATTTCGCGCAATTCGCCGTCGACGCGAAAGCGCACGCGGTACTGGTGCTCGTAAGGCTCGAAGTGCAGGTCGGATGCGCGCATGTTGAACGCATCCAGCAGCATCTTGTGCAGGAACTTGACGACCGGCGCGTCTTCGACTTCGGAAGCCTTGTCGTTCGTTTCGGTGACCACCGCCTCGGTGGCCATCTCGTCGAATTCGAAGTCGCCACCGATGATGTTGTCCATGGCCTCACTGGCCGTGGTGCTTTGGCTTTCGACCAGTTTGCTGAGTTTGTCGAACTCCGCAATGACCCAGTCGACCCCCATCTGGGTCGCGAATTTGATTTTTTCGGCAGCCTGCTGGTCCGACGGATCGGCGGTCGCCACCATCAGGCGGTTGCTGCGTTTGCTCAGCACGACGATACGGTAGTCCGAGCAGATCTTGCCGTCGAGCAGACCTTTGGGCAGCCGCTGCACGTCGATCGCGTCCAAGTCCAGCAATGGTGCGGCGAATGCGGCCGACATCGTGTGCGCCAGATCGTAGGCCGACACGGCGCCCGACCCCGTCAGTTCGGCAATGAAGCTGGTTCGGGCGCTTTGTGCCTTCTTGTACAGGTCTTCAGCCGCCTTTTGTCCCAGCTTGCCGGCCGACACGAGCGCACGCCCCAAGCCCGGGAGGGCCATGGAAGGGGTGTCCTGGATCACGGTGTCGACAGATGCCATAAGCGCGTAATCTATCTTAAATCAACGACTTGCCGCCCACAATTGACGCGACTTGTGTCGAATTTCGGCATTGTTGCGCTGCTTGCGTTGTAGGAACGACGCGAAAAGCGGCATCGGCCCAGCGTTGTTGGGCCGTTTGAACGAATTCAGAAAGACGGAAGGCTGGTCGGGGTGAGAGGATTCGAACCTCCGGCCTCTACGTCCCGAACGTAGCGCTCTACCAGGCTAAGCTACACCCCGATGGATCTTGAAGATCTGTTGGCAGCGGTTGCTGCTGCACCACCGCCATGGACGCTTCAGGAGCGTCGCTCCTGGAGTCCAGTCGCCAATTGTAGCAAAGCTTCGCGGTAGCGATTGTCGGGCAGTCGCTGCGCTGCATCGACCGCACGCTGGGCTTCTGCCATTGCGCTTTGCCGGGCCATTTCCAACGCGCCGGTCTCGCGGACGATGCCCAGGATGTCGCCGAGATGGGCCACGTCACCGTGTTCGATGGCCTGCCGGATCAAGGCGTTTTGCGATGCGGTTCCGCGGCGAAGCGCGCAGATGACGGGTAGCGTGACCTTGCCTTCGCGCAGGTCGTCCCCCAGGTTCTTCCCCAGCAGATCCGCATCGCCTTCGTAATCCAGCACGTCGTCAATGACCTGGAAAGCGGTCCCCAGCGCCTGGCCGTAGGTGGCGCACAGCGCTTCGGTTTCAGGTGACGCGCCCGCCAGAATGGGTGCCAGTCGAGCACTGGCCTCGAACAGCTTGGCGGTTTTGGACCGGATCACCCGCAAGTAGGCGGTCTCGTCCAGCGAAGCGTCGTGCATGTTCATCAGTTGCAGCACCTCGCCCTCGGCGATCACGTTGGTCGCCTCCGACAGCACCTGCATCACCCGCATCCGGTTCACGTCCACCATCATCTGGAAGGCGCGGGAATACAGGAAATCACCCACCAGCACGCTGGCGGCATTGCCAAAGCGCTCGTTGGCCGTTTCGCGGCCGCGCCTGAGGGTCGACTCGTCCACGACATCGTCGTGCAGCAGGGTGGCGGTGTGGATGAACTCGACCACCGCCGCCAGGGTGTGCCGTTGTGGGTCACGGCAATCCAGTGCGCCGGCCACCAGAAGCAGCAAGGCCGGGCGAAGGCGTTTGCCGCCCGCCGAGATGATGTATTGAGATACCTCGCGCACCAGAGGCACATCCGTGCTCAAACGTTCGCTGATGACCTCGTCCACCCGCTGCATGTCCGGCTGAATGAGGTCCAGTGGGTGGTTGGAGGCGGTGACGGCTGAAGACAAGGTGCGAAAGCGCTGGGCGCGTGGCGTGGCTGGACAGCTTTGGATTATAGGAAGCACCTCCGGCAGGGCTGGCAGTCCTGCTCGGCTTGCGATCGGTGTTGGCCTGGCCAGCTCCGGGGGGCTTGTGGGGTTCAATCTCGGGTGCTAGAATGTCCGGCTCTGCGGGATTTCGTCTGCAGGGTTTTCCCTTTACCGGGATTCTTTCAAGAGGTTCATATGTACGCGGTCATAAAAACCGGCGGCAAACAATATCGCGTTGCTGCTGGCGAAAAAATCAAAGTAGAACAGATTGCTGCGGATGTGGGCCAGGAAATCGTGATCGACCAGGTTCTGGCTGTCGGCAACGGCACCGAGCTGAAGGTGGGCACGCCCCTGGTTTCCGGCGCAACGGTCAAGGCCACTGTGGTGTCCCACGGTCGTCACGAGAAGGTCACGATCTTCAAGATGCGCCGTCGCAAGCACTACCAGAAGCGCCAGGGTCATCGTCAGAATTTCACCGAGCTGCAGATCGCTGCAATCGCTGCCTGAGGAGTGGATTGAAATGGCACAGAAAAAAGGCGGCGGCTCTACGCGTAACGGGCGCGATTCCAAGCCCAAGATGCTCGGTGTGAAGGCCTTCGGTGGCGAGCTGGTCTCGGCTGGATCCATCATCGTGCGCCAGCGCGGCACCAAGTTCCACCCCGGCACCAACGTGGGCGTGGGCAAGGACCACACCCTGTTTGCCACCGTGGACGGGCATGTGAACTTTGCCGTCAAGGGCGAACTCAACCGCCACGTCGTGAGCATCACCCCCGTGTGATGTGTCGGCCCGCCCGGGCCGCCGACCGGATGGCAGCATCCCAGTGGAAAGGCCCGCCGCACGCGGGCCTTTTCTGTTTGAACTTGCACCAGAGCTGATCATGAAATTTGTGGACGAAGCCACGATCGATGTCGCCGCGGGCGATGGCGGCAACGGCTGCGCATCGTTCCGGCATGAAAAGTACAAGGAATTCAGCGGGCCGGACGGTGGCGATGGCGGGCGCGGTGGTCATGTCTATGCCGTGGCCGATGCCAGCCTGAACACGCTGGTGGACTTCCGCTACACGCGCCGTTTCGAGGCGCAACGCGGCGAACACGGCAAAGGCTCGGACATGTTCGGCGTCAAGGGTGACGACATTGTGCTCAAGATGCCGGTGGGCACCATCATCAGCGACGCCGAAACCGGTCAAGTGCTGTTCGAACTGCTGACGCCTGGCGAGCAGATCACCATCGCCAAGGGGGGGGACGGCGGCTTCGGCAACATGCATTACAAGAGTTCGACCAACCGGGCGCCGCGGCAGAAGACCCCGGGCTGGCCGGGGGAGCACAAGTCGCTCAGGCTCGAACTCAAGGTGCTGGCCGACGTGGGCCTCCTGGGCATGCCGAACGCGGGCAAGTCGACCCTGATCGCTGCCATCTCCAACGCCCGTCCCAAGATCGCCGACTATCCCTTCACGACGCTCTACCCCAACCTGGGCGTGGTGCGTGTGGGGCCCGAGAAGAGCTTTGTGGTGGCCGATGTGCCGGGCCTGATCGAGGGCGCTTCCGAAGGTGCGGGCCTGGGGCATCAATTCCTGCGCCACCTGCAGCGCACCCGTGTGCTGTTGCATCTGGTGGACGTGGCTCCGTTCGATGACACGGTCGACCCGGTGCAACAGGCCAAGGCGATCATCGCCGAGCTCAAGAAGTTCGACCCGGCGCTGCACGCCAAGCCGCGCTGGCTGGTGCTCAACAAGCTGGACATGGTGCCGGCCGAAGAGCGGGCGGCGCGGGTCAAGGACATCGTCAAGCGCCTGCGACACAAGGGGCCCGTGTTCGAGATTTCAGCCCTGACCCGCGAAGGTTGCGAGCGACTCGTGCAGCAGGTCTACCAATACCTCGCGCAGGAGTTCCAGTCGCACCAGGCGCCGGCGGTGGTCGATCCCCGCTTTGCGGATGGCGATCCACGCAGCGCATGACGAGTCCTTGTCCTTTTTTTCCTGTCAACGCCAACCAGCATGAACGACACCGTGACGCCAGACAACGCGCAACTGCCCACAGCCAGTGTTCTGAAGACGGCGCGCCGCATCGTGGTCAAGGTGGGATCGAGTCTGGTCACCAACGAGGGGCGCGGCCTGGACGAACAGGCGATTGGCCAATGGAGCCGGGAGCTGGCCCAACTGGTGCAGCAGGGTCGTGAACTCATCATGGTCAGCAGCGGTGCGGTGGCCGAGGGCATGAAGCGCCTGGGCTGGACCAGCCGACCGAAGGAAATCCACGAACTCCAGGCCGCCGCCGCCGTGGGGCAGATGGGGCTGGTGCAGATGTACGAGACCAAGCTGCGCGAGTGCGGCGTTGGCAGCGCGCAGGTGCTGCTGACCCACGCTGACCTGGCCGACCGCGAGCGCTACCTCAATGCCCGCTCCACGTTGCTGACCTTGCTGCAGCTGGGTGTGGTGCCGGTGATCAACGAGAACGACACGGTCGTCAACGATGAGATCAAGTTCGGTGACAACGACACGCTGGGCGCCCTGGTGGCCAACCTGGTGGATGCCGATGCACTGATCATTCTGACCGACCAGAAGGGCCTGTACACCGCCGATCCGCGGCGCGACCCGACGGCGCAGTTCGTGCATGTGGCGCGGGCGGGCGATCCGCAACTCGAAGCCATGGCGGGCGGGGCGGGCTCGGGCATCGGCAAGGGCGGCATGATCACCAAGATCCTGGCGGCCAAGCGCGCCGCGGGTTCGGGCGCGTCCACCGTGATCGCATGGGGGCGCGAACCGCGCGTGCTGCAGCGGCTGTGCGAAGGCGAGGCGATCGGAACCTGCCTGGTGGCGCAAACCGCCAAGCAGCAGGCGCGCAAGCAATGGATGGCCGACCACCTGCAGATGCGCGGTTCGGTGGTGGTCGACGCTGGCGCGGTCGACAAGATCGTGGGGCAGGGCAAGAGCCTGCTGCCCATCGGCATGACCGCGGTCGAAGGCGACTTCTCGCGCGGTGACGTCATTGCGGTACGGGGGCCCGACGGACTGGAGATTGCCCGCGGCCTGGCCAACTACGCCAGCCCGGAAGCGCGGCTGATCTGTCGCAAGTCGTCGGCCGATTTTGAGCGCTTGCTGGGCTATGCGGCCGAACCCGAAATGATCCACCGGGACAACCTGGTGCTCGCACGCGCCTGAGCCCAGCCAGGGCCGTGAACTCCTAGCCGAGGTCGGCCTGGGGCGAGGGCGGGCGCTGGGCCTGGGCATCGGGGTCGAAACTGGCCCCAGGGGGCAGTTCCAGGCCCGCCGGAGCCAGACCCATGGGCGCATGCGAATCTGAATCCATCGAGCGTTGCATGCGGCTGCCCGAGCGCAGGAAGCGGTTGCGCTGGTCGTTGCGGGGCAGGTAGCGGGAAAGCTCGGTCAGCGCCATTTCGTACACGCCGCGCTTGAATTCCACCACCACGTCCAGCGGTACCCAGTAGTCGTGCCAGCGCCAGGCGTCAAACTCCGGATGGCTGGAGGCGCGCAAGTTGAGATGCCAGTCCTGAGCGACCAGTCGCAACAGGAACCAGATCTGTTTCTGGCCCTTGTAATGACCACGCGCCTCGCGGCGGATGAAGCGGTCCGGCACTTCGTAGCGCAACCAGTCCCGCGTGCGGGCCACGATGCTCACGTGTTCGGGCATCAGGCCCACTTCCTCGTGCAGTTCGCGGTACATCGCCTGCTCGGGTGTCTCGCCCCGGTCGATGCCACCTTGCGGAAACTGCCAGGAGTGGGAGCGGATGCGCTTGCCCCAGAACACCTGGTTTCGCTGGTTGAGCAGAATGATGCCGACATTGGGCCTGAAGCCTTCCCTGTCAAGCATAATCAACCCCAGATTTTTGAACTGTCTGGATTATGCATCGCGCATGACAGATTGCACACCCGTGGCGGTGCGCAGCCTTTCCAACGCCGGGTAAACACCGACCGACGGAGCCGCGATGCTCCAGCGCCACCCCAACCGATTCCTTGTCCCGGCCACCACAGGTGGCGGTTTGCCCATGAAAGCCTCCCAGTTTCTCATCAGCACCCTCAAAGAAGCTCCGGCCGACGCCGAGGTCGTGAGCCACCAGCTCATGACCCGCGCGGGCATGATCAAGAAGCTGGGCGCCGGCATCTACAACTACATGCCCATGGGCTTGCGCGTGATCCAGAAGGTACAAGCCATCGTGCGCGACGAAATGAACCGCGCTGGCGCGGTGGAGATGACCATGCCGGTGGTGCAGCCGGCCGAGCTCTGGCAGGAAACGGGGCGCTTCGAAAAGATGGGGCCGGAACTGCTGCGCATCAAAGACCGCCATGACCGCGACTACATCGTCCAGCCCACCAGCGAAGAGGTGGTGACCGACGTGGCGCGCCAGGAACTGCGCAGCTACAAACAGCTGCCCAAGAACCTCTACCAGATCCAGACCAAGTTCCGCGACGAGCGCCGCCCCCGGTTTGGCCTGATGCGCGGGCGCGAATTCATCATGAAGGACGCGTATTCCTTCGACCGTGACGAAGCCAGTGCCAAGGCCTCCTACCAGGTCATGGCTGCGGCCTACCGCCGCATTTTCGATCGCTTCGGCCTCACCTACCGCGCCGTCGCGGCCGACAGCGGCGCCATCGGCGGTGACCTCAGCGAGGAATTCCAGGTGATCGCGGCCACGGGTGAAGACGCCATCGTCTATTGCCCCCGCAGCACCTACGCGGCCAACATGGAAAAGGCCGAAGCGATGCCGCCCGCAGGCCCCCGTCCGGCCCCCGCCAACCCCATGGCCAAAACGCCGACGCCGGGCAAGAGCACCTGCGCCGACGTGGCCCAGTTTCTGGGCGTTCCCCTGGCGACCACGGTCAAGTCGCTGGTGCTCGCGACCGACGAGCTTGATGAGGCCGGTGAAGTCGTCCAGAGTCAGGTCTGGCTGCTGCTGCTGCGCGGCGACCACGACATGAACGAGGTCAAGGTGGGCAAGGTGCCCGGTCTGGACAAGGGCTTCCGGTTCGCGAGCATCCCCGAAATCGATGCCCACTTCGGCTGCAAGCCGGGTTACCTGGGCCCGGTGGGCCTGAAGAAACCGCTGAAGATCGTGGCCGACCGCGAAGTGGCGGTGATGGCCGACTGGATCTGCGGTGCCAACGAGCCGGATTTCCACACCACGGGCGTGAACTGGGGCCGCGACCTGCCCGAGCCCGATCTGGTGGCCGATCTGCGCAACGTGGTCGAAGGCGACCCGTCGCCCGACGGCCAGGGCCCGTTGGTGATCGAGCGTGGCATCGAAGTGGGGCATGTGTTTTACCTGGGCACCAAGTACAGCAAGGCCATGAACGCGACCTTCCTGGACACCGACGGCAAGCCCAAGCACTTCGAGATGGGGTGTTACGGCATCGGCATCACCCGTTTGCCAGCAGCCGCCATCGAGCAGAACCACGACGAACGCGGCATCGTCTGGCCCGATGCGATCGCACCCTTCACCGTGGTGGTCTGTCCGGTGGGCGCCGACCGCAGCGAGGCGGTCAAGGCCGCGGCCGACGATCTCTATGCCGGCCTGCTGGCCGCAGGCGTGGACGTGATCCTGGACGACCGGGGCGAGCGACCGGGCGCCATGTTCGCCGACTGGGAACTCATCGGCGTGCCGCACCGCGTGACCATCGGCGAGCGGGGTCTGAAAGAGGGCATGGTCGAGTACCAGCACCGCCGCGACACCACCGCCACCAAGGTGCCGGCCGCAGAAGCCCTGGCCTTCGTCAGAGGCCGTCTGAGCGCGTGAGCCTGCCTTTGGTTGTTCCGCAGGCATGCGGCAGCGCATTGCAGCACATGCAGGAAATCCCGCTGCACGACGCCCCGTCAGGATTGAGCCGCCGCCAGTGCCTGTTGCGTTCGGCCGCCCTGGGCGCAGCGGGCTGGCTGGGCACCGGATCGGTGCATGCGGGCGCTCAACTGGAAGAGCCGCTGGCCGATTCGGTGCGTTCGGCCCTGAGCGCGGCCATCGCCAGCAGCGCCCCGCCCGTGCCGGAGTTCAGCGATACCACCAAACGCCTGGCCTACCTGCGCTGGCTGGGCGCCATGAGCGAACGCCTGAAAAAGCGCAAGCCCGACTTCCAGACCCGCATCGAGTTCCTGCAGACGGTCTGGTATGAAAGCCGACGAGCGGGACTGGACACGACCCTGGTGCTGGGGCTGATCCAGGTGGAAAGCGCGTTTCGCAAGTTTGCGATCTCCCGCGTGGGTGCGCGGGGCTACATGCAGATCATGCCGTTCTGGTCACGGGTGATCGGTGACGGCGATGCGGGCAAGCTGTTCCACATGCAGACCAACATCCGCTTTGGCTGCGTCATCCTGCGCCACTACCTGGACCGCGAACGGGGCGACACATTCATGGCGCTGGGCCGTTACAACGGCAGCCGGGGACGGGCCGAGTATCCGAACGCGGTCTACGCCGCAGAGAAGAACTGGGCCCACGCCGACGCATAGAGCACCGCGGTGGCGCTGACCGCAACTACTGCAGGAACCCGATCCGCGTCTTGCCGTTGCCGGCCTTGGGCAGGTCGTCGGCTTCCACGCTGTAGCGGTTGTCCAGCCGGGCATTGCCAAACGCCGTGACCAAGGCCCGTCGCATCTCGCGCGGTGCCAGGGACGCCAGCAGCTCCAGCACATCGTCGGACGGCTCGGGGTCGAAGCGCTGACCCCAGTCGTGTTCGCCCAGGATGCCGCGGTAGAGGTGGGCCGCGGTCTTGCGCGCCGCGTCGGGTGAGGGCGGGGCAATCTCGAACACGTTCATGCGGTTGCGGATCGGCTCCGGGATGGCGCGTTCGTCGTTGGCGGTGGTGATCCAGATCACCTGGCTGGCGTCGATCGGCACTTCGGCGAACTCGTCCACGAAGTGCTGCGCCGTGTCGTGTTCCAGCAGGCTGTAGAGCGCGCCCAGCGGGTCGTACTGCGCGTCGGCGCTGGCCTTGTCGATCTCGTCCACCACGATCACGGGGTTGGCGTACTGGCCATCGACCAGCGCCTCGAACACCTTGCCGGGTTTGGCGCCTTTCCATTGCGAGGACGAGCCGGAGAGCAGCCAGCCGGCGGTCATGCTGCTCATGGGCACCAGGCTCATGCTCGTGCCCAGCAGGTCGGCGATCTGTCTGGCGAAATGCGTCTTTCCCACGCCGGGTGGGCCCAGCAGCAGAATGGGCGTGACCTCCAGCGCGTCCTGGCTGTCCTGGCTCAGTGCCACATGGCGTTTCACGTCGTCGAGCACTTCACCGAAGTTGGGCAGCAGGTCGTACAGCGGCGCCATGTCGGGCACGCCCGACGGCTTGACGGCGAAGCGCTGCGGACCGCGTTCGAGCATGCGCTGCCAGGTGTTGCGCAGGCCTTCGTATTCGCGTTCGTTGCCGCTGGCCTGCAGGTGGGCCAGCTTGCGCTCGACCTCGTCGGCCTGGAACACGCTGCGCATCCGGGCGATGGGCAGTCCGAGGGAGGGGGAAGCGACCAGGCTGCGTGAGCTGCTCATGCGGTTCTCCTTGAAAGGTTCGGCGACGCTTTCATTGAAGCACAAGCTGTGCCCACCTGAAACGTCGGAACAACCCGGAAAACCCGGCGCATTCCCCAGCAGTGCCGATGCGCGTGCGTTTGTGCACGCCCCGGAAACGACACAGCCGCCCGGAGGCGGCTGTTGGCAGGATGCGGTGGGGCTCAGGCCTGGCCGCTGATGGCCTTCTGCAGTTCACCCGACTCGTACATCTCCATCATGATGTCCGAGCCGCCGATGAATTCGCCCTTGACGTAGAGCTGCGGGATGGTGGGCCAGTTGCTGTATTCCTTGATGCCGGCGCGGATGCCGTCGTCTTCCAGCACGTTCACGGTCTTGACGGACTTGGTGTCCACGCCGCAGGCCTTGAGGATCTGGATGGCACGGCCGGAGAAACCGCACTGGGGGAAGCTCGCGCTGCCCTTCATGAACAGCACGATGTCGTTGGATTTGACCAGTTGGTCGATTTGGGTCTGAACGTCGCTCATGGCTGCGATCCTGGGTTCGTTGATCGGGAGCCGGCCGGGGCCGGCGAGGGCGCAATTATCGCGCTGCGCGCCAGCGCCCGCCGCTGCAGCGCTCGATGCCCGCAAGGTCTGTGCGGCTGGCCACGCCCACAAAGCCGTGATCCCGCAGCAGGGCCCGCACGGGGGCAGCCTGGTCATGGCCATGTTCCAGCAGCAGCCAGCCGCCGTCGTGCAGCGCAGCCGGTGCCTGGCTCACGATCTGGCGGATGTCGTCCAGCCCGTCCGGGCCGGCGGTCAGCGCGCTGATCGGTTCGTGGGTGAGGGCGGCCAGGTGGTGGTCGCCCTCGGCGATGTAGGGCGGGTTGCTGGCGATCGCATCGAAGCGTTCGCCCGCCACCGCCGCCAGCCAGGCGCCATGGGCGAAGCGCACCGGCAGGCCCAGGCGCCGCGCGTTGGCCTGGGCCACGGCGAGTGCGTCCGCGCTGGCGTCCGTGGCGGTGACCTGCGCGTCGGGTCGCCGGCTGGCGATGGTGAGCGCGATGGCACCGCTGCCGGTGCCCAAGTCTAGTATCCGGGGTACAGCAGCACCGGCAGGGGGCAGGGCGTCCAGTGCCCACTCCACCAGCACCTCGGTGTCCGGGCGCGGCACCAGCACGCGCGCGTCCACGGACAGTGTGAGCCCACCGAATTCCTTCTCGCCCAGCAGGTAGGCCACCGGTTCGCCCTGTTGCCGCCGTTGCAGCAGTTCGGCCCATCGGGCTGCCGCCGGTGGCGTCAACGGGTCATGGTCGTGCGCGATCAGCCAGGCGCGGTCGTGTGGCGAGCGGCCCAGGACATGCAGCAGCAGCATCTGGGCGTCGAGGCGGTCCAGACCGGCGATGGCGGACTGTCGCAGGGCGACTTGCAGTGTGTTCATCGGCTGCTCTGCTGTTCCAGATCGGCCAGCAGCTCGGCACCCCGAGCCACCTGAAGCGCGTGGATCACATCGCCGAGGTCGCCCTCCATCACCTGCAGCAGCTTGTAGAGCGTGAGGTTGATGCGGTGGTCCGTCAGGCGCCCCTGCGGGAAGTTGTAGGTGCGGATGCGGTCGCTGCGGTCGCCGCTGCCGACCAGGCCCTTGCGGGTGGCGGCCTCCTTGGCGGCGCGCTCGCTGCGCTCCTTTTCCTGGATGCGCGCCTGCAGCACCTGCAGCGCCTTGGCCTTGTTGCTGTGCTGGCTGCGGCCGTCCTGGCACTCGGCCACGATGCCGGTGGGCAGGTGCACCACGCGCACGGCGGAGTCGGTCTTGTTGATGTGCTGGCCGCCGGCGCCGCTGGCGCGGAAGGTGTCGATGCGCAGGTCGGCCGGGTTGAGCTTCACCGCTTCGGCTTCGTCGGGCTCGGGCATCACCGCCACGGTGGCGGCGCTGGTGTGGATGCGGCCCTGCGTTTCGGTGACGGGTACGCGCTGCACGCGGTGGCCGCCGGATTCGAAGCGCAGCTGGCCATAGACGTTGGCCCCGGGGCTGCGGCCAGCCATGCGCAGCACCACCTCCTTGTAGCCACCGAGTTCGCTGGGCGACTCGCTCACGATCTCGGTGGTCCAGCCCTGGCTGTCGGCGTAGCGGGTGTACAGGCGCGCCAGATCACCGGCGAACAGGGCCGATTCGTCACCGCCGGTGCCGGCGCGGATTTCGACGAAGGCCGGGCGTTCATCGTCTGGGTCCTTGGGAAGCAGCAATTGCTGCAGTTCCTGGTCCAGCCGTTCGAGATCGGCTTTGGCGGTCTCGATTTCTTCCTGGGCCAATTCGGTCATGTCCGGGTCGGCCAGCAGCTCCCGCGCGGCAGCGAGGTCGGCTTCGCGCTGCTGGTGTCGGTCGAAGGCTTCGACGATGACCGAAGCGTCGGCGTGCTCGCGGCTGAGGGTGCGAAAGCGCTCCAGGTCGTTCACCACGTCGGGCGCCGAGAGCAGGGCGTCCAGCTCGTGCAGACGGGCTTTCTGGCGCAGCAGGGTGTCGCGGACGAAGGGTTTCATGCGGGAGCGGTGACAGATGACGAATGACGAATGACGAATGACGAATGACGAATGACGAATGACGAATGACGCCGGGCTGTGCTCTGGCATGACCTGCGCCGAAGCGCCAGCACCGTTCATCTGTCATGAACGCGCGCAGCGCAACGTCATCCGTCATGCGGGACGGCAGGGCCGTGTCGCTAGGACTTTTCGCGCAGGAACAGGCGCGAGACGGTCTGCGCCGTGGCGGCGCGGGTCTCGGCGTCACCGGTGTGCAGCTCGGCCAGGGTGCCGTGCAGCATCTTCTGCGTCAGGCCCTTGGACAGAGCCTCCAGCACGGCTTCGACCGGCTCGCCCTTGGCCAGCAGCTTCTTGGCGCGCATCAGTTCGGCGGCGCGCCAGGCGTCGGCCTGGGCGTTGATCTGCTGGATCAGCGGCACCACGCCGCCCTTGGCCGGGTCGCGCTGGTCCAGCCAGTGCATGAAGCTGAGCACGCCCGCGTCGATGATGGCCTCGGCCTGCGCCACGGCGGCCTGGCGGTTTTCCTTGCCGGTCTGCACCACGCTGGCCAGGTCGTCCACGGTGTAGAGGTACACGTCCGACAGGCCTTTGACTTCCAGTTCGATGTCGCGCGGCACGGCCAGGTCGACCATGAACATGGGACGGTGCTTGCGCTTTTTCAGCGCGCGTTCCACTGCGCCCAGGCCGATGATGGGCAGGGTGCTGGCGGTGCAGCTGACCACGGCGTCGAACTCGTGCAGGCGTTCGGGGATTTCCGCCAGACGCATCACCTGGGCGCCGAAGCGGCCGGCCAGGGCCTCGCCGCGCTCGAGCGTGCGGTTGGCAATGGCCATGCTCTTGGGTGTCTTGGCCGCAAAGTGGGTCGCGGCCAGTTCGATCATTTCGCCGGCGCCGACGAACAGCACCTTGATGTCCTTCAGATCTTCAAACAGCTGGCTGGCCAGGCGCACGGCGGCGGCGGTCATGCTGATCGAATGGGCGCCGATCTCGGTGGACGTGCGCACCTGCTTGGCGACCGCGAAGGAGCGCTGGAACAGCTGGTGCAGCGTGGTGCCCAGGGCGCCCGCTTCGTCCGCAGCGCGCACCGCGTCCTTCATCTGACCCAGGATCTGCGCCTCGCCCAGCACCATGCTGTCCAGTCCGCTGGCGACGCGGAAGGCATGGCGTGCCGCATCACCCTCGCGCAGGATGTAGGCGTGGTCCTTGAGCACATGGGTGCTCACGCCGCCGGTCCGGGCCAGCCAGTCCAGCGTGGGTTCCACGGCCGACTGTTCGCCCGCACCGTACAGTTCGGTGCGGTTGCAGGTGGATAGCAACGTGGCCTCGGGCTGCCGCGCCAGGCTCTGGCGGTAGCCGTGCAGCGTGGGCTGCAGCTGGTCCAGCGCGAACGCGAAACGGCCCCGCAGATCCAGCGGAGCCGTGTGGTGGTTGATGCCGAGCGCCCAGACAGACATGGGCCGGATTATAAAATTCGCGTTCCTTGCCTGCCCACATGCCCCCAACATGACGTTTCTGGCCCTGATCGGGCACGTGTTCAACTTTGCCGCACCGGCGCTCGGTGTGGCGCTGCTGCTGTGGTCCCTGCCCCGCCTGTGGCCCAAAGCCAAAGCGGGCCGGTGGACGGCGCGCAAAGAGTTGCTGGGCCTGTCTGTACTGGGTGTGGCGGTGCTGCTGGCGGGCTTGATCGTCTTCGGCCGCGACGCCAAGATGGCCACCTACGCCGCGCTGGTGCTGGCGCAGGGCAGCCTGGTCTGGTGGGTGCGGGGCCGGTAGGGCTCAACCCGCTGGTGAGAACCGGTCCACCGCGTCGGTGATGATGCCGTCGATACCCCAGGATGCCAGTCGCTCCACATCGGCCACCTCGTTGACCGTGTAGGCCAGCGTTCGCAGGCCTGCCTGCCGGGCGCTGGCCATGGCGTCGGCGGTCCATTGTTCGTGGTCGCAGATGACGGCCACGCAGTTCAGGCTGAGAGCGGAGTCCAGCCAGCCATCCCACAGCGTTTCGAGGAGCAGGCCACGCGGCAACGCCGCAGCGCTCTGACGCGCACCGGCCAGGGCCTCGGGCTCGAAGGCGCTGAGCAGCGGTGGTGCACCGCTGGCGCCGGCCCAAAGGCGCAGGGCTTCACGTCCGACCGCTTCACCGGTCAACCGGGCCAGGCCCGGGCTGGGTTTGATCTCGATGTTCAAGTCGAAGCGGTTGGCCAGGCAGTAGCGCGCCACCGCTTCGAGCGTTGCGGGTGGTTCGCCGGCATGGGCGCGAGAATGCCAGCCGCCCGCGTCCAGTTGGCTCAGGGCCGTCCACGGGCATGCGCCCCCCAGGCCCAGACCATTGGTGGTGCGCTCCAGCGTGTCGTCGTGCAGCAGGAACACCACGCCATCGGCACTCAGCTTGGCGTCGCACTCGAACATGCGGTACCCGTGCTGCGAGCCCAGGCGGAAGGCGGCCAGGGTGTTCTCGGGCGCGAGTTTGCCGGCGCCGCGGTGGGCGATCCAGCGGGGGTAGGGCCAGTCGCGCGGATTCAGGCTTGTGGGTGGTGTCACACACGGGCTCCAGTGGCTCGATCAAAGCCAAGAATTTTGCCTTCGCGCGGACGCACATGAAGGGTCTGGCCGATCGCAGGGGCACCCTGGTCTTCGTGCAGTCGAATGACCAGCGCCTCGGTGCCCAGGCGGGCGTGGATCAGCCGCTCGGCGCCCAGCAGTTCCACCGTCTCCACCGTCACGCTCCAGCCGTTGTCGCCGAGATCGATGTGCTCGGGGCGGATACCCAGGATGCGGTCCTCGCGCATGCCGGGGGCCTGCTGCAACAGGTTCATGGGGGGTGAACCCATGAAGCTGGCCACGAAGGTGGTGGCGGGTTTCGAATACACCTCTTCGGGCGTACCGAACTGTTCCATGCGGCCCGCGTTCATCACGATCATGCGCTGCGCCAGCGTCATGGCTTCGACCTGGTCGTGGGTGACGAACAGCGAAGTGATGCCCAGTTCGCGATGCAGCTTCTGGATCTCCAGTCGGGTCTGGGCGCGCAGCTTGGCGTCCAGATTCGACAGCGGTTCGTCAAACAGGAACACCTGGGGCTGACGCACGATGGCGCGCCCCATGGCCACGCGCTGTCGCTGGCCGCCCGAAAGCTCTTTGGGTTTTCGATCGAGCAGGTGCCCCAACTCGAGCGTATGGGCCACCTTGCCGACCCGGGCGCGAATCTGATCCGGTGGCGTCCGGGCGATCTTGAGCCCATAGGCCATGTTGTCGAACACGCTCATGTGGGGGTAGAGCGCGTAGTTCTGAAACACCATGGCGATGTCGCGCTCGGAAGGGTCCAGTCGATTGACCACCCGAGACCCCATGGCAATCTCGCCCTCGGTGACGGTCTCGAGTCCGGCCACCATGCGCAGCAAGGTGCTCTTGCCACATCCTGAGGGACCCACGATGACCACAAACTCGCCGTCGGCAATCTCGGCACTCAAGCCATGAATGACCTGGTTGGCGGTGCGTCCGGTGCCGTACTGTTTGACGATGTTGCGCAGGGAAATGCTGGCCATGGACGGTCTCTCTACTTTTCGGTTTCCACCAGGCCCTTGACGAACCATCTCTGCATCAGAATCACCACCAGCACGGGCGGCAGAAGCGCCAGCATCGTGGTGGCCATCACCAGGTGCCATTCCGTCTGGGCGTCACCCGTGCCGATCATTTTCTTGATGCCCAGCACGATGGTGTCCATGTTCTGGTCGGTGGTGATGAGCAGTGGCCAGAGGTACTGGTTCCAGCCGTAAATGAACAGGATGACGAACAGCGCCGCGATGTTGGTCTTGGACAAGGGCAGCACCACGTCCCAGAAGAAGCGCAGCGGGCCCGCGCCATCCATCTTGGCGGCTTCGACGTACTCGTCGGGGATGGTCAAGAAGAACTGTCGGAACAGGAGCGTGGCGGTGGCCGATGCAATCAGGGGAACCGTCAGGCCGGCAAAGCTGTTGATCAGGCCCAGATCGGTCACCACCTCGTAGGTCGGGATGATGCGGACCTCCACCGGCAGCATCAGGGTGATGAAGATCATCCAGAACGCCAGCATTCTTCCGGGGAATCGAAAAAAGACCACCGCGTAAGCGCTGATGATGCTGATGGCGATCTTGCCGAACGTGATCACCAGGGCCATGATCAGGCTGTTCCACATCATGGTGCCCACCGGTGGCGACAGGCGCATCGAACTTCCCTGAGCAAGCGCCGTGAGGTAATTGTTCGGCCCATGTTCACCCGGCAGGATCGGCATTGGAGCCTGGGCGATGTCCTGTGGCTGCAAGGTGGAGGCGACCAGGGTCAGGTAAAGCGGGAAGGCGATCACCGCGATGCCTGTCCACAACAAGGCATGAGGCAGCCAGCCCCAGGGGTCATCTCTGTCGAAGTCGTTCATGGTTGGAACTGCTGGCGTTCAGTAGTGGACCTTCTTCTGGACGAAACGGAACTGCAGGAAGGTCAGCACGATGACGATCAACATCAGCACCACCGACTGGGCGCTCGATGAGCCCAGGTTCAGAGCCACCACACCGTCGTGGTAGACCTTGTAGACCAGGATTTCCGTGGCCTTGGCCGGACCTCCGCCGGTGATGGCATGCACCACGGCGAAAGTGTCAAAAAAGGCGTAGACCATGTTGACCACCAGCAGGAAGAAGGTGGTGGGTGACAGCAGCGGCAGCACGATGGTCCAGAACCGGCGCGATGCACTCGCGCCATCGATGGCTGCGGCCTCCAGCAATGATTTTGGAATGGATTGCAGACCGGCCAGAAAGAACAGAAAGTTGTAGGCAATCTGCTTCCAGGCGGCGGCCACGACGACCAGGGTCATCGCCTGGCTGCCGTGCAATGAAGGGTTCCAGTCGACGCCCCACTGTTTGAGCAACCAGGCCAGCACGCCGACGGCCGGATTGAACATGAAAAGCCACAGCACCCCGGCGACCGCCGGAGCGATGGCATAGGGAATGACCAGCGCCGTCTTGTAGAACGTTGCCGCGCGCACCACGCGGTCAGCCATCACTGCGAGCAGGAGGGCGGGTGCCATCGCCAGAATGGTGACGGCCACGGAGAACCACGCGGTGCGTCCCATGGCGGCGACGTAGTCCGGGTCCTCAGACAGTTCCCGGAAATTGGCCAGGCCCACGAAGGCGACGGAGGTTCCGAACATGTCCTGCTGCAGAACCGACATCCAGACAGCCTGTCCGGCTGGCCAGATGAAGAAGACCAAGGTGATGACGACCTGGGGCAGCAGCAGCCAGCAAGGCAGCCACCGATGCGGGAATATGACTTTGCGATCCAAACGTGTCTTTCGAGCCAGTCCAAGCCACGGCAGGCACGGCGTGACCCGTTCCGCGGCCCGGTGGCGATCGGTGATGTCCGCGTCTGGGTGTGCTCAGTTCCGGCTTTGCGCGTCAAAGGCGCGCAACAGAGCGGTGCCCCGACGCTGGGTGTTGTGCAAAGCGTCGGCGGCACTCTGGCGCCCTTGCAGGGCCTTCTCCACTTCCTCGTGGTACACATCGCGGATTTCGACCCAGCGTCCGTAACGGTAACCGCCCGTGTGAGCGCCTTGCACGCCCTGGATCAATTGGGCAATGGGCACGTCACGTCCGGGATTCTTGGCGAAGAATCCTTCGTCCTGCATGGCCTTGAAAGCAGCGTTGGTGGCAGGCAGGAATCCGGTCTGTTTGGCCCAGTCCGTCATCAACGGCGTGGAACGCAGGTGGTTGAGGAAGAGTGCGACCCCTCGGTACTCGAGGTCGCTCCGGTTGGGCGCGTTGAACACCCAGAGCGAAGCACCACCGATGGTGCTGGCAAAGGGCTTGCCACCTTTGGCCAGATCCGGCCAGAAGGGCAGCTGGCCGACGCCAAACTGGAACTTGGCGTCGCGGGTAATGGCGCCTAGTCCGCCCGAACTCTGCAGCAGCATGGCGCATTCGCCACTGATGAACTTGGCCGCCGCATCGTTGCTGCGACCACCGTAGTCGAAGCTCTTGTCTCTCTGCAGGTCAACCAGTGTCTGCACCATGCGCTGGTTGGCGGCGGTGTTGAGACTCAACGCGGCACCCCCGCCTGCCTTCCCGTTGTCCTTGTCGGACAGGGGCAGGTTGTGGCGGGCACCGTGCTGTTCCAGCATGATCCACGCCAGCCAGGTGGTGGTGAAGCCGCAGGCGGCGGCGTTCTTCTCGCGGATGGTCTTGGCGGCTTTGACCACCTCGGGCCAGGTCGCCGGTGGCTTTTCGGCGTCCAGACCGGCCCGGCGGAAGGCGTCCTTGTTGTAGAACATCACCGCCGTCGATACGTTGAATGGCATCGACAGCATGTCGCCGTTGGGGAGGCTGTAATAGCCCCTGGCCGGTGCGATGAAGTCGGCCGGATCGAACGGGAGACCGGCGCGCTTGAACACCTGACTGACCGGGACAATGGCTTGCCTGGCGGCCATCATGTCTCCGGAACCGGCGTCGAACATCTGCATGATGTGCGGCGGGTTGCCCGCGCGGTAGGCGGCAACGGCGGCAGCGCGCTGTTCGGGGTACTAGCCCTTGAACGACATCACCACGCGGAATTCGTTCTGTGACGCGTTGAAGTCGTTGGCGTACTTGGTCAGGAGTTCCCCGCCCTGTCCGGTCAAGCCCATCCACATCTGAATCTCGGTGCGTTGCTGCGCATGGGCAGCCATGCCCGAGGTGGCCAGCACGGCAGCGGCCGTCATGCCCAATAGCCAGTTGCTTCTCTTCATGATCTTCCTCAAAGTCAATGGAACAGCACTGAACCGTTGCCCTCTGTGGCTGCATGCCAGCGTTACGATCCAGACCAGCACGCGATGGTGCTGCGTGATCGTGACATCCCAGTTACAACGAGCCGAGGGACCGGTCGGCCCGTTCAGGCTGGCGTGGGTTGAAGTCGGTTCTTCTCCCCCCCCTGGAAACGCTCGGCGGGCAGTCGATCATAGCCATCATCCCCGTCGGCAGGAAGGGACAGGGACTCGCAGCGGGGCTTTGAGGCCGCAACGGATCACCGGAAGGCCCGATGGCATTGCACGCCGTGAGACGGGCGACGCGCGGGGCGGTGGCCGATGCATGCTGCGTTGTTCACGGGTCGCGAGACAGGGGCATTCCACAGGAAGACCGTCGGCATGTTGCGCTGCGGTACCATCTTCGGCTAGCCGCTGAACGCTGGTCACCCCATGAACGCCCCCTTGCCGCTTCCGCTTCTGGAAACCGCTGCCGACGAATCGCCCCGTCTGCGCGAGATCCCCTACAACTACACCTCGTTTTCGGATCGTGAGATTGTCTTGCGTCTGCTCGGCTCACGGGCCTGGGAGCTGCTCACCGAACTGAGGGGCGAGCGGCGCACCGGCCGGTCGGCCCGCATGCTGTACGAGGTGCTGGGCGACATCTGGGTCGTGCAGCGCAACCCCTACCTGCAGGACGACCTGCTGGACAACCCCAGGCGCCGCGCCGCGTTGGTGGACGCATTGCACCACCGCCTGGGCGAAGTGCAGAAGCGCCGCACGCCGCAGGACGACCCGGCGCGCGACGAGTCCGTGGGTCTGCTGCTGGCCGCGGCGCAGGACGCAGTCGATGCCTTTGCCCGTTCTTTCGACGAGATGGCCGCGTTGCGCCAGCGCACGAACAAGGTGCTGCGCAAGCTCACCGCCAAGGACAACATCAGGTTCGACGGCCTCTCGCGCGTTTCGCACGTGACCGACGCGACCGACTGGCGCGTGGAATACCCCTTCGTCGTGCTCACACCCGACACCGAGGCCGAGATGGCGCACCTGGTCAAGGCCTGCGTCGAGCTGGGTCTGACCATCATTCCGCGCGGGGGCGGCACCGGCTACACCGGCGGCGCGATTCCGCTGACCTGGAAAAGCGTGGTCATCAACACCGAGAAGCTCGAAGCCATGACCGAGGTCGAGCACGTCTCGATTCCGGGGCACGACCAGCCGGTGGCGACCGTCTGGACCGAGGCCGGCGTGGTCACGCAGCGCGTGGCCGACGCGGCCGAGCGCGCGGGCTACGTGTTCGCGGTGGACCCGACCTCGGCCGAAGCGTCCTGCATCGGCGGCAACATCGCCATGAACGCCGGTGGCAAGAAGGCGGTCCTCTGGGGCACGGCGCTGGACAACCTGGTGAGCTGGCGCATGGTGACGCCGCAGGCGCAATGGCTGGAGGTGACGCGCCTGGACCACAACCTGGGCAAGATCCACGACGCCGAAGTGGCGACCTTCGACCTGAAGTACTTCGCCGCCGACGGCAAGACGCCGCTGCGTTCCGAGCGACTGGTCATTCCGGGCAAGACCTTCCGCAAGGAGGGCCTGGGCAAGGACGTGACCGACAAGTTTCTCAGCGGCCTGCCCGGCATCCAGAAGGAGGGCTGTGACGGTCTGATCACCAGCGGCCGCTGGGTGGTGCACCGCATGCCGGGCCACGTGCGCACCGTGTGCCTGGAGTTTTTCGGCAACCCCAAAGACGGCGTGCCCTCGATCGTGGAGATCAAGGACTTCATGTTCGCCGAGCAGAAGCGCAGCGGCACTTTGCTCGCCGGTCTGGAACACCTGGACGACCGTTACCTCAAGGCCGTGGGCTATGCGACCAAGAGCAAGCGCGGCCAGCTCCCCAAGATGGTGCTCATCGGTGACATCGTCGGTGACGACGCCGACGCCGTGGCGCGAGCCACCAGCGAGGTGATCCGCCTGGCCAATGGCCGCTGCGGCGAAGGCTTTGTGGCCATCAGCGCCGAGGCGCGCAAGAAGTTCTGGCTGGACCGCAAGCGCACTGCGGCCATCAGCAAGCACACCAACGCCTTCAAGATCAACGAGGACGTGGTGATCCCGCTGCCCCGCATGGGCGAGTACACCGAAGGCATCGAACGCATCAACATCGAGCTGTCGCTGCGCAACAAGCTCAAGCTGTGCGAGGCGCTGGAGAGCCTTTTTGCGCGCGGCCAGTTGCCGCTGGGCAAGACCGATGATGCCAACGAGATTCCCAGTGCCGAGCTGCTGGAAGACCGCGTGCAGCAGGCGCTGGCGCTGGTGCGCGAGGTACGGTCCTTGTGGGCGGGCTGGCTGCGCAATGTCGACGCGCTGTTCCCCGAGTTGCAGGACCACCGACTGCGCGCCAGCTGGAAGACGCAGCTTCGCGCGCCGCTGCAGGGTATCTTTTCCGGTGCGGCGTTCGCCCCCATCCTGGCGGAATGCACGGCCATCCACCAGCGTGTGCTCAAGGGCCGCGTGTGGGTGGCGCTGCACATGCACGCGGGGGATGGCAACGTGCACACCAACATCCCGGTCAACAGCGACGACTACGAAATGCTGCAGACAGCGCACGAGGCGGTGGCCCGCATCATGGTGCTGGCCCGCAGTCTGGACGGCGTGATCTCGGGCGAACACGGCATCGGCATCACCAAGCTGGAGTTCCTGACCGACGACGAGCTGCGACCGTTCGCCGAGTACAAGGCCCAGGTGGACCCCGAAGGCCGTTTCAACAAGGGCAAGCTGTTGCGCGACCTGCCGGGCGTGAAGGGCATGGCGGAAGACGCCAGCCTGCGCAGCGCCGACCTGAGCAACGCCTACACGCCCAGCTTCGGTCTGATGGGTCACGAGTCGCTGATCATGCAGCAGAGCGACATCGGTGCCATCGCCGATTCGGTCAAGGACTGCCTGCGCTGCGGCAAGTGCAAGCCGGTCTGCGCCACCCACGTGCCGCGCGCCAACCTGCTCTACAGCCCGCGCAACAAGATCCTGGCCACCTCGCTGCTGATAGAAGCCTTCCTGTACGAGGAACAGACGCGCCGCGGCATCAGCATCAAGCACTGGGAAGAGTTCGAGGACGTGGCCGACCATTGCACGGTCTGCCACAAGTGCCTGAACCCGTGCCCGGTGAAGATCGACTTCGGCGACGTGTCCATGAACATGCGCAACCTGCTGCGCAAGATGGACAAGAAGAGCGTGCGCCCCGGCAACGCCGCGGCCATGTTCTTCCTGAACGCGACCAACCCCGAGGCCATCAGGTTCATGCGCTCGGCCATGGTGGATGTGGGCTTCAAGGCCCAGCGGCTGGCCAACAACCTGTTCAAACCCGCGGCCAAGGCGCAGACCAGCGCGCCACCGGCCACGCTGGGTGTCGCGCCCGTCAAGGAACAGGTGATTCACTTCATCAACAAGAAGATGCCGGGGGGGCTGCCCAAGAAGACGGCCCGCGCGCTGCTGGACATCGAGGACAAGGACTACGTCCCCATCATCCGCAACCCGCAATCGACCACCAGCGAGACCGAGGCGGTGTTCTATTTCCCGGGCTGCGGTTCGGAACGCCTGTTCAGCCAGGTGGGCCTGGCCACGCAGGCCATGCTCTGGCACGCGGGCGTGCAGACCGTGTTGCCGCCGGGCTACCTGTGCTGCGGTTATCCGCAGCGCGGCAGCGGCCAGTACGACAAGGCCGAGAAGATGATCACCGACAACCGGGTGCTGTTCCACCGCGTGGCCAACACGCTGAACTACCTGGACATCAAGACGGTGGTGGTGTCCTGCGGCACCTGCTACGACCAGCTCGCGGGCTACGAATTCGACAAGATCTTCCCGGGCTGCCGCATCGTCGACATCCACGAGTACCTGCTGGAAAAGGGCATCACCCTGCCCGCGGGGCAGGGTGGCTACCTGTACCACGACCCCTGCCACAGCCCGATGAAGCTGCAGGACCCGATGAAGACGGTCAGGGCGCTGGTGGGCGACGGTGTGATCAAGAGCGAGCGCTGCTGCGGCGAGAGCGGCACGCTGGGCGTGACCCGCCCCGACATCTCCACCCAGATCCGCTTCCGCAAGGAAGAAGAGATCCGCAAGGGCGAGGCGGCGCTGCGCGCGGCCGGCACCGTGGGCGCGCAGGCCAACGTCAAGATGCTGACCTCCTGCCCCAGCTGCCTGCAAGGGCTGACGCGCTACGGCGACGACCTGCAGAACGGACTGCTCGAAGCCGACTACATCGTGGTCGAGATGGCCAACCAGATTCTGGGCAAGGACTGGCTGCCCGATTACGTGGCACGCGCCAACCAGGGCGGCATCGAACGCGTGCTGGTCTGAACCTTCCCAAAGAACCCCATGGCTGGACTGAACAAAGACACCCCGACCCCGCAGGACATCACCGTGCACAGCGTTTCGCGTGTGCTCGAGGTGGCTTTCTCGGACGGTCGGCAGTTCCGCATCCCCTTCGAGCTGATGCGCGTGTACTCGCCTTCGGCCGAGGTGCAGGGCCACGGCCCCGGGCAGGAAGTGCTGCAGACCGGCAAGCGCGACGTGACCCTGGTGGCGCTGGAGCCGGTGGGCAATTACGCCGTCCAGCCCACGTTCTCGGACGGCCACGATTCCGGGATTTACGCCTGGGATTACCTGTATTTCCTCGGATCGCAGCAGGCCGAACTCTGGAACGATTACCTCCAGCGGCTTCAGGCCGCCGGGGTGGATCGTGATGCACCCATGCCCGAAAAAGGCGGCCACGCCTGCGGCAGCCACTGACCCCGACGGAGACCTCTTTCATGGCGACCACCCACTTCGGCTTCCAGACCGTCGACGAGCAGGAAAAGGCGAAGCACGTGCGCAGCGTGTTCGACTCGGTGGCGCCCAAGTACGACGTGATGAACGACCTGATGTCGGCCGGCCTGCACCGCGTCTGGAAGCGCTACACCATCACCGTGGCCAACCCGCAACCGGGTCAGCAGGTGCTGGACATCGCCGGCGGCACCGGTGACCTGTCCCGGGCGTTCGCGCAGCGCGTCGGGCCCACGGGCCGCGTGGTGCACACCGACATCAACGAAGCGATGTTGCGTGAAGGCCGCAACCGACTGCTCGATGAAGGCCTGGTGCTGCCGACCCTGGTGTGCGATGCCGAAAAACTGCCATTTGCCGACAACAGCTTCGATTTCGTCTCTGTGGCCTTCGGTTTGCGCAACATGACGCACAAAGACCAGGCTCTGGCAGAGATGCGCCGCGTCCTCAAACCGGGGGGAAAACTGCTGGTCTTGGAGTTTTCCCGCGTCGCCAAACCGCTGCAAAAAGCGTATGACTGGTACTCGTTCAACGTGTTGCCCAAACTGGGCCAACTGGTGGCGGGCGATGCCCACAGCTACCGGTATCTGGCCGAGTCGATTCGCATGCACCCCGACCAGCAGACGCTGCGCGAGTTGATGAAGTCGGCAGGTTTTGGCCACGTGGACGTGCACAACCTCAGTGCGGGCGTCGTGGCGCTGCATCTGGGTATCAAGTGTTAGGGCTACGCTGAACAAGTAGCCAAATCGAGTGACCCGGCGTGCCAAAGGG
>CAYRWN010000010.1:0-69992 GCA_964428045.1 uncultured Hydrogenophaga sp. | reverse complement strand
TGAGTCTCAGCCATGACCGTCGGTGGCGGTCAACATGGGTTCGCCGGGCGCTTACAAAAGGCCCGCCGAGCGGGCCTTTTGTGTTTCTGCCCCGGTGCTTCAGCCCTGCAGCTTCTGCCTGAGCAGGTCGTTGGCCTGCTGCGGGTTGGCCTTGCCCTTGCTGGCCTTCATGACCAGGCCCACCAGCGCGTTGAAGGCCTTGTCCTTGCCGGCGCGGAACTGCTCGACCATGGGCGCGTTGGCGGCCATCACCTCGTCGATGATCTTCTCCAGCGCGCCAGCGTCGTTCATCTGCTTGAGGCCCTTGGCTTCGATGACGGCGTCCACGTCCAACAGATATTGCGCCAGGTCCTCAAGGCTCTTTCTTTGGTTGGCAACCAGTTCCTGGAACGCTGACTTTGCCCCCGAGTTGGAGATCGTTCCATCGGCCACCCGGCAAATGAGCGCTGCCAACTGCATCGGGCCCGGGACTTCGACGTCATCAATGGAGACTTGGAGCTTGTTCAGCAATGCTGCTACCTCACCCATGACCCAGTTCGCTGCCAACTTCGGCTTGCCGGAAGCCTGCGCGGCAGCCTCAAAGTAGCGAGCCATCGCCTTGGTTTGTGTCAGCGTGCTGGCGTCGTACTCAGAGAGTTCAAAGTCCCGCACGAAGCGCTCGGCCATCTGGCGCGGCAGTTCGGGCATCGCGGCCTTCACCTCGTCCACCCAGCTGCGCGCGATCACCAGCGGCGGCAGATCCGGGTCGGGGAAGTAGCGGTAGTCGGCCGCGTCTTCCTTGGTGCGCATGGCGCGGGTTTCGCCGGTGTCGGGGTCGAACAGCACGGTGGCCTGCTGGATCTCGAAACCATCCTCGATCTGCTCGATCTGCCAGCGGATCTCGTAGTCGATCGCCTGCTGCATGAACTTGAACGAGTTCAGGTTCTTGATCTCGCGGCGCGTGCCCAGCGGCGCGCCCGGCTTGCGCACCGAGACGTTGGCGTCGCAGCGGAACGAGCCTTCCTGCATGTTGCCGTCGCAGACGCCGATCCAGGTGACGATCTTGTGCAGCTCCTTGGCGTAGGCCACGGCCTCGGCGCTGGAGCGGATGTCGGGCTCGGTCACGATTTCCAGCAGCGGCGTGCCGGCGCGGTTGAGGTCGATGCCCGACTGGCCGATGAAGTCTTCGTGCAGGCTCTTGCCTGCGTCTTCTTCGAGGTGCGCGCGGACGAGACGGACCGTCTTCTTCTCGTCACCGAGGAAGAAGCTCACCTCGCCGCCCTGCACCACCGGGATCTCGAACTGGCTGATCTGGTAGCCCTTGGGCAGGTCGGGGTAGAAGTAGTTCTTGCGCGCGAACACGCTCTGCTCGGCGATGTGCGAGCCCAGCGCCAGACCGAGGCGGATGGCGTGCGCCACGGCTTCACGGTTCATCACCGGCAGCGTGCCCGGCAGCGCCAGGTCCACCGCGCAGGCTTGCGTGTTTGGCTCGGCGCCAAAGGCCGTGGGCGCGCGGCTGAAGATCTTGCTCTTGGTGGCCAGCTGGGCGTGGGTCTCGAAACCGATCACGACTTCGTAGCCTTGGATGAGTAATTGTTTTGTCATGCGTGAAATTCAACTGTCTTCATCTGCGTGGCGATACACCGCCACGCTTACGGATGCGATACCCAAGACGATAGATATCGGGCATGTCCAGTCTGGTGTCCTCATCGCGGAGTATCAAGATGCCAAGTTCAACCAAGGTATCCCGTAGCTTCTGACTATTAGAAGTAAGCCTGTCACCCTCATCCCAAGGCACGAACACATTCTTGGCAGAACACTGCTCCCCGATCAAACGTGGGGTCGGCGTTCCATCTAAACCAATGCTCCACACTCCGTAGATCTCCTTTACGGAAATCGGTGTTGATCGGTCATTGAACGCGGCCAGCGCAGTGCCCACCCAGAAGTAGTCTTCTTTCAACTCCTCCACTCGCGCGTCACTGGCCGCTCGCACTCCATTTTGAATGCCTGTCGGCATCAGCACTGACACCGAGTTCGGTCTTTGAGACGCTTGAAGAGCCTCCTTGAGGGAAGCGGCAAAAGTGCGAGGACTGACTCGATCTTTGCCGTCTGCCAAGTGCTTGTACCACCAGGTATAGACGTGCCCTTTGGTCGGGCTGCTACCCATATACGGGGGAGCAAGAAGCTTCAGGAGCTCGGTTAGTTTTCCTGCATCAGGAGGCGATTGGACCAGCACTTCATGCCAATAACCATCACTGAGCTGAAGTTGCGGCGGACCGAACGTATCACTCAAGAGCTTCTGAAATCCTTTGCTCCCCTGTGCCAGCTTATGCCAATGCAGCGCATAGATGTCTTCTCTGGTCCATTTGAGATGAACTGCTTCGTTGACCAACTTGGAGGCATCAGGAAACGAAAGCACGCTTGGCATATTGGTCATGTCTTCCCGCAAAAAGACCTTGAACCGCAAACCCTTGAGCTGTCGAGCATCCAACAGAAGCTGTAGCAAGCCACGCAAGTAGTCAACGCTGTGTGCCAGTTGCCCTTGCATCCGATCTAGCGCATCAAACACTACGAGCGCGACTTCGCCGGATTGCGACAAAGCCACGTTGATCTGTTCAAGCGACCGTCTAAGTGCGTCCGGATTCCGCCCAGACCAGCGAAGCACCTCAGTCCAACCACCGGCCGCGCTTGGGTTCGGCATTTCGACAGCAATACCTCTGGCCTCACACAAAGCTCGCAACTCATTCAACACGAGTGCAAGCCACAGTACGCGCGGCTCCACTGCTTCTTGAAGGTTCTCTAAATGAGTCCTGCTGGGCAGTCGAGTGGAAAACTCCCCTCCGTCAACATCCCAACGAATAGACCCGACGAACCGCAACCGGTCGTATCCCTTTACGAACCTGGACATGGCCGGACGCAAGGCCTCACTAGTCAGCACCTCGCTCCAAAACGACTTACCTGCACCACGCATCCCTATCACCAAAGGGCGATCCAACGCTAACGCCCGAACGTGTGCGGTAGGGAAAAAGATGTCCGTCGCTTGGGTCGGCTTGTCTTCCGACTGCCAGTTTTGGGCAACCCCCAATAGCTCAGTCCTCAGCAAAGCAGCTTCATGGCTATTCATGGTCAAGTCTCTCTGCTCCAAGTAGCTGGTCCAAAAGTTGCGTTAGTTCGCCAAAGGCTTTGTCGAACACAGCGGCATCTAGCTGGGCAGGGTTTTGTATAGGATCGAAGAGTCTAAGCACATCGTCCCAGCGAACGCGCCATGGGCGATGAGGCGCATCGGGATCATCCGCTCCGTAGTTGAAACCATCGCCCTCCATCTGATCGGGCGTGAGCTCCTCATAAAGATGCTCCAAAAACAGTCGGTAGCTGGCATCCAGAAACGCCTTGTCATACGCCGTATCGACAGGCGTCAAGGCACTGACCATATGCAGCCTCAATCGGAAGTCTTCACCGCCTTCCTGCAAGTGAGCAAAGTGCTGCCAGTGCTTAAACAAATGCTCGTAAGCAGTCCAAGTGGCACGCCCATGAGTGGCGAACAAAAGTCCGTGCGCGTCCAACTGCGTCAGTGCAACAGCGGCTGTGTCGTCGATCCCGGCGCGAGAGTCAATCAAAACAACATCTGGGGTTAGCTGAGTCTCGAGGCTCACCAGAAGCTTCTTGAACCGTTGAACATAGCCCTGTTCGGCGACATCCTGATAAAGACGTCCCAGCTTGCCCACATAGTCTTGTGTCGCTCTCCCAAAAGAGGGAGCAACCCACACTGTGCCTTCGCCGACCACACTTGCATCTAGGCCGCTTCGCTCGTACAGACGTGCACTACTGATAAGTTCATCTGCTAAATCTGAGCGCAGCCCATCAAGTGCAAACCAGTCCAGCAAGCCATAGTCAGGTCGCAAATCGTCAGCCAATAGGGTCGCCGAAACCCCTGGGGACTCGAAGTCCGCGTCTAGAACCAACACCTTCTTTCCCTGACCCAGCAAGTGATAGGCCGACGCAAGTAACGCGCTACTACGTCCAACGCCTCCTTTGATACCGAAGTAAACGATGCGTAGAGGATGCGCTCCACCAGCAGGGATTGGGGATTGAGTCCATATCTTTTCTTTTGCTTGCCGCTCAATCCAATATGCGGGAAGAGGGTCCAGCTCCTCCCAAAGCACCTTATCAACGCTGGCCCAAAGAGCTTCAGCGTCGAACAGCTCGTCTTGGTATACAAATCCGTTCGGATCGAACAAGAGAACTCCCGCCGCAGCTTCCAATGCACTTCTCGCAGCGCGCATGGCAAGCCGAGAGGCCTCGGGGAGCTTGTCAAACTTCTTGTTTCCAGGCACTCCGATATGAATTCGACCTTGCCAATCTCGGATCACGAGAAGCGAGTTGAACGGAGCGTTGAAGAGCTGGAGGTACTGACACCAATCATTTTTGTGTGATTCAAGTGCCCCTCGGATGGCGTTGATCCGATCTTGCGTCTTGAGGTAAAGATCAATCGTCATGCCAATCCCCTCTGCACCAACTGCAACAGACCCAACAAACCCCGTGCACTTTGATGTTGCGCAGAGACCTTGGCACCGGCAAATTCAGCACTCATTCGGCTCAGGTAGCGCTGCCCGATGTCCCAGCCATTGAATCCACTTTGATACTTGATGGCCCCTGCCACACGGCTGGGATGCGTCTGCAGTGTTTGGTGGTTCGCGAACTCGGCCCACAGGCTGGCACCGATGTGCTTTCCAGAAACCCGATTTACTTGGGGTTGAAGATTGCACATCAACGCCTTTAAAACGCACTCCGCAGCAATCCCGTAACAATGGCTCGCAGTCGCAGGGTGTGCAGTATGCATCGCATCTGCACTGAGAAAATGCCGTTCTGCCGCATCCGCGTAGTCGTGCATGTCAGAAACCCTCCGGCGACTTGGTGTGCCAGTCGGTCGCGCGCTGGAACGCATCGGCCGCTTGCAGCAGTTCGGCTTCGCGGAAGTAGTTACCGATCAGCTGCAGCCCCACGGGCAATCCGCCCGCGCCAAAGCCCGCCGGCACGCTCATGCCGGGCAGCCCGGCCAGCGAGGCCGGCAGCGTGAAGATGTCGGCCAGGTAGTTGGCGACCGGGTCGTCGCTCATCTCGCCGATCTTCCAGGCCGTGGTCGGCGCGGCCGGGCCGGCGATCACGTCGCATTGCGTGAAGGCCTGCTGGAAGTCCTGCGCGATCAGGCGGCGGATCTGCTGCGCCTTGAGGTAGTACGCGTCGTAGTAGCCGTGGCTCAGCACATAGGTGCCGATCATGATGCGGCGCTGCACCTCGGGGCCGAAGCCTTCGCTGCGCGACTTCTTGTACATGTCGATCAGGTCGTCGTACTGCGCGGCGCGGTGGCCGAACTTCACGCCATCGAAACGGCTGAGGTTGGACGAGGCTTCGGCCGGCGCGATGATGTAGTAGACCGGTATGGACAGCTCGGTGCGCGGCAGCGAGATGTCGACCAGCGTGGCGCCGAGCTTTTCGCATTCGCTCAGCGCGGCGCGCACGGCGGCGATCACATCGGGCGCACAACCTTCACCGAAGAACTCTTTCGGCAGGCCGATGCGCAGGCCCTTGAGCGGCTGCGCGGCGGTCGCGCCGTCGCGCGGTTGTCCGAGCAGGCGGGTGTAGTCCTCGGCCGGGTAGTCCAGGCTGGTGGAGTCGCGGTCGATGTCCGGGCCGGCCATCATGCTCAGCAGCGTGGCGCAGTCGGCGGCGCTGCGCGCCATCGGGCCGGCCTGGTCGAGGCTGGAGGCGAAGGCGATCATGCCGTAGCGCGAGCAGCGGCCGTAGGTGGGCTTGATGCCGGTGACGTTGCAGAAGCTCGCCGGCTGGCGGATCGAGCCGCCGGTGTCGGTGCCGGTGGTGGCGGGGGCCAGGCGCGCGGCCACGGCCACGGCCGAGCCACCCGAAGAGCCACCGGGCACGCGCGCGGTGTCCCAGGGGTTGCGGGCCAGGCCGTAGGCCGAGTTTTCGTTGCTGCCACCCATGGCGAACTCGTCGCAGTTGAGCTTGCCCAGGGTCACGGCGCCGGCCTTGGCGAGGTTCGCCACCACGGTGGCGTCGAACGGACTCTGGTAGCCCTCGAGCATCTTGCTGCCCGCGGTGCTGGGGAAGCCCTGCGTGACGAAGATGTCCTTGTGCGCCAGCGGAACGCCCAGCAGCGGGCCGCGTTCGCCGGCGGCGAGGCGCGCGTCGGCGGCCTGGGCCTGGGACAGGGTCAGGTCCTCGTTGAAGGCCAGGTAAGCGCCCAGGTTCTGGTGCTGCCTGGCTCGCGCCAGCAGGGCCTGCGCGGCTTCGACGGAAGAAGTCGTTTTATTGGCGATGGCGGCGGCCAGTTCGGCCACGCCCATCTGGTGAATGTCTTGAACGCTCATTCGATCACCTTGGGCACGAGAAACAGGCCTCGCTCGACGGCGGGTGCACTCTTCTGGTTGGCTTCGCGGTTGTTGGGTTCGCTGGCTACGTCCGGGCGCAGGCGCAGGCTGACATGGTCGATCACGGCGGTGGGGTGGGCCAGCGGCTCGACGCCGGTGGTGTCCACCGCCTTCATCTGCTCGACGATGTCGAAGAAGCCGTTGAGCTGGGTCAGCATGCGTTCGGCCTGCGCCGGCGGCAGCTCCAGGCGCGCCAGGTTGGCGATGCGCCCTATGTCGGACAGGGACAGGGACATGGGGAGAACTCGGTTCCGGGTAAGAAAAAAGAAAACAGCCCGGGTGCGAAAAAAGACGCACTGAAACGGGGTGTAAACGCGCGAAATGCCCCATGAAGCGTGCAGTTGTGCACAGGGGATGCGGTATTATCCAAGGTTTGGCGGCGCTACCCGTGCGCAAGCGGTTTTTGCCGCCGAATCAAAGACTTAAGGCACACACCGCCCACTCCCATACCCCGGCGATGGCCGCCCGAAGCGGCGCCCATGCCCCACAGGATTCTTGCACCATGTTTGAAGCATTCCGTCGCCAGTTCTCGACCGACCTGGCGATCGACCTGGGTACCGCCAACACCCTGATCTACGTCCGCGGCAAGGGCATCGTCCTGGACGAACCCTCGGTCGTGTCGATCCGCCACGAGGGCGGCCCGCAGGGCAAGAAGACCATCCAGGCCGTCGGCCACGAAGCCAAGGCCATGCTGGGCAAGGTGCCCGGCAACATCGAGGCCATCCGCCCGATGAAGGACGGCGTGATCGCCGACTTCACGGTCACCGAGCAGATGCTCAAGCAGTTCATCAAGATGGTGCACCCGCGCTCGATGTTCAAGCCGAGCCCGCGCATCATCATCTGCGTGCCCTGCGGCTCGACCCAGGTCGAGCGCCGCGCCATCCGCGAGTCCGCCCTGGGCGCCGGCGCTTCCGAGGTCTACCTGATCGAAGAACCCATGGCCGCGGCCATCGGCGCCGGCCTGCCGGTGTCCGACGCGTCCGGCTCCATGGTGGTGGACATCGGCGGCGGCACGACCGAAGTCGGCGTCATCTCGCTGGGCGGCATGGTCTACAAGGGCAGCGTGCGCGTGGGCGGTGACCGCTTCGACGACGCCATCATCGCCTACATCCGCCGCAACTACGGCATGCTGATCGGCGAACCCACCGCCGAAGCGATCAAGAAGCAGATCGGCTCGGCCTTCCCGGGCAGCGAAGTCAAGGAGATGGAAGTCAAGGGCCGCAACCTCTCCGAGGGTGTGCCGCGCAGCTTCACCATCTCCAGCAACGAGATCCTCGAAGCGCTGACCGACCCGCTCAACAGCATCGTCTCGGCCGTCAAGAGCGCGCTGGAACAGACCCCGCCCGAGCTGGGCGCCGACATCGCCGAGCGCGGCATGATGCTGACCGGTGGTGGCGCCTTGCTGCGCGATCTGGACCGCCTGCTGGCCGAAGAAACCGGCCTGCCGGTGCTGGTGGCCGAAGAACCGCTGACCTGCGTGGTGCGCGGCTGCGGCATGGCCCTGGAGCGCATGGAGCGCCTGGGCACCATCTTCACCAGCGAATAAGCGCGCGCCGGTCGTCCGGCCCTCGCCACGCCGCCACCGTCCAACCCGCCATGCCACTGGGCACCCTGGACCGCACACCGCCCCCGTTTTTCAAGCAGGGGCCCTCGGCGCTGTCCAAGCTGATGGTGTTCAGCGCCGTGGCGCTGTTCCTGATGGTGGCCGACACCCGCTTCCAGATCGTCAAGCCCCTGCGCGCCGCAGTGG
The DNA here is from genome assembly GCA_964428045.1 of uncultured Hydrogenophaga sp. Lineage (GTDB taxonomy): Bacteria > Pseudomonadota > Gammaproteobacteria > Burkholderiales > Burkholderiaceae_C > Hydrogenophaga. The sequence goes on along the minus strand of CAYRWN010000010.1, from coordinate 61,814 downwards.
CCACGGCGCTGTACCCGGTGCAATGGCTGGTGATGCAGCCGGTGGAAGCCGCCGGCCAGGCCAGCGCCTATTTCACCGCACTGCACACCGCCGAACAAACCGCGTCGGCGGCCGAGCAGCGGTTGGCCAGCCAGGCCGTGCGGGCCCTGCAGGTGGAACAGCTGTCGCTGGAGAACCAGCGTCTGCGCCAGCTGCTGGCCATGCGCGAACGCGTCACGACCACGTCCACCGGCGCTCAGGTGCTGTACGAAGCGGCCGACCCGTTTGCCCGCAAGGTGGTGATCGACCGGGGTCAGACACACGGTGTCGTGGCCGGCTCGCCCGTGATCGACGACAGCGGCGTGATGGGGCAGGTGACCCGTGTCTACCCGCTGGTGTCGGAAGTGACGCTGCTGATCGACCGCGACCAGGCCATTCCCGTGCTGAACGCGCGCACCGGTGTGCGCAGCGTGGCCTATGGCCAGTCGGGCGCCGGTGGCGACGCGCTGGAGCTGCGCTACACCCCGGCCAACGCCGACATCAACGAAGGCGACCTGCTCACCACCAGCGGTGTGGACGGCGTCTACCCGCCCGGCCTGCCGGTGGCGCGGGTGACGCAGGTCGAGCGGCGTGCCGAGTCATCCTTCTCCCGCATCGCGTGCGAACCGCTGGCGCGCATCCAGGGCGCGCTGCACGTGCTGGTGCTGGCGCCGGTCGGCGCTTCGCTGCCGCCCTCGCCGCAGCCCGAACCAGGCAACCCACCGCAGCGCGCGACCCCCGACACGGCCCGAGCCCGGAGCGCCACCCCATGATCATGCGTCCCGGCCAACAGCTGCTGCTGCCGGCCAACCCCGTCTTCATCTGGTTCAGCCTGCTGGCCGCGCTGGCGCTGAACATGCTCATGAACATGGGGCTTTGGGGGCGCAGCGCCTGGGTGCCCGATGTGCTGGCGCTGACCCTGGTGTTCTGGAGCGTGCACCAGCCCCTGCGCATCGGTGTGGGAACGGCCTTCTTTTTCGGCCTCGCCATGGATGTGCAGCAAGGGGCGCTGCTGGGCCAGCACGCCCTGACCTACGCCGCACTGGGCTTCCTGGCCATCGCCATGCACCGGCGCCTGCTGTGGTTCCCGGTGCCGATGCAGGCGGTGCAGCTGCTGCCGCTGTTCGCCGCGGCGCACTTGCTGGAACTGCTGGTGCGCCTGGCCACCGGCAGTGGCTGGCCGGGCTGGTCCTACCTGCCGGCCCCGCTGATCGAGGCGGCGCTGTGGCCCGTGGTCAGTGTGCTGCTGCTCGCGCCCCAGCGCCGCGCGCCCAACCCCGACGACAACCGGCCGCTGTGATGGAGCACCCCCTGCGCCGCCTGTGGCGTCTCCCCCCTCAAGGGGGGCGATGCGAGTGGTCCGGCAGAGCCGGTTACACCGCATCCTGGTGTCAAGACACTTCGCGCCGGTGGAGCGTGGGGACAACCGACCGCAGCGAAGGGCCGTTCCCGAGCCAGGTCAGCCCCCTTGGGGGGCAGCGACCCGCGCAGCGGCGGAGCGTGGGGGCTTCATGACCGAACTGCGCAACGTCGAAGCCGATCTGGCGCAGTTCCGCACCCGGGCGGTGGTGGCGGGGCTGGCGGTGCTGTTCGCCTTTTCGCTGCTGGTCGCTCGCATGGTGTACTTGCAGGTGATCCGCCACGACGACCTGTCCGCGCAGGCCGAGAGCAACCGCACCGCCGTGTTGCCGGTGGTGCCCAACCGCGGTCAGATCCTGGACCGGCATGGCCGCGTGCTCGCCTCCAACTACTCGGCCTACACGCTCGAAATCACGCCGTCCCGGGTGCAGGACCTGGATGCCACCATCGAGGCCCTGGGCGAACTGGTGGACGTGACACCGCGCGACAAGCGGCGGTTTCGCAAGCTGATGGAGGAATCGCCCAACTTCGACTCGCTGCCGCTGCGCACCCGGCTGAGCGACGAGGAGATGGCTCGGTTCACCGCGCAGCGCTACCGCTTCCCCGGCGTGGACGTGCGCGCCCGCCTGTTCCGCCAGTACCCGCACGGTGAAGTGGCCAGCCATGTGATCGGCTACATCGGTCGCATCAACCAGCGCGAGAAGGAGCTGATGGAGGACTGGCCAGACGAAGAGCAGGCGAACTACCGGGGCACCGACTACATGGGCAAGCTCGGCGCGGAGCAGAGTTACGAGCGTGAGCTGCACGGCCTGACCGGTTTCGACCGGGTGGAAACCTCGGCCGGTGGCCGCGCCGTGCGCTCGCTGGCCAACACACCGGCGACCCCGGGCAACACGGTGGTGCTGAGCATCGACATCCAGCTGCAGAAACTGGTGGAGGACATGTTCGGGACGCGGCGCGGTGCCCTGGTGGCCATCGACCCGCGCAACGGCGAGGTGCTGGCCTTCGTGAGCAAACCCACGTTCGACCCCAACCTCTTCGTCGAAGGCATCGACGTCGAGAACTGGAAAGCACTCAACGAGTCGGTCGACAAACCGCTGCTCAACCGCGCGTTGCGCGGCACCTACCCGCCGGGCTCCACCTACAAGCCCTTCATGGCACTGGCCGCGCTGGAAACCGGCACCCGAAGCGCCAGCACGGCCATCAACGACCCCGGCTACTGGATGTTCGGCAACCACCGCTTCCGCAGCCACGGCGACAGCAGTCTGGGTTCGGTGAACCTCTACCGCAGCATCGTCAAGTCGAGCAACACCTACTACTACTCGCTGGCCAACGAGATGGGTGTGGAGGCCATGCACGACTTCATGGCGCCGCTGGGTTTCGGCCAGATCACCGGCATCGACCTCAAGGGCGAGGTGCGCGGCGTGCTGCCCAACCAGGCCTGGAAGCGCCAAACCTACAAGCGCCCCGAACAGCAGAAGTGGTACGCGGGTGAAACCATTTCGCTGGGTATCGGCCAGGGCTACAACAATTTCACCATGCTGCAGCTGGCGCACGCCATGGCCACACTGACCAGCGGCGGGCTCAAGCGCAGGCCCCACCTGACGCTGGCGACGGAAAACGTCATCACGCGCGAGCGCAGCCCGCTGACCCAGGACCCTCCGGTGCATCTGGGCTACAAGCCCGAGCATGTGGAGGCCGTGCTGCGCGCCATGCACGGTGTGACGACCGAAGGCACCTCGGCGGGTGTGTTCGCCGGGGCGGGTTACCTCAGTGGGGGCAAGACCGGCACCGCCCAGGCGGTGACGATTGGCCAGAAGGAGCGCTACGACGCGCGCAAGCTCGAAGAACATCAGCGCGACCATTCGCTCTACGTGGCCTTCGCTCCGCTGGACAGGCCGACGGTGGCCTTGGCGGTGGTGGTCGAGAACGCCGGCTTCGGCTCGGCCGCTGCCGCACCCATCGCGCGCCGCGTGTTCGACTACCTGCTGTTGGACCAGTACCCCAATCCGCAGGACCTGGAGGCGGTGCAGAAGGGCCAGGCCGGCCGACCGATCGGCACGCCGCTGAAGGCGAGTGAAATGCCCTGGCCACCGGGTGGTGAAACCACCACGGCGACGGGGACCACACCCACCACAGCGACGACCACCTCCACACGCTGAGCCGGCCAGACCAGGAGACACCCGCATGCGGCGCTTCACCATCACCATCGACGACGATCTGGACGACGCGTTCGAAGCCCACATGGCGTCCCGGGGGTATGCCAACCGGTCCGAGGCGGTGCGCGACCTGATCCGTCAGGAGATGAACCGGGAGCATGCCCAGCAACATCCGGCCGACCCCTGTGTCGCGGTCATGTCCTATCTCTACGTGCCGCAGCAGCGCAGCCTGGCTTTGCGCCTCATCGAACTGCAGCGGGACAACGCCGGCCTGATCGATTCGTGCACCGCGACGCAGGTGAACGACGAGTTGCGCATGGAAGTGCAGTTGCTGCGGGGTCGGGTGTCCGAGGTGCGGGCCTACGCCTGGTCGGTGGTGAGCCTGCCCGACGTCATGCACGGCGAGGTCCAGCTGCGGGTGGCGCCAGGCGCCTTGCGGGATGACTTCGTCCTCGCCGCCAACCTGCCCCATTCCCGCAAGCGCTGAGGCGCCCTGAGCCGCCGCCGCTCACAGCGGCTGCATGCGTGCGCCGATGGCCTTGAGCAAGTCGGCGTCGTGGCTGATGGCGATGATCCCCAGGCCGGAACGGCGCATCAGGTCCAGCAGGGCGTGCCAGATCTGCGCCTGGGTGATGGCGTCGTGCATGGCGGTCAGTTCGTCGGCGATCAGCACCCGCAGACCCGGCACGAAGGCGCGCGCAATCGACAGCCGCTGCAGCTCGCCCCCGGAGAGCTCGTGCGGATAACGCTCCAGCCATTCGCGGCGCGCACCCAGGGTGTCCAGCACCGCGGCGTCCGCGCCGCGCGGGAAGGCGTTGCGCAGGCGCACACGCGGATTGAAAGCCAGCTCGGCGTTCTGCAGCACCAGCTGCACCGGGTGTGGCCACCCCCAGCTTGGAGGCGGCAAGGGCTGCCCGTCCAGCGACACCGTGCCCTGCTGCAACGGCAGGTGGCCCGCCAGCAGCCGGGCCAGCGTGGACTTGCCGCGCCCTGACGGGGCCTGGATGCCCAGCACTTCGCCGCTGTCCACACGAAGGTTGACATCGTCCAGCGTCGGTGCGGCACTGCCCGGCCAGCGGTGTTGCAGTCCCCGGGCTTCAAGCATGGGCCGGCTCCTCGGACCGCAAGGCACACGGATCCACCGGCCGTCCCGGCAGGTGGAAGCCCAGTTGCGGCAGGGCCTGGCGCAGGTCGCGGGTGTAGGCCTCGCGCACGCGCCCGGCCATGAAGTCGTCCGCCTCGACCGACTCCACGCAGGCGCCCGCGTCCAGCACCACAAACCGGTCAGCGACGGCTGTCAGGGCCGCCAGATCGTGGCTGATGACCAGCACCGTGCGCCCCTGGTCGGCCAGGCCACGCAGGTACTCCAGGCTCTGGCTGCTGGCCTGCGCGTCCAGCCCGGTCGTGGGCTCGTCGGCGATCAGCAGCTGCGCCTGCGCGACCGTCGCCATGGCGGTCAGCACCCGGCGCGCCATGCCGCCCGACAACTCGTGCGGAAAGTGGCGCTGGGCGACCGGCCCCAGGCCGTAGCGCTGCAACTCGTCGGCGGCCAGGGCCTGGGCCGAGGTCCGCCCGGCCGCGCGCCGCCCAGGCCACCTGTCGCCATGCCCGCGCGCTGGGGTCCAGGTAGGTCAGGGCCTGCGGCACCAGGGCCACGCTGCGACCACGCAGCTGGCGTTGCCGCGCGGCGGTCAAGGCCTCACCCTGCCAGCGCATGGCGCCCGTCACCTGCGCGGTGCCCGGCAGGATGCCCAGCACCGCGTGGGCCAGCAGGCTCTTGCCCGCGCCGCTAGCACCGACCAGCGCCACCACCTCGCCCGGCCTGGCGCGCAGGCTCACCTTGCGCAGCGGCTCGCTGCGCACGCGACGGAACCAGCCCGCGTAACGCACGAAGCCCACCGACAGCTCGTCAATCTCCAGCATGGTTCACTCCTGCGCGCGGCGTGGATCGGTCATCAGGCGCAGGGCCGATCCCACGCGCTCGAAACTCAGCACCATCAGCATCAGGCACAGGCCGGGCCACAGACCCAGCCACCAGTAGCCCGCGCTCAGGGTGCGCATGGCTTCGGACAGCAGGATGCCGATGGCCGGCAAGTGCGGTTCGAGCCCGAAGCCCAGAAAGCTCAGCCCGGCTTCGTGCAGGATGGCGTGCGGGAACAGCAGCACCCCGCCCACCAGCGCCTGCGGCAGCACGTGGGGCAAAAGGTGGCGCCACACGATGTGGGTGCGCGAGGCGCCCAGCTGCCGCGTGACGGTGATGTAGTCCTGCGCCAGCACCTGGCGCACCTCGGTGCGCACCACGCGCGCCAGCGTGGGCCAGTGCGAGAGCACCACCGCCACGATCACGCCGCGCGTGCCGCCGCCCAGCGCGAACGACAGCAGCACCAGCAGCACCAGATGCGGGATGGCGGTCACCAGGTCGATCAGCACGCCCACGGCCGCATCCAGCCGGCGATGCAGCGCGGCCAGCACGCCCAGGCACACGGCCAGCACGGTGGCCAGCGTGGCCGAGGCCAAGCCCACCTGCAGGCTCAGGGCCAGGCCCTTGAGGGTGCGGGTGAAGACGTCGCGCCCCAGCGGATCGGTGCCGAACCAGTGGTCTGCACCCGGTGGCAGGGCCCGCTGGTCCAGGTGGGTGCGCAGGCCTTCGTCGGGCCAGAGCGCCGCGCCGACGGCGATGCCCACCAGCAGGAACAGCGCGAGCACAGTGCCGCTGACCATGGCCCAGCGGTGGCCAGTGCGGGACACCGGCACGGCGGCAACCGAGTTCAGCGTGGCGGTGTTCATCGGCGGTTCTCCATGGCGGCGCGCTGGCGCGGATCGATCAGCAGCAACAGTGCGTCGGCCAGTGTGTTGCCGGCGAAGACGAACAAGGCCGCCATCACCGCGATGCCCAGCAGCAACGGCGCGTCGGCGCGGGTGCCAGCCTGCACCACCGCCTGGCCCAGCCCGGGATAGGAGAACACCGTTTCAGCCAGCAGCGAGCCGCCGAACAGTTCGCCCATGTGCGCGAACTGCAGCGTGATGGCCGGCAAGGCCGCGTTGCGCAAGGCGTGCCGCCGCGCCGCCTGCCAGCGTGTGGCGCCCTGCGCGTAGGCCAGCGTGGCGTAGTCGCTGGCCAGCACCTCGCGCACCTTGTCACGTGTGTGCAGCGTGACCTGCGCCACGCCCAGCAGGCCCAACGCGATGGCGGGCAGCATCAGATGCTGCAGGCGCTGGCCCAGCGTCACCTCCTCGGGCAGCAAGCCCGGTGGCGCGGCGCAGCAGGTGGGCGCCCAAGCCAGCGCCACGGCAAACACGTTGAGCAGCACGATGGCCAACCAGAAGGTCGGCGCGGAGGCGAGCATGAAGGCGTAGCCGCGGATGACGCGGTCCAGCCAGCCGCCTTCGTGCACCCCGGCCACCAGGCCGAGCGCAAAACCCAGGCTGCCGGCCAGCAGCCAGGCCATGCCCATCAGGGCCAGCGAGGCGCCGGCCCGCTCGCGCAACACCTCGGCCACCGGTCGCTGGTAAATCATCGACTGCCCCAGATCGCCCTGCAGCGCGTTGCCCGCCCACTTGGCAAAGCGTTCGGGCGCCGGGTCGTTCAGCCCCCACTTGGCTTCGATGGCGGGCCGCTGCTCGGGCGAGACCCGCAACAGCTCCTCACCCACCAGCGCGCGCACCGGGTCGATGGGCGAGAGCGTTACCAGCGTGAACGCCCCCGCGCACACCAGCGGCAACAGCCAGAGCAGGCGCAGGCCGCGCCAGAACAGCCAGCGTGGCCAGAACCCGCCGGCGCTCATCAGCGGCAGGTCCACTTCCAGGATTCGAGGTTCCAGGCGATCGGCAGGCCGTGGCCATGGGGCTCGATCTGGCGCGGGCCGATGTCCAGGCAATTGCTCACGAAGTACACGTGGTCCAGGTTCACCAGCCAGGCCCAGGCCGCGTCACCGCGCATGCCGAAGCCGGTCTTGCCGTCCCACATGGCATTTTTCCAGTGCGGGATGGAGGCGTCGAACGAAGCCGACTTCTGCGCCGCGTCCAGGTGCTGGTTGACGACCGGGTTGTCGTAGAAGCCGGTGTTGTAGAAGCCCTTGCCGGCGTTGCTGCCGTGGTAGAGCTGCATGATCTCCAGCGGGTCGTGGCTGCCCCAGCCAAACACCACCGGCTGGCTGTGGGCCTGCGGCATGATTTCGTCCCAGCTCTTGCCCGAGGGTTCGATGCGGATGCCCAGCGGACGCACCATGTCGGCCACGGCCAGCGCCAGCGCCTGGCGTTCCTGCCGCCCGGCCGGGTACAGCAACGTGAAGCGGGCCGGCACGCCGTTTTTCTCCAGCACACCGTCGCCATCGCTGTCACGCCATCCGGCCTTGGCCAACAGGGCCTTGGCACCGGCCAGGTCACCGTCGGGCAGGCGCGCGGCGGGGTTGTCCCAGGCCAGGCCGTCGGCCACGCCCCAGGCTGGCGTGGCAAAGCCGTTGAGCGCGCCTTCGGCCAGCTTCTTGCGGTCCACCGCGATGTTGATGGCCTGGCGGATGGCGGGGTCGGAGGTCACCGCGTTGCCGATGGGTGCGCCTTTCTCGGTCTTGCGGCCGGTAGCGGGCTGCACGGGGAAGGCGATGCCGCGGTTGTCCACCGTCCTGGCGGCCAGTCGCTTCATGCCGGCCGGCACGTCCTTGCCCAGCGCCGGTGGCACGGCGGCCACATCGAGCTGGCCCGAACGCGCGGCGGCGTAGGTCGCGTCTTCACCTGTGAACAGCCAGGTGATGCGCTCGAAGGGCGAACGGGTGCCGTAGTAGTGCGGGTTGGGCGCCATGATGACCTGCTGGCCGGGTGTCATCGAGACGAACTGGAACGGCCCGGAACCCATTGGCGCCTTCGAATAGTTGGCGCCGTAGGCGTGGGCCGGCAGGATGCCGAGGGACACCATCATCTGCACGAAGGTGATGCGCGGCGTCTTGAGCACGAAGACCACGGTGCTGTCGTCGGGCGTTTCCACGCGGTCCATGAAGGTCAGGTCCAGCGTGCCGCCGGATGTCTTGGCGGTGTCGTAGGTGAACTTCACGTCCTTGGCTGTCAGCGGCTGGCCGTCCGCGAACTTCACGCCCTTGCGCAGCTTGACCGTCCAGCGCAGGCGGTCGGCCGAGACCGACCAGTCGGTGGCCAGATCACCCTGCAGTTTCAGATCGGCATCGCGCTTGAGCAGGGTGGACTGGAACAGCAGCGGGCCGTGTTCGCCCCAGCTCTTGAGCGGATCAAAACCGTCTTCCGGCTCGGCCCCCATCGCCAGCACCAGACTCTTCTTGGTCTGGGCTGCAGCGGGCATGGAAAGTGTCAAGGCAGACACACCCACCACACCCAGCAGGGCAGCGGCAACGGTGGATCGGATGCGGAAGGTGGCGAGGGTCATGCGGGTCTCCGTGGGTAGGGGTGCAGGGAATGAGTACGTATGATTGTTTTGTAATTTATCACACCATTGCCTCGGCAGCACGCCAACCCTGTGCCGGAAAGGGCACGACCGGACTACCGGAGCCAGGCGTCGTAGGACGTCTTGAGGATCAGTGCACTCACCACCACGATGAAGGCCACGCGCACGAAGCCGCTGCCGTGCTTGAGGGCCAGGTGCGTGCCCAGCAGGCTGCCGATCACATTGGCTGCGGCCAAGGGAAGCACGAAGTGCCACCAGATGTGCCCCTTGCCGATGAACAGCAGCAATGCCGCCGCGTTGGACGCGGTGTTGAGCAGCTTGGCACTCGCGCTGGCGTGCAGAAAATCGAAACCGAGCCAGCGCACGAACAGGAAGACGAAGAAGCTGCCGGTGCCGGGTCCGAAGAAGCCGTCGTAGAAACCGATCACCCCGCCCAGGGTGCAGGCGGCCAGCATTTCGCCGCGGGCCGTCATGCGGGGTGCGTGGTGCCGGCCGAGGTCTTTGCGCATCAGGGTGTAGCCCAGCACCAGCAGCAGGATCAGCGGCAAGGCCTTGCGCAGGAAATCGGGCGAGATCACCGTCACCGTCCACGCGCCGGCCATGGCCCCCGCAAAGCACACGGCCACCGCCGGCAGCAGCGAACCCCAGGGCATCCGCACGCGCCGCGCGTACTGGAAGGCCGCAGCACCCGTGCCCCAGATGGACGCGCTCTTGTTGACGCCGAAGAGCGTGGCCGGGTGGGTGTGGGGGAGGACCGCGAACAGCGTGGGCGCCAGGATGAGGCCGCCACCGCCCACGATCGAATCGACGAAGCCGGCGAACAGCGACGCCAGCGAAACCAGAAGAATCTCCATGCGGCGATTGTCGCCGCCGGCCCGCTCAGGCCCGCGGCAGTTCCACCACGAACTCGGCCCCGCCGCCTTCGGTGTTGCGGGCGCTCAGGTGCCCGCCGTGCTGCTCGACGATGCCGTAGCAGATCGACAGCCCCAGGCCGGTGCCCTTGCCCACCGGCTTGGTGGTGAAGAAGGGGTCGAAGATGTGCAGCAGATGCTCGGCCGGGATGCCGGGTCCGCTGTCGCGCACGGTCACGCGCACCGTGGGCCTGTCGGTGTCGCCGGAGCACTCCAACTCGATCCAGACCATGGGCTCTGCCACGGCCGACAAGGCATCAAAGGCGTTCTGCAGCAGATTCATCATCACCTGCTGCAACTGGCCGGCGCTGCCCAGCACGGTGCAGGCCTGCAGCGGCACCCAGCGCACCTGCACCGGTCCCGGCCGGCCCTTCTGCACCCAGTGGATGGCCCGCTCGATCACTTCGACCAGGTTCACCGGCTTGCGCTCTTCCGGGTCCATGGCGGAGAAGCGTTTGAGCCCGTGCACGATGTCGGCCGTGCGCTGCGCGCCTTCGAGCGTGCCCTCGATCAGCGAGGGCAGGTCGGCCAGCAGATGCCCGATGCGCAGCCGCTGCCGCAACTCGGCCAGCTCGGCCTGGCTCGCATGCGCATGCAGGGCGCCCATGTAGGTCTGCAGGCGATCACAGTATCTGTGCAGTGCGTGCACGTTGCCGAGCACGAAGCTGATCGGGTTGTTCAGCTCGTGCGCCACGCCGGCCACCAGCTGGCCCAGTGAAGCCATCTTCTCAGAGTGCAGCAGCTGCTGCTGGGTGCGCTTGAGGGCCTCGTGGGCGGTGCGCATCTCGTGGTACGCACGCTTGAGCTCGGCCGTCGGACGGCCCACCCACACCGTGCCGACGCGTTTGCCGTTGGCGCCGATGCGTGGCGTGCAGTTGGCGTCCACCGGCACCGGCTGGCCCTGGCGGTCCAGCAGCTTGAGTTCGATGCCCTGCCCGCCACGCGGCGCGTCGCTGCGCTGCATGGCTTCCCGGGCGGCCGCCACGCTGGTGTCGTCGGCCAGCAGGTCGGCCAGACTGCTGCCGCGCAACTGCTCGTCGCGCCGACCCACCAGTTCGCACAGGGCCGCGTTGGTCTGTTCGATCAGCCCGCGCTCGTCGCAGACGATCAGCACGTCCGACATCGCACTGAGCACGCTGAAGATGAACTGCTGCGACTGCTCCAGCTCGCTGTTCTTCTTCTCCAGCTCGACTTCGTCGTCGATCAGCCGCGTGTAGACCTCGTCCATCTTCTGGATCACGTCCAGCCAGGTCGATTCGTCCACGCCCTCCATGGGCACGGTCGGCAACGGGCTGGGCGCGCGGTCTTTCGTCATGGTGAAACCACAGCTCCGGAGCGCGTGACCGCGCATCCTCCAGGGGCGCCGTGCAACCGGCTTCGCCGGAGCACAGGCGCCGTCCCCCTGCCCAGCGCCGAAGGCGCGCCAGAGCGGGGGGAAGACGCGAAGCGGCGCAGAGGGGTGTTCATTTAGTGGACGGTGCACACCATGCAGGGGTCGAACGATCTGACGATGTGCTGCACCGCCACGGGTGTTTTCTCGCCATCCCTGACCGGCGCATCCACCAGCGCCTGCTCCAGCGCACCCGGCGTGCCCTGCGCGTCGCGCGGCGAGAAGTTCCAGCTCGTGGGCGCGACGATCTGGACGTTGGCGATGCGCCCGCCGCGCACCACCAGCCAGTGGCCCAGCGCGCCGCGCGCGGCCTCGGACAGGCCGACGCCGTGGCCCTCGTCGGGCAGCTCGGTCGGTACGCAGAAGGCCTCGGTGGGGCGGATGGCCAGCAGCCACGCCTCCATCATCGGCAGCACGCGCGCGAGTTCCAGCACCCGGGCCAGCACCCGCGTGAACACCGTGCCGCCGTGGCGGGCCACCGCGTCGCGCAGCAGCGGGTGGCCGCTGGCGAGCTGGCGGGCGATCGCACCGGTCTCGACCACCTCGCCGCCCAGGCGCGGCGCCTTGTTCCAGGTGTAGGCACCGGCCTTGTCGGGCTCGGGCCGGGTCAGCCCATGCAACGGGTGCAGCGGCTCCCGGGCCTGCGCCAGCCAGGCGTGGGTCGCGTCTTCGGTGATGGCGTGAGCGTCCACCGCGTCCAGCCGCTGTGCGCCACCGCGCCACAGGCCCTGCGCCAGCGCATGGCCGCCGCCAGACTGGGCGTAAGCGCCGAAGCTCAGGTAGCGCCCCGGCCCGGGCCCCAGGGTCTGCAGCGACAGGTCCTGCACCAGCGTGAGGAAGAAGCGCAGGTCGCTGCCCAGCGGATCGCGCGCCTGCCAGGCCCAGAGCGCGTCTGTGCTGTCCAGCGCGGTGAAGGCCTCCAGCGCATCGCCGATCAGCTGGCGTTCCAGGAAGGCCCGGAACTCGCGCAGCCTGGCCAGCAGGCGCACACGCTCGGCCGCGTCGATGGGGCGCGTGGAGCCGCCGGGCTCGACCGACTGGGTGTGCGGCCACTTGCCGCCCAGCGTGCCCAGCAGCGTGAGCCAGCGCTGGCGCGCCGCCGTGGCGCCGCGCACCTGCTCGCCGGTATCGGGCGCAAAGCGGCGCAAGGCTTCGGCGTGCCAGGGCCGGTGTGCGTAGACCGGACGTGTGAAGTCCGGCATGAAGAACAGGTAGAAGTGCGTCAGGTGGTCGGCCAGGTTCTCGGTCGCCAGGATCAGGTTGGTCGCGTGCTGGCCGTTGGGCGGCATGACCAGTCCACCCAGATCGGCCAGTGCGCGCGCCGACGCGACCGACTGCGAGACCGAGCAGATGCCGCAGATGCGCGGCACGTAGACCAGCGCGTCGTGCGGTGCCTTGCCCTGCAGGATCTGCTCGAAGCCGCGGTACATGGTGGCGTTGACCCGGGCCTCGCGCACGCGGTCACCGTCGATCGCCAGCGCGACTTCGAGATCGCCTTCGACGCGGTTGAACGGGCCAACAAGCAGTCGTGCCCCCACGCTTGTCGCTGCGCGTACTGCGCTGCCCCCCAAGGGGGCGCTCGCGCCTTGGGGCGGCCCGGCGTCGCTCGGTGATGTCATTTCAATCGGGTCCTGCGAATGGCGGGTTTCTCCACCAGGTGGTCCGCCACCGCGTTGTGCTTCACCCGCTTCGGCGTGGCGCTCTTGGAGAGCGAGGCCAGCGCCACGAACCAGGCCTTGGGCATGTCGGTGGGCAGACCGACCGGGATGCCGGCGATCTTGGGGGTCTGGTGGAAGGGGTGGCCGGGCTCCTGGAAGCCGGGTTCGGTGCAGGCGATGCAGGCATAGCCGCCGCGGGTGCAGCTGCCCTCGCCGTTCCAGGGCCGGATGTTGCAGTCGGCGTGCACCTGGGTGCCCTTGCAGCCCATGTGCTCCATCATGCAGCCCAGGTCGGACGGCTTTTCGGCGCTGGCCTTGAACTCGTAGTACTCGTTGCGCGTGCAGCCGTGGTGCACCAGCTGGTCGGCGTAGAAACGCGGGCGGGCCAGCGGGTCCAAGTCGTCGGCGCTGAAGGCGTCGGCGGCCAGCGCCATCAGCGTGTCGATGACCCAGCTCGGGTGCGTGGGGCAGCCCGCCACGTTGATCACCGGCAGGCCACTCTGCGAACGGAAATCTGCGCCGAGCAGGCCACCGAGGCGGTCGTCCTCATACTGCAGGCCGCAAGCGTCGGTGGGGTTGTCGCCGCCGGCCGTGACGCCGCCCCAGGCCGCGCAGCTGCCGATGGCCAGCACGTGGCGCGCCTTCGCCGCCAGCTCGCGCACCCAGTGGATCATGGGCAGGCCGGTGCCGGCGAGCATGTGGAAGCGCCCGGTGCCGTTCGGGCCGCGCAACAGCGAGCCTTCGACGCACAGCGCATCCAGCCGGGTGCCGCCGTCGATCACCGACTGCAGCAGCGCCAGCACCTCCTCGCCACTGGCGAGCGAGAGTGAGGGGTGCCAGAGCAGGTGAATGCCCGCGTCGCGCAGATGGCCCTGGAAGTCGGTCGTGTCGGCGCACAGCAGCGACATGCTGCAGCCGCCGCAGCCACCGGATTGCAACCAGAGGACGTTCATGCGGAGACCTCCTCTGGAATGTGTTCACCGGCCAGCCAGCGGCAAGCCCAGGCGACAGCCTGCTCCAGATCGGCCAGTGCCTCGGCCCCCGGTGCAGTCCCCAGCTCAAAAGCGGATGCGCGGATGGCCAGCAGGGTCGAAGGCGGCGGTGCACAGCCGTGCAGGTCCCGGTACACCTGCAGCACCGCCTCGGGCGCCAGCGCGTGGCTGCCGATGCCACCACCGCGCGCGGGCTGCAACGAGCACACGGTGAACGGTTCGGCGAGGTCCAGCGCGGCGTCGACGAACAGGATGCGCTCGCGCCCCACCAGGTCCAGCGCGTGTTCGACCTGCAGCTGGAAGTCGGTCAGCACCTCGACGCGGCCGGCCCACGAAGCCGCCTCGGCATGGGCCAGCAGGCGTTCGGCCAGCAGCGGCCCGAGCGCGTCGTCGCCGCGGCTGGGGTTGCCCCAGGCCAGCACGAGCAAGGCCGGCACATTGTTCTTCACTGCGCGCGCTCCATCGGGTGCGGTGTGGCACCGCGCTGCGTCTCGCCAGTGGACGAGCGCAGCACGTGGTCCAGCACCTCACCTTTTGCATCGCGCAGCGTCACCGAGAGCGGCATCTGGCCCAGCGCATGCGTCGCGCACGACAGGCAGGGGTCGTAGGCGCGGATGGCGACTTCGAGGTGGTTGAGCAGCGGCTCGGTGATGGTCTGGCCGTCGAGGTACTGCAGCGCGACCGAACGCACCGCCTCGTTCATGGCCTGGTTGTTGTGCGTGGTCGAGACGATCAGGTTGCAGCTGGTCACCAGATCGTCGTCGCCCACCTCGTACTCGTGGATCAGGGTGCCGCGCGGCGCCTCGATGATGCCGACGCCGCTGCGCTGGCGCTCGCCCGTGGCTTGCAGCGGGCCGCCGAGGATGACCGGGTTGTCCAGCAGCTGTGCGATCACCTCCACGCCGTGCAGCAGCTCGATCATGCGCGCCCAGTGCGTGGCCAGCACCGCGTGCACCGGCCGGCCGCCGTGCGCGGCGATGAAGGCCTGGCGCCGCGCTTCGGCGCGCGGGGTGGGGATGTGGTCGCAGTTCTGCAGCCGCGCCAGCGGGCCCACGCGGTACCAGCCGGCCTCGGGCCCGAGCACGCGGCGGTAGGGGAACTTCATGTAGGTCCAGGGCTTGACGGCCTCGTCGATCAGCTCGCGGTAGCGCTGGTCCCCGAAGCCGTCGACCGCGATGCGGCCGTCGGCCTCGCGCAGGCGCAGCGCGCCGTCGTACAGCGCCATCGCGCCGCCGGGGCCGGTGAGCGACATCATGGCCGCGGGCGTTTCGCCGAAGTGCGCGTAGGCGGGTGGCAGACCGGTGTGCAGGCCCTGCGCCAGGTCCACCGCCGCCTCGGCCCAGGCCAGCACCTGGGGCAGTTGCGCACGCAAGGTGTCGCGGTCTTCGCGCGCGACGGCGCGGTTCATGCCGCCGGGCACCGAGCCGGTGCCGTGCACCCGCTTGCCGGACGTGATGCGGATCACCTCCTGCCCGAACTTGCGCAGCATCACGCCCTGGCGCGCGGCCTCGGGGTGGGCCACCGCCACACCGACGATGTTGCGCTGCGCGACGTCGGCATCGAAGCCGAACAGCAGGTCGGGCGAAGACAGGTGGAAGAAGTGCAGCGCGTGGCTCTGCACGATCTGGCCGTAGTGCATCAGGCGGCGGATCCGGTCGGCGGCTTCGGGCACCGGCCAGCCGCCGACCACGCGGTCCAGCGCCTTGGACGCGGCCAGGTGGTGCGAGACCGGGCAGATGCCGCACAGGCGCTGCACCATGACCGGCACCTCCCAGTAGGGCCGGCCGACGATGAACTGCTCGAAACCGCGGAACTCGACGATGTGCAGCCGCACCTGCTGCAGGCGCTGCTGGTCGTCCAGCAGCAGCGTGACCTTGCCGTGGCCTTCGACACGCGAGACCGGGTC
The DNA here is from genome assembly GCA_964428045.1 of uncultured Hydrogenophaga sp. Lineage (GTDB taxonomy): Bacteria > Pseudomonadota > Gammaproteobacteria > Burkholderiales > Burkholderiaceae_C > Hydrogenophaga. The sequence goes on along the minus strand of CAYRWN010000010.1, from coordinate 46,011 downwards.
GATGACGATGCGGCGCAGGCCATCTGGGTTTGCAGCCGTTTCCAATGAGGTGGAAGTCATGTCCAAACACCTCCATGCCGGGGCAGCCGTGGAACGGGCTTGGCCCGGCCACAGGCTGCGTCCCCCTGGGGGGAAGACGCGAAGCGGCACAGGGGGGCAGTCCATTCAGTCATAGCGGATCAGGCCCTTTTGCAGTTGCGGTTCGCGCCCGGCCATCAGGTCCTGCAGCAGCTGCCAGAAGGCGTCGGCCGGCGGCGGGCAGCCGGGCAGCGCGTGGTCGATCTGCACCACCTCGTGAATGGGCCGCACGCGGTTGAGCGGCAGCGGCAACTCGGGGTCGTTCGGCACCTCCCCATAGACCGCCTTCATCATCTCGCCCACGTCCAGGTGGTTGCGCAGCGCGGGCAGCCCGCCGGTGATGGCGCAGGCACCCACAGCCACCAAGATCCGGCACTGGTCGCGGAAGGCGCGCAGCACCTCCACGTTCTCGGCGTTGCACAGACCGCCTTCGATCAGGCCGATGTCGCAGGGGCCGACGGTCTTGATGTCGGTCAGCGGCGAGCGGTCGAATGTGATGTGCTCGATCAGGCCGAACAGGCGCTCGTCGATGTCGAGGAAGGACATGTGGCAGCCGAAGCAGCCAGCCAGCGAGACCGTGGCCACACGCCATTTGCGAGGAGACGTTTCGGTGTTCATCCGCGCGTCTCCGCATCGTCGAAGGTCCGCCGACCGTAGGGCTGGGCAAAACCCACCCGCTTGGGCAGCAGCGCCCCCACCGGGCAGATGTGGGCGGCGCGGTCGTCCACGGAAAGGGCGCTGTCGCCCAGCCGACCGCTTGTGCTGTCGATCAGCAGTTTCGCGCCGATGCCGTGACCGCCGATGGCGAACACGCGCTTGCCGTCGAGTTCGTCGCTGGCGCGCACACAGAGCTGACACAGGATGCAGCGGTTGGGCTCGAACCAGACGTCGGGGTGACTGGCGTCCACCGGGCGTTCGGGGTTGAGCGCCTCGTAGTGCAGGTCCGTCATGCCGGCGCGTTCGGCCTGGTGCTGCAGCTGGCAGTGACCGCTCTTTTCGCAGCCGGGGCAGAAGTGGTTGCCCTCCACGAACAGCATCTGCAGCAGGTGCAGGCGCCGCGTCTTCAAGGCGTCGGTGTGGCACTCGACGCGCTGCCCCGCCGCCGCGGGCGTGACGCAGGCCGCCACCGGCCGGCCGTCGGCCACCACGGTGCACAGCCGGCACGACGCACTGGCCGACACACCTTCGTGCCAGCACAGGCGCGGCACCTCGTGGCCGGCGCGCTGCGCGGCCTGCAGGATGGTGTCGCCCGGCTGCAGCGGGACCGGCTGGCCGTCGAAGTGAAAGGTATCGGTGGGCATGGCGTCCATCATCCCCCATGTCCGGTCGACAGGTGGGCCCCTGGGTCGGTCCGCCCGGTCGCGCGGCGGGCCGATGACAGCTCGGCATCCAGGTCGATCCCGGGCTGGAACTGCGCCGCCGTGCTGCGCTGCGCATAGGCCTGACCGAAGTGCGCCAGGGTGTCGCGCAGCGGGTTGCAGGCCGACACACCCAGGCCGCAGTGCGTGCCGCTGTGCAGCAGCGCGTCCAGTTCACGCAGACGCGCGACGTCGAAGGCCGAGCCGCGACCGGCCCCGCGTTCGTGGGCCAGCTTGTCCAGCCGGCGCACCACCAGCTCGGTACCGACGCGGCAGGGCGTGCACAGGCCGCAGCTTTCGTGCGCGAAGAAGCGCGCGAAATGGCGCGCGACCTCGAACAGGTCGCGGCTGGCGTCGAACACCATCAGGGCGCCGGCGCTGGGCAGGTCTTCAAACGCAATGGCACGGCCGAAACCGCTGGCCGGCACACAGCTGCCCGACGGCCCGCCGACCTGCACCGCCTGCGGGTTGCGCGCGCCACAGTCGGCCAGTATCCGGGCCAGCGGCGTGCCCAGCGGGTACTCGTACAGGCCGGGGCGTTCGCAGTCGCCCGAGACCGAATGGATCTTGGTGCCGGTGGATTCGGGCGTGCCGAGCCCGGCCCACCAGGCACCGCCCCGGCGCGCGATGTGGGCCACCGCGACCAGGGTCTCGACGTTGTTGACCACGGTCGGCCGGCCGAGGTAGCCGCGCTGCACCGGGAAGGGCGGGCGGATGCGCGGCGTGCCACGCTTGCCTTCGAGCGATTCGATCAGCGCCGACTCTTCACCGCAGACGTAGGCGCCGGCGCCGAGGTGGATGGCGATGTCGAAGTCGAACCCGGCCACACCACCCGCGTCGCGCCCCAGCAGGCCGTTCGCGCGTCGCCGTTGCAGCACGGCTTCCAGCTGCGGCAGCAGGAACCGGTATTCGCCGCGCAGGTAGACGAGGCCGGTCTGGGCGCCGATGGCGCGCGCGGCGAGCGTCATGCCGTCGAACAGTTCGTCGGCGTGGCGGCCGAGCAGCACGCGGTCCTTGAAGGTGCCGGGCTCGCCCTCGTCGGCGTTGCAGACCACGCAGCGCTGGCCGTCGGCGGCGTCGGCCTCGGCGCAGGCGCGCCACTTGCGCACGGTCGGGAAGCCGGCGCCGCCGCGGCCGCGCAGGCCGGAGCGCTCGACTTCGTTCAGCAACTCGGCCGGTTCACGGGCCAGCACGGCGGGCAGGTCCGGCGCATCGTCAGGCAGGCCTTGCAGCAGCACGTCGGCGCGACGGATGTTGTGCTCAACAACGAACCACTCGGCCGGCCAGTCCTCGGGCGGTACACCGGCCAGCAACCGCTCGGCCAGCTGGTCCACGCGCGCCGCATCCAGGCGCGTGACCACCCGGTGGTGGTTGACCAGCAGGGCCGGACCCTGGTCGCACAGGCCGGTGCAGGAGCAGTGGTCCACACTGAAGCGGCCCTGCGCATCGACTTCGGCGGGCTTCACGCCCAGGCGCTCGCACAGCCGCGCCATCAGCGCATCGCTGCCGGCCATGCGGTCGGTGATGTTGTCGGAGAACAGCACGCGCACGCGACCCACGGGGCGCAGGTGGAAGAAGCGGTAGAAGCTGGCCACGCCTTCGACATGGGCGGTGGTCAGGCCCAGCACGCGACCGATGTGGGCCAGCAGGTCGCGCGGCAGCCAGTGGGTCTGCGCCTGGGTTTCGCGCAGCACCTGCACCAGCGCGTGCGGGTCGTGGTGCCAGCGCGCCAGCACCGCGTCGGCTGCGTGGAAGGCTGCGGGCTGGTCAAAAGCCGTCATGGTTTGTCCAGGCCGAAGCGTTGCATCTTGGCGCGCAGGCCTACGCGAGAAAGCCCCAACTCGGCTGCCGCCTTCGTCTTGTTCCAGCGGTGCCGCAACAGGGTCTCGCGCAGCACCATGGCCTCGATCACGTCCAGCCGGTCGGTGAGCGTGCCGCTGGCGGGCAAAGCGGCACTGAGATCGTCGGTGCCACCGGCCGCGCGGCCCTGCAGCACGCGCGGCGAGAACGCCGCCGGGGGCAGCGTGGTGCCGTCGTGCAGGGCCATGGCCCGGCCGATCTCGTTGCGCAGTTCGCGGATGTTGCCGGGCCAGGCGTAGGCCAGCAGGCAGGCCAGGGTTTCGTCGGGCAGTTCGGCGCCGGGGTGGCCCAGTTCGGCCGCCACGTCCTGCACGATCTGGCGCGCGATCGGCGGGATGTCGGCCACGCGGTCGCGCAGCGGCGGCACCGTCAGCGTGACGGCCGATAGCCGGTAATACAGGTCTTCGCGGAACAAGCCTTCGCGCACCCGCTGCTCCAGGTTGCGGTGGGTGGCGGCGATGATGCGCACATCCACCGGCACCGGCCGCGCGGCGCCCACGGGCCGCACCTCGCCTTCCTGCAGCACGCGCAGCAGCTTGACCTGAAAGGCCGGCGAGGTCTCGCCGATTTCGTCCAGGAACACGGTGCCGCCGTCGGCGCGCTGGAACAGGCCGGGGTGGTCTTCGAACGCCCCGGTGAAGGCGCCGCGCTTGTGGCCGAACAGCTCCGATTCGAGCAGGGTGTCGGGGATGGCGGCGCAGTTCTCCACCACGAAGGGCCCGGTCAGGCGCGGGCTCGCGTAGTGGATGGCACGCGCCAGCAGTTCCTTGCCGGTGCCCGACTCGCCCAGCACCAGCACCGGGATGTCGTAGCGCGCCGCGCGTTCGGCCATGCGGCAGAGCTGGTCCAGCGGACTGCCCGGTGCGCGCACGATGCGTTCGAAGCCGAAGTGGCTTTTGGCCTGCGCCATCTGGCTGGCGGTGCGCTGGCGCAGCACGCGGGTGCTGGTGCGCAGCTCCAGGTCGAGCCGGCTGGTCTGCTGCTGCAGCACCTGGGCTTCCACCGCTTTGCGCACCGATTCGAGCAGGTGGTCGGGCGACCAGGGCTTGAGGATGTACTGGTAGATGCCGGCTTCGTTGATGCCGGCGATGATGTCTTCGCTGTCGGTGTAGCCCGAGATGACGATGCGCACGATGTCGGGCCACTGCTCGCGAACTTCCTTGAGGAAGTTCACCCCGGTCATGCCGGGCATGCGCTGGTCGCACAGGATCACGCTGACCGGCTGGCGCTGCAGCAGGCCGCGCGCTTCGTCGGCGCTGCTGGCGGTGAACACGGTGAAGTCCTCGTCCAGCGTGCGGCGCAGCGCGTCCTGGGAGCGCACTTCGTCGTCGACCACCAGTACGGTGGGCATGGCGTCATGGAGCGGGGGCAGGGTCACGGTATCGGTCTCGCATCGGAAACCCATTCTAGGAGCGGGTGGCCCGTTTTCAGGGCATCTGACGCAGGGATTCGATGGCGCGGGCGGCCTGCTTGCGGCCCATGTAGATGGAAAGTTTGGCTTCCAGGCCGGCCAGTGCGTCGTGGAAGCCGCTCAGGTTGCGCGCGGCCAGCAGGGCCTGGGCCACGCTGGGTGTGTCGGGGCCGAAATGCGGCTGCAGGAACTGGTAGGCGCGGCGCTGCAGCAGCAGCAACTGTTGCGGGTCTTCTGCGGGCAAGGGCGCGGGCGCCGGGATCGCCGGATCGGTCACCACCGGCGGTACGGCCGGCCGCTCAGCCGGGGGTGCGGCGGCCGGCACCGGCTCGATCAGCTGCAGCGTCAGCAGGGTGTCGAGGTGGGTGCGCACCTCCGGCAGGCCCTTGCCCTCCAGCACCCTCACGCTGTCGCTGCCGTTGACCAGGATCAGCAACTGCCGCGTGGCCGCCGACAGCCCCGCACCGCGCTGTCCGATCTCGGCCCGGCCGGCGGCGGTCTTGCGAAACACCCCATTCGACATGCCACGTCTCCTCGTTCGTGTGAAGTCCGAAGTGCCTTATCCAGTGGCACCGAGGAACCGGCTTTGCCGGGCCTCTGGTGCCGCCCCCCCGGGGGGTGACGCCGCAGGCGGCGCGGGGGGGTTAACAAATCCTCGGCAGTTGTTCCCCGCTCAACCAGTCGACAACCCGCCGCCCGCCGAAACGGGTGTCCATCTGCACGAAGTGGTGCGGGTCGGTGGTGACCTCGCCGATGCGGGCCGCGTCCGCCCCCAGCGGGTGGGCGCGCAGTGCGGCCAGCGCGGTCTCGGCCGCCTCGGGCGCGACGATGGCGATCAGCTTGCCTTCGTTGGCCACGTACAGCGGGTCCAGACCGAGCAGTTCACAGGCCGCGTCCACCTGTGGCTTGACCGGGATGGCCGCTTCCTGCAGCCGCATGCCGACGCCGGACTGGCGCGCGATCTCGTTGAGCGTGGTGGCCAGCCCGCCACGCGTGGGGTCGCGCAGCACCCGCACCGCGCCCGGGGCGGCGGCCATCAGGTCGGCCACCAGGGTGTGCAGCGCCGCGGTGTCGCTCTCGATGGTGGTCTCGAAGGCCAGCGATTCGCGTTGGGACAGCACGGCCACGCCGTGGTCTCCGAGGGTGCCCGACAGCAGGATCACGTCACCGGCCCGCGCACTCCGGCCGCTGACCGACACACCCGGCGGCAGCACACCGACGCCGGTGGTGCTGATGAAGACGCCGTCGCCCTTGCCCTGCTCCACCACCTTGGTGTCGCCGGTGACCACCGGCACGCCGGCCTCGCGCGCGGCCGCGCCCATGCTCTGCACGATGCGCTGCAGGTCGGCCAGCGGGTAGCCCTCTTCGATGATGAAGCTCGCGCTCAGGTACAGCGGCTGCGCGCCCATCATGGCCACGTCGTTGACCGTGCCGTGCACCGCCAGGCACCCGAGGTCACCGCCGGGGAAGAAGAGGGGCGAGACCACGTGGCCGTCGGTCGCCATGACCAGCTGGCCAGGGCCTTCGGGGAACACCGGCAGCGGCAGCGCCGCGCCGTCGTCGCCCTGGCGCAGGAAGGCGTTGTCCAGCGCCGGCAGGAACAGTTCCTCGATCAGCTGCGCTGCGGCCTTGCCCCCGGCGCCGTGGCCCATGTCGATGCGGCCATGCTTGATGTCCAGCGGGCGGGTGTAGGTCTTCTTCATGTCAACCTTCCATGACCGCAGACGCCCCATCCAGGGGCACCGAGGAACCGGCTTCGCCGGGCCTCTGGTGCCGTCCCCCTCCCGCCGAAGGCGAGAGAGGGGGAAGCCGCGAAGCGGCGCAGGGGGTGGCCGGCTGTACATCCCTGAAGCGCCCATAGGTGTAGTGCGCAGCGCAGGCGCCTTCGCTGGAGACCATGCAGGAGCCGACGGGGTTTTCGGGCGTGCAGACGGTGCCGAAGATCTTGCAGTCGCGCGGCTCTTTCACGCCGCGCAGGATGGCGCCGCATTCGCAGGCCTTGTTGTCGGGCACGCTGCGGTAGCCGAGCTTGAAGCGTGCTTCGGCGTCGAAGTCGCGGTACTTCTCGCGGATCTGCAACGCCGACAGCGGCATGGTGCCCAGGCCGCGCCACTCGAAGGCCTCGCGCAGTTCGAAGACGTCGTCCATCACCGCCTGGGCGTTGAGGTTGCCCTGCGGCGTGACGGCGCGGGTGAACTCGTTCTCGACCTCGGCGCGGCCTTCGTTGACCTGGCGCACCAGCATCAGGATGGCCTGCAGCACGTCCAGCGGCTCGAAGCCGGCGATGACCACGGGCTTCTGGTACTCCTGCGCGAATTTTGCGTACGGGTCGGAGCCAATCACCACGCTCACATGCGCAGGTCCCACAAACCCTTCGATCTCGGCCGTTTCATGCGCCTCGGCGCCGTCCAGAATCGCGCGGATCGCTGGCGGGGTCAGCACGTGGCTGCACATGACGCTGAAGTTCTTCAGCCCCTCGCGCGCCGCGTCGCGGATCACCAGCGCCGTCGGCGGCGTGGTGGTCTCGAAGCCGATGGCGAAGAACACCACCTGCCTGTCCGGGTGGTCGCGCGCCAGCTGCAGCGCATCGCCGGCCGAATAGACCATGCGGATGTCGCCACCTCGCGCCTTGGCCTTGGTCAGGGAAAGGCCGCCCGAGGCCGGCACGCGCAGGGTGTCGCCATAGGTGCAGAGGATCACGTCGTGCTGCAGGGCGAGTTCGATCGCCAGGTCCACCCGGCCGATGGGCAGCACGCAGACCGGGCAACCCGGGCCGTGGATCATGCGCACGTTGGGCGGCAGCAGTTCCAGCACACCGTAGCGGCTGATGGCGTGCGTATGGCCGCCGCAGAATTCCATGAAGCGGTAGGAGTGGTCGGGCTTCACTTCGGCCGCTATGCGTTCGGCGATGTGCTTCGCCAATGCGCCGTCGCGGAATTCGTCGATGTATTTCATGGCAGAACCTCCACCCCCACGCTCCCCACTGCGTGTGGTTCGCTGCCCCCCGAGGGGGCTGGCCCAGCTAGGGGCGGCCCGGCGCTGGGCCCCTCCTCTGCCGCCTGCATCTCGGCAAACATCGCCAGGGTCTTCTGCGCTTCTTCGGGGTCGAGCACGCCGATGGCGTGGCCGACGTGCACGATGACGTAGTCGCCGACGTTCGCCTCCGGCACGAGCGCGATGGACACGGGCTTGCGGATGCCGCCCAGTTCGACCAGGGCCTGGTCGTGGGGGCGCTTTTCCACCAGCAGCGCGGGAATGGCTAGGCACATGGGGCGGTCTCCAGGGCGGGGGTTTGTGTGGTGGTGCTGGCAAGTTGCTGCGCCGCGACCCAGGCCTGGCCAATGGCCAGTCCGGCATCGCCACAGCCGGGCGGACCGGGCAGGTAAACGGTGAGTCCCGCATCGACCAGGCGGCGCACGGTGCGCTCGCGCAGGATGCGGTTGAAGAAGCAGCCGCCGCCCAGGACGGTGGTGCGGATGCCGCGTCGACGCGCAGCGGTGATCAGCGCCACGGCCAGCGCATCGGCCAGCGCCAGGTGGAAGCCGGCTGCGGCGGCATCGACGTCGGGCGCATCGAACAGCCGGGCGAGCACGGGGCGCAGGTCGATGCGGCCGTCGTCATGGATCACCGCACCCGGCAGCGCCGGCAGGTCGGGCTGCTCCGACAGGGCGCGGGCCGCGGCCTGCTCCAGCGCGATCGCCGCCTGGGCCTCGTCGTGCTGGTGGTGACACAGGCCCAGCGCACCCGCCGCGGCGTCGAACCAGCGGCCGGCGCTGCTGGTGGGCGGGCAGTTCAGGCCTTTGTCGAGCATCTGGCGCACGCCGGCCGCCACGGCCTCGCCCACCACGGGCGCGAAGCGCGGCACGATCTCGTCCTCACGCCCCAGCGCGTGCAGCGCGCTGGCGGCCATGCGCCAGGGTTCGCGCGCCGCGCGGTCGCCGCCCGGCAGGGCCAGCGGCTGCAGGTGGCCCAGGCGTTCCCAGCACGCGCCATCGAGCCAGAGCAGTTCGCCCCCCCAGGGCGTGCCGTCCGATCCCAGACCGACGCCATCCAGCGCGAGGCCCACGACCGGTTCGGTGATGCCGTGTTCGGCGATGACCGCCGCCAGATGCGCGTGGTGGTGCTGCACGCCGATGGCGGGCACGCCCAGCGCATCGGCGGTGGCGATGGCCAGCTGGGTGCTGAAGAAGTCGGGATGCAGGTCGTGCGCGATGGCCTGCACCGGTGCACCGGCATCCACCGCCTGTTGCAGCAGGGCCCGGACGGACTGCTGCAGCGCTTCGCAAGCCGCAGGGTCGCTCAGGTCACCGTGCACCGGCGACCAGTGCGCACGCCCGTCCAGCACGAGGCAGGCCGCGTTCTTGAGCCAGGCGCCAACGGCGAGCACCGATGACGGATGACGCTCGCGCTGCGCGTTGGCATGACGAATGACCGGGGCGTCACTCATCGGGGCAAGAATGCGGATTCATGGGGAGACGACGTCGACGTCATTCATCGTTCGTCATGCATGGCGTGGTCCAGCCAGTGCAGCCAGGCGTCCATGCCCTCGCCGGTGGTGGCGGACAGCTGAATGACTTCAATCGCCGGGTTCACGCGCCGCGCCAGGGCTATGCAGCGGGCCACGTCGAACTTCACGTGCGGCAGCAGGTCGGTCTTGTTCAGGATCATCAGCTGCGCCGCCGCGAACATGTCGGGGTACTTCAGGGGTTTGTCCTCGCCCTCGGTCACGGAGAGGATGGCGACCTTGGCGGCTTCGCCCAGGTCCCACACGGCGGGGCAGACCAGGTTGCCGACGTTCTCGATGAACAGCAGGCTGGGGTCTGCGTCGTGATGGTGATGGTGGTGCCCGTGGTCATGCCCATGGTCGTGCGAATGATCATGGGCATGTTCATGCCTGTGCAGCTGCGCAAACGCCTCGGCCACCATGGGCGCGTCGAGGTGGCAGCCCTTGCCGGTGTTGACCTGGATGGCCGGTGCACCGGTGGCGCGGATCCGGTCGGCGTCGAAGCTGGTCTGCTGGTCGCCCTCGATCACGGCCACGTGCAGGCCGGGCTGCCTGGCCTTGAGCGCCTCGATGGTCGCGCACAGCAGCGTGGTCTTGCCCGCGCCGGGGCTGGAGACGAAGTTCAGCGCGGTCACGCCGTGCGCTTCGAAGTGCGCGCGGTTGAGCTGCGCGACGCGGTTGTTGGCGCCCAGGATGTCGGCCTCCAGCCTGATGGCCCGTTCCTGGCTCATGCCCGGCACCGACACGCGGGCCGCACCGGCCCCGAAGTGCAGGTCGCCGTTGGCCGGGTTCACCGCCACCACGCCGGGCTCGCCGCCGGCATTCTGTTGCACATGCCGGGCATGGGCCGGGCTGTTGTCACTGCATCCACACACGACACACATATGGGTTCTCCTTTGTTCTCTTCATCGAAACACTGCTCGGGGCGAAGGGCAGTTGCCCAGTCGCGCCGCGGAACCGGCTTCGCTGGGCCGCAGGGGCGGTCCCCCTCCCGCCGCAGGCGAGAGAGGGGGAAGACGCGAAGCGGCGCAGGGGGTGATTCATACCACTCTCATGTCGACCACCCGCAATTCCATGCCGCCCGTGGGTTGCAGCTGGTAGCCGCCGCAGGCCGGGCAGGCGTCGCCGCGCTGGGCGATGGCCACGGTCTGCATGCACGGCATGCACCAGGCCTGGCCGGGGGGTTCGTCGATCTCGATGCGCGCGCCGTCCAGCAGCGTTCCGGGGGCCAGGCTTTCCAGCGCGAAGCGCAGCGCGCGGATGTCCACACCCGCCAGCTGGCCGGCCTCCAGCCGCAGTTCGAGCAGGCGTGCAAAGCCCTCGCGCCGCGCCGTGTCTTCCACCAGCTGCAGCACACCGCCGGCCAGACTCGCTTCATGCATCTTGTGTCTCCATCCCGCCATCGTGCACCACCGGCGCCGCGATGTCGAAGGGCACGCAGGGGTCAAAAGCGGCCATGAGCAGCCGCACCCGGGCGGACAGGTCGGGCCCATCGGCCGGCAGGTCGGCCAGGGCCTGTGCCACCAGGCCTTCGGGATGGAAATTCCATTCGGTCGGCGCCAGCACCTGGCAGCTGCGCACCACCGCCGGCGATGCGTCCAGCGCCACCTGGTGGATCAGCAGACCCCGCGCCATCTCGACCCAGGCCAGTCCCTGGCGCGGCCCCACGTTCAGCGCGCCCCACGACAGCCAGCTCGCCCCCCGTTCGCCCGGCGCATCGGGCAGGCACAGCCGCACCAGCTCGGCCAGGCGGCTGCCGAGCAGCGACCACGTGGTCCATGGTTGGGGTGGTTCGGACAGGTGATGGCGCGTCCATGGACCGGTGCAGGCGGGACCGCCCTGCCAACCCGGCCGTCGCGAAAACGACTCGTGTTCCGCCATGGCCTGCCCCAGGCCACGGAGGTGGGTGACCTGGGCCTGCGGCCGCAATGACCGCTCCCTGACCTCGGGCAGGTCCAGTTCGGCCGCCCGGGCCAGTCGCAACAGCCAGGGCAGCCAACCGGTGTGACGGCGGCTCCAATCGTCGAGCCAGTCCGCACCACAGGCTTGCCAGGCACGCAACCAGGTTTCTGGCGCCATCTGCAGGACCTCTTCGTGCAGCCACCGCCGCACGGCCGGCCAGGGCGTGGCCTCACCGGATCGGCTGATCAAGGGGCAGGTCCGCAGGCAGGCCAGGGCGTCAGCCTGAATCCGGGTGCCCAGCACCAATGGCTCCAGCAGCCGGGGCCAGTCCAACGCCATGCGCCGGACATGCTCGCGCGCGGTTTCCAGCTGCAGCACGGCGGCCACATCCACCGCTCCCGACTGCCAGCCAGGATCGGCGGCCTGCAACGCCAGCCGGCTCGCCATGCGGTGCGATTCGCCACACAGGCTGTGGAGCCCCGCCAGCAGCCCTGGCAGCTGCTGGGCCGGCCGGCCTGGCGCCATGCGTGCGGCCCAGGCCCGGCGGCTGCTGCGCAGCCCATGGGGCATGGCTCGACCTGGCGCCAGCCAGATTGCACCGGCCAGATCGTTCATGAGGACCTGCCTTGTGTCGGCCCCAGGCGTCCGAGCAGGAAGGCCCGCCGGGGTGGCATAGCCGGACCGGGAGCGGGCGGCGCAGCGGGCTCCGCTGGGGCCGCGGGGGTCAGGGCGGTCATCACTGCGTACGCTGTCTCGCGCGCCTGCGACTGATGCGCAAACGCGTTCATGGGCGAGAACAGGGCGCAGGCTTCATGGAAACCCACATCCGGATCGTGTGCGCCGATGAACTCGAAGCGTTCGGTGCCGAACACATGCACGCGCTTGCGGCCCACGCGTCCGCCGTGGACTTCGACCGCCATCGGCAGGCGCACCAGGCTCATGAACCAGGGCGTGATCAGCACGCCTTCGGCCACGGCGTCCTCCTCATCGGCCAGCCGGAAGCCCGCCGTCTCCACGCGCAGCGCGGGGTTGAGGATCGGAATGCCCTGCATGCGCTCGGTTTCCACCCGACGGTAGAAATCGACCAGGGCAGCGACGCGCTGTTCCATCTCAGTCATTCGAGCATCAGGAACTGCTCGGCATCGCCATCGCAGTTCGGGCAGCGCCAGTGCGGCGGCAATTCGGCGAACGGTGTGCCGGGCGGGATCTGCCACTGCGGATCGCCCACCGCCGGGTCATAGACCCACCAGCAGATCTTGCACTCCAGGCGCGAACCGGGCCGCAGCACCTCGCGGTTGCCGAGGTAGCTGCCTTCAAAGCCTTCAAACCGGTCGCCGTTCGTGGCCGTCATGCCTGCTCGATGTAACCCAGCACGTCGGCCAGCCGCTCGTGCGAATCGCGCAGGTCCTCCGGTGCGGCCATGGCCACCTCGGGCATGCCCACCACCTCGACGGTGTTGAGGATCACCTTGTCCATGGCGTTGTAGTACACGACGCGCCAGCAGTGCGGATGCCGGGTGTTGGTGATGCGGCAGTTGCCGTAGCCGCGCGAGAGCAGCAGCACGCGGCCGGTGCCCAGCTGGTGGTCGAGGAAGGCGATGTCTTCGGGCGTGACCGGCAGCAGCGTGAGGTTGACCACATGCGGCGGCTGGCCCGGCCGCCAGCGCGCGATCTGGTCGCGGATCTCCTCGACCAGCAGCGGCGCGTTCTGCACGTTGGGCGGCAGCGGTCCGCGCCAGGGCCGGTACAGGCTTTCGGCGTCCTCGTCGGCCGTGATGCGCAGCTGCACGGGCACGGGGCCGACCTCGATCACATCGTCCACCAGCGCGCCGGCGTTGAAGCTCATGATGCGCCAGACACCGGCGAACACCGATTCCTGGATGCGCAGCTCCAGCGCCGATCCTTCGGTGCGCAGCAGGGCGCTGGCTTCGCCCTCGCCCAGCACCTGGTTGATGAGCTGGCGGTCTTCGGCCGGCAGGTCCAGCAGGCTCACCTGGCCACCGGGCTGGCCGTCGGCGGCCGCGTCCAGCATCGCCAGCACACAGCCCAAGGCCGCGCGCGCCTTGGCACGGCCGGCGATCTCTTCGGGCTCGGGCAGCACCGGCGGGCGGTAGGTGTTCATGTCCTTGGGCATGGACATGTAGTCCAGCGTCTCGTCTTCGGACTGGGTGCCGGGGCCCAGGGCCACCACGGGGATCGGGAAGGGTTTCATGGGGGTTCCTGGTGTGATCAGTGGCAGCGGCTGCCGCCAGCGGTCTGGCTGACGACGGGGATGCCGATGGTGGGCGGGCGCGAAGGCGGCATGGCCAGCGCGGCGGCGACGCCGGCCAGGTACACGTCCCAGTCCTGCATGCCGGCAATCGCCGTGACGTACTGGCCGTCGCGGAAGAACAGCAGCGTGGGCCAGCGCTGCGAGCCGTAGCGGCGCGCCACCGCGTCCTCGCTGTCGCGCGGCACCACCGCCACGGTGAAGCGCTGGGGGAAGGCCTTCATCAGCTCGGGCAGCACCGCCGCCACGTCCACCCCTTCGGGAAACCGCACCGGGTCGCCGGCCAGCAGCACGACGCGGTCGCCGCCACCGGCGGTCCAGTCGGCCACGGTGTTTTCGTCCACCCAGGCGGCGCCGAAATCGCGGGCCAGGCGCTGGATCAGGGGGGCGTGGACTTCGGGGGTCTCGATCATGGTGTCTCCTGGTGTTCAGGCGCCGGTCAAGGCGCGCATTTGTTCGGGGGTCATCTGAGACGGGAGTGCGAAGTCGATGTCACCCGGCAACTCGGCGCCCTGCATGGCGCCGAGCACGAGGTCGAGCGCCGTGTTCACCTCGGCCGCACGGCCGGCGTCGATGCGCTCGCGCGCGTCGTCGAGGAAGACCAGCAGCCAGTCGCCGGGCACCACGTCGCCGACCAGGGCGGTGTTGATGCGGCGCCGCTCGCCGCGGCCTTCGCACAGCGCGAAGCGGCCGTCGGCCTCGATCACCTGCATGGGGATGCCGATGCACATGGTTCAGGCCTCGGCTTTCGGCATGAAGCGTTCGTCGCCGATGCGGCAGGCTTCCTCGGCAGCGGGGCGTTGGGTTTCGTACGCGGTCAGGGCCAGCTCGTCCAGCGTCACGGCCTCGCGGGCGGCCAGCGGCGTGCGGCGTTCCACCGGTCGCGCGCCCCAGCGTTCGAGTTCGGCCACGCCCAGCGCCAGCGCCTCTTCCATCGCGGCCTTGACCACCGGGCGCAGGCTGCCCCCGTAGTCCTCCAGCTCCTGCGGCTGGCAGCCGATCAGCAGCACCTGCTGCGGGTACTGGCCCGTGAGCGTGGCCAGCGAGAGCACTTCCTGGAAGCCGGTCTGGTGCAGGCTCATCTTCTTGGCACCCATGAAGCGCGGCACTTCGTCGTCGCGCACCTGCTTGAGCGTGCCGGGTTCGAGGCCGTAGTCGATGGCGTCGAAGATCAGCAGGGCGTCGGCTTCCTGCACATGCTGGATCAGGTACAGGCCCTGGGTGCCACCGTCGATCAGCTGCACGTGCTCGGCGAATTCCCAGCGGCGCTGCAGCGCTTCGATGCAGCGCACGCCGAAGCCTTCGTCGGCCCAGAGCAGGTTGCCGATGCCCAGCACCACGATGCGGGCCGGCAGGGTGTCACCACCGGGGTGACAGGTGGATGCGGTCGGAAGGGTGCTCATGACGGGCGGACCTGTGTGAAATCAGCGGAGGGGTTGCGGGCTCGCCGGGGACAGGCGCTTCCAGGCGTGGAAGCTGTCCCAGGCGGCCTGCTGCGCGAGCCAGAAGCCGGCGTCGATGCCGAACTGGCGGGCACAGCGGATGGCGGTATCGGGCGACATGGCGCGCTGGCCGTGCACCAGTTCGTGCAGGCGGCGGCGCGAGAGACCCAGCAGGCGGGCCGCCTCGCTCTGGTTGAGCGCCAGCGGCGCCAGGCAGGTGCGCGCCAGCAGCCGCCCCGGGTGCAGCGGCGCACGCACCGGCACACCACGCGGCGGAATCACCGACGCGATGGGGTGCTGATGAAGGGGTGCGGCACGCGTCATGACAAGGAGGCGAAGTAGGAGTGAAGTGCCTGAATCCAGGGCGCCGCGGAACCGGTTTGGCCGGGCCGCCAGCGCCGCCCCCTGTGGGGTGGGCGCGGGGGGATCCTCGTCCTGCGGCGCGGGGGGGTCAATCTTTGAACGTTCTGCGACCGGAGATCATGGTCGAGACAATCGACTGGCGGCCCATGATGTCTTCGCGGATCGCGGCGTACACATGCAGCGTGATGAAGATGACCATGGCCCACATGCCCATGCGGTGCCAGGTGTGCACGTCCTGGCTCTGGCCGAACAGCGGGATCACCCAGCCGAACAGCGTGTCCTGCCAGGAACCGGCGCCCGCGCCCTCGCTGTAGAGCGCGAAGCCGGTGACGATCATGAAGATCGACAGCATGAGATAGCCGCTGAACATGGCCAGCCGCGCCAGGGGGTTGTGGCCCACGTACTGGTTCGGCTTGGGCACGATGAACAGGTACCACAGCAGCATCTTGAACACCTCGGCCCAGTAGGCCTTCTGGAACAGCGGCACCCAGAACAGCTCACGCGCATGGTGGTTGCCCACCAGCGCCCAGTAAGCCCGGCCCAGCAGACCCACGGCCATGATGTAGCCAGCCGCGAAATGCGCGAAGCGGATGTAGCCCATCAGGTAGTGGTCGCTGGCCTCGCCCGGCATGGTCGGCAGGGGAACGCCGATGAAGTAACCGGTGATGCACAGCACGGTGATCGCCGCGACGTTGACCCAGTGCCAGATGCGCACCGGCGCCTCGTACACATAGACCGACTTGGTGGTCTGCCCGTGCGAGACGGCCTCGGTATCGATGCCGGTGACATCCGCCAGGCGTTGCCGGGCCAGTTCTTCTGCAGACAGGCTGGACATGGTGTGCTCCTGTGCGATGGGGATGCCGTCAGGCGGCCAGCTGGCTGAACAGGTAGACACCGGCCGCGCCCAGTGCCGTGCCCAGGCCACCCAGTGCCGCGCCACTGCGCTGGCCCAGCCAGCGCTTGATGGCCAGACCGATGCCCACGCCGCCGATGTGCAGCACGGCGGTGGTGATCAGGAAGCCGATCGCATAACCGGCAAACCCGGTCTCGGGCGTTTCCGACCCGTGGGCCAGGCCGTGCAGCGACGAGGCGGCGGCGATCAGGCCCAGGCCGATGGCCGAAGGCATCGGGCGGGTGGCCACGATCAGCATCAGGCCGAACAGCACCACGCTGAGCGACACGCCGTGCTCCAGATAGGGCACGCTCACGCCCATCGCGCCCAGCGTGGCGCTGACGATCAGGGCCAGCAGGAACACCGCAGGGCCCTGCCAGACCTTGTCCTTCGGCAGGGCGGTCACCGACCAGACGCCCACCGCGACCATGGCCAGCAGGTGGTCCGGGCCGAAGGGGTGGATCAGACCTTGCATCAGGCTGTGGGTGCCGTGGCCGGTGTGGGCCTGAGCGGCGCCGGCCAGACCGGCCAGCAGCGCGGCGGCGGCCACGCGACGGATGTACTTGTGTTGCATGTGTTGCTCCTCGTGTTCTGGGGCGTTCAACGGACGGTCACCCGGGCCATTTCCTGACCCTCTTCGCTCATCACATGGGTGGAGCAGGCCAGGCAGGGGTCGAAGCTGTGCAGCGTGCGCAGGATCTCAAGCGGCTGCTCCGGGTTGACCATGGGCGTGTTCATGAGCGAGGCCTCGAAGGCGCCGATCTGGCCCTTGGCGTCGCGCGGCGAACCGTTCCAGGTGGTGGGCACCACGCACTGGTAGTTCTCGATCTTGCCGTCCTTGATTTTGATCCAGTGCCCCAGCATGCCGCGCGGCGCGGCCACCGTGCCCACGCCCTTGGCCTCCTTGGGCCAGGTGGCGGGGTCCCACTTCTCGACGTTGGCGGTGGACGTGTCGCCGTTCTTGATGTTCTGCACCATCTGGCGGAAGTCGTCCATCATCATCTCGCCGCAGTACTGGCTCTCCAGCGCGCGCGCCAGGGTGCGGCCGATGGTGGTGGGCAGCAGCTGCTGGAGCGTGTAACTGGTCTCCGGCAGGCCCAGGGCCTTGGGAATCGCGCTGTTGATGGCCACGGCCGAGGCGTCCACCTGCTGCTTGACGCGCTGGCACCACTTGTTGCCCTGCAGCGCGTGGGCATAGCCCAGGATGTAGCGCGACAGCGGCCCCACCTCCACCGCGTGGCCGCGCCAGCGCGGGCTCTTGATCCAGGAGTACTTGGCCGACTCGTCCACCGCCTCGATCCTGGTGCGCGTGCCCTTGAAGTTCGGGCCCTCGGGCTTGTAGTTCGCCTCGGTCACGCCGTCCCAGGGGTGCAGGCCCTTGGTCTCGTCACCGTACTGGTACCAGCTGTGGGTCACGAACTCCTGCACCTGCTCGGGGTCGCGCGGGTCGATCTCGTGGATCTTGCTCCAGTCGCCGCCCAGGATCACGCCGCCGGGCAGCTGGTGCGTGCTGTGGTCGTACGGCACTTTCTCGTAGGTGCCGTAGTCGGCCACGTTGGTGGCCGAGAGGCCGCCGCCGTAGAGCCAGCCGGCCTGCTTGTAGATGGTGCCGATGGCCAGCACGTCCGGGATGTAGACGTTGTTGTTGAACTCGATCATCTCCTTGATGCGGGCCTCGACGAAGTTCAGGCGCTCCATGTTGATGGGCGCGCCGGCCGCGCCGTCGCCGTCGAGGTTGATCGCACAGGGCACGCCGCCGACCATGTAGTTCGGGTGCGGGTTCTTGCCACCGAAGATGGTGTGCACCTTCACCCATTCCTTCTGCAGGTCCAGGGCTTCGAGGTAGTGGGTCACGGCCATCAGGTTGGCCTCGGCCGGCAGCACATAGGCCTTGGAGCCCCAGTAGCCGTTGCTGAACGGGCCGAGCTGGCCGCTGTCGACGAACTTCTTCAGGCGGTTCTGCACGTCGCGGAAGTAGCCCGGCGAGGACAGCGGGTGCGAGGGCGAGACGATGTGCTGCAGCTCGCTGGTCTTCTTCGGGTCGGCCTTGAGCGCGGAAATCACATCCACCCAGTCAAGCGCGTGCAGGTGGTAGAAGTGCACCGCGTGGTCGTGCACCTGCAGGGTCTTGGCCATCATCTCTCGGATGAGATGGGCGTTGAGCGGGATGCGGATGCCCAGCGCGTCTTCCACCGCGCGCACCGAGGTGAGCGCGTGGCAGCCGGTGCAGACGCCGCAGATGCGTTCCACGAAGGCCCAGGCGTCGCGCGGGTCGCGGCCCTTGAGGATCACCTCCAGGCCGCGCCACATGGTGCCGGTGGACACCGCGTTGCGGATCACGTTGTTGCTGTCGAGGTTGACCTCGCAGCGCATGTGGCCCTCGATGCGGGTCACGGGATCGACGACGATGCGTCGGCCGGAGTTGTCGAGCTTGAAGCCCTGCGTTTCGTATGCACCCATGGTGTGGTCCTCTTGGCGTCAGGCGTTGTTCTTCGACTTTTCTTTGGACGTGTCGCGCGAGCGCTTGGCCACCGAGATGGCGGCATGCGCCGCCACGGCCGCGCCCACCACGGCCGCGGCGGTGCCGCCGATCTGGTCGGCGTTGGCCTCGATGCCGAAGGCGTGGATGTCGGTCAGGCGGTCGTAGAACGAGCCCTTGTCCCAGAAGCCGTCTTCGGAGCAGCCGATGCAGCCGTGACCGGCCTTGATCGGGAAGCTCGTGCCCTCGTTCCACTCGACGGTGGAGCAGGCGTTGTAGGTGGTCGGGCCCTTGCAGCCGACCTTGTAGAGGCAGTAGCCCTTGCGCGCGGACTCGTCGTCCCAGGCCTCGACGAACTGGCCGGCGTCAAAGTGCGGGCGGCGGTAGCACTTGTCGTGGATGCGCTGGCTGTAGAACATCTTCGGGCGGCCCTGGCGGTCCAGCTCGGGGATGCGGTCAAACGTCAGCATGTAGGTGATCACGCCCGTCATCACTTCGGGGATGGGCGGGCAGCCCGGCACCTTGATGATGGGCTTGTCGGTGATGACCTTGTGGATCGGGGTGGCCGCGGTCGGGTTGGGCTTGGCGGCCTGCACACAGCCCCAACTGGCGCAGGAGCCCCAGGCGATGATGGCCTTGGCGTCCTTGGCCACCTTCTGCAGCTTCTCGATGAAGGGCTTGCCCGACTGGATGCAGAACATGCCGTCTTCGTTGAGCGGCGGGTTGCCTTCCACCGCCAGGATGTACTGGCCCTTGTACTTGGTCATGATCTCTTCGAGGATGGCCTCGGCCTGGTGGCCCGCGGCTGCCATCAGGGTGTCGTCGTAGTCCAGACTGATCATGGACAGCACCACGTCCTTGGCCAGCGGGTGGGCCGAGCGGATGAAGGCCTCGGTGCAGCAGGTGCATTCCAACCCGTGCAGCCACAGCACCGGTGTGCGCGGCTTGTTTTCCATGGCGTGGGCGATCTGGGGCACGAAGCTCGGGGCCAACCCCAGCGAGGTGGCGGTGAGCGAGCAGTACTTCATCAGACTGCGGCGCGAGATGCCCTTGCGGCGCATGACCTCGTAGAAGGTTTCCATCGTGGCTTGTCTCCGTGGCGTGGTGTGGGGCGAAATCCGGCCCTGCCCATGGCGGCTACGGCATGGGCAGGTGTGTGACCGTTTGCAAACGACGGGCCATACGTCCATCCACATGGGAAAACACCGATGAGTCCCTGCAAGTCCTTGACTTTGATGAGGAAATTTCAGGACCTTGCCAGACCCCGCCAAGGCATAAAAGGCGTGAGTGCCTGACGAGCTTCCGTTTTCAGCATCAAAACGGAAGTTCATCAACCACCGCCATTGCAGCGCCTGCCCCCCCGCGACAGACGAAAAAAAGCCGACTCTTCGGTCGGCTGCTTCTCAGGGCGTCTCTGTTGGACGCTGTGATGTTGGAAGTGTTCTGGTCAGGACTGGGTTTGTCTCCTCGGTCCCCCGCGGTCGTCGGCGCCAGGCGCCGCTGCGAGTGAAGGCACTGTAACCGTCTGCACCAGGGCTGTGCATCGGGGCTTTCCCTGGGCTTGGCACGCCTTGTGCAACGCAGGTGGCGTCGCCGGGAAATGGACAAGAACATGCTTCAAAACGATGCGCTGGCCACCGCCGCCCACCTGCACGTGCTGCTGCGCCGCAAGACCGGCCGCGTGACCGATACCGAGTGGATGGCCCTCAACGCCGATTACGCGCAGGCCATCGTGCGCTTTGCACGCGAAAGAGCCGAACAGGACGGTCACAGCGAGTTGCTGCCGCTGGCCGACCGGCTGGAAAGTCTGATGCTGCCCGCACGCAAGCCGGTACCGCCGCCCGCGCCGGTAGTGCCAGCCACGCCCACGGTGGCGGACACAACAGCAGCCAACGATGTGAGCGCCCGCTATATCGGCAGGCTGCGCTGAACGGTCCCGGTCGGTGGGCGCTCAGACGCCGGCCAGGATCCAGCGCGCCGCCTTCTCCGCGATCATCAGCGTCGGGCTGTTGGTGTTGCCGCTGGTGATGGTGGGCATCACGCCCGCATCCACCACGCGCAACCCGGCCACGCCGCGCACGCGCAGGTGGCTGTCCACCACCGCCATCGGGTCCTCGTCCCGCCCCATCTTCGTCGTGCCCACCGGGTGGAAGATGGTGCTGGCGATGTCACCGGCCAGGCGCGCCAGTTCCTCGTCGCCCTGGTACTGCGCGCCCGGCTTGAACTCTTCGGGCCGGTACTTCGCCAGCGCCGGCTGGCTGACGATGCGGCGCGTCACACGCAGGCTGTCGGCCGCCACCTGGCGGTCGTCGGCGGTGGCCAGGTAGTTGGGCACGATGGCCGGCGCGTCTTCGCTGCGCGGGCTCTTGATGCGCACATGGCCGCGGCTGCTGGGGTTGAGGTTGCAGACGCTGGCGGTGAAGGCCGGGAAGCTGTGCAGCGGCTCACCGAAGGCGTCCAGGCTCAGCGGCTGCACGTGGTATTCGATGTTGGCGTAGGGCTGCGCCGGGTCGCTTCGGGTGAAGGCGCCGAGCTGGCTGGGCGACATGCTCATCGGCCCGCTGCGCTTGAGCGCGTACTCCAGCCCGATCATGGCCTTGCCCCAGAGCGAGTTGGCCAGCGTGTTGAGCGTCTTGGCGCCCTGGACCTTGTAGACCGAGCGGATCTGCAGGTGGTCCTGCAGGTTCTCGCCCACGCCGGGCAGTTCGTGCTCCGGCGTCACGCCTGCGGCCTGCAGCACGCCGCCGGGGCCGATGCCCGAGAGCTGCAGGATCTGCACCGAGCCGATGCTGCCGGCGCTGAGCACCACCTCGCGCGTGGCGGTCACGCTCACGCGCTGGCCGTGGGTCACGACATCGGCCCCGGTGCAGCGCAGCGCACCCGCCGCGTCGCGCTCCAGCCGCAGGCGCTCCACCTGGGTCTGCGTCCACACCGTCAGGTTGGGCCGATCCTGCACCGGCCGCAGGAAGGCCTTGCTCGCGTTCCAGCGCCAGCCGGCCTTCTGGTTCACCTCGAAATAGCCCACGCCCTCGTTGTCGCCGCGGTTGAAGTCGTCGGTGGCCGGGATGCCCGCCTGCACCGCCGCCTCGGCAAAGGCATCGAGCACGTCCCAGCGCAGGCGCTGCTTCTCGATGCGCCACTCGCCCGTGCTGGCCACGCTGCGGTGCCCGTGCAGCGCCGCGAAGGCGGCGTCGCCCTGGCCTTCGGTGTAGCGGTCGAGACGGTGGTGGTCCTCGTGCGCCTTGAAGTCGGGCAGGCAGCGGTCCCAGCGCCAGTCGCTGTCACCGGTCAGCCGCGCCCACTGGTCGTAGTCGCGCGCCTGGCCGCGCATGTAGATCATCCCGTTGATGCTCGAACAGCCGCCCAGCGTCTTGCCGCGCGGATAGCGCAGCTTGCGGCCGTTCAGGCCCGGGTCGGCCTCGGTCTGGTAGAGCCAGTCGGTGCGCGGGTTGCCGATGCAATACAGATAGCCGACCGGGATGTGGATCCAGTGGTAGTCGTCCTGGCGGCCGGCCTCGATCAGCAGCACGCGTTTCGAAGGGTCCGCACTGAGCCGGTTGGCCAGCAGGCAGCCGGCCGTGCCGGCGCCGACGATGACGTAATCGAATGAGGGGCTCATGGGCCGGTTGTCTCCGTTCTGGGTACTTCTGGCGCACTAGCTTACTGCGCGGGCCACACCACCGGCACGACAGCCTTTCAACCCGGCGGCTTTGATGCGGTCCAGATCGCCCGCCAGCGCCTCGGGCATCGGCATGCAGATGTGGTGCAGCAGGTAGGCGGCGGTGGGCGAGTCGTTCTCCAGCGGCGTGGTGAGCAGCAAGCCGTTCGGAAACTCCGCCACCTGGCCGGTCTACCGGCCAGACGCGTCCAGATCGGCCAGGGTGGTCGCGAACATGTCGATGTCGATGACTCGGCCCCGGAGGGCGCCAAAATCGATCACATCGCCCACCTTGTACGGTTGCACGACGCTGACGCACAGTCAGCCGTGCACGCACATCACCAGTTCCTTGCCGAGGATCGGCAGGGCACCGGCCACCGCAGCCAGCGACAGGCCGAAGCCGGCGATGGTGGTCGCCCAGACCGCAGCGATGTCCAGCAGGACAGCCAGCCAGATGGTGTTGCGCGCCCACACCAGGCGCTCGACATCGCGCCGCGCGCCAGGTAGCGCGCCCAGCGGTGCGAAGCCAGCAGGCCCAGAATAACCCGCAGCAGCGTGGCGATCACCTTTTCCCACTGGCCGGGAATGGCGGTGAACAGCGATACCGGCAAGAGGATTGGACATGAACCACCAAGGAACGGACTCGCTTCGGGTCATCGGACAAGAACCCGGTTTCCCGGCCGCAGCCGATTCGTCCCGGGCAGCACGGCCCGGGACGCTGCCCCCAGGCAGCCCAACCCACACCGTGCCACGCACCCGATACCACCACCGCCCGCCCGTCGCACCTTGCGCACTCCCGCAAGGCCGGTGCGGCTGGAAGATCTGCGGGTGCGAGCACCGGTGCACCTGCCTGCGGTGGCTGCCTGCGCCGATGAGCTCCTGGCCAGGGCGACCACTTCCTCATCCCCCACCCGCAGGAAGTCGCGGCAGAGCGACCCGAACGCCTGGAAGTGCCGTGGCAGCTGCAGGCACGCCACCTCCTCGGTCAAGGGTCGCACCAGGGTCGGCGCCTGTGCGATCACCCGCCCCATGGGCACGGCTGCGCGCGCAATGGCCAGCACCAGCGGATGCTGGCCACGCAGGGGCGCCACGGCCCGGTCCAGTTGGTCGGCAGCGTCATTCCGGTCCGCGAACATGAAGAAATTCTCGCGCAGGCGGGCCCCCAAAAGAACGCACAGTTGGTACTTTCACATGACATGTTTATGATGGACTTTCCCCATTCACTTTGACAAGGAGTCTCCATGCCCGGCTGGTTCGAACTCTCTTCCAACGACAAAGGTCAGTTCCGTTTCGCCCTCAAGGCGGAGAACGGTCAGACGATCCTGCACAGCGAGACCTACGAGACCAAGGCGTCGGCGGAAAACGGCATCAAGTCCGTGCAGACCAACAGCCCGCAGGACGCGCGCTACGAGCGCAAGGACGCCTCGGACGGTCGCCCCTACTTCGTGCTCAAGGCCGGCAACCACCAGGTCATCGGCACCAGCCAGATGTACAAGGACGCCGCCGCGCGCGACAACGGCATCGCCTCGGTCAAGACCAACGGCGCGTCCACGACCGTCAAAGCGGTCTGAACGTCGTCAGCTCGTCACACAGCCGCTGACGCACCGCGCCCATGCCGCGGTAGGCGACGACCGCTTCGCTCATCGAATTCAAGGCCTCGCGCAGCTGTGCCGCGCGTGCCGGGGTCGCCGCCAGCACGCCGCTCAGCGGCGCCACCAGCACGCCGATGAAGAACACGCCGCGCCGCAGCGCCGGCAATGGCAGGGTGGTCTGCCGTTCGACGCGGAAGAACACCTGGTCGATCAGCCGGTCGCCCGACGCGTCGGCCGCGGCGACCGCATCTTCCCAGCGGGTGCGGCGCGTCTCGGGGTGCTGGGCCAGGTCGCCGTTGGGGGTGAGCAGCCAGACGTGGCGCAGCATGCGGGCCTGGCGGAAGACCATGTCGATGATGCCCCGCCCACCGGCTTGCAGCAGCGCGTTGTCGGCCACCGGCGCGTGGATGGCGCTGAAATCCAGGCCCCATTTTTCGGCCGGGTCCCAGTTCGAAGGAAAACACACCGAGAGGAAACGCGTGCGCATCGCATCCGCCTCGTCGTGCAGGATGACGAAGTCCTCCTGCAGCCCCTCGGCCAAAGCGCGCGCATCGGGTGCCAGCACAACCCCGGTCTGGACGGCGTACGCGTCGGCGATGGCCTGCAGCACGGCCGGGTCGGCTTCGCCGATCAGGCCCCGGCCCGGCTCGGCGTCCAGAACGCGACGCTTGTGGTCGGCATAAGCCACCGCCTGCGCATCGCGCAGGAACAGGTCGGGCTGCTGGTCGGTCGCCGAATCCAGCTTCGACAGCCCCGGCCGCATGCGAAACGGGCTGACCACCGGCCAGGGCATGTCGACGGCGGGTGTGATCACATCGGCACGCACGGCAACCTCATCCACGTGGCGCTCACGCGCTGCCCGCCAGGTGCGCTTCCAGCAGGCGCTGCACCAGCGGGTGCTGAACCTTGCGCGCCGTGCCAATCGCGTAGAAGTGTTCCTGCACCTCGTCGCAGGGCGCCACCCAGGTCAGGCCGTAGGACTGTTCCAGCTTCTCGCGCATGCGCTCGGGCGCGGGGAAAACGCCCATGCCCGAGGAGCCGAAGGTGGTCAGCAGCGCGCTGTCTTCGAATTCGCCCACCAGCTGCGGCGTCACGCCCTGGCGCTCGAACCACTGGTCCAGCCGCAGCCGCACCGAAGCGTGCGCCGTGGGCAGCAGCACGGGCACGCGGGCCAGGCTGCGCGGAAAGTCCTCGCGCACGGCGGCCAGCCAAGGGGCCGGCGCGAACCAGCCCATGGGCGAACGGCCCATGGCATGACTGTACAGCCGCAGGTTGGGGTTGGCGGGTGCGGGCCGGTCGGCCAGCACCACATCCAGCCGGTGCAAGGCCAGGTCGGCCAGCAGGTCGGCGAACTCGCCCTCGTGGCACATCAGTCGCAGATGGGGCTCGGCCATCACCGGCTCCAGCAGGTCGCGCACCGCCAGCTTGGGCAGTCCGTCGGAAATGCCCACCACCAGCCGCACCGCGTGCTGGGTGGCGGCGTCGCGCACGGCGGCGGGCAGCTGTTCACCGATCAGGAAGATCTGTTCGGCCAGCTGCAGCGCCGTCTGCCCCGCCTCGGTCAGCACCAGGCCGCGCCCGGCCGGCTTGAACAGCGCGTGGCCCAGCGACTGCTCCAGCAGCCGCACCTGGGCGCTGACGGTCTGCACCGCCATGCCCAGCCGCGCGGCGGCGTGCGACATGCCACCTTCTTTGGCGGCCACCCAGAAGTAATACAGGTGCTTGTAGTTGAGTTCCGCGTGCATCGCCGGTTTTCCAGAAGATTGGGTCACGCATTCTCTGCTTTTCCGGAACGCCTTGCATCCCTATCTTCGGGCTTCCCATGTTCACCCTGAAAGGAGAAGCCACATGGAGTCGCTCCAACGCAGTCCTTCCTGGTCGCCCGGCACGTCCCTGTCGGTGGACCGTCCGCAGGCCGCCAAGGTGCTGCGCAACACCTACGGCCTGCTCTCGCTGACGCTGCTGTTCGCGGCCGGCGTCGCGGCGCTGGCGGTGGCCAACGCCTGGCCGGCACCGGGTCTGATCCTCACGCTGGTGGGCTACTTCGGCCTGCTGTACGCGGTGCACAAGCTGCAGAACAGCGGCTGGGCCCTGCCGGCCGTGTTCGCGCTGACCGGCTTCATGGGCTACACGCTCGGCCCGCTGCTGACCCGCACGCTGGACCTGCCCGGCGGCGCCGGCACCATCGCCGCAGCACTGGCCGCCACGGGCGCCACCTTCGTGGCCCTCTCGGCCTACGTGCTGGCCACGCGGCGCGACTTCAGCTTCATGGGCGGTTTCCTGTTCGCCGGCCTGGTGATCGCGCTGGTGCTGGGCATCGCGGCCTACGCCTTCTCGATGCCGGCGCTGGCCCTGGCCGTCTCGGGCATGGTGGCCCTGCTGTCGGTGGGTCTGATCCTGTTCGAGACCAGCCGCATCGTCAACGGCGGCGAGACCAACTACGTGCTGGCCACCGTGGGCCTGTTCGTCTCGGCCTTCAACCTGTTCACCAGCCTGCTGAGCCTGTTCGGCATCGGCGGCAATGAATGATCTTCCCCCCTGAGCCGCTGCGCGGCCCTGGACAGCGCGCCTGCGTGGTGTTCGTACCGGCTGGCGCGCTTGCATTTTGAGCCATGACATGAAAGCTTTGATCTGGGGCCTGACCGCCCTGTTCGCGGCCGGCTGGACCGGCCTGGTCTGGGCCACGCACCAGCTCACCGGCTGGTTGCTGGGCGCCCTCGACGCCGGCACGCTCGAGGATGCGGGCGGTGCGGTGGGCGGCCTGCCGCTGCCCCCTTTGCCGGAGTGGCTGGGCGAGTGGATCGACACCGCCTGGCTGGGTGCGCTGCAGGCCTGGAGCGCCGACCTGCTGGGCTGGCTGGGCGCGGTGCTGCCTTCGGGTGACGCGCTGATGGCCTGGGTCGGCCCGCTGCTGTGGGTGGGCTGGAGCCTGGGGCTGCTGACCCTGCTGGCGCTGGCCGGCCTGGCCCATGTGCTGGTGGGGCGCACGCCCTCGATCCGCCAGGCGGTACAGGCGACGAAACGGGTGGTTCGCCCATGAGCGGCGGCGTGGCGTGCCGTCGCGGGGCGCGGACACCTTGCCCAGTCTGGGCGTCTTCGCGCTGGCCTGGGACCCCCAGCGCGCCGAACGTTGGCTGAGTCACATCCGCTCCCGCCTCCGGGGGGTACCGTGGATCGCGCAGATGGGGTTGCTGAACCTCCTGCCGCCGCCGCTGGACATCGGTTGCCCGGCACCCCCCTGATGCTGTCGAGCCCGGCTGGCCGTTGCGCGGCGACCTGGATCGGGCTCTAAAGCCGTGAGAAAAAGACCGCACTCATCACCAGCCCGGTGGCGATGACGCTGCGGCGCACCCAGGCCACCGGCAGGCGTTTGGACCAGCGGGCGCCGACGTAGCCACCGGCCGTGGCGGCCACCATCATCAGTAGCCCCTGCTTCCAGGCGATGGCACCGGCCACCACGAAGGCCGCCACCGACAGCCAGGACAGCACCAGCGAATTGAGGTTCTTGAGCGCGTTGACGGTGTTGAGCTTCGATTCCCCCGCCACCGTGTACAGCGCCATGAGCAGGATGCCCAGGCCGCCGTTGAAATAACCGCCGTAGATGGCCACGGCCAGCAGGCCCGGCTCGCGCCAGCGCGCCAGCCCGTGGCCGCTGGCCGACGCGGCCTGCGCCCGCCGTGCGATGGCCGGCCCGGCCGCGAACAGCACGGTGGCGAAGAGCAGCAGCCAGGGCACGATGCCAGTGAACAGCTTCGCGGGCGTCACCAGCAGCAACAGCGCCCCGGCCACGCCGCCGACGGCGGCGATCAGCATTTCGCGGCGCAGGCGCTGCGCCGGCAGCGCGCGCAGCTCGGCCTTGAAGCCCAGCGTGCTGCCCAGGTAACCGGGGCTGACCGCCAGCGCACTGGTGGCGTTGGCCACGATGGGCGGCACCCCGGTGAACACCAGCGCCGGAAAGGTAAGAAAGCTGCCACCACCGGCGATGGCGTTGAGCGCGCCGGCCGCAAACGCGGCGGCGGCCAGCAGGGGGGCGTGGGTCAGAAATTCGGCGTGCATGGGCCACGAGCGTAGCCGACCTGCATGAGCGGAATCGTCACGACTGTTTCACCCGGGGCGGGTCGTCGTCACCGCGACCGCCCCAGCCGCGTCTGCAGCCGGTCCAGCACCTCGACCACGGCCTGCGGGTTGACGCCTTCGCCGCACTGGCCGGCGGCCAGTTCCTGTTCGGCCACCGAGAGGTTCAGCCGCACGTAGGTGCTGTCCAGAGCGTGGCGGGTGGCCAGCAGTTGCTGGGCGATCTTGCGGCAGTCGGCGCTGCCCTCCAGCAGCTTCTGCAGGCCGCGCACCTGGCCTTCGGCGCGGCGCAGGCGGTGCATCAGCTCGGCCTTGCGCTCGGCCGTCAGCTGCGCTGCGGGGGCGGCAGCGTCCGGGTCGTCGCTCATGGGATGACGGCTTCCTGCAGACAGGCCCGGCGCGTCAGGCCGACGCCGGGATGATGTTGGCCACCGGCTCGGGCGCGAGCAGCGTGCCCTCGCGCAGGCCGCGCACGGTGGCAAAGCCCAGCCACAGCACGGCGATGGAGGTGATGGCCAGCAGCACCACGCCGGCGGTCTGCAGTGCGCCCACCTGGCCGAGCTGGGCCACGCGCAGCGTGAGCACGGTGAAGGCCGCCAGCGGGAAGGAGAAGGCCCAGAAGGCGATGCCAAAGGGCTGGGTGGCGATGCGGCGCACCAGTTGCGCCACCCAGACCAGGAAGAACAGGGCCACGCCCCAGAGGCCCAGCACCACCGGCAGCGGCGCCTGCCACTGCGTGAGCACCACGCCGATGACGGCCGGTGGCGCGATGGTGATGAACCAGGCGGGGAGGATGCGGTCGGGCAGCGGGCCGTGCGCGATGCGCCGCGCCAGGATGAGCGCCAGCACCACCGGCCACAGGAAGGCGCCGATGCCGAACTGCAGGGCCGACCACAGGCCATGGCCCAGCGGCAGGCCGGCCAGGGGCACGACCACGTTGCCCACCACGGGGATGAGCAGCACCGGGGTGATGGACGGCCAGAGCACCGGCGGCTTACCCGGCTGGGCCGCCACGGCGGGCGCCAGCCAGCGGCCCAGTACCCAGACCGTGGCCCAGAGCTGCCCCAGGCCGCCAACCCACCACAGCGCGTTCCACGCCATGCCCAGCGGATCGCCCGCACCGCCCAGCCCCACGCCGACGGTGGCCAGCAGCAGCGAGACCGGCAGCGCCGCCACGAAGGCGTGGCGCACCGGGTGCTGGAGGTCTTCGGCCAGCGCGGCGGGGTAGCGCTGCCAGCGCAGGAACGAGGCCACCAGCAGCACGAGGAACACCAGCATCGACAGCAGCCCCAGCACGAGGGCGATGCCCTCGGCCATCTCGCCCAGCACCCCGGCGGCGCTGTGCCAGGCCAGCGTCAGACCGGACAGCCCCATGACCACCGAGAAGTAGCCGGGCATGAGGAACTTCAAGGGGGTGGACGAGGGCATGGCCGACCTGGGTGCCGTTCAGATGAGTGACTTGCAAGGTTCAGTGCAAAGAAAACAGCCGCACCAGCGGCAGCCCGCCATGGAACCGGTTTCGCCGGATCACGGCGGCAGTGCGCCCCGCTGTCAGCGGCGCAGCGAGGCGGTCACTCCGTCGCGCAGGCGGCTTTGCTCTCGGGCACACCCAGGGCCTTGAGGATCAAGGACATGGGGCAGAAGTTGGTGAAGCCGAACTGGAACAGGTTGAAGCCCACGAAGGCGGTGAAGGCCAGGAACCAGGGACTCACGAACAGCGGGCTGGCTTCCACGCCCAGGGCCAGCGAGATCATGATGAACAGGCCGGCGATCACGCGGATGTAACGTTCAACGGTCATTTCACACTCCTTAAGGAAAAGAACACAGGGACAAAACGGCTCACGCCGCAGCGGCGGCCAGGGACTCGTACCGCTTGCGGTACACGGCGTAGTACAGAACCGGTATCACCACCAGCGTCAGCATGGTGGACACGGCGATGCCGAAGATCAGCGCGATGGCCAGGCCGTTGAAGATGGGGTCGTCGAGGATGAAGAAGGCGCCCATCATGGCGGCCAGGCCGGTCAGCGCGATGGGCTGGGCACGCACCGCGGCGGACTGCACCACCGCCTGCGCGAACGGCACGCCGCGCGCGGTTTCCAGCTCGATGAAGTCCACCAGCAGGATGGAGTTGCGCACGATGATGCCGGCCAGCGCGATCATGCCGATCATGGACGTGGCGGTGAACTGCGCCTGCAGCAGCGCGTGGCCGGGCATGACGCCGATCATGGTCAGCGGGATGGGCGCCATGATGATCAGCGGCGTGAGGTAGCTCTTGAACTGCGCGACCACCAGCAGGTAGATCAGGATCAGGCCGACGCCGTAGGCCGCGCCCATGTCGCGGAAGGTCTCGTAGGTGATCTGCCACTCGCCGTCCCACTTCACGGCGTACTGGCGGTACGGGTCCTTGGGTTGGCTGATCCAGTACTCGCCGAGTTCGCCGGTGTTGGGCAGCGCGGCGTCTTTCATGGCCGGGCGGATGCCGAACAGGCCGTACAGCGGCGAATCGAGCTGGCCGGCCATGTCGCCAAAGACATAGGTCACGGGCAGCAGGTTCTTGGTGTAACGCGGCTGGTCGATCACGCCACGCTCGACCGTGACCAGTTCGGACAGCGGCACCATGGCGCCGTTGGCGGCCTTCAGCGGCAGGGCCAGCACGGCGTCCAGACCGACCTGCTTGTCCAGCGGCAGCTGCAGGCGCACCGGCACCGCGAACTTGGCGTGGCCGTCGTGCAGGTAGGCAGCGTCGGATCCCGACAGCGCGGCGTACACCGTCTGTGCGATCACCTGCACCGGGATGCCCAGCGACTCGGCGCGCTGGCGCTGGATGCGCAGGAAGGCGCGCGGCGCGTTCTCTTTCAGCGAGGTGTCCACGCCCACGATGTCGGGCGTGCCGGCAAACGCCTGGGCCACGCGCCGGGCCAGCTCGGCGCGGCCGTCTTCATCGGGGCCGTAGACCTCGGCCACGATGGGCGACATGACCGGCGGGCCGGGCGGCACTTCCACCACCTTCACGCGCGCACCGTGGGCGGCGGCGATCTTTTCCAGCGCGGGGCGGTGGCGCTGCGCGATGGCGTGGCTCTTCTCGCTGCGCTCGTGCGCACCGACCAGGTTGACCTGCAGGTCGCCGCCTTCGGCTTCGGCGCGTAGGTAGTACTGGCGCACCAGGCCGTTGAAGGTGATGGGACTGGCCGTGCCGGCATAGCCCTGCACGTTGGCCACCTCAGGCTGCGTGGCGAGCCAGGCGGTCATGTCCTGCAGCGCGGCGGTGGTGCTTTCCAGCGGCGTGCCGGCGGGCATGTCCAGCACCACCTGGTACTCGCTCTTGTTGTCAAACGGCAGCATCTTGAGCACCACCCACTGCACCACGGCCAGCCCGGCGGACAGCAGCAGCGCCGCGACGATGCCCGCCAGCAGCAGCCAGCGCTTGCGCGCGCTGTGCAGGAAGGGCGTGAGGATCTTGGTGAACGTGTTCTGCAGCGCGTCGGTGAGCTTTGACGGGCCGTGGGCGGCATGGCCGTCGGACTTGGTGAGTTTCAGGGCCAGCCAGGGCGTGATGGTGAAAGCGATGGCCAGCGAGATCGCCATGCCCATGCTGGCGTTGATCGGGATCGGGCTCATGTACGGACCCATCAGGCCACTCACAAAGGCCATCGGCAGCAGCGCCGCGATCACGGTGAAGGTGGCCAGGATGGTGGGTCCGCCCACTTCGTCGACCGCGCGCGGGATGATGACGCTCAAAGGCTCATCGGGCGTGAGCATGCGGTGGCGGTGGATGTTTTCCACCACCACGATGGCGTCGTCCACCAGGATGCCGATGGAGAAGATCAGCGCGAACAGCGAAACGCGGTTGAGCGTGAAGCCCCAGGCCCAGCTGGCGAACAGCGTGGCCGTCAGCGTGAGGATGACCGCCGCGCCGACGATGACCGCCTCGCGCCGGCCCAGGGCCAGTCCGACCAGCACGATCACGCTGGCGGTGGCGAAAATGAGCTTGGTGATGAGCTGGTTGGCCTTGTCGGCTGCGGTCTGGCCGTAGTCGCGGGTGATGCTGACCTGCACGTCGTCGGGGATGACGGTGTTCTTCAGGTTCTCCAGCCGCTCGGCAGCGCCGCGCGCCACGTCCACCGCATTCTCGCCCGGCTTCTTGGTGACCGTGATGGTCACGGCCGGGTGGTTCTGGCCTTGGGCGCCGGGATGGGCTTCGTCGGCTGCGCCCGGGGTGAACCAGACGTAACGCTGGGGCAGGCGGGCACCGGCTTCAACACGTGCCACTTCGCGCAGGTAGACCGGGCGGCCACCACTGACGCCGACCACGATGTCGCCGACGTCTTTTTCGTTCTGCAGGAACTCGCCCGTTTCCACCGACAGCATGCCGGGTTCGCCAGGGGCGGGCGCGGGGTTGACCACGCTGCCCGAAGGCATGGCCTGGTTGGCCGCCGCGATGGCGCCCTGCAACTGCTGCACGCTCACGCCGCGCTCGCGCAGCTTGGCCGGGTCCAGCCACACATGCACTGCTCGGCCCGGGCCTCCGATGGTGACCACCTCGCGCGAGCCGGGCACGCGCTTGAGCTCGGTCTCCACCGCATGCGCCACCCGCTCCAGGTCGTGCGCGCTCTGCGCGTCGGCCGTCCACAGCGTGGCGGCGAGCACCGGCACGTCGTCGATGCCCTTGGGTTTGACGATGGGGGTGAGCACGCCCAGGCCCTGTGGCAGCCAGTCCTGGTTGGCGTTGAGCACGTCGTACAGGCGCACCAGCGCCTCGGTGCGCGGCACGCCGACCTGGAACTGCACCGTCAGCACCGCGACGCCGGGGCGGGCGACCGAGTAGCTGTGTTCGATGCCCTGGATCTGCGAGAGCACGTGCTCGGCCGGGGCGGCGACCATCTTCTCCACGTCGGCGCTGGAAGCGCCGGGAAACGGGATGATCACGTTGGCCATGGTCACGTTGATCTGCGGCTCTTCCTCGCGCGGGGTGACCAGCACGGCGAACAGGCCCAGCAGCAGCGCGACCAGCGCCAGCAGCGGCGTGATGGCGTTGGCCTGGAAGGCCCGCGCCACGGAACCGGAGAAGCCCAGCTTCTCAGCGCCATTGGAGTTCGATGGAAGGTTCATGTCTTTTCCGAAGTTCAGCAGGCCAGGCGTGCCGCGCAACCGGCTTCGCCGGGGCGCTGGCGCGGTCCCCCCTTCAGGGGGGAAGACGCGAAGCGGCGCAGGGGGGTCATTGCGGTTTTGCGCCGGACAAACCGGCGCGCACCGGGTCCAGCGCCACCTGGTCGCCGGCCTTCAGGCCCGCCAGCACTTCGACGCCGTCGCCGTGCGTGGCGCCCGTGCGCACCGCGCGCAGGGCGAAGCCCTTTGCAGCGTCGCCTTTGGCGGTGACGACGTAGACACCGGTCAGCTCGCCGCGGCGCAGCAGGGCCGTGGCCGGCACCACCAGGCGCTGCGGTGCGGCCTGGGCGGTGCTGCCGACGAAGCGCACCTTCACCTGGCGGCCGGGCACCTGGCCGGCGCCGTCGGCCTCGCTCAGGTTCAGGCGCCATTCCACCGTCTGCGACACCGGGTCGGCGGCGGGCACGGTGGTCTTGCTGGCGGGCACGACCCAGCGGTCGGTGCCGGGCAGCTGCACCTCGATCTTCTGGGCCGACAGCGCCAGCGGCTGCTGCGAGGCCGGCACGTGCACCACGGCGCGGATCGGCTGCGGCGCATACACGGTGAGGATGGGCGCGCCGGGCATGGCGAGCTGGCCGGCCTCGGCGTGGGTGGCCAGCACCCAGCCGTCGTAGGGGGCGGTCAGGCGGGTGAAGCCCTGGGCCACGCTGGCCTGGGTCTGGCCGGCGCGGGCGGCGGCGGCCCCGGCTTCGGCGGCGCGGTACTGGGCCAGCGCCGAATCGAGCGCGGCCTGGGCGATGAAGCCCTGCGCCCGCAGGTCGCGTGTGCGCTCGTAAGCCGCCTTGGCGTTGGCGAGGTTGGCGTCGGCCTGGGCCACGCTGGCCTGCGCCTGCGCCACGCCGGCCTGGGTGGCGCGGTCGTCGATCACGGCCAGCACCTGGCCGGCCTTGACCCGGTCACCGGCCTTGACCGACAGCGTGGCGATGCGACCGCTGGCCTGGGCCGAGAGAACGCTCTGGCGCACGGCCTGCAAACTGCCGTCGAATTCAGCCGCAGCGCCGACGGCGGTCTGTCCCAGGGTCAGCACGGCCACCCGCGGGCCGGCAGAGGCGGTCGGTGCATCGGCGGCCGACACCCGTGCGCTGGCGAACAGGGCCGCGCCGCCGAGCAGGCCGAGCGAGAGGGCACCGACCACCAGCCGGCGCCGGGTCGGCGGCAGCAGGGCCAGCGCCTGGCTGGCGGCGCGCAAGGGGACGGAAAGACGGAAAACGGAACCGGAAGCAAGGCGAACAGGCATGGCAGACTCCTATGCGGGCCGCAGTATACACACATACCCCCAGGGGTACAAGCCAATGCCCGATCAGACCCTCACGGGCACGCCCCTGCCCAGGCGCCAGGCACAGACCACGAAGCCCGCGGCCGCCGCCACCAGGACGGCGTAGGCCGCGCGCAGGCCCCATTGTTCGGCCATCTGGCCCATCAACACCGCCGCGATCTGCGCGCCGGCGGAAAACACGATCATCAGCAGGGCCGACAGGCGCGGCGCCTCCTGCGGAAAACCGCGCAGCGCGATGCCCAGCAGGATGGGGAAACCCACCGACACGCCCAGCCCGGTGAAGAAGTTGCACAGCGCCAGCCACACAAAGGGCGGATCGGCCGGGCTGAGCCAGACCCCGGCCAGCGCCAGCGCGGCCAGCCCGCCCAGGCGCTGGATTTTCTGTTCCATGCTCCAGCGGCTGTGCACGAAGGCCTGCCAGATGCGGCCGGTGACCATGCCGGCCATGAGGAAACCCAGTGCCAGGCGTGCGGTCTGCTCGTGCTCGCCCAGGGCCTCGGTCGCAAAGCTGACGAACCAGAAGTACTGGCCCCATTCACTCAGGCCGCTGCACAGCCCGGCCAGCAACACCCAGCGCACCAGGGGCTGGCGCAACAGGCCGGCGTAGCCCAGGGGCGCTCGGCCCGGCGTGTCGGTGGCCGCAGCGTCGTGAGGATGGTCGGGGCGGAAATGCACCGCCTTCAGGTGCCGCCGTTGCAGCGCCAGCATCAGCAGCACCAGCGCCAGCAGCGCGAACACCACATAGGGGCTGCGCCAGCTCGGATGCACGGCCAGCGCGGCGGCGGCCATCAGCGGCGAGAGCAGCGAACCGGTGCTGTACCCCACGTCCACCAGGCTGATGATGCGGGTGCGCTGCTCGGGCTCGTCGCTGAGTTCGGCCAGCAGGCCGTGGCCCAGGGTGAAGAGCGCGGTCTCGAAGGTGGCGACCGCGACCATGAAAAAGGCCAGCCAGCCAAAGCTGGGCGCCCACAGCACACCCGCCACGGCGGCCATGACGGCAGCGGTGTAGGCCCGCAGCAGACGGCGCGGCGGGAAGCGCTTGGCAATCGCCCCACCCAGCAGCGAGCCGACCGCGCCACCCGCACTCCAGATGGCCATGAGCCAGCCGATCTGCTGGAAACTCACCCCCATCTGCGCGCGCAGGTTGGGCGTGACGGCGCCCAGCAGCGCGCCGAACACGCCCCAGGTGACCGCGCAGTACAGGATGACCCAGGCGACATAGGGCAGGCCGCGCAGGACGGCCAGGGGGGAACGGGCAGGACTCAAGGGCGGCTTTCGGACAGGGTGAGCAGGCAATGCAACCGATTGTCCGGCGAATGCGCCCCGCCTGCGCGGGCCACCCCGCAAATGAACCGGCTGGGTAACTGGTCACCGTCGCGCGCGGTCAGGATGCGGTGGAACCGGCTTTGCCGGGCCACTCGCATCGCCCCCCAGGGGGGTGACGCCGCAGGCGGCGCGGGGGGGATTACTCGAACGGCACGCGCGGCGCGACCGCGCACAGCAACTCGTAGCCGATGGTGCCGGCCGAGTGCGCCACCTCGTCCACCGGCAACTGCGCACCGGTGGTGGGCGAAATGCCCCAGAGCACCACCTCGCTGCCGATGCCCGCCGGTACGCCGGTGGCGTCGAGCGGCGAAAGGTCGACGGTGATCATGTCCATGCTCACGCGGCCGATCGTGCGGGTGCGCACGCCACTGACCAGCACCGGCGTGCCGGTGGGTGCGTGGCGCGGGTAGCCGTCGGCGTAGCCGCAGGCAATCACACCGATGCGCATCGGTACGTCGGCGGTGAAGGTCGATCCGTAGCCCACGGTGTCACCAGGCTGCAGCTGCTGCACACCGATCACTTTCGTCGTCAGGCTCATCGCGGGCTGCAAGTCCCAGGCAGCGGCCGTGTGCTCGGGATGGTCGGGTGCGCTGCCATACAGCGCAATGCCTTCGCGCACCCAGTCGGCCGCCAGCGTGCGCACGCCTTCGCCGCGCAGCGGGCTGCTGGCGTGGCGCAGCAGGGCCGCGCTGTTGCACAGGCTGCGCTCACCGGGCAGGTCGGCGGTGGCGGCCTCGAAGGCGGCCACCTGGTGGGCGATGCCGCGCGGCCCGTCGGCGTCGCTGAAGTGGGTCATGAGCGAAATCTCGTCCACCTGCGGCAGCGCATTCAGCCGCGCCCAGGCGGCACGGAAGGCGTCGGCTTGGAAGCCCAGCCGGTTCATGCCGCTGTTGAGCTTGAGGAAGACGCGGTGCGGCACCTGGGTCTTGTGCGCGGCCAGCCAGTCGATCTGCTCGGTGCAGTGCACCGCGTGCCACAGGTGCAGGCGCGAGCAAAGTTCCAGATCCCGCGGGTCGAACACGCCTTCGAGCAACAGGATGGGGCCGCGCCAGTCCAGCGCGCGCAGGCGTTGCGCCTCGGCCAGGTCCAGCAGGGCAAAGCCGTCGGCGCCGCGCAGCGCGTCGAACACGCGCTCGATGCCATGGCCGTAGGCATTGGCCTTGACCACCGCCCAGACGCGGGCGTCGGGCGCGCGGACGCGGGCCTGTTCCAGGTTGTGTCGCAGGGCGGCGGGATGGACGGTGGCGAGGATGGGACGGGGCATGGCGGGGTTCGGGCGTCTTGCTCCAGGCGGCGGCAGGGGCGCGTGCTATAACCCCGCAACCTTGGAGACCGGCACCGACTTTCGCACAAAAAGACCGCCAACGGCCTGCTCATCGGCGTTTGCCGCGCCCGTCCGGTCGCCAGAATCATCCCCATGAAGCGCGGCTTCTACACCATCATGACGGCGCAGTTTTTCAGCTCCCTGGCTGACAACGCGCTGTTCGTGGCCGCCATCGAACTGCTGCGCAGCCGCGGTGCTCCCGAATGGCAAAGCGCCGCCCTCGTGCCCCTGTTTGCCCTGTTCTATGTCGTGCTCGCCCCTTTTGTCGGTGCGTTCGCCGATGCGCGGCCCAAGGGTCAGGTCATGTTCATCAGCAACGCCATCAAGGTGGTGGGCTGCCTGCTCATGCTCGGCGGTGTCCACCCCTTGCTGGCCTACACGCTGGTCGGCCTGGGTGCGGCGGCCTATTCACCGGCCAAGTACGGCATCCTCACCGAACTGCTGCCGCCATCCCAGCTGGTCAAGGCCAACGGCTGGATCGAGGGCCTGACGATCGCGTCCATCATCCTGGGCGTGCTGCTGGGTGGCCAGCTGGTGGGCCCCTACCTCTCCAGCCTGCTGCTGGCCGTCGACCTGCCCGGCATGGACACGGGCCTCGCCCTGCCGGCGCAAGCCGCCATCGCGGTGCTGGTGGGCGTGTACGCCCTGGCGGCGCTGTTCAACCTGCGCATCCCGCTGACCGGGGTGACGCCGCGCCCCATGCCCAGGAACCCGCTGGCCCTGCTGCCCGATTTCTGGCGCTGCAACAGCCGGCTCTGGCGCGACCACCTGGGCCAGATCTCGCTGGCCACCACCACGCTGTTCTGGGGGGTGAGCGGCAACCTGCGCTACATCGTGCTGGCCTGGGCCGGCGCGGCGCTGGGCTACAGCACCACGCAGGCGTCCAGCCTGGTGGGGGTGGTGGCGCTGGGCACCGCCGTGGGCGCGGTGGTGGCCTCGCTGCGCATGCGGCTGGACCACGCCACCAAGGTCATCCCGCTGGGCATCGGCATGGGCCTGCTGGTGATGCTGATGAACGTGATCGACAACGTCTGGGTGGCCGCGCCGTTCCTCATCCTGCTCGGTGGCCTGGGCGGTTTCCTGGTGGTGCCGATGAACGCGCTGCTGCAGCACCGCGGCCACAACCTGATGGGCGCCGGCCGGTCCATCGCGGTGCAGAACTTCAACGAACAGGCCTGCATCCTGGGCCTGGGCGCGGCTTACAGCGCCTCCACCGCAGCGGGTTTGTCGGCCTTCGCCGCCATCACCGCCTTCGGCCTGCTCGTGGCCGGCATCATGTGGGTGATCTTGAAGTGGCAGCGGCACAACGAGCGGGCGCACCCGCACGAGCTCGAACGGCTGTACGAGATCGCGCGCCGCGACGATCTGCACGGGTGACCCACCTCGACGCGCCTGAAGGCACGTCAACGTGGGGTCAGAACCCGACGTTGGTCTTGGCGAAGCCGTCGAGTTCGACAAGCCGGTGCTGCGCCAGCACCTTGTAGAACTCGGCTTCGGCCACGGAGCGAGAGAGGTAAGCGTCTGCGCCGGCCAGACCCGCCTTGATGCGGTCCATGCTGCCCGCAGCGGGGGCAAACATCACCACCACCGGCGGCTGGCCGTTGGGCTGCCGGCACTGCTTGGCTGCGCGGCACACCTGGTAGGCGTCGGGTTCGCCGTTGAGCCGGTCGATGGCCACCAGGCGGTACGGATGGGCTTTGAGCATGGCCAGGGCCTGTTTGCCTTCGCGCGACCAGTCGATGTTGAGCCCGTACTTCTTGAAGCGCTTGTGCAGGATGCGGCCTTCGACCAGGCTCTCGGACACCAGCAGCATGTCGCCGTGCTGCACAGCTGACGCGGCGGATTCGGGCGTCTGGTTGATCGAGCGCGGCGAACGGCTCCTGGGCGAACGGCCAGGGGGCGCGGGCAATTCGTCCAGCCCCCCGAAATCGGTGAGCCGCATCACCCCCGGGCGCGCGGCACGCTCGCTCATGCGCTGCGCCATCACCACGCTTTCGGTGGTGTTGGGCCGTCCTGGGACCGCGCCTGGCCCGGCTGCAGGGCGGGCCGTTGACACCGCCGCAGCGGGCGCCACAGGCGCCACCGGCGAACGGACCATGGGCCGTGTGGCGGGGAACTCGGTGTCGGCCGAGCGGCGGCGTGGACGGCCAGCGGGCACCATGGGTGCGCCCGATGGAGCCGGCATGTCCGAGTGCCTGAAAGGCTCGGTGGCGGAGAAGCCCCGGTCTGCTCCCTGGTGCGATGGCACCGGCTGGTGCACCGCCTCAGCCGGGCGGGCCGCCGCCGGGGCAGGCTGCGCCGCCGTCCGGGGCACGACGCCGGCCAGGCGGTCGAGCTCGGCGAGCACCGACACCAGCTTGACCGGTTTGCGCTGCAGGGGCCAACCCGTTCCACCGTCGCTGTTGCCCACCAGGAGCACCTTGCCCGGCAGGTCGGCGTACTGCACCAGATGCAGGGCCTGCAGGTTGTCGGCATTGACCACCAGGAACTGGGCGTCCATCACCTCGTCCTGCACCTCGTACGCCGGGGGGCGGCGGGCCGCCAGCCTGAAAAACGACTCGAAGGTCGTGGACTCGCTTTCTGCAAAGCCCACCAGGGCCAATGTGTACGCTCCATCCATGCCGCTACCGCCTCCCGTATGGTTTCGTCTCTGGTGCCTGTGGTTGCAAGGGTCTTGCCTTCTGACGTTCAGTATGCCCGGTTTGCGCACCTGCCAGCCACCCGACGGGCGCTCACCCGTGAGGCATTTCCCGCCCCGCGACCACGGTGTGGGGAAACTGCGGCACCATACACCGGTCAGCTACCTTCTACCGCCCAACCGGATCTGCCCATGACCACCTCGCCCGCCAGCGTCTACGATTTCGAAGCCCTGTCCATCGACGGTCGGCCGGTTCCCCTTTCAAGGTTTCGCGGGCAGGTGCTGCTCATCGTCAACACCGCCAGCGCCTGCGGGTTCACACCGCAGTTCGGCGGCCTGGAGGCCTTGCACACAACCTACGGCCCCCGGGGCCTGGTGGTGCTGGGCTTCCCGTGCAACCAGTTTGGCAGCCAGGACCCGGGCGACAACGCCGAAATAGCGGGCTTTTGCCAGCGCAATTACGGCGTGACTTTCCCCATGATGAGCAAGATCGAGGTCAACGGTGCCGACGCGCACCCGCTGTACCGCTGGCTGAGCGCCGAAGCCCCGGGTCTGCTGGGCAGCAAGGCCATCAAGTGGAATTTCACCAAGTTCCTGGTCGGGCGCGACGGCCGCGCCATCAAGCGCTACGCGCCGCAGGACGCGCCCGTGGAGCTGGCGAAAGACATCGAAGCCGCCCTGCAGGCCTGACTCAGAGCAGTTCGGCCGGGATGTTGCCCCCGTTGGCCGCGATGTGGCCCAGCACCTGCTTGTGCAGCCACATGTTCATCTTGGCCGAATCGCCCATCAGCTCGTCGGGGCAGTAGAGCTCCTTGGCCAGTTCCTTGCGGGCGGCCAGGCTGCTGTCCAGGCCCAGCAGCTTGAGCAGGTCGACGATGGAGGTCTTCCAGTTGAGCTTCTCCGGGTGGCTGGCGGCCTTTTCGGCCAGCAGGCTCATCACGTCCACCATGGCGATCGGGTTGACCACCGGCGCGGCGGGCGCTGCTGCAGGCGCTGCAGACGGTGCCGCTGCGGGTGCCGGCGGCGGGGTGATGACGGGGGCGGCCGCCGCTTCCTTCATGCCGAGTTTTTCGAGGATGTTGCTGAAGAAACCCATGGTCAGTCCTTGCTTGGCGTCGTACAGGGAGGGCGCAGCGCCGGACGCAAGCGGCGCGACCGGACCAGCTTATCCCGGTCGGGTCGCGCCGGGATGACAGCCCGTCGGCCGGTGTGCGGAAATGCCGCCCGCTGTCAGGCCAGCGCGTCGTCCAGCAGCTCGATCCAGTGCCGCACCGGCGTGGCGGTGCCGCTCTGCAGGTGGGTGATGCAGCCGATGTTGGCGCTGGCGATCACCGCGGGCTGCAGCTCGTTCAGGTGGCCGAGCTTGCGGTCGCGCAGCTGGTACGAGAGTTCGGGGTTGAGCACCGAATAGGTGCCGGCCGAGCCGCAGCACAGGTGCGCTTCGTTCTTGGCCACCTGCACCGTGAAGCCGAGGGCCGCCAGATGGGTCTCGACGCCGCCCTTGAGCTTCTGCCCGTGCTGCAAGGTGCAGGGCGGGTGGAAACCGATCACTTTGTTCGCGTCGGGCTTGCTGGCCAGCTTGGGCTGCAGCATCGGCACCAGCGCGGGCAGCAGCTCGCTGAGGTCCTTCGTCAGTTCGCTGATGCGCGCTGCCTTCGCGGCGTAGGCCGGGTCGTGCTGCAGGATGTGGCCGTATTCCTTGACCGTGACACCGCAGCCCGAGGCGTTCATCACGATGGCCTCGACACCGGCTTCGATGTGCGGCCACCAGGCGTCGATGTTGGCGCGCATTTGCGCGCTGCCGCCGTCCTGGTCGTTCAAGTG
This sequence comes from uncultured Hydrogenophaga sp., assembly GCA_964428045.1. Taxonomy (GTDB): domain Bacteria; phylum Pseudomonadota; class Gammaproteobacteria; order Burkholderiales; family Burkholderiaceae_C; genus Hydrogenophaga. Next base: position 4,576 of record CAYRWN010000010.1, on the reverse strand, counting down.
GAACTTCACCGCGCCGCAGCAGCCCGCCTCGGGCGCCACCACCGTCTGGATGCCGGCGGCGTCGAGCACGCGCGCGGTGGCGGTGTTGATGTTGGGCATCATGGCCGGCTGCACGCAGCCCGCCAGCATCAGCACCTTGCGCGCGTGGGTCGCGGTGGGCCAGCGGCCGGCGTCCTGCTTCGCGGGCACCTTGTTCTTCAGGGTCTCGGGCAGCAGGTCGCGCACCAGCTGGCCCAGCTTCATGGCCGGGCCAAAGGCCGGCGAGGTCAGGCCTTCCTTGAGCAGCCAGCGCACCGCCTTTTCACCGGCCGGACGCGGCACTTTCGCGTCCACGATCTTGCGGCCGATGTCGACCAGGTGGCCGTAGTCCACGCCGCTCGGGCAGGTGCTTTCGCAGTTGCGGCAGGTCAGGCAGCGGTCCAGGTGCAGCTGGGTCTTGCGCGTGAGCTGCGCGCCCTCGAACACCTGCTTCATCAGGTAGATGCGGCCGCGCGGGCCGTCCAGCTCGTCGCCCAGCAGCTGGTAGGTCGGGCAGGTGGCGGTGCAGAAACCGCAGTGCACGCACTTGCGCAGGATGGCTTCGGCGGCCAGGCCGTCGGGCGTGCCTTGGAATTCGGGGGCGAGGTTGGTTTGCATGGCTTATCCCATCCGGCCCGGGTTGAAGAGGCCCTGCGGGTCGAAGGCCTCGCGCAGGCGTTTCGTGATGGCCTGCAAGGCCGGGCTTTCGGCATCGAAGCGGCGCACGCCGGGCGCGCCGTCGGCACCGGCGCGGAACAGGGTCGCGTGGCCTTGAACCGCCGCCGCAGCGGCGCGGATTTGCTCAGCCGCCGATGGGGGTGCCCAGCACCAGCGCTGCGCGCCCTGCCATTCGATCAGCTGGGCGAACGGCAGCTCCAGCACCGGCGCGGTCTGCGGCAGCGACAGGCGCCACAGGCACCGCGCGGGCGACGGTGCGGTGAAGAAAGGCAGGGTCTGGTCGCGGCAGGCCGCCCAGTCGGGCCCGGCCTGGGCGTTGTCCATGCGCTGGCCGCCCGCTTCGCGGGCCAAACGTTCGCAGGCGGACTCGACCGCCGCCACCGCGCCGCGCAGGCGCACGAACAGCAGTTCGGGGGCATCGGCTACCGTGTCGTCTTTCACCCAGCAAGACGCGTTGAGCGGCAGCGGCTGGCCGCCCCAGCGGTGCAGCTGCTCCAGCGCCTCGTGCTGCCCGAGCTTGAACACCAGGGTCGCCTCGGCCGGCGCCACCGGCAGCACCTTGAGCGAGAGCTGGGTGATCACGCCCAGCGTGCCCATGGAACCGGCCAGCGAGCGACTGATGTCGTAGCCGGCCACGTTCTTCATGACCTGACCGCCGAAAGTGAGCCAGTCGCCTTTGCCGTCGATGAACTGGGTGCCGAGCACGAAATCGCGCACCCCGCCCACGGTGGCACGGGCCGGGCCGGCCAGTCCGGCGGCGACCACGCCACCGATGGTGGCGCCGTCACCCGAACCGGCAACGAAGTGCGGCGGATCGAACGGCAGGTGCTGGCCTTTCTCGGCCAGCGCGGCCTCCACCTCGGCCAGCGGGGTGCCGGCGCGCACGGTGATGACCAGTTCGGTCGGCTCGTGGCTGACGATGCCCGACCAGTCGCGGGTGGACAGGGGCTGGCCCTGCACGGGCTCGCCCAGAAAGGCTTTGGTGTCGCCGCCGTGGATGCGCAGCGGCGTGCGCGCAGCGCGGGCGGCCTGCACCTGTTCGATCAGGTGCTGCGGCCGGTCTTCGTTCGTGGGGGTGTTCGACATGGCCGCCATGGTAGCGGCGGGGGCCTATGCCGCCTTTGAATTTTTTGCACGCCCCGCTGCAATCGCGGCCCGGGGCGGGCGGTGCCTGTCAGTCGCGACCGGTGTGGCCCAGGCAGGCGCCTGCATTGGGTCGGCCCTTGCACTCTTTCTGCAGGCGCTTCTTGCGTGCCGCAGGGCTCTCGCTGGAAGGTGCGTCGATGAAACGCACGCTGGCCGGCAGCGGGGCGGACTTGGCAGCCGGGGCTGCGGAAGGCGCCGCGCCTGCGGCCACCGACCCGGCAGACATCACAGCGGCGACTGTGGCACAACAGCCGAGGTTGCGGGCGCTGAAAGACGACATGCGAGCTCCCCTTGGTGTGTAACGCGGCTCATGGTGCAGCCAGGGGCCCAGGCCGTCTGTGATCCATTCACACCCGGCCGGGTGTCGAAAAAAAGCCCCCGGGCCTTTCGGCGCGGGGGCTGAACATCCATCGGAGACACTCTGAAAACTCGGGGCGTGTGCGCTGGCGTTCCTTTCAGGTGCACACGCCCGGGGGATTGGCCGATCAGCGGTTGTAGGCGGTTTCGCCGTGGCTGCTGATGTCCAGACCTTCGCGTTCCTGCTCTTCGGTCACGCGCAGGCCGATGGTCATGTCGACGATCTTGTAGGTGACGTAGGCCACGATCGAGGACCACACCATGGTGATCACCACGCCTTCGGCCTGGATCAGCAGCTGGCTGGCGATGGAGAAGTCGTCGCCCTTGACGCCACCCAGGGAAGCGGCGGAGAACACACCGGTCAGCAGCGCGCCGACGATGCCACCGACGCCGTGCACGCCGAACACGTCCAGCGAGTCGTCCGCACCCAGCATCTTCTTCAGGCCGGTCACGCCCCACAGGCACAGGAAGCCGGAGACCAGACCGATGACGATGGCGCCCATGACGCCCACCGTGCCGCAGGCCGGGGTGATGGCCACCAGGCCGGCGACGGCACCGGAAGCAGCGCCCAGCATGGAGGCCTTGCCCTTGGACAGGGTTTCGCCGATGCACCAGGCCAGCACGGCGGCGGCGGTGGCCATCAGGGTGTTGATGAAGGCCAGGGTCGTGCCGCCGTTGGCTTCCAGGTTGGAGCCGGCGTTGAAGCCGAACCAGCCCACCCACAGCAGCGAGGCGCCGACCATGGTCAGGGTCAGGCTGTGCGGAGCCATGGCTTCCTTGCCGTAACCGATGCGCTTGCCCAGAGCATACGCACCGACCAGACCGGCCATGGCGGCGTTGATGTGCACCACGGTGCCGCCGGCGAAGTCCAGCGCGCCCTTGTCGAACAGGTAGCCGCCCGCACCCCAGACCATGTGTGCGACCGGGATGTAGCTGAAGGTGAACCAGATGGCGCAGAACAGCAGCACGGCGCCGAACTTGATGCGCTCGGCAAAGGAGCCGACGATGAGCGCGCAGGTGATGCCCGCGAACGTGCACTGGAAGGCGATGAAGATGAACTCGGGGATCATCACGCCCGGCGTGAAGGTGGCCGCCAGCGAGTCGGCGGTGACGCCCTTGAGGAAGAGCTTGTCAAAGTTGCCGTAGATCAGTCCTTCGCCACCAAACGCCAGGCTGTAGCCGTAGACGGCCCACAGCACGGCAATCAGTGAGAAGACCACCATCACCTGCATCAGCACAGACAGCATGTTCTTGCTGCGAACCAGGCCACCGTAGAACAGGGCCAGTCCGGGCACCACCATGAGCAGCACCAGGATGGTGGAGATCATCATCCAGGTGACGTCACCCTTGTCCACGGTTTCCTTCACCGCAGGTGCTTCAGCGGCCGGTGCGGCTTCGGCTGCAGCAGGTGCGGCATCGGGTGCGGGCGCCGCATCGGCGGCGGGGGCCGCCGGGGCAGCGGCTTCGGCCGGCGCAGCCGTGGCGGTGGCCGCAGCGGGTTCGGTGGTGGTCTGCGCGGTGGCGCTCAGGCCGCCAAAGGCCAGGCCCATGCCCAGCATCAAGGTCGCAAGTAGCTTTTTCATGTTCGTGCTCTTTCGTGTGCGGGTGCGTGGGTCAGAGCGCTTCCTTGCCGGTCTCGCCGGTGCGGATGCGGACCACCTGCTCGATGGGGGTGACGAAAATCTTGCCGTCGCCGATCTTGCCGGTGCGCGCAGCACCTTCGATGGCTTCGATCACGCGGTCGACCAGGGCGTCGTCCACGGCGGCTTCGATCTTGACTTTGGGCAGAAAGTCGACCACGTACTCGGCGCCGCGGTACAGCTCGGTGTGGCCTTTCTGGCGGCCGAAGCCCTTGACTTCGGTGACGGTGATGCCCTGCACGCCCATGCCGGAGAGCGCTTCGCGCACCTCGTCCAGCTTGAACGGCTTGATGATGGCTGAAACCATTTTCATGCTGCTTTACCTCTTCTAGATCAGAAGGAAGCCAGACCAAGGCCCAGCAACCAGGGGAGTGAATCAGACGCAGACACCCCCAAGCAGGGACCGTGCCAGGCCTGTTCAAGAAGACGGGGCCAAGGCCGGCCACCTGTGGTGAAAACACCCTGCATCCCCTATCGGAGGGTCATGCGCCAGCGGGTGCCTGTGCCATCATCGAACGGGATCGCGCGCACCAAGCCTGGCCGAACCTCAGCGGCGCACCACTTGCGTGCGCGACACCACGGCGCCGTACGGACAGGGTGAAGGCGAGAAAAGCGCACCAAAACAGGGAGAGCATGACCATGAGTCTGTCTTTGGTGCACAGCCGTGCGCTGCTGGGGCTGGATGCGCGGCCGGTGCAGGTCGAAGTGCACCTGGCCAACGGCCTGCCCAGCTTCAC
>CAYRWN010000009.1:0-71116 GCA_964428045.1 uncultured Hydrogenophaga sp. | reverse complement strand
GCGCACCGCGGTGCCGACCCTCTCTTTCTTTCCTCACGATGTTCGCTTTCATTCTCAGGCGCCTGGCCCAGGCGGTGGTGGTCATGGTCAGCGTGGCGCTGATCGCGTTCATGCTGTTCCAGTACGTCGGTGACCCGGTGGTCTTCCTGCTCGGGCAGGACGCCACGCCCGAGCAGGTGCGTGAACTGCGCGCCGATCTGGGGCTGGACCAGCCTTTCGTGGTGCAGTTCTGGCACTTCCTGGCCCATGCGGTGCAGGGTGAATTCGGCCTGAGCCTGCGCCAGGGGACCCAGGTCTCGAGCCTGATCGCCGAACGTTTCCCCGCCACGCTGGAGCTGGCCCTGGTGGCCGCTTTTCTGGCGCTGGCGGTGGGGGTCCCGATGGGGGTGTACGCGGCGCTCAGGCGGGGCACCTTCATCAGCCAGCTGTTCATGACCATCTCGCTGCTGGGCGTGTCGCTGCCCACGTTCCTGATCGGCATCCTGCTGATCCTGGTGTTTGCGGTGCAGCTGGGCTGGTTGCCCAGCTTCGGCCGTGGCGACGTGGTGCAGCTGGGCTGGTGGAGCAGCGGCCTGCTGACGGCCAAGGGCTGGCAGCACATCGTGCTGCCAGCGGTGACGCTGGCCATCTTCCAGCTCACGCTGATCATGCGTCTGGTGCGCGCCGAGATGCTGGAGGTGCTGCGCACCGACTACATCAAGTTCGCCCGCGCCCGCGGCCTGACCCAGCGCGCGGTGCACTTCGGTCATGCGCTCAAGAACACCCTGGTGCCCGTGATGACCATCACCGGCCTGCAGCTCGGTGGCCTGATCGCCTTTGCCATCATCACCGAAACGGTGTTCCAGTGGCCGGGCATGGGCCTGCTGTTCATCCAGGCCGTGACCTTCGCCGACATCCCGGTGATGGCGGCCTACCTGTGCCTGATCGCGCTGATCTTCGTGGTGATCAACCTCATCGTGGACCTGCTGTATTTCGCCGTCGATCCGCGCTTGCGCGTGGAGAAGGCCGGGGGGCATTGACATGCCCCCACGCTCCACCGCTTTGCGGGTCGCTGCCCCCCGAGGGGGCTGTTTCGCCTTGGGGCGGCCCGGCAGCGAAACGGCGCTGCCCATGGCAGAGGGTTCGTCATGCTGACCCCCCGCATCAAGGCCCACGGCCGGCCGTTTGCCCACATCGCCGCCTTCCATCCGGAGCTGACGGCGCTGCGGCGCGATCTGCATGCCCACCCCGAACTGGGGTTCGAGGAACACTACACCGCGCGCCGCGTGGTGGAGTCGCTGAAGGTCTGCGGGGTGGACGAGGTGCACACCGGGCTGGGCAAGACCGGCGTGGTGGCGGTGATCCATGGTCGCCAGCGCACGAGCGGCCGCATGATGGGCCTGCGCGCCGACATGGACGCGCTGCCCATGCAGGAGGACAACGACTTCGCCTGGCGCTCGACCCGGCCCGGCCTGATGCACGGCTGCGGTCACGACGGGCACACGGCCATGCTCATCGGCGCCGCGCGCTACCTGGCCGAGACGCGCCAGTTCGACGGCACCGCGGTGCTCATTTTCCAGCCCGGCGAAGAGGGTTTTGCCGGCGCCAAGGCCATGATCGAAGACGGTCTTTTCGAGCGTTTCCCGGTGCAGTCGGTCTACGCCATGCACAACTGGCCGCAGATGAAGCCCGGCACGGTGGGCATCAACACCGGGCCGATGATGGCCGCGGCCGACCGCATCACCATCGAGATCAGCGGCAAGGGCGGCCACGGCGCGCACCCCTACCAGACGGTGGACCCGGTGCTGGTGGCGGCGCACATCATCACGGCGGTGCAGAGCATCGTGGCGCGCAATGTGCGCGCACTCGACCAGGCGGTCATCAGCCTGTGCGCCATGCACGCGGGTGATCCGGGCGCCTTCAGCGTGGTGCCGGGCAAGGCGACCCTGGTGGGCACGGTGCGCAGTTTCAGTGCCGACGTGCAGGACCTGCTGGAGCGGCGCCTGAACGAGGTGTGCACCGGTGTGGCCATGGGCCTGGGCGCCACGGCCCATGTGCGCTACGAGCGCGTCTACCCGGCCACCATCAACACGCACGACGAGGCGCGCTTTGCCGCCGACGTGTCTCAGCGCCTGGTGGGGCACGAGCATGTGGATCGCGAACTGGAGCCCAGCATGGGCGCCGAGGACTTCGCCTTCATGCTGCAGGTCAAGCCCGGTGCGTACCTGCGGCTGGGGCAGGGCACGGAACACGGCGTGGGCAGCTGTTTCCTGCACAACAGCCGTTACGATTTCAACGACGAGGTGCTGCCCCTGGGCGCGGCACTGCACGCGGGTCTCATCGAGCAGGGCATGCCCCTGGCGGCGTGACGCGGTTTTTTTTCGGTTCACAACACCACGCACAAGGAGCGACTCATGATGTTCAAACCCACCCGGATCGCGGTTCTGGCTGCCGCAGCGCTGGCCACCGCCACCCTGGCGACGGCGCAGACGGTGCGCATCGGCAACCAGGGCGATGCGCTGTCGATGGACCCGCATTCCCTGAACGAGACCACGCAGCTGAGCGTGGTGGGCAATGTGTACGAGCCGCTGGTGGGCCGCGACCAGAACCTGCAGCTGACGCCGCGTCTGGCGACGAGCTGGAAGCAGGTTTCGCCCAACGTGTGGCGGTTCGAACTGCGCAAGGGCGTGAAATTCCACGACGGCAAGCCCTTCACCGCCGACGACGTGGTGTTCAGCTTCGCACGCGGCTCGGGCGAAGGCTCGGACATGCGCAGCTACACCAACGACGTCAGGGAAGTGCGCAAGGTCAATGACTTCGCGGTGGACATCGAGACCAAGGCGCCGTTCCCCATCCTGCCCGACGTGCTCACGTTCTTCTACATCATGAGCAAGCAGTGGAGCGAGGAGAACCAGGCGACCCGGCCGGTGGACCGCCGCAAGGGGATCGAAAACGCCGCTTCGTTCCGCGCCAACGGCACCGGGCCCTTCCGCCTGCGCGAGCGCCAGCCCAACGTGAAGACCACCTTCGTGCGCAACGGGGCCTACTGGGGCAAGATCGAAGGCAATGTGACCAACGTCGAGTACACCCCGATCGGCAACGACGCCACGCGCGTGGCCGCGCTGCTGTCGGGTCAGGTGGACGTGATCGAGCCGGTGCCGGTGCAGGACGTGGCCCGCATCAACGCCAGCGGCAAGACCCGTGTGCTGCAGGGCCCCGAGCTGCGCACCATCTTCCTGGGCATGGACCAGAAACGCGACGAGCTGCTGTACTCCAGCGTCAAGGGCAAGAACCCGTTCAAGGACAAGCGCGTGCGCCAGGCCTTCTACCAGGCGATCGACATCGTCGGCATCCAGAAGAGCGTGATGCGCGGCGCATCGCGGCCGACCGCGCTGATGGTCGGACCCGGAATCAACGGTTTTGCTGCCGACATGGACCAGCGCCTGGCGTTTGACCCCGAAGCCGCCAAGAAACTGCTGGCCGACGCCGGTTATCCCGGCGGATTCGAAGTCAGCCTGAACTGCCCGAACGACCGTTACGTCAACGACGGCGAGATCTGCCAGGCCGTCAGCGCCAGCCTGGCCAAGGTGGGGGTGCGCGTGCGCCTGCAGGCCGAGACCAAGGGCACCTATTTCCCCAAGGTGCTGCGTCGCGACACCAGCTTCTACCTGCTGGGCTGGACCCCCAGCACCTACGACGCGCACAACGCGCTCAACGCGCTCACGCGCTGTGTGGACGACAAGGGCGCCGGCCAGTTCAACCTGGGTGCGTACTGCAACCCCAAGCTCGACGAGCTGACGCTCAAGATCCAGTCGGAAACCGACCAGGCCAAGCGCAACGCCTTGATCAAGGAAGCCTTCAGGCTGCACGCCGATGACATCGGCCATCTGCCGCTGCACCAGCAGGCGCTGGCCTGGGGGGTGGCCAACAACGTCAGCCTGGTGCAACTGGCCGACAACGCCATGCCGTTCCGCTACATGAACGTGAAATGACCCCCCTGCGCCGCTGCGGGCTTCCCCCCGGGGGGAAGCCCGCAGCGGCTCCGGCGGAGCCGGTTCCACGCGGGCCGTGGAACCGACGCCCCTTTTCCTGCGGATAACCGTTCTCTCGAAAGTGTTCCCTTGATCGCCCTTGTTCGCCGCTGGCTCGACAGCGATGTCGGCCACAGTTTTCGCACCTCGCCCACGGCCATCGTGGCGGCGTTGATCGCACTGGTCTGTGTGGTCTGCGCCGCCTTCGCCCCCTGGATCGCACCCCACAACCCGTTCGACCTCGCCTCGCTGGAACTGTCCAACGCCCGCCTGCCGCCGTCGTGGAGCGCGGGGGGCAACCCCGCCTTCTGGCTGGGCACCGACGACCAGGGGCGCGACATTCTCTCGGCCCTGATGTACGGTGCGCGCATCTCGCTGGCGGTGGGCCTGGCCTCGGTGGTGCTGTCGGTGGTGATCGGCGTGACGCTGGGTCTGCTGGCGGGCTTTCTGGGCGGCTGGGTCGACAGTCTGCTCATGCGCGTGTGCGACGTCATGCTGTCGTTCCCGGCCATCCTGGTGGCGCTGCTGATCGCGGGCGTGGGCCGGGCGCTGTTCCCCAACGCCCACGACACCTTGGCCTTCGGGGTGCTCATCGTGTCCATCACGCTCACGGGCTGGGTGCAGTACGCGCGCACGGTGCGCGGCTCCACGCTGGTGGAGCGCAACAAGGAGTATGTGCAGGCCGCGCGGGTGACCGGGGTGGCGCCGCTGCGCATCATGCACCGGCATGTGCTGCCCAACGTCATGGGGCCGGTGCTGGTGCTGGCCACCATCCAGGTGGCCACGGCCATCCTGACGGAAGCGACGCTGTCCTTTCTGGGGGTGGGCGCGCCGCCCACGTCGCCTTCGCTGGGCACGCTGATCCGCGTTGGCAACGACTACCTGTTTTCCGGCGAGTGGTGGATCACGATCTTTCCGGGCGCCATGCTGGTGGTGATAGCCCTGTCCGTGAACCTGCTGGGCGACTGGCTGCGCGATGCATTGAATCCGAGGTTGAGATGACCCCCCCCGCTGCGCCGCTTCGCCTCTTCCCCCCAGCGGGACCACACCAGTGGCCCGGCAAAGCCGGTTCCACGGTGTGTGCTGGATGATTCATCCGCTCCGAACGGAGCGCATGTTGTTCGTGTGATATGAGCCTTCTACAAGTCAAGAACCTGGTGGTCGAGTTTCCGAACCGCCGCGGCACGCTGCGTGCGCTGGACGGCATTTCCTTTGACATCGCGCCGGGTGAAATCCTGGGCGTGGTGGGCGAGTCGGGGGCGGGCAAGTCGCTCACCGGCGCGTCCATCATCGGGCTGCTGGAGCCCCCGGGCCGTGTGGCCAGTGGCGAAATCCTGCTCGAAGGCCGGCGCATCGACAACCTGCCGCTCGATCAGATGCGGCAGGTGCGCGGGCGCCAGATCGGTGCCATCTTCCAGGACCCGCTGACCTCGCTGAACCCGCTGTACTCGGTGGGCCGGCAGCTGATGGAAACCATCACGACCCATTTGCCGGTGAGCCAGGCCGAGGCACGGCAGCGCGCGATCCAGCTGCTCAAGGACACGGGCATTCCGGCGGCCGAACAGCGCATCGACCACTATCCGCACCAGTTCAGCGGCGGCATGCGCCAGCGTGTGGTGATCGCCCTGGCGCTGGCCGCCGAACCCAAGCTCATCGTGGCCGACGAGCCCACGACCGCGCTGGATGTGTCGATCCAGGCGCAGATCATCACGCTGCTCAAGACCATCTGCCGCGAGCGCGGTGCTGCGGTGATGCTGATCACCCACGACATGGGCGTGATCGCCGAGACCTGCGACCGCGTGGCCGTGATGTACGCCGGCCGCATCGCCGAGATCGGCCCGGTGCACGAGGTCATCAACCACCCGGCCCACCCCTACACCAAGGGGCTGATGGGCTGCATTCCCGACATGAGCGAGGACCGTGAACGCCTGCACCAGATCGACGGCGCCATGCCGCGCCTGAACGCCATCCCGCAGGGATGCGCCTACAACCCGCGCTGCGACCGCGGCTTCGACCGCTGCCACGAACAGCGCCCCGATCTGATGCCGGCCGGCGCCACGAGCGCGGCCTGCTGGCTGCACGACGCGTCCAGCGTGTTGACGGTGGGAGAAGCGGCATGAGTGCAACGGATCACGTGGTGACGTCCGTAGCCGCCACAACCGTGGTGGCCGAGGCCGCGCCGCTGGTGCGGGCCACCGACCTGGCCAAGACCTTCGACGTGTCCGCCCCCTGGCTCAACCGCGTGCTGGAACGCCAGCCGCGACAACTGCTGCGTGCGGTGGACGGCGTGAGTTTCGACATTCCCAAGGGCCAGACGCTGGCGCTGGTGGGCGAATCCGGCTGTGGCAAGAGCACGGTGGCGCGCCTGCTGGTGGGGCTGTACGAACCCACCCGGGGCGGTTTTGAATTCGACGGTCTGGACGCGCACGCCGCGTTCAGGACGCCGCAGGGCCGGCAGCTGCGGCGGCGCATCCAGATGATCTTTCAGGACCCGTACGCGAGCCTGAACCCCCGTTGGCGGGTGGAAGACATCATCGCCGAGCCGCTGCTTGAGCACGGGCTGATGAGCGACGCGGTTGCGTTGCGCACACGCGTGGAAGAGTTGCTGCACTCGGTGGGCCTGGCCGCGGCCGATCGGGTCAAGTACCCGCACCAGTTCAGCGGCGGTCAGCGCCAGCGCATTTCGATCGCGCGTGCCCTGGCCACCCAGCCCGACTTTCTGGTCTGCGATGAACCCACCAGCGCGCTGGACGTGAGCGTGCAGGCCCAGGTGCTCAACATCATGAAGGACCTGCAGCGCGAGCAGGGCCTGACCTACCTGTTCATCAGCCACAACCTGGCGGTGGTGCGGCATGTGAGCGACCAGGTGGGCGTGATGTACCTGGGCCGGCTGGTGGAACTGGCGCCCAAGCACACCTTGTTCGACAGCCCGCGCCACCCCTACACGCGCATGCTGCTGGACGCCATCCCGAAAATGCACGACACCGGCAAGGCGCGCACGCCGGTGCAGGGCGAAGTGCCCAACCCGCTGAACCCGCCCCCCGGTTGCGCCTTCAACCCGCGTTGCCCGCATGTGAACGACCGCTGCCGCAACGAGCGGCCGACATTGCAGACCATCGGCGGCATTCGCATCGCTTGTCATGCGGTGGAAGAAGGACGGATCTGACGCTCTGATTCCCTGGCGTTGGCGCGGAGATCGGGCGCGCCCCTGCGCGAATGTCCCCCGCCCTGCTGCGCAGGTCTCCTCCTTGATGTCGCTGCGGGACGCACCCGATCTCCTCGATGTGTCCGGAGCACGTGTCCGAAAACCCAGGATGCCGTGGCTTCGGCGACGCCGAGCCGCAGGCATCGTCCCCCTCTGGGGGAAGACGCGAAGCGGCGCAGGGGGCGCCTGAGCTGTGCGCAGCGCGCACGCTCAGGCGTACCTTTTGCTCCGCAGGTTGTTCTTCATTTCCTTTAGCAGCGGCTGGAGCTTGTTGCCGCCGATGCGCAACGCCAGACACGTGGCCACCACGTCGATCACCATCAGGTGCATCAGGCGCGAAGTCATGGGGCTGTAGCGGTCGTAGCCCTCGGGGTGGTCGGCGGCCAGGTGGATGTGGCCGGCGGTGGCCAGGGGTGAACCGCTGGCGGTGACGGTGATCACCGTGGCGCCGTGCTTGCGGGCGATGTCGGCGGCGTCCATCAGGTCGCGCGTGCGTCCCGAGTTGGACACGATCACCAGGCAGTCGCCGGGCCCCAGCAGCGAGGCGCTCATCACCTGCATGTGGCCGTCGCTGTAGGCGATGGCGTTGATGCCCAGACGGAAGAACTTGTGCTGCGCGTCCTGCGCCACGATGCCCGAGTTGCCCGCGCCGTAGAACTCGATGCGGCCCTTGTTCTTGTAGGTCGCCAGCAAGGCGTCCACCGCCTTTTCGATGGAGTGGGTGGAGGCGTCGTTGCGGTACTTGAGGAAGGCGGCCACGGTGTTGTCGATCACCTTGACCAGCACGTCGCCCACCTTGTCGTCCACGTCCACGCTGCGGTGGATGAAGGGCACGCCTTCGCTCACGGTGCCGGCCAGTTTGAGCTTGAAGTCCGACAGGCCGTCGTAGCCCATGCTGCGGCAAAAGCGCACCACGGTCGGCTTGCTCACGTGGGCGCGGTCGGCCAGTTCGGCCACCGGCAGGCTGGCGAAGGTGCGCGGGTCCAGCAGCACGAGCTTGCCCACGCGCTGTTCGGCGGGGGCCAGTGAGGGCAATGAGGCTTTGATGCGGTCGAGCATGCGAAAATGGTAACCCAGTTACATGCCGATGCGAAACCTCGTCAACCCTGAGATCCTCCGATGAACCAGCTCGAAGCCCTCAAACAGTTCACCACCGTGGTCGCCGACACTGGCGATTTCAAGCAGATCGCGGCCTTCACACCCCAGGATGCGACGACCAATCCGTCGCTGATCCTGAAGGCGGTGCAGAAGCCCGAGTACGCCCACCTGCTGCAGGACGCGGTGGCCAGGTACGGCGCACAGGGCAAGGACGAGGTGATGAACCGCCTGCTGGTGGCGTTCGGCTGCGAGATCCTGCAACACATCCCGGGCCGCGTCTCCACCGAAGTGGATGCTCGCCTGAGCTTTGACACCGAAGCCACCGTGACGCGTGCGCGCCGCATCATCGACCTGTACCAGGGCGAGGGCGTGCACGTGGACCGCGTGCTGATCAAGATCGCGTCGACGTGGGAGGGCATCCAGGCCGCCGCGCGCCTGGAGCGCGAGGGCATCCACACCAACCTGACGCTGCTGTTCTCGTTCTGCCAGGCGGCGGCGTGCGGGCAGGCCAGGGTGCAGCTGATCTCGCCGTTCGTCGGCCGCATCTACGACTGGTGCAAGAAGCAGGCCGGCGCGGGCTGGGACGAAGCCGCGATGGCCGGTGCCAACGATCCGGGCGTCAAGTCGGTGAAGGCGATCTACAACTTCTACAAGAAGCACGGCATCGCCACCGAGGTGATGGGCGCGAGTTTCCGCAACGTGGGCCAGATCACCGCGCTGGCCGGCTGCGACCTGCTGACCATCAGCCCGGACCTGTTGGCCCAGCTGGCGTCCAGCGAAGCGCCGTTGACCCCGGCGCTGGACGTCGCGGCGGCAAAGGCCATGGACATCCCGTTCGTGCAGTACGACGAAGCGGGCTTCCGCTTGGCCCTCAACGAAGACGCGATGGCGACCGAAAAGCTGGCCGAAGGCATCCGCGCCTTCGTGGCCGACACCCTCAAGCTCGAAGCCCTGATGGTCTGAACGGCCTGGCGCGCAGGCCGATGGTGACAAATCTGACAGGGGTGCTTGCACAGGGGGGGCCGACCGTTCCCTAGAGTGCGTCCATGCCCATGCCCATGCCCATGCCCTGGACCGACCTGAACGCTGCCCGGACCGACTTTGCCGAGTCGGTGCTGGGGCTGTACCTGACCCACCTTGCCCCCGAGGTGTTCGACCTCGGCACGGTGCACACCCTGCTGCCCGAGACACGCCTGCAGCTGCCCGCCGGCTCGCTGGTCGTGCTGTTGCGCGGCCAGTTGCACGGTGCCGATGGCTGGTGGGGCCCGGGCAACCACCTCATGGATCGCACCGGCTCCGTGCAGGCGGGTGGGCACGGTGCCCGCATCTGGCAGCTGGCGACCGGGTCGCACGCCGGCCATGCGCAGGTGCTCAACGCCCTGCTGGCGGCGGAAGGGGCCGAGATGGCGGCTGCGGCCCAGTTTCGCCTGCCGGTGCAGGAAGACCCCTGCAACCACACCCACCCGCTGGTGCAGCGCAGCGCGCGCCGGTTGCTGCGCGACACGCCGGAGGCCACGGCCCAGGCGATCTACGGCTTTGTGCGCCGCATGCCGTACCGCTTCGGAGGCTGGCAGGAGCGGGCGTCCGACACCCTGGTGCGTGGCGTGGGCATGTGCACCTCCAAGGCCAACTTGCAGGTGGCCCTGATGCGGGCATTGGGCCTGCCTGCGGGTTTTGTCGAGATCGTGATGCCGATGGGCGTGCTGCGGCTGCTGATGCCCGAGCGTTGGGGACCGCTGATGCGCAGCGAAGCCCGGCATTACTGCGCGGCCGTGTTGCTGCAGGACCGCTGGCACGTCGCCGATGCTTCGTTCAGCGACGAGGCCATCGGCCTGTTCGTGCAGGCCGATCCGGCGCTGACACCGCATTCGCACGCCCGTTTTGGCGCCGGGGAACCGTACCATCCCGTGGCAATGATCCAGAATCGGGATCCTTTCGACATCGAGGTCTTCACCGACCTGAGCCCCGTGATGCAGAAACAGAGCCGTTTCCAGCCCCACCACTTCGAAGCGCTGAACACCCTTCTCGATCAGGCCCACGGCCTGCACCACCTGTGGGTGCAGAGACAGACGCCGGTGCGCTGGCCCGCCGCCCAGGGTGTGACCCCATGAACCTGTTTGACTGGGACTTCCGCGCGCCGACGCCCAGCCCCATGGGCGACCACGACGTGCCCATCGCTTCCGACCATCTCCAGGGGCGCCGCATCGCGCTGCTGGTGACCGGGGGCATTGCGGCCATGAAAGCCCCCGAAGTGGCCCGGGGGCTGCGCCGCCACGGGGCCGAGGTGGTGGCTTTTGCGTCCGACGATGCCCTGCGCTACGTGGCCCGCGAGGCGCTGGAGTGGGCCACCTGCCAGCCGGTGGTCAGCCGCCTGACCTGGGCGGCCGAACACCTGTCGGATGGCACACCGTTCGACGCCTACCTGGTGGCGCCGGCGACGCACAACACCATCGCCAAGATGGCGGCGGGCATCGCCGACACCGTGGTCACCTCGGCGCTGGCGTCGGCGCTGGGGCGCATGGAGCAGGGGCGCACGCAGATTCTGGTGGCACCCACCATGCACGGCACACTGCACAACAGCGTGCTCGAGCGCAACGCCCGCCAACTGCAGGCGCTGGGGGTGCGCTTCGTTGCCCCGCGCGACGCGTACGGCAAGCACAACCTGCCCGACACCGAGCTGCTGTGCATGGCCGTGGGTCGGGCGCTCAGTGTCTCGCCTTTGCGAGGTCGTCGCATTCTCGTCACGGCCGGGCCCACGCCGGTGCCCATCGACGGCGTGCGGCGCATCCTCAACCGCTTCCGCGGCCGTCTGGGTGCCCGCGTGGCGGAAGAACTGACCTGGCGCGGAGCGGACGCCGAACTGCTGCTGGGTGACGGTGCGTGGCGTCCCAAGGCGCCGGTGCCCACCACCATCGCACGCACCTACGACGAATACCGCGAGCTGACCCTGGCGCGCGTTCGTGCGGGACTCTTCGCCGGCGTGTTTTCTGCCGGTGTGGCCGATTACCGGCCGCGTGAAGCGGTGGCGGGCAAGATCGCATCCGGCCAGTCGGCGCTGCATCTGGAATTGGTGCCCACCGAGAAGGTGATCGACCTGGCCTGTGCGGCGGACCCGGCCATGCATTGTGTCGGCTTCAAGTACCTTGAAGGCGTGAGCGAGGACACCTTGCTCGCCGTGGCCCGACGCCGTCTGGGACGATCCAGTCTGGTGGTGGCCACACGGGGGGAAGACACGAGCGGCAGCGAGCAGCGTGCCTGGATGGTCACGGCCGAAGGGGAGCGGCCGGTGGACGGCAAGTGGGTCATCGCCCGGGCCATCGTTGAACACCTGGAGGCGCTGGTCCCGGAGGACGCCGGAGGACCGGGTCCCCGGTGACGGTGGAAGCCGCTGCTCGGGGCCGCATCCGGGCGCTTTTCAAGGGCACCGGATCGGGGCAGGTCCGTTCCACCGGGGCAAACGGCACCGTCAGCTCGCCCGAAAGGGGCACCTGCGGCTGCGCGCAGGCGGTTTCGGCTCAGGCGCGCGCGGAGCGCAGCTGGATGGAGAAGTCGCGCAGGGCGGCGATGCCGCTTTCTTCGGCGCGGCGGCACCAGGCCTGCAGGTCGGCGGCCAGCTGCTCGCGGCTGGCGTGGGTACCCGTCCACAGCGAGCACAGCTCTTCGCGCATGGTCACCATTTTCTCCAGCACCGGGTGTTCGGCACGGGCCAGCGCCAGCTGGGGTTTCACGTCGGCGGGGACTTTGTCGTCGTCGCGGTGCAGCCAGCGGTGTGCGGCCTTCAGCACGGCGGCGTCGGCGCTGCGGGCCTTCACGCCCTCCAGCTCACGCTGACAGGCGGCCCGCATCTCGCGGGCGTAGCCGGCCATGACCTCGTAGCGGTTGGTGATGAGGGCTTCCAGGGTCTTCTCGTCGGCGACCGGCTTGACCTCGCCAAAAGCGAGCTTGGGGGGCAGCTTCTTGACGGTGGCCAGACCCAGCCCCCGAAGGATGCTGATGTACATCCACCCGATGTCGAACTCGTACGGCTTGACCGACAGCTTGGCCGAGGTCGGGTAGGTGTGGTGGTTGTTGTGCAGCTCCTCACCGCCGATGACGATGCCCCAGGGCGAAATGTTGGTGCTCGCGTCGGCGGCCTCGAAATTGCGGTAACCCCACCAGTGACCGATACCGTTGATGATGCCGGCGGCGGTGACGGGAATCCAGGCCATCTGGATCGCCCAGACGGTCAGGCCCAGTGCGCCGAACAGCGCCACGTCGATGATCAGCATCAGGCTCACGCCCAGCCGTGAACGGCCGGTGTAGACGTGGCGCTCGATCCAGTCAATGGGCGTGTTGTGGCCAAAGCGGTCCAGGGTTTCCTGGTTCCTGGCCTCGGCGCGGTAGAGCTCGCTGCCTTCAAAAAAGACCTTCTTGATGCCGAACACCACCGGGCTGTGCGGGTCACCTTCGCGTTCGCATTTGGCGTGGTGCTTGCGGTGGATGGCCGTCCATTCCTTGGTCACCATGCCGGTCGTCAGCCAGAGCCAGAAACGGAAGAAATGCGAGGCGATGGGGTGCAGGTCCAGTGCCCGGTGCGCCGAATGGCGGTGCAGGTAGATGGTGACGCTGGCGATGGTGATGTGGGTCATCACCAGGGTTGCGATCAGCACCTGCCACCAGCTGGCGCCGGTCAGGCCATCGGCCAGAAAGGCAATCAGGCCTTCCCACAGGGTGGACACAGCGGTATCGGAGGAAATCATTCGGTTCCTAGCTAGATCGCCCAACGACGGCGAAAGGGGTCGCGCCACAGAGCCCGGCGGACGGGGCGTAAAGCTGCAATTTTACCGGCGGAGCCGGCGTTCACCAACTGGACCGACGCGTACCAAGTCCCCGGAAAGACCCCGAAGAGGGGCTGACGTTCAAGTCTTTTTCTGCCAGACGGCGGCAAAAAACCCATCGGTACCGTGCCGATGGGGCCACAGACGAAGGAAACGACCACTTTCGCCGCTGCTCAGCGCAGACGCCTGCACCACCTGCGCGTCGGCCAGCAACGAGGCCACGGCCAGGGGCTGGAACTCGGCATGGGCCTCCGAAAAGGCCGTCGCCACCGCCTCGTCTTCCTGCGGCAAGGGGCTGCAGGTGGCGTAGACCAACCGGCCGCCGGGCTTGAGCAGGCGCGCGGCGCTGGCCAGGATGCGCTGCTGCAGTTCGGCCTGCGCGGCCACGGTCTCGGGCGTCTGGCGCCATTTCAGGTCGGGGCTGCGACGCAGCGTGCCCAGGCCCGAGCAAGGCGCGTCGACCAGCACGCGGTCGAGCTTGCCCGCCAGGCGTTTGATGCGCTCATCGCGTTCGTGCGCGATGGCCACCGGGTGCACGTTGGACAGGCCGCTGCGCGCCAACCGGGGCTTGATGGCTTCGAGCCGGTGGCCCGAGGTGTCGAAGGCGTAGAGCCGGCCGGTGTTCTTCATGGCCGCGCCCAGCGCCAGGGTCTTGCCACCGGCGCCGGCGCAGAAATCGGCCACCATTTCACCCCGCTTGGGGGCGAGCAGCAGGGCCAGCAGTTGCGAGCCTTCGTCCTGCACCTCCACCTCGCCGTTGGCGAAGGCGGGCAGTTTGAACAGGTTGGGCTTGCCCTGCAGGCGGATGCCCAGCGGCGAATGGGCCGTCGGCTCGGCGCTCAGCCCGGCGGACCGGATCTCGGCGAGCACCGCGTCGCGCTTCTTCTTCAGCGCGTTCACGCGCAGGTCCAGCGGAGCGGGTTGCAGGAGGCTGGCGGCCAGGGCATCGAATTCACTGCCCACCTGCTCTCGCAGGGCGGTGGCCAGCCACTCGGGCAGGTTGTGGCGGTGCGGTGCCATCAGGTCGGCGTCGGTGACCTGGTCGCAGGCGTCCAGCCAGGTCTTCTCGGGCTCGGTCAGGGCGCTTTTGAGAAAGTCGCGATCACCCGGAAAGCCCAGGATGGCCAGGCGGCGCCACTTGGAACCACTGCCCGAACGGGCCAGCGACTCGAAGCGCAGACGTTCGCGCAGCACGGCGAACACGGTGTCGGACAGCGTGGCGCGCTCGCGCGGGCCGAGCGATTTATTCTCGCGGAAATGGCGGGCGACCACGGCGTCGGCCGGGTGGTCGAACTTGAAGACTTTTTCGATGAGGCTGGCGCTTTCGTCCAGCAGGGCTTTGGGGTGCATATGCGTATTCTCCCCCCTGCGCCGCTGACGCGGCTCCCCCCTCCGTGGCGCGCCTGCGGCGCTTCGAGGGGGGACGGCGCCTGTGGCCCGGCTAAGCCGGTTCCACGGCTGCCCCTGGACAGGGACACGCGCTCCGGAGGGTGATCCTATCCCCCCCTGCGCCGCTGACGCGGCTTCCCCTGGATGAGGGAACGCACTCCGGATACGTGACCGAAGCGCGTGCCTTATGTCCAGGGCACCCGCAGAACCGGCTCTGCCGGGCTGCTGGGTGCGTCCCCCTGGGGGGAAGCCGCGAAGCGGCGCAGGGGGGGCGGCCCCTGTGGCCGGGCGAAGCCCGTTCCACGGGGCCACTGGTACAGAGGCACATGCGCCGGATACGTGACCGAAGCGCGTGCCTTTTGTCCAGGGCACCCGCAGAACCGGCTCTGCCGGGCTGCTGGGTGCGTCCCCCGGGGGGGACGCCGCGAAGCGGCGCAGGGGGGGGACGATAATCGTGGGCTATGTCCGACATTGCCCAACAGGTGCGCCGCCGCCGCACCTTCGCCATCATTTCGCACCCCGACGCGGGTAAGACCACCCTGACCGAGAAGCTGCTGCTGTTCTCGGGCGCCATCAACATCGCCGGCTCGGTGAAGGCGCGCAAGGCCGCGCGCCACGCCACCTCCGACTGGATGGAGATCGAAAAGCAGCGTGGCATTTCCGTCGCATCGTCGGTGATGCAGATGGAGTACCGCGACTGCGTCATCAACCTGCTGGACACCCCGGGCCACCAGGACTTCTCGGAAGACACCTACCGCGTGCTCACTGCGGTCGATGCGGCGCTGATGGTGATCGACGCCGGCAACGGCGTGGAGCCGCAGACCCGGCGCCTGCTGCAGGTCTGCCGCGCGCGCAACACGCCCATCCTGACCTTCGTCAACAAGATGGACCGCGAGGTGAAAGCCCCGCTGGACCTGATGGACGAGATCGAGCGCGAGTTGGGCATGACCGTGGTGCCCTTCACCTGGCCGGTGGGCATGGGCAAGACCTTCTGCGGCGTGTACGACCGCCGGGAAGACCAGATGCGCGTGTTCGCCGCCGGTGAGGACCGCCGCGGTGGCGACGAGGAAGTGCTGGCCGGTCTGGACAACGCCGAGAGCGCGAGCCGCTTCGGCATGGAATGGAGTGCCGCCAAGGACGAGCTGGAACTGGTCGAAGGCGCCTCGCCCGCGTTCGACAAGCAGGCGTTTCTGGAGGGACACCAGACGCCGATGCTGTTCGGCTCGGCCGTCAACAACTTCGGCGTGCGCGAGGTGCTGGACGCCCTGGTCGATCTGGCCCCGCCGCCCGGCGCCAAGGCCGCCATCCAGCGCGTGGTCGAACCGGTGGAGCCCAAGTTCAGCGGCGTGGTCTTCAAGATCCAGGCCAACATGGACCCGGCGCACCGCGACCGCATCGCCTTTGTGCGTTGCGCCAGCGGCCACTTCGAACGCGGCATGCGCCTGAAGGTGGTGCGCAGCGGCAAAGAACTGCGGCCGAACACCGTGGTGAGCTTCCTGTCGCAGCGCCGCGAGCTGCTGGACGAGGCCTTTGCCGGCGACATCATCGGCATTCCCAACCACGGCGTGCTGCAGCTGGGCGACACCCTGACCGAAGGCGAGGCCCTGCAGTTCACCGGCCTGCCCTTCTTCGCGCCGGAAATCATCCGCAGCGTGGAAGTCGCCGACCCGCTCAAGACCAAGCAGTTGCGCGCCGGCCTGACCCAGCTGGGCGAGGAGGGCGCGATCCAGGTGTTCCGGCCGATTGCCGGCACCGTGCTGCTGCTGGGTGCGGTCGGTCAGCTGCAGTTCGAAGTGGTGGCCCACCGGCTGGAGCACGAGTACGGCGTGCGCGCCCGCATCATGGGCAGCAGCTACAACGTCGCGCGCTGGGTGACCTGCGCACCCGAGGACGGCGGTGAGCAGGAGCTCAAGCGCTTCATGGACGCCAACGCCCACCGCGTGGCGCTGGACGCCGTGGACGCCCCCACCGTGCTGCTGGACCACATGGCGACGCTGCGCGCGGTGGAGGCCAACTGGCCCAAGATCAAGTTCCACGCGATGCGCGAGCACGCGGGGTTGGTCTTCCACAAGAGCATGTGATCACGTCTGCCCCGTGCGCTGGTTCTTCCTGACGTTCCTGCTGCTGGTATGTGGCGTGGGGAACCTCATCGGGCTGGACGGATTCTCGCCCGGGCGAGTGCCTGGCATGGCCTTCTTCAATGCCTTTGTACTGGCGCTGTTCTGGATCTGGTGGCACGCCTACTTTGCCGAGGGCGTCCAGAAGCAGAAGGGCATGGACCAAGGTCTGCTGTCCGTGGTCGTCCTCGGCGGGGTATTTCTTTTGCACATGGGCGTTGATGCTCTGTGGTCCAACGACTGCTCCGGCTTCAAATCAGACCGCGGTCGGTACTGGCTCCTGAACTGGACGGTGGACGTCATGTCGCAATTGAAACTGTGCCGCCCCTTTGGAGGCGCGGCAGTTCTGGCTGCCGCTTTGCTGATCTTTCGAGCCAGCCGCCGACTGATCAGTGGCTGATCACGCCGCGATCAGGCGCTCGACCACCCGAGGGTAGATCCGGTGCTCCTGTGTGAGCACACGCGCCGCCAGGGTCTGGGGGGTATCACCTGGCAGGATCGGCACCACCGCCTGGTCCAGGTACTCGCCGTGGTCGAGCTCGGCCGTCACGCGGTGCACGGTGCAGCCGGCAAACTTGCAGCCAGCGTCGATGGCGCGCTGGTGGGTGTGCAGACCCGGGAAAGCCGGCAGCAGGCTGGGGTGGATGTTGACCAGTCGGCCTTGGTAGTGCTGCACGAAACCGGGTGTGAGGATGCGCATGAAGCCGGCCAGCACCACCAGCGCCGGATCGTGGCGGTCGATCTCGGTCATCAAGGCAGCGTCAAACGCCTCACGGGAAGCGTAGGTCTTGTGGTCGAGCGCAGCGGTGGCGATGTGGTGTTCGCGGGCCACAGCCAGGCCGGCGGCGTCGGCCTTGTTGCTGATCACGGCCGCCACCTGCGCGCCGAAACGTTCACGCCAGCGCCCTTTGAGCGAGGCGTTGACGATGGCGGCCATGTTGGAGCCGCCGCCAGAGATGAGAATGACAATGTTCTTTTTCACAACCGAGTCCAATGCCCCACCGGGGCCGCCCAGTGTAATGACCCACGACTTCCGCACCCGCCCCCTGTCCGCCACCGAAGCCCGCGTGCTGGCCACCCTGATGGAAAAAGCCCGCACGGTGCCCGACAGCTACCCGCTCACGCTCAACAGCCTGCACAGCGGCTGCAACCAGAAGACCGCGCGCGATCCGGTGCTGAACCTGACCGAGGCCGAGATCAGCGAAGCCCTGGACGCGTTGCGCCAGCTCAGCCTGGTGTTCGAGACCAGCGGCGGCCGCGCCACGCGCTACGAACACAACTTCCTGCGCGTGGTGGGCGTGCCGGAGCAGTCGGCCGTGCTGCTGGGCCTGCTTTTGTTGCGTGGCCCGCAGACCGCCGGTGAGCTGCGCATCAACACCGAGCGCTGGTACAAGTTCCTGGACATCGCTTCGGTGGACGCCTTCCTGGAAGAGCTGCAGGACCGCAGCGATGAGAAGGGCGGGCCGCTGGTGGTCAAGCTGCCGCGGGCACCGGGTGCGCGCGAGCAGCGCTGGGCGCAGCTGCTGTGCGGCCCGGTGGACCTGTCGGCACCGGTGGCTGCGACTGCCGGTAGCCGCGCCAGCGAGGAAGAACTGATCGCGCTCACGCGCCGTGTGGCTGCGCTGGAAGACACCCTGGAACAGCTCCAGGCGCGTCTGGACCGTTTGCAGCAGCAGCTGGGAGGATGATTCTGCAGACCGCTGCCCACGCCGCAGCGGGGGATTGTCTCGGTCCGGACAGGGTGAAAAAGAACGCCCGTGCGAAACTGTGGGCGTCGCGGTCTTGCACGGCGGGCCGGATCACCCACAGGAGAGAGACACATGGATTTGGCATTCACGCCACAGGAGCTGGCGTTCCGCGACGAGATACGCAGCTGGGTCAAGGACCACCTGCCCGCCGACATCGCCCACAAGGTCCACAACGCATTGCGCCTCTCGCGCGAGGACATGCAGCGCTGGGCCAGGATCCTGGGCCAGAAGGGCTGGCTGGGTTACGGCTGGCCCCAGCAGTTCGGCGGCCCGGGCTGGACCGCCGTGCAGAAGCACCTGTTCGAAGAGGAATGCGCCCTGGCCGGCGCGCCACGCATCGTGCCCTTCGGCCCGGTGATGGTGGCACCCGTGATCATGGCCTTTGGCAACAAGGCGCAGCAGGAACGCTTCCTGCCCGGCATCGCCAGTGGCGAGGTCTGGTGGAGCCAGGGCTACAGCGAACCCGGCTCGGGCTCGGACCTGGCCTCGGTCAAGACCCGCGCCGAACGCCAAGGCGACCACTACATCGTCAACGGCCAGAAGACCTGGACCACGCTGGGTCAGTACGGTGACTGGATGTTCAACCTGGTGCGCACCAGCACCGAAGGCAAGCCGCAGACCGGCATCAGCTTCCTGCTGGTTGACATGAAGTCGCCCGGCGTGAGCGTGCGCCCGATCAAGCTGCTGGACGGCGAGTGCGAGGTCAACGAGGTCTTCTTCAACAACGTCAAGGTGCCGGTGGAGAACCTGATCGGCGAAGAGAACAAGGGCTGGACCTACGCCAAGCACCTGCTGGCCCACGAACGCACCAACATCGCCGACGTCAACCGCGCCAAGCGCGAACTGGAACGCCTCAAGCGCATCGCGAGGGCCGAGGGTGTGTGGGACGACCCGCGCTTTCGTGACCAGATCGCGCTGCTGGAGGTCGACATCGTGGCGCTGGAGATGCTGGTGCTGCGGGTGCTCAGCGCCGAGAAGTCGGGCAAGCAGTCGCTGGACATCGCCGGCCTGCTCAAGATCCGGGGCAGCGAGATCCAGCAGCGTTACGCCGAGCTGATGATGCTGGCGGCCGGGCCGTTCAGCCTGCCCTTCATCGAGGAAGCCATGGAGGCCGGCTGGCAGGGCAACTTCCCGGGCGGTGTGGTGGCCAACGCGCCGCTGGCTTCGACCTACTTCAACATGCGCAAGACCACCATCTACGGCGGTTCCAACGAAGTGCAGCGCAACATCGTCGCGCAGACCGTTTTGGGCTGACGCTCCAAACGGTCCGCGCGATGCGCGCCAGGACTGGTCCCCCGCGCCCCCTCCGGGAGGGGGCTCTATTCAGAGCTTCGCAAGGAATGAAAAATGGACTTTGATTTTTCCGACGACCAGGAACAGCTGCGCGACGCGGTGCGCAAATGGGTGGACAAAGGCTACGACTTCGAGCGCCGCCGGGGCATCGTCAAGGCCGGCGGCTTTGACCGCAACGCCTACCACGAACTGGCCGAGCTCGGCCTGGCCGGCCTGTACATCAGCGAGGACGACGGTGGCCTGGGCATGGGACCGGTCGAAGGCATGGTGGTGATGGAAGAGCTGGGCCGCGGCATCGTGCTGGAGCCGCTGGCGCAGACCTTGATCACCAGCGGCGTGATCGGCGCCTACGGCGGTGCCGAGTTGAAAGCGGCCTGGATGCCGAAGATCGCGGCGGGCGAGGCGCTGGTGGTGCTGGCGCAGCAGGAGCGGGGTGCCCGCTACCGGCTCGATGCCTGCAAGACCACGGCCACCCAGGCCAACGGTGGCTGGACGGTGAGCGGCGCCAAAAGCCTGGTGCCTGCGGGTGACCAGGCCGATGCTTTTCTGGTGCCGGCCATGGCGAACGGAAAGATCGTGTTGCTCCTCGTGGAGCGCGGCGCCAACGGGGTGAACGCCCAAGGCTACGGCACGCAGGACGGTGGCCGCGCGGCCGAAGTCACGCTGCAGAACGCCCCTGCCGCGCTGGTCACGGCCGACGGCCTGCCCGCGCTGGAACACGCGGTGGACATCGGCATCGCCGCCGTCTGCGCCGAGGCGGTGGGCGTGATGGACAAGACGGTGGCCGTGACAGCCGAGTACCTGAACACCCGCAAGCAGTTCGGCGTGGCCATCGCCAGCTTCCAGGCGCTGCGCCACCGCATGGCCGACATGAAGATGCAGCTGGAACTGGCGCGCTCGATGAGCTACTGCGCCAGCCTCAAGCTCAACGCCCCGGCCGACGAACGCCGCCGCGCGCTGGCCCGCGCCAAGGTGCAACTGGGCCAGAGCATGCGGTTCGTGGGCCAGCAGGCGGTGCAACTGCACGGCGGCATCGGCGTGACCGACGAGTACATCGTCAGCCACTACTTCAAGAAGCTGACCCAGCTGGAAATGACCTTCGGCGACACCCTGCACCACCTGGGTGAAGTGTCCGCGCGCATGGAGATGACGGCCGGGGTCTTCGCCTGAACGCAGGTTCCCGAGCATGAACTATTGCGCATTTGTGCGTGGCGAATGCCTGGGACGACCTCCGAGCAGGGCTCAAGAAGGGTGGTTCGGAAGTTAGAATTCGAGTACTTTGGTAATCAAAATTGCGCGCTCGCGCATGGATAATCCACAAACCCCGTACCCGACGTTCGCCCCCCCATGGTTTCATCGCACTCCGGTCACCTGTTCGGTTCCTTTGTCCGCTGGTTGTTCGGTAGCGTCCTGCTGATGGTCGCCAGCCTCGCCCAGGCCCAGGTGGCTTATGGCATTTCGCGGACGCAGACCTTCATCATCAACCCTACCACCGGCGCTGCAACGGCGCCGACCGTTCCCAACAACTATGCGGCCCAACTCGGATACGAGTCTTCGGCCATGGCGGTGAGCCCGATCAACGGCCAGCTGTACCTGATCGAGCGGACTGCGGGAACAACGCCCCGCCTGGCCACCTGGAACCCGGTGACCGGCACCGCCACCAACCTGGGGCCGGTGGTGGGCGCCATCACCGGCGACATCCTGCGCTCCACTTTCTGCCCGGACGGCCGCTGGTACGTCGCGGGCAACGGCAGTTCGGGCGGTGCCGGTTTCGAGATGTACGAAATCAACCCCAACACCCGGGCGCTGGTGCGGACCATCGTGGCATCGGGCATTCCCACCTCCGGGTCGGGTGACATTGCCTGTGTCAACAACGGCGACATGTATGTCCTGGCCGCTTCCACCACGGACGTTTACAGCCTTTTCCGGCTCTCGGCCGCCCAGATGGACGCAGGAGGAACCCCGGCAGCCGTCACGGTGGGCCCCTTGGGCATTGCCGGGGGCAATGCCCCGAACGGTCTGGTGGAAGTGTCGGCTGGCGTCTCCGGCTGCGCCTCACCCTGCCTGCTGGCTTCGGGCTCGCCAGCGGGCCAGGTCATCTACGCCATCAACAGCAGCAATGGTGCCGCCACCACGTTGACCACCGCCTCGGGCGCTGGCCTGGTGGACCTGTCGCGCGAGTTCCCGCGCGATGTGTCCGGCTCCAAGAGCGTCACACCCACGGTGGCGCTGCAGGGGCGTACCCTGACCTACACCGTCACCGCATCCAACGCGGGACCGGCGGTGGCCGGCTCGGTCACCGTTGCCGACACGCTCAACCCGGCGGTGTTCAACGTCGCCGCAGCCACCTGGACCTGCACGGTCACCACTGCCGGCAACGCGACGGTGGTTGCCACCGCCTGCGGAGCCGCTTCGGGTACCGGCAACATCAGCTCGTACGCCAACCTGTCCATCAACGGTGCCGTGCGCTACACCATCCAGGCCCCGCTGCTGAGCAGTTTCACCGGTACGGCGACCAACACGGTGGCCCTGACACTGACCGGCACCACGGTGGACGTGACGCCGAGCAACAACACCGCCACCGTGACGAGCACCGTCACCCCGGCGGGCACCCTCACCATCGCCAAGACCAACGCCGTCGGCACGCTGACCGCCGGCCAGACCACGAGCTATACGATCACCGTGGCCAACCTCGGGCCCGGCAATGCCACCAATACCGTGGTGACCGATCCGGCCGCCACGGGATTGAGCTGTTCCAGCGTGACCTGCAGTGTGGGCAGCGGGGCGGCGGTCTGCCCGGTGGCCCCAACGTTGAGCATGGCCAACCTGCAGGGCAGTGGCGTTCCCATCGCCACCTTCCCGGCCAACTCCAGTCTGAACTTCCAGGTGCAGTGCACGGTGACAGCGACCGGCACACCATAGTTGCGACGCCTGATCGTCCTAACAAGGAAAAACCCGCCTCGGCGGGTTTTTTCCATCTGTCGGCGGCGGTCAGGCGTGCAGCCGGGAACTCTTGGGCAGGTGCGACATGAGGAATTCCATCTGGTCGGCCAGGATGCGGCGATTGCGCAGAATGAAGTCCTCCCACAGGCTGGGCACGTACGGCGTGTACACCAGCGGCATGTGGGCCTGCTCGGGTGTGCGGTTGCCCTTGCGGTGGTTGCAGGACTTGCAGGCCGTGACCACGTTCATCCACACGTCCCGCCCGTTCTGACCCAGCGGCTGGATGTGCTCACGGGTCAGTTCGTCTTCGCGGAACTGCTGCCCGCAGTAGCCGCAAAGGCAGCGGTCGCGGGCGAACAACTTGGCATTGGTCAGCGTCGGCCGCAGCTCGAAGGGGTTGATGTTGGGCACGCCCTTGGTGCCGATGATGGAGTTGACCGTGATGATGGACTGCCGCCCGGTGACCGCGTTGTGCCCGCCGTGGAACACCGCGACCTCGGCACCCATCTCCCAGCGCACCTCGTCGGCGGCGTAGTGCAGCACGGCTTCTTCCAGGCTGATCCACGACTGCGGCAGACCCTGGGCGGAGAGCTTCAAGACCTTCAAGACCACCTCCATGTTGGACAACAACCGGAACATCTGTCTTTGCCGCGCTGGCCTGCCAGAGGCGGGCGTCTGCGCGTGTGTCAATATAACGCGCTTGTGTGACAGACACCCGCCTTCGGGCCGAACACCCGGGCAGAACCACCCATGAAGATCCTCAGAGGGCTTGGCAACCGCGTCGCAACGACCGGCTGCGCCCTGACCATCGGCAATTTCGACGGCGTGCACCGTGGCCACCAGGCCATGCTCGCGCTGCTGCAGAACGAGGCCCGCCACCGCGGCGTGCCCACCTGCGCCATGACCTTCGAGCCGCACCCGCGCGACTTCTTTGCCGCCGTTCACCGCAAACCCGAACTGGCGCCGGCCCGCATCGCCACCCTGCGCGACAAGCTCGAGGAGCTGGAGCGCTGCGGCGTCGATCAGTGCGTGGTGCTGCCCTTCAACCAGCGCCTGGCGTCGCTGCCACCGCAGGCCTTCATCGAGGACATCCTGGTCAAGGCGCTGGGGGTCCGGTACGTGCTGGTGGGTGACGACTTCCGCTTCGGCGCCCAGCGCGCGGGCGACTACGCGATGCTCGACGCGGCGGGTGAGCGCTTCGGTTTCGACGTGGCGCGCATGCAGAGCTACGAGGTGCACGGCATCCGCGTCAGCAGCTCCGCCGTGCGCGAGGCCCTGGCGGCCGGCGACATGGAACGCACCGCCGCCCTGCTGGGCCGGCCCTACGCCATCAGCGGCCACGTGGTGCACGGGCGCAAGCTCGGCCGCCAATTGGCCGAATCGGCCACCGGCAAGGGCGACGGCTTTCGCACGCTCAACCTGCGCTTCTCGCACTGGAAACCGGCTGCCAGCGGCATTTTTGCGGTGCATGTCCACGGTCTGCTGCCCGCGGGCAGCCCGCCACTGTCCGGCGTGGCCAACCTGGGCGTACGCCCTTCCCTGGACCCCAGCGACGTCAACGTCGGGCGCGTGCTGCTCGAAACCCATTGTCTGGAGTGGCCCGACAGCCTCTCGACCGGCCTGCCCGGCGGGGAGGCCTACGGTAAAATCGTGCGCGTGGAACTGCTGCACAAACTGCACGACGAGCTCAAGTACGACAGCCTGGATGCCCTGACCCGGGGCATCGCGAAGGACTGCGACGATGCGCGCGCTTTTTTTGCCTCGCTGCACGCCCAGACGCGCCGCCAGACCACGCGCGACCGAATTCAAGGCTGACCGTTTTCCCGGTCGCCGCCCTGGCACAGGCTCGGGGCGATCTGCCCCCACGATTGAGCGGCCACCGCGCCGTCCGCCGAGCCTGCAGGCACACCCCACCGAAAGCCGAACACCATGGCTGAAAAGCACGCTGCCCCCAAGACCGAGAACGCCAGCGGCGGCGCCTACCGCGCCACGCTGAACATGCCCGACACGCCCTTCCCGATGCGCGGCGACCTGCCCAAGCGCGAGCCTGCCTGGGTGGCCGACTGGAACCAGGGTGGCCTCTACAAGCGCCTGCGCGACGCCCGCCAGGGCGCACCGCTGTTCGTGCTGCACGACGGCCCGCCGTACGCCAACGGCAAGCTGCACATCGGCCATGCGCTGAACAAGGTGCTCAAGGACATGATCGTCAAGAGCCGCCAGCTGGCCGGCTTCGACGCCCAGTACATCCCCGGCTGGGATTGCCATGGCCTGCCGATCGAGAATGCGATCGAGAAGCTGCACGGCCGCAACCTGGGCCGCGACGACATGCAGGCCAAGAGCCGCGCCTATGCCACCGAGCAGATTCACCAGCAGCGCGAAGACTTCAAGCGCCTGGGCGTTCTGGGTGACTGGGAGCGCCCCTACCGCACCATGGACCCGGCCAACGAGGCCGGCCAGATCCGCGCCTTCAAGCGCGTGATCGAGCGTGGCTTCGTCTACCGCGGCTTGAAGCCCGTGTACTGGTGCTTCGACTGCGGCAGCTCGCTGGCCGAATTCGAGATCGAATACGCCGACAAGAAGAGCGACACTCTGGACGTGGCCTTCGAGGCCAACGACGCGGCCGCGCTGGCCCAGGCCTTCGGACTGGCAGCGCTGCCCGAAGGCAAGCAGGCTTTTGCCGTCATCTGGACCACCACCGCCTGGACCATCCCGGCCAACCAGGCGCTCAACGCCCACCCCGAGCTGGAGTACGCCCTGGTCGACACACCCAAGGGCGTGCTGCTGCTGGGCACCAGCCTGGTGGAGAAGTGCCTGGAGCGCTTCGGCCTGACCGGCAACGTGCTGGCCACCGCCAAAGGCGAGGCTCTGCGCGGCCAGGTGTTCCGCCACCCGCTGCACGACCTGGACACAGGCAGCGGCAAGTACAGCTACCGCCGCCTCTCGCCGCTGTACCTGGCCGACTACGTCAGCGACGGCGACGGCACCGGCATCGTGCATTCGGCACCCGCCTACGGTGTGGACGACTTCAACAGCTGCGTCGCCCACGGCCTGGCCTACGACGACATCCTCAACCCGGTGCTGGGCAACGGCGTCTACACCGACGAACTGCCGCTGTTCGGCGGCCAGCACATCTGGAAGGCCTGCCCGGTCATCATCGACACACTGCGCGAGCACGGCCGCCTCATGGCCACCGTGGGCATCACGCACAGCTACCCGCACTGCTGGCGCCACAAGACGCCGGTCATCTACCGCGCCGCCGCGCAGTGGTTCGTGCGCATGGACGAGGGCGAAGGTGTCTTCACCAAGGACAAGGCGCCCAAGACCCTGCGCCAGCTGGCGCTGGACGCCATCGACCACACCCACTTCTACCCCGAAAACGGCAAGGCCCGCCTGCGCGACATGATCGCCAACCGGCCCGACTGGTGCATCTCGCGCCAGCGCTCCTGGGGCGTGCCCGTGCCCTTCTTCCTGCACAAGGATTCGGGCGAGCTGCACCCGCGCACCATGGAAATCCTCGACCAGGCGGCCGACATCGTCGAGCAGGGCGGCATCGAGGCCTGGAGCCGCGTGACGGCCGAGCAGATCCTGGGTGCTGAAGACGCAGCGAAGTACACCAAGAGCACCGACATCCTCGAAGTCTGGTTCGACTCCGGCTCGACCTTCTGGCACGTGCTGCGCGGCAGCCACGCCAAGGCCTATCCCAACGGCGCCAGCCACGCGCAAGGCCCCGAGGCCGACCTGTACCTGGAAGGCCACGACCAGCACCGCGGCTGGTTCCACAGCTCGCTGCTGCTGGGCTGCGCGATCTACGACCGCGCCCCGTACAAAGGCCTGCTGACCCACGGCTTCGCCACCGACGGCCAGGGCCGCAAGATGAGCAAGTCGCTGGGCAACACGGTCGAACCGCAGTCGGTCACCAGCAAGCTCGGCGCCGAAATCGTGCGCCTGTGGGTGGGCGCGACCGACTACTCGGGCGACCTGAACATCGACGACAAGATCCTCGCCCGCGTGGTGGACGCCTACCGCCGCATCCGCAACACGCTGCGTTTCCTGATGGCCAACACCGTCGATTTCGACCCGGCGAAGGACGCCGTGCCGCTGGACCAGATGCTGGAGATCGACCGCTACGCGCTGGCCCGCGCCAGCGAGCTGCAGGCCGAGATCCTGAAGCACTTCGACGTCTACGAGTTCCACCCGGTGGTGAGCAAGCTGCAGGTGTATTGCTCGGAAGACCTGGGCGCGTTCTACCTCGACGTGCTCAAGGACCGGCTCTACACCACTGCGCCCAAGAGCCTGGCCCGCCGCTCGGCCCAGACCGCGCTGCACCAGATCACGCACGCCATGCTGCGCTGGATGGCGCCCATCCTCAGCTTCACCGCCGAGGAAGCCTGGGCCGTGTTCGCCAAGGACACCACGAAAGGCTCGATCTTCTTCGAGACCTTCTCTGCCCTGCCCTCGCCCAACGAAGCGCTGCTGGCCAAGTGGGCGCGCATCCGCGAGATGCGCGACGTGGCCAACAAGGCCATCGAAGACCTGCGCACCGCGGGCCAGGTCGGCGCCTCGCTGCAGGCCACGCTGACCATCACCGCAGGTGCCGATGACGCGGCCCTGCTGCGGGCGCTGGGCGCGGACCTGAAGTTCGTGACCATCACCTCGGCCGTGACCGTGGTGGACGGCGCCGAACTCGCCGTGACCGTGACCCCCAGCACCGCCACCAAGTGCGAACGCTGCTGGCACTACGCCGACGACGTGGGCGCGCACGCCGCGCACCCGACGCTGTGCGGCCGTTGCGTGACCAACCTGGCCGAAGCGGCCGGCACGGGCGCGGGTGAAACCCGCACGGTGGCCTGATGGCGGCCGGCAAAGGCAAAGGTGGCAAGGCCAGCCTCTGGCCCTGGCTGGGCCTGGCGGCCGCCATCCTGCTGCTGGACCAGTTCACCAAGACGCTGATCCTGGGCTACTACCAGTTGGGCGACAGCACCACCGTCACCAGCTTCTTCAACATCGTGCGCGTGCACAACACCGGCGCGGCCTTTTCCTTCCTGGCCTCGGCGGGCGGCTGGCAGCGCTGGTTCTTCACCGGCATCGGCGTTGCAGCGGCCATCTTCATCGTCTGGATGCTGCGTTCGCACCCGGGGCAGAAGCTGTTTGCGTTTGCACTGGCCTGCATCCTGGGGGGTGCCATTGGCAACGTCGTGGACCGCGTGCTGCACGGCTACGTGGTAGACATGCTGGACTTCCACTGGCCGTTCCTCTCGGGCATCTTCCACGGCGGCCACTTCCCGGCCTTCAACGTGGCCGACATGGGCATCAGCATCGGGGCGATGGCGCTGATCCTGGACGAGATCCTGCGGGTTCGGCGCAGCAAATAGGACCGGCCGGGCCGGCTCGGTGAAGCCGGCGGGTGGCTCGCCGGCGTTCGTGACCCTGTGCTAATCTGGCAGACTCGCCCGTCCTGGGCGTCCCGTCAGGAGACCCAACATGCCCGGCTTGTTGCCCCACATCGACCCCGAGGGTCTGCTCGAGTTCTCGGTCGTCTACACCGACCGCGCCCTCAACCACATGTCCCAGCGTTTCCAGGGCGTGATGACCGACATCTCGGCCATGCTCAAGCAGGTCTATGGGGCCCATTCGACCGTGCTCGTGCCGGGCAGCGGCACCTTCGGCATGGAGGCCGTGGCGCGCCAGTTCGCGCACGGCAAGCATGTGATGGTGATCCGCAACGGCTGGTTCAGCTACCGCTGGACGCAGATCTTCGACATGGGACAGATCCCGGCCAGCCACACCGTGCTCAAGGCGCGCCAGATGGCGCCCGGCGCACAGGCCCCGTGGGCGCCGTGCCCCATCGAAGAGGTGAGGGCGGCGATCACGAAGGAAAAGCCGGCCCTGGTGTTCGCCCCGCACGTGGAAACCGCGGCCGGCATGATCCTGCCCGACGGTTACCTCCGTGCGGTGGGCGACGCGGTGCACGCCGTGGGCGGCCTGTTCGTGCTCGATTGCATCGCATCGGGCGCCATGTGGGTGGACATGCAGGCCACCGGCGTGGACATCCTGATTTCGGCACCGCAGAAGGGCTGGAGCAGTTCGCCCTGCTGCGCCATGGTCATGCTCAGCGAGCGCGCGCGACTGGCCATCGATGCCACCCAGAGCACCACCTTCGCCATGGACCTGAAGAAGTGGCTGCAGATCATGGAAACCTACGAGGGCGGTGGCCACGCCTACCACACCACCTTGCCCACCGACGCGTTGCAGCGGCTGCGCGAGACCATGAAGGAAACGCAGGCCTACGGTTTCAGCCGCGTCCGGGACGAGCAGGTCGCGCTGGGCCGAGCCGTTCGTGCATTGCTGGAGGGCAGTGGCTTTCCCAGTGTGGCGGCGCCGGGTTTTCAGGCTCCCGGTGTCGTGGTCAGCTACACGACCGACCCCGACGTGCAGAGCAGCAGAAAATTCCTCGCGCAAGGTCTGCAGACAGCGGCCGGTGTGCCGCTGCAGTGCGACGAGGGCGCGGATTTCAGGACCTTCCGCATCGGCCTGTTCGGTCTGGACAAGTGGCACGATGTCAATGGCACGCTTGCCAATCTGGGCCGGGCGCTGAACGCGGTGGCCCCACGGCCGGCAGTGCCGGCCTGAAGGCCCCGCCGGCGACCGTTTGTGTGCGCTGCAACATGCGCACACAGAACTTCACCTCACCGACAAGCCGCCGATACCCCGGAGTCACATGAGGCCTCCACGATGAGGGCGTGCTGAATACCAGCGCGCTCTTCAACTTGAATGGAGGTTTTCATGAATCGACTCGCAACCATTACCACCGCAATGGGCCTGGCCGCATGTACCTGGGGCGTACAGGCGCAGGGCGTGTACGGCGAACTGGGCTACACCGGCCTGGACTACAAGGCGCCTGGCCTGAAAGTGAGTCCCGGCATGGTCCGTGGCGTGGTGGGCTATGAACTCACCCCGCAGCTGGCCGTGGAAGGCGTGGTGGGTCTGCAGGGTGGCTCCGACACCGCGTCCGGCACCACACTGAGGCTGGACAACATGGTCGGGGTGTTCGGCAAGGTGCAGGCTCCGCTTACCGACGCACTCAAGGTTTATGGTCGCCTGGGCGTGGCGCGCACCAGCCTGAAGGCCAATGGCGTGTCCGACAGCGACACCGGCCTGGCCTATGGCGCCGGCATCACCTACGACCTGAGCAAGACCACCTACCTCAACGCCGACTACACCCAGTACCTGGACCGCCGCGACCGCAAGCTCGAAGGCTTCACCGTGGGCGTGGGCTACCGCTTCTGACGTTGAACGGAACGCCCAACAAAAAAGCCACCCTCGGGTGGCTTTTCTTGTGGTGGACACCGCGCCGAATCACTTCAGCTTGATTTCCTTGTAGTCCACATGCTTGCGAGCCTTGGGATCAAATTTCTTGATCAGCATTTTCTCGGGCGTGGTCTTCTTGTTCTTGGTGGTGGTGTAGAAATGGCCGGTTCCAGCGGTGGATTCCAGCTTGATCTTCTCGCGTGCGCCTTTGGTTGCCATGTCGTGACTCCTTAAGCCTGGCCACGTGCGCGCAGGTCGGCGAGCACGGCGTCGATACCGTTCTTGTCGATCAGGCGCAGGGCAGCACCCGAGACGCGCAGGCGAACCCAGCGGTTCTCGCTCTCGACCCAGAAACGGCGGTATTGCAGGTTCGGCAGGAACCGGCGCTTGGTTTTGTTGTTGGCGTGGGAAACGTTGTTCCCGACCATGGGCTTCTTGCCCGTGACGTCGCAGACGCGTGCCATGAGGACACTCCGATTTCATCAAACGGCCGCCACCCGAGCGGTGGGGGCCTCACCTCGCCAGAAAAAGGGTGGCGGTAACCCTGAATTTGCAACGCAAGGCCAGAAGGCCGATTGCAGCGAAGCCGCGCATTATAGCCAGCCGTGACAGATCTGGCTACCGACAGTCGGCCAGAGTGGGGGTGGTCGGAGCACCTGCCCTATTCAAGGGGCACCGCGGAACGGGCTTGACCCGGCCGCAGGTGCCGCCCCCCGCCCCAGCCGAAGGCGCCAGAGGAGGGGGGACGCGCGCAGCGCGGCGGGGGGAGGTTACGAATTTTCCAGGAAGCGCTGTGCGTCCAGGGCCGCCATGCAGCCTGTGCCCGCGCTGGTGATGGCCTGGCGGTAGATGTGATCCTGCACATCGCCAGCGGCAAACACGCCCGGAACGCTGGTCATGGTGGCCATGCCGTTGTTGCCCGATTGGGTGACGATGTAGCCGTCCTTCATGGTCAGCTGGCCCTGGAAGATGTCGGTGTTGGGGCTGTGCCCGATGGCGATGAAGCAGCCTTTGACCGTCAGCTCTTCGGTGGCGCCGGTCTGCACATTCTTCAGGCGCAAGCCGGTCACGCCCATGGGGTCGCCGAGCACTTCGTCCAGCACGCTGTGCAGCTTCAGTTCGATCTTGCCTTCCTTGACCTTGTCCATCAGCTTGTCGATCATGATGGCTTCGGCCTTGAAGGTGTCGCGGCGGTGGATCAGCGTGACCTTGCGGGCGATGTTGGACAGGTACAGCGCCTCTTCGACGGCGGTGTTGCCGCCGCCGACGACGCCCACGTCCTGCCCGCGGTAGAAGAAGCCGTCGCAGGTGGCGCAGGCCGAGATGCCCTTGCCCATGAAGGCTTCTTCGGACGGCAGGCCCAGGTATCTGGCCGATGCGCCGGTGGCGATGATCAGCGCATCGCAGCTGTACTCACCGCTGTCACCCTTGAGCACGAAGGGGCGCTTGGACAGGTCCACCGCGTTGATGTGGTCGAACACGATTTCGGTGTGGAAGCGCTCGGCATGCTGCAGAAAGCGCTGCATCAGATCGGGTCCCTGCACGCCGTGCACGTCGGCGGGCCAGTTGTCAACCTCGGTGGTCGTCATGAGCTGGCCGCCCTGGGCGATGCCCGTGATCAGCATGGGTTTGAGGTTGGCCCGCGCTGCGTACACGGCGGCGGTGTAACCGGCAGGGCCGGAGCCCAGGATCAGTACTTTTGTATGCTTCATGGTACAAAACCCCGTGGCGATTCGAGGTCTCTGGTTTAGAGTTGGTGGCCCGGGCGTTGTGTCCATGGCCGGTATGTCGGGCCTTCAGGTTCGATGCGGCCGGGACGGGTCATTGTAAGAAAGCGCGCACCGGTCGCCGTTCAACACAAGGAATACACGCATGTCCATTTTGTCCAATCTGGATTTGATTCGCCGGGTCCCCCTGTTCTCCACCTTGACCCAGGCGCAGGCCGAGTCGGTGGCGGATGCGGTGGTCAAGCGCCGTTACAAACGCGGTGATGCGATCGTCGAGCAGGGCAAAAAGTCGAACTTCCTCGCCATCGTGCTGACCGGCCGTGCCCGCGTGGTCGCCACCGACACGCGGGGGCGCGAGGTGATCCTGGCGACCATGAACCCGGGCGACTATGTTGGCGAGATGAGCCTGATCGACAACCAGCCCCATTCGGCCACGGTGCGGGCCGAGGTGCAGACCGACGTGCTCATTCTCGGGCGGCCGGAGTTCGCCCGCTGCCTGCCCGAGAACACGTCCATGGCCTATGCGGTGATGAAGGGCCTGGTGCAGCGCCTGCGCCATGCCGATCGCAAGATCGAGTCGCTCGCGCTCATGGACGTGTACGGCCGTGTGGCGCGTGCCTTGCTGGAGTTTGCCCAGCCCGACAAGGAAGGCCAGCTGGTGATCCGCGACCGGGTGTCGCGCCAGGACGTGGCCAAGATGATCGGTGCTTCGCGCGAGATGGTCAGCCGCGTCATGAAGGACCTGGAAGACCGCGGTTTCATCGAGGTCGGTGAAGACGGCAGCACCATCATCAAGGACAGGCTCAACGCGCTGGGCTGATCCCGATCTTGAGTGGGCGGCGACAGCTGGTTACACCGGTGGGCCGCGGGTGCCGCCCGCCCTTGGGGTAAGCTTGCCCGAGGACGTTACCCAGGCCCATGACCTACTCACTGAACACCCTCAACGCCGACCGTGCGCAGCAGGCGCCGGTCGGCGTTTCCCGTTTCGCGCAGGAAATCGGCCTCCTGCTGGGCGCCGCCGCGCTGGCTTTCTGGCTGCTCGCGCTGTTGAGCCATTCGCTGGCCGATCCGGCCTGGAGCACCACCGGGACGCAGGCGATGGCTGGGAACTGGGGGGGGCGCGTGGGCGCCTTGCTGGCCGACGGCAGCTATTTCCTGTTCGGTTTTTCGGTCTGGTGGCTCTTGCTGGCGGGGTTGCGGGCCTGGCTGTCGGCGCTGGCCCGGTGGATTCGCGGTCAGCAGGGGCTGGGCGACGAGGAAGATCCCGAAGGGGGACAGGCGCGCCCACACTGGCTGAGGTTCGTCCATTCGCGCGGCGGCTTCTGGCTGGGCCTGCTGCTGCTGCTGGTGGCCAGCACCGCGCTGGAATGGAGCCGCCTGTACCGCCTGGAGGCGGCCCTGCCCGGTCACGCCGGCGGCGTGCTCGGACATTGGCTGGGTCCCATGGCGATGCGTTGGCTGGGGTTCAACGGTTCGGCCCTGGTCATGCTGGCGCTGTCGCTGGCCAGCCTGCCGCTGGTGTTCCGCTTTTCGTGGGCCCATTGGGCCGAGCGGTTGGGTGCCGAGCTGGACCACTGGATCGAGGCCCGGCGCGAAAAGCGGGAAGCGGTGGAGGACTTGCGCATTGGCGAGCAGGCTGCGCGCGAACGCGAGGTGGTGGTGGCCGAAGAGCGCGAGGACATCGAGGAGCAGCACCCCGTGCCGGTGGTCATCGAGGCGCCGGTGATGGCTTTGCCCAAGAGCGAGCGCGTGGCCAAGGAGCGGCAGAAACCGCTGTTCGTGGAAATGCCCGACAGCAAGTTGCCGCAGGTGGACCTGCTGGACAGCGCACCGGCCATCCAGCAAGGCGTGGATGCGCAGACACTGGAGATGACCAGCCGCCTGATCGAGAAGAAACTCAAGGACTTCGGGGTCGAGGTGCGGGTCGTCGCAGCGGCGCCCGGGCCGGTGATCACGCGTTACGAGATCGAGCCCGCCACCGGGGTCAAGGGCTCGCAGATCGTCAACCTGGGCCGCGACCTGGCGCGTTCGCTGTCGCTGGTGTCGATCCGCGTGATCGAGACCATCCCGGGCAAGAACCTGATGGCGCTGGAGCTGCCGAACGCCAAGCGCCAGACCATCAAACTCAGCGAGATCCTGGGTTCGCAGGTCTACAACGACGCCAAGAGCCTGCTGACCATGGGCCTGGGCAAGGACATCGCCGGCCTGCCGGTGGTGGCCGACCTGGCGAAGATGCCGCACTGCCTGGTGGCCGGTACCACGGGCTCGGGCAAGTCGGTCGGCATCAACGCCATGATCCTGAGCCTGCTGTACAAGGCCGACGCCAAGGACGTGCGCCTGATGCTGATCGACCCGAAGATGCTGGAACTGAGCGTCTACGAGGGCATTCCGCACCTGTTGTGCCCTGTGGTCACCGACATGAAGCACGCGGCCAATGGTCTGAACTGGTGCGTGGCCGAGATGGAGAAGCGCTACAAGCTCATGAGCAAGCTGGGCGTGCGCAACCTGGCCGGCTTCAACACCAAGATCGACGAAGCGCGCGCGCGCGGCGAGATCATCGGCAACCCGTTCAGCCTGACGCCGGAGCAGCCCGAGCCGCTGGAGCGGCTGCCGCACATCGTGGTGGTGATCGACGAGCTGGCCGACCTGATGATGGTGGTGGGCAAGAAGATCGAAGAGCTCATCGCACGGCTGGCGCAGAAGGCGCGCGCCGCCGGCATCCACCTGATCCTTGCGACGCAGCGGCCCAGCGTGGACGTGATCACCGGCCTGATCAAGGCCAACATCCCGACGCGTCTGAGTTTCCAGGTCAGCAGCAAGATCGACAGCCGCACCATCCTGGACCAGATGGGTGCCGAGAGCCTGCTGGGCATGGGCGACATGCTGTACATGCCTTCCGGCACCGGTTTCCCGATCCGTGTGCACGGCGCTTTCGTCAGCGACGACGAGGTGCACCGCGTGGTGGCCTACCTCAAGGAGCAGGGCGGCGAGCCCAACTACATCGATGGGGTGCTGGAAGCCGCCGCGGGCGATGGCGAGGGCGGCGACCTGTTCGGTGAAGGCGGCGGCGAGGGCGGCGAGAAGGACGCGCTGTACGACCAGGCCGTGGCCATCGTGCTGCAG
This sequence comes from uncultured Hydrogenophaga sp., assembly GCA_964428045.1. Classification (GTDB taxonomy): domain Bacteria; phylum Pseudomonadota; class Gammaproteobacteria; order Burkholderiales; family Burkholderiaceae_C; genus Hydrogenophaga. Next base: position 36,338 of record CAYRWN010000009.1, on the reverse strand, counting down.
GACCGCAAGGCCAGCATCTCGTACGTGCAACGCAAGCTCAAGATCGGCTACAACCGCGCCGCGCGTCTGCTGGAGGACATGGAGACGGCCGGCCTGGTCAGCGCCCTGACCGCCAGCGGCCAGCGCGACATCCTGGTGGCGCCGCGCGGAGATTGAGGCGGGCATGCAACCTTGTCCGCATTCGCGGGTCACAGTTCACATGATCAAGAATCTTCTCCTCGCCGCGTCGATGGCGCTGGTCTCATCAAGCGCCATGGCCGACGGCCTGAAAGCCCTGGAAATCTTTCTGCGCGAGGTCGGCAGCGCCCAGGCTGGCTTCACGCAGGTGGTGACATCGCCCCAGCGAGCGGGCGAAACCGTGGCGCGCAGCAAGACCTCCAGCGGTCGTTTCGAATTTTTGCGGCCCAACCGCTTCCGTTTTGAATACACCCAACCGTTTCCGCAGACCATCGTGGCCGACGGTCAGACCCTGTGGCTCTACGACGTGGACCTGAACCAGGTGACCGCGCGCCGACAGCAAGAGGTGCTGGGCAGCACACCCGCCGCGCTGATCGCAGCGGGCACCGATCTCAAGGCCTTGTCGGCCGTGTTCGACCTGAAAGCGGCTCCCGCGCAAGACGGACTCGAATGGCTGGAGGCCAGGCCCAAGGCGAAGGACGGGCAGTTGCAGAGCGTGCGTGTGGGGTTCCGCGCCGGCCAGCTGGCGGTGCTGGAGATCGCCGACAGCCTGGGCCAGCGCTCGGTGCTCACCTTCAACCAGTGGCAGGACAACGCACCGCTCAAGGCCGAGCAGTTCCGTTTCCAGCCGCCGGCCGGTGCGGACGTGATCCGTCCCTGATCCGGTGGCGACTGCAGAGCTCCGTCAACCCCTGGCCGAGCGCCTGCGCCCGCGCACGCTGGGCGAGGTGATCGGCCAGCAGCACCTGCTGGGTGAGGGCATGGCCCTGCGGCTGGCGTTCGAGTCGGGCCAGCCGCACAGTTGCATCCTCTGGGGTCCACCGGGCGTGGGCAAGACCACCATCGCGCGCCTGATGGCCGATGCGTTCGATGCGCAGTTCATCACCATCAGCGCGGTGCTCGGTGGCGTCAAGGACATCCGCGAAGCGGTCGAGCAGGCGCAGTCGGCCCGCGACGGCCTGGAGCAGCGCCGCACCATCGTGTTCGTGGACGAGGTGCACCGCTTCAACAAGAGCCAGCAGGACGCTTTCCTTCCCCACGTGGAAAGCGGGCTGTTCACCTTCATCGGCGCGACGACCGAGAACCCGTCCTTCGAGGTCAACTCCGCCTTGCTTTCGCGCGCGGCGGTGTATGTGCTGCAGCCGCTGGGCGAGGACGACCTGCGCCAGCTGGTGGTGCGGTCCCAGGGCATCGGTGCGGTGCCAGCCATCGAAAAGGCGGCCGAAGACCGGTTGATCGCCTACGCCGACGGCGATGCGCGCCGCCTGCTCAACACGCTGGAGACGCTGGCCGTCGCCGCCGGGCGTGAAAAACTGGACCAGGTGACCGATGCCTGGCTGCTCAAGGTGCTGGGCGAGCGCATGCGCCGCTACGACAAGGGCGGCGAACAGTTCTACGACACCATCAGCGCCCTGCACAAGAGCGTGCGCGGTTCCGACCCGGACGCGGCGCTGTACTGGTTCGTGCGCATGCTCGACGGCGGTGCCGACCCGCGTTATCTGGCGCGCCGCCTGATCCGCATGGCCGCCGAAGACATTGGCCTGGCCGACCCACGAGCCTTGCGGCTGGCGCTGGATGCGGCCGAGGTGTACGAACGTCTGGGCAGCCCCGAGGGTGAGCTGGCGCTGGCCGAATGCCTGGTCTATCTGGCCGTCGCGCCCAAGTCCAACGCCGTCTACAAGGCTTTCAACGAGGCCAAGGCCTTCGTGAAAAGGGATGGCAGCCGGCCGGTGCCTCTGCACCTGCGCAATGCGCCGACGAAACTGATGAAGGAACTGGACTACGGCAAGGGCTACCGCTATGCCCACGACGAGGCGGGCGGCTTCGCGGCGGGTGAACGTTACCTGCCCGAAGGCATGGCCGAACCGGGTTTCTACCGCCCGGTGGAGCGCGGGCTGGAAATCCGCATCGCGGATAAGCTGCGCGAACTCAAGAATCTCAACAATCAGAAAAACTAATGACAACCCAAACCCGCTGATGCGGCGAGAAGGGGTCTGCGCCACCACAGGGAAAACCCGGTCCGCTAGGGGCTTACACCCATCGGGACGTTGGACACGCGCCGATACAATCGCGCTCCAACCCGCAGCCGGGCTCTTCCAGAGACCGGACCTGGCGGGTTTTTTGCTAAGTTGAAGCGGGCCAGAACACGGGCAACTTCACCCCAAAAACGGTGAAGCAATGATCGCCCTGGTCGATGTGTCCCGGCCTGTCACGAACACGGAGAAAACTTCATGGATGTCTTGCTGCAACAGATCATCAACGGTCTGGTCCTCGGCAGTATGTATGCGCTGGTGGCGCTGGGTTACACGATGGTCTACGGGATCATCGGCCTGATCAATTTCGCGCACGGCGACGTGCTCATGGTGGGTGCGCTCACCAGTTGGACCATCATCGGCTGGATGGCCGACGCTTCGCCCGACCTGCCGGGCTGGATGGTGCTGCTGCTGGCCACGCTGATCGCGATGGTGGTCTGTGCGGTGCTCAACTTCAGCATCGAAAAGCTGGCCTACCGGCCGCTGCGCAACTCGCCACGGCTGGCGCCGCTGATCACCGCCATCGGCATGTCGCTGCTGCTGCAGACCTTCGCCATGATCATCTGGGAACCCAACCCCAAGTCCTACCCGTCGATGCTCTCGCGCGAACCGATCGAATTCGGTGGTGCGGTGGTGTCGGTGACGCAGATCGTCATCCTGGCCACCACGGCCATCACCCTGGCCTTCCTGATGTGGCTGGTGAACCGGACCAACCTGGGCCGTGCCATGCGGGCCACGGCCGAAAACCCGCGGGTGGCGGCGCTCATGGGCATCAAGCCCGATGTGGTGATCTCCGCCACCTTCATCATCGGCGCCATGCTCGCCGCCATCGCCGGCATCATGTGGGCGTCCAACTACGGCACGGTGCAGCACGCCATGGGCTTCATGCCCGGCCTCAAGGCCTTCGTGGCGGCGGTCATGGGCGGCATCGGCAACCTGGCCGGTGCCGTGGTGGGCGGCATCGCGCTGGGCCTGATCGAGTCGCTCGGTGCGGGCTACCTGGGCCAGCTCACCGGTGGCGTGCTGGGCAGCCAGTACGTGGACATCTTCGCCTTCATCGTGCTGGCCCTGGTGCTGACCCTGCGCCCCTCGGGCCTGCTGGGTGAACGTGTGGCCGACCGCGCCTGACCCGACAGGAGTTGACATGTTCCAGAACCTCGACCCCCGCAAACTGGCCCTGATCGTCCTCGCGACGATCGCGCTGCTGGCGCTGCCCATCCTGTTGCAGGCCACCGGCTCGAACTCCTGGGCACGCATGGTGGACATCGCGCTGCTGTACGTGCTGCTGGCCCTGGGCCTGAACATCGTGGTCGGCTACGCCGGCCTGCTGGACCTGGGCTACATCGCCTTCTTCGCGGTGGGCGCCTACCTCTATGGCCTGCTGGCTTCGCCCCACCTGGCCGAGGCCTTCCCGGCGATCCAGGCCATGTTCCCGAACGGGCTGCACATCAACATCTGGCTGGTGATGATTCTGGCGGCCGTCGTCGCCGGGGTGGTCGGCATGATCCTGGGCGCACCCACGCTCAAACTGCGCGGCGACTACCTGGCCATCATCACGCTGGGTTTCGGCGAGATCATCCGCATCTTCCTGCTGAACATGGACCGCCCGGTGAACATCACCAACGGACCCAAAGGCATCAGCCAGATCGACCCGCTGACGGTGTTCGGCATCAACATGGGACAGCGTCAGACCATCTCGCTGGGCGACTGGAGCTACACCTTCCAGCCGGTGACGATGTACTACTACCTGTTCCTGTTCTTCGTGGTGTTCTCGATCATCCTGTCGTACCGCCTGCAGGATTCGCGCATCGGCCGCGCCTGGATGGCGGTGCGGGAAGACGAGATCGCCGCCAAGGCCATGGGCCTGAACACCCGCAACCTCAAGCTGCTGGCTTTCGGCATGGGCGCCACGTTCGGCGGCATGTCGGGGGTGCTGTTCGCCTCGTTCCAGCGCTTCGTCTCGCCCGAGTCCTTCTCGCTGATGGAGTCGGTGATGGTCGTGGCGATGGTGGTGGTGGGGGGCATTGGCCACATCCCGGGCGTGGTCCTGGGGGCGCTGCTGCTGGCGGGCCTGCCCGAGGTGCTGCGCCATGTGGCCGGGCCTCTGACCGAGCTGACCGGTGGCCGTCTGGGCCCGGAAATCATGCGCCAGCTGCTGATCGCGCTGGCCATGGTGGTGGTGATGCTGCTGCGTCCGAAGGGACTCTGGCCGGCGCCGGAACACGGCAAGTCGCTGGCGAAATGAGTGGAGAGAACGCACATGTCTGAAACCATCCTCAAAGTCGCCAACGTTTCCAAGCGCTTCGGCGGTCTCCAGGCCCTCAGCGATGTGGGCATCAGCATCGAACGCGGTCAGGTCTATGGCCTGATCGGTCCCAACGGCGCTGGCAAGACCACGTTCTTCAACGTGCTGACCGGCCTGTACACGCCCGACAGCGGCAGCTTCGAACTCGCCGGCAAGCCCTACACGCCCACGGCGGTGCACGAAGTGGCCAAGGCCGGCATCGCCCGCACGTTCCAGAACATCCGCCTGTTTCCAGAGATGACGGCGCTGGAGAACGTGATGGTGGGGCGCCACGTGCGCACGCATTCCGGGCTGATCGGTGCGGTGCTGCGCACCCCGGGCTTCAAGAAGGAAGAGGCGGAAATCACCGCCCGCGCCCAGGAGCTGCTGGAGTACGTGGGCATCGCCAAGTTCGCCGACTACAAGTCGCGCACGCTGAGCTACGGCGACCAGCGACGGCTGGAGATCGCGCGGGCGCTGGCCACCGATCCGCAGCTGATCGCACTGGACGAACCCGCCGCGGGCATGAACGCCACCGAGAAGGTGCAGCTGCGCGAGCTGATCGACCGCATCCGCAAGGACAACCGCACCATCCTGCTGATCGAACACGACGTGAAGCTGGTCATGGGCCTGTGCGACCGCGTGACGGTGCTGGACTACGGCAAACAGCTGTCGTCGGGCACACCGACCGAGGTGCAGAACGATCCGAAAGTGATCGAGGCGTACCTCGGCACGGGCGGCCACTGATCGAGGAAGAAAAGAGCATGGCAAACACACTCCTGAAAGTCAGCGGGCTGAAGGTGTCTTACGGCGGCATCAAGGCCGTCAAGGGCATCGACATGGAAGTGCGCGAAGGCGAGCTGATCACGCTGATCGGCTCCAACGGCGCCGGCAAGACGACCACCATGAAGGCCATCACCGGCTCGCTGGGCGTCGAGGGCGGGACCATCGAATACCTGGGCCAGACCATCAAGGGCCAGGGCGCCTGGGACCTGGTCAAACAGGGCCTGGCCATGGTGCCGGAGGGACGCGGCGTGTTCACCCGCATGACCATCACCGAGAACTTGCTGATGGGTGCCTACATCCGTTCCGACAAGGCGGGCATCGAGGCCGACATCGAGCGCATGTTCGGCATCTTCCCGCGCCTGAAGGAGCGCAAGGACCAGCTGGCCGGCACCATGTCGGGCGGCGAGCAGCAGATGCTGGCCATGGCGCGTGCGCTGATGAGCCAGCCCAAGGTGCTGCTGCTGGACGAGCCGTCCATGGGCCTGTCGCCCATCATGGTCGACAAGATCTTCGAGGTGGTGCGGGACGTGTCCGCCCAGGGCGTGACCATCGTGCTGGTGGAACAGAACGCCCAGCGCGCGCTGCAGATCGCCGACCGGGGCTACGTGATGGACTCGGGCCTGATCACCATGACCGGTCCGGGCAAGGAACTGCTGACGGACCCCAAAGTCCGCGAGGCCTACCTGGGCCATTGAACCCGCTTCGACCCAAGAGAAAGGCCCGCTTCGCGGGCCTTTCTGCTTTCGGGGGGTCAGCCCATTGGCGTGTATTCGGGTACCAGCGAACGCAGCCACTGGCGCGTGGTGGCGGCTTCGGGCGCGGGCCCGGCACCGGCGATCCACGCGCTGACCGGATCGGCCTGCACGGCCGACACCGCGACCTTGGCGATGCGCAGCTTGGGATGCGGCGTGGGTTCGGTGGTCTCGTCGTCGGCCAGCAGTTCCTCGAACAGCTTCTCGCCGGGCCGCAGCCCGGTGAAGGTGATGGGCACGTCCTGCTCGGTCTGGCCCGAGAGGCGGATCAGCATCCGGGCCAGTTCCACGATCTTCACCGCTTCGCCCATGTCGAGCACGAAGATCTGGCCCGAGCGGCCCATCAGGCCGGCCTGCAGCACCAGCTGCGCGGCTTCGGGGATGGTCATGAAGTAGCGCACGATGTCCGGGTGCGTCACCGTCACCGGGCCGCCACGCGCGATCTGCTGCGTGAACAGCGGCACCACCGATCCGCTGGAGCCCAGCACGTTGCCAAAGCGCACCGCCACGAACTGCGTGCCCAGGTGTTCGCGCGCCACGGCCTGCACCATCAGCTCGGCCAGACGCTTGCTCGCGCCCATCACGTTGGTCGGGTTGACCGCCTTGTCGGTGGAGACCAGCACGAAGCGACGGGCGCCCACCTGGCCGGCCACCCGCGCGGCGTGGAGCGTGCCCTGCACGTTGGTGCGCAGGGCCTCGATCTCGTTGAGCGACTCCATCAGCGGCACGTGCTTGTAGGCGGCGGCGTGGAACACCACCGTGGGCATGTGCTGGGTGGCGATGGCCAGCAGGCGGTCGGCCTCGCGAACGTTGGCGGTGTAGTACAGACCCTGCATCTGCGGATGGGCGGCGCGCAGTTCCTGTTCCAGCTGGTAGAGGGCGTATTCGGACACGTCCACGCAGACCAGACGCGCCACGCCGAAGCGCGCGATCTGCCGGCACAGCTCCGAACCGATGGAGCCGCCCGCACCGGTGACCAGCACGGTCTGCCCGGCGATGAGCTGCGACAGGCCTTTTTCGTCCAGTGCCACGGGTGCGCGGCCCAGCAGGTCGTCGAGCTCAATCTTGCGCAGCGACCCCGCTTCGGCGCGCAGCCACTCGTCCGGGCGCGGCATGGTCAGCAAGGGCAGGCCGGCGTCGCTGGCACCCACCAGGGCCGCGCGCCGGGCATCCGAGCCGGATGCGCTGACCACCAGCGCAGCGGCGGCCTCGGTCTCGCGCGCCACCTGCGGCAGTTCGGCGAGTGAACCCAGCACCTCGATGCCCTGCAACGACCGGCCCCGCTCGGCGGGCAGCGGGCTGACGATGCCCACCGGCGTCCACTGGCGCGCGCTGCGCAAGGCGGGCAGGGCGGCAGCAGCGTCCTGCACGGAGCCCACCAGCAGCAGCGGCTTGCCGGTGGGCGCGCCCGTGTTGCTGCCCAGCAGCAGGCGCGCTGCGCCCCGTGCACCGCCCAGGGCCAGCAGCACCAGCATGGGGTGGAGCAACAGCACCGAGCGCGGGAAAAACGGCACGCGCAGCATCAGCACCAGGGCGGTGGTCAGCAGGCCGCCAATGGCCACGCCGTAGACCAGTCGCGTGAGTTCGGCCACGCTGGTGTAGCGCCAGATGTGGCGGTACACACCCCAGCCGAGCAAGCTCACGCTGTAGGCCAGCAGCGATGCGGGCAGGGTCTGCCACATCATGGCCTCGAACTCGTCCGGCGTGTCCAGGTTGAAGCGCAGCCAGAAGGCCAGCCACCAGGCGGCGGCGACCAGGGTCAGGTCCACGGGCAGCTGCAGCCAGCGCGCGTGGCTCCCCATCATGCGCCGGACTCCGGTGACAGCAGGGCCCAGGCCATGGGGGTGCCGGCGGTCACGTCGCGGCCGATGCGTTGACCCAGCAGGCTGTCCAGGTGCTTGGGCGGCAGGCCGAAGCCGGGCCGCACGCAGCGCAGGTTCTCGCGCGTGAGCACATCGCCGGCCTTGAGATCTTGCGCGATGTAGAGCGAGCGGCGGAAGGCCAGCGACTTCATCTCGGCTGCGGTCGGCCCGTAGCTGACCCGGCCGACGGCCTGCCATGCGCGTTCGGTTTCCTCGCGCAGCTGTCGCAGTTCATGCGGCTCCATCGAAAAGCTCGAGTCCACACCGCCGTCGGCACGGCGCAGGGTGAAGTGCTTTTCGATCACCGTGGCGCCCAGCGCGGTGGCCGCCACCGAGACGCCGCAGCCCATGGTGTGGTCCGACAGGCCGACCTCGCAACCGAACAGCGTGCGCATGTGCGGAATGGTCGAGATGTTGGTGTTCTCCGCCGTGGCCGGGTAGGTGCTGGTGCACTTGAGCAGCACCAGGTCGCGGCAGCCGGCTTCGCGCGCGGCGCGCACGGCCTCGTCCAGTTCACCTGCCGTGGCCATGCCGGTGGACATGATCATGGGCTTGCCGGTCGCGGCCACGCGGCGGATCAGCGGCAGGTCGGTGTTCTCGAACGAGGCGATCTTGTAGGCCGGCACGTTCAGCGATTCGAGGAAGTCCACCGATGTGAAATCGAACGGCGTGCTGAAGCAGTGCACGCCATGTCGGGCCGCACGTTCCATGATGGGTGCATGCCATTCCCAGGGGGTACGGGCCTCCTCGTAGAGTTCGTAGAGCTGGCGGCCGGCCCACAGGCTCTTGGGATCGTCGATCACGAAGCCGGGCCTGCGCAGGTTCAGCGTCATGGTCTCCGCGGTGTAGGTCTGCAGCTTGATCGCGTCGGCGCCGTGTGCCGCTGCCGCGTCCACGATGGCCAGCGCACGCTCCAGCGACTGGTTGTGGTTGCCCGACATCTCGGCGATCAGGTAAGGGCGGTGCCCGGGGCCGATTTCGCGGTCAAGGATCTTCATGGCAGGGCGGTGGATAGGTCGGACGCGGGCCCGATGGTTTTGCGAAAGAGCAGCGGGCCACCATGGTAGCCGCAGCTCCTGAAAAGTCTCTGCGACGCGGCGTTGTCTTCAAGCACCGTGGCGTCCACCGTGAAGGGCGTCTGCAAGGTGTGGTGCATCTGCCGCTCGCCCGCGAGCAGCAGCCGTGGCCCCAGACCCAGGCCTTGGAGCTGCGGGTCGGTGTAGAGCGAGACCTCGAGACGACCGGTTTCGAGACGGTCGAAGCGGATGCTGCCCACGGGCAGACGGCCCACCTGGGCGAGGAACAGCCAGCGCGCCGGGTTCGCCAGTACGGCCTGCAGCCAGTCGCGGTGGGCGTCGAAGGGGATCGGGTCCTGGGTGGCGGACACGGCCCGGACGGCGGGGTGGTTGCGCCACGCGTGCAGCAGCGGGGCATCGCCAGCGGTGGCCAGGCGCAGTTGCAGGCGGTCGCGCAGCAGGAACAGGGCGACGCGCTGGGCGCCACGGCCGTCCACCAGCGCGGCGGCGCGCTCGCCCAGGGCCTGGCGGGCCGAACGGTCGGCGATCAGTTCGCGCAGCACTTCGACCAGGGTGTCTTCCGTGGCTGCCCGGACCGCACCGAGCGCGTCCAGACCGGGCACCACGGCCTGTTGGTTGGCGGCGACCGCGATCGCGATGGTGGGTGCGCCGATGCAGCAGCGTTCCCAGGTGGCCCCACCCCCGGCGCCGATCTGCAGGTCGTGCCGGGCGAAGAAGGCAGCCAGGTCGGGTTGATCCAGCGTGAGTGTGGCTGCGGGGTCGGCCGTGCAGGCCGCGCGCAGGTGACTCAGCTGCGGGTTGGCCGAGGTGGTGACCACTTCGATGGCGCCAGTGAACCCGGCGTTGCGGCAGGCGGCGAGCACGCGCGCGGAGATGCTGTCCGGATCCGTGCCGCCCATGAAGATGCCGAGGCTGCGCACCTCGGGGTGGGCGATGTGGCGAGGTGCTTGCTGGTAGGTGGAGGACAACAAGGCATAACGGGGGCCGCTCAGCCAGTGGGGTTCGCGCTGCAGCCGTCCCGCGTACTTGGCGCGGTGGTCGGGTGCCCAGTTGTGGTCCAGCAAGGCATCGGGCCAGAGCGACCGGTCCGCGGTGTCGTCGATCACCAAGAGGCGGCACGCCAGCGCGTGGCGCACCGCCTGGTGCCAGTGCGCGTCGAAGGCGTAGTGATCGACCACCATCCAGTCGGGTGCCCAGTGGCTGAGGGCCTGTGTGGTCTCGTGGGCGTCCCGCGCCTGGGGAACGCCTGCCCAGATGGCGTGGGCTGGCGCGTCAGGCTCCACGGAGAACCCGTGCGCGGGCTCGGACAGCCAGTACACGGGCGTTGAGGCACCGGTCAGCACTTGGGCGGCCACGGCGTCGAGCCGGCGGCAGATGAAGCGGACTTCGGCGCCCGTTTCGGTCAGCGCCTGCGCCAGCGACAGGCAGCGCTTGAGATGCCCGGTGCCGATGGCGGCCGACGCATCGACCCGCACCGCCACCCGGGGCGCCACGATCATGACAGCGACTCCGCCACACCGGAGCGCGATTCACCAGGCGTGAGGCGGTCCGGACAAGGGCACCGAGGAACCGGCTTTGCCGGGCCTCTGGTGCCGCCCCCCTGGGGGGGTGACGTGAAGCGGCGCGGGGGGATCATGCCCGGTACGTCTGGCGCACCGGCACCCCAGCGGCCGCGAGCGCAGCCTTGGCGCCGGCGGGCGTCTGTTCGGTGAAGTGGAAGATGCTGGCCGCGGCCACGGCCGAGGCACCGGCCTGCGTCACGGCCTCGACCATGTGCTGGTAGTTCCCCGCGCCGCCCGATGCGATGACCGGAATGTTCACCGCGCGCACCACGGCCTCGATCAGCGGCAGGTCGTAGCCCTGCATCGTGCCGTCGCGCTCGATGGACGTGATGAGAATCTCTCCCGCGCCACGGTCTTCCAGCTCGCGCGCCCAGGCCACCACCTCGCGGCCGGTGGCCTGACTCCCGGCGTGACTGAAGCAGGTCCAGCCACCGTCCTGCGCGCGCACGTCGATGCTGGCAACGACACACTGCGCGCCGTGGCGACGGGCGATCTCGGACACCAGTTCAGGCCGTGTGTAGGCGGCCGTGTTGACCGACACCTTGTCCGCGCCCGCGCGCAGCAGGCGCTGCACCTGTTCGATGCGGGTGATGCCGCCGCCCACGGTGAGCGGCACGAAGCAGTCCTGGCCGAACTCGTCGATGGATTCGAAGTCCGGGTCGTCGTCCCCGAGGTGGGCCACGATGTCCACCAGCACCAGCTCATCGACCTCGCGCTGGTTGTAGACCTTGATCGCGGGCAACACCGGACCGACGCGGCGCCAGCTGTCGAAGCCCACGCCCTTGACCAGGCCAAACTGCTTCCACAGCAAGGTGGGGATGACGCGCACCTTCAGCATGTCGGGCCTTCGATGAAGTTCTTGAGCAGCCGGAAGCCAGCGCGCGAGCTCTTTTCCGGATGGAACTGGGTGCCCCACACGTGGCCCCGCCGCACTGCGGCCGTGACCGGTACGCCGTAGTCGGTGGTGGCCAGCACATCGGCCGGGTCCTGCGGCGAGAAGGCGTAGCTGTGCACGAAGTAGAAGTCGGTGCCGTCGGGCATGCCGGCCAGCAGGTGGTCGTCGCTGCGGGTGCGGGTGATGCCGTTCCAGCCCACGTGCGGCACGCGCAGCGTGCAGCCGAAGCTGCGCAGGTGCCGCACCTGGCCGGGGATGAAGCCCAGGCCCGGCGTGTCCTGGCCTTCGCTCGCGCCTTCGGTACTGCTGTCGGCCAGCAACTGCATGCCCACGCACACGCCCAGCAGCGGCCGCTGGTAGCCCAGCACCTCGTCGCGCAGGGCGGAGGTCCAGCCGCCGTCGTTCAGCAGGCGCGCGCAGTCGGCGAAGTTGCCCACCCCGGGCAGGATCAGGCAGTCGGTCGCGTGCATGTCGGCCGCGCGGTTGACCAGCACCGGGGCCACGCGCAGCTCTTCCAGCGCGCGCAGCACCGAGCCCAGGTTGCCCACGCCGTAGTCGATGACGCCGACTTTCATGCGATCAGACGTTGTCGTCGTTGATCTTGGTCAGGTTGCCCTCGCGGTCCTTGAGCAGGGCACCGCTGACGTCGCGCTTGAAGATCTTCTTGTTGGTGAACTTGTCGCAGACGCGGATGAACTCGTCTTCGGTCATTTCCAGCGGGCGCAGGATGTCCTTGAGCGGCTTGCCCAGGTATTCCCAGGGGAACAGACCGTCCAGGCGCTTGACGGCTTCGAGGCCGTCCTGCCGCGTCAGGCGCCCGCGGCGGATGTGCAGGCAGGCCAGGTCGGTGGCGCGGCCGAAGCCGAACTTCAGGAACTTGAAGTAGTCGTGGATGCCGGTCTGGTGGTTGTCCAGGTTCTCGTAGTTGACCATCGAACCCTCGACCACCTTGTGGTAGCTCTGGAAGCCGTTGGCCGACGCGATGAGGGTGTTGGCCAGGCCGTCCCACGGGATGTAGTGGCCCAGGAACAGGCCGGTCACGCCCACGCGCTGCAGTTCTTCGTCGCTGGGGTAGGTGTAGGAAATCAGGTGCTTGGCTTCGATACCGTCCTGCCCGATCAGGTCGGACACGCGCATGCCCAGCAGGCCACCGAACTCTTCGAGCCAGCGGCGGTTGAGCACGTTGTTCTCGGACGCTGCGGCGGGGCCGCCGTATTCGTTTTGCGAGTTCTCGCCCCAGACGATCAGCGGTACGTTGAACTGCACCGCCGCGCGCACGGGAATCGTGAAGATGCCCACGTGTTCGGGCCAGGAGATGTCACCCACCTGGGTCAGGCCCACGCGGTTGAGCTTGGCGCGCACCAGCGGGTTGGGCGAGAACTCGATGTGGTCCACGCCCAGGCGCTTGAGGTTCTCGATGTTGGCGCGGCCCAGCGGCGAGAGGTCGCAGGTGGACGAGGTGACGCACAGCGGGTTCAGGCCCAGCTGCAGCATGCGCACCACCTGGTAGGTGCTGTCCTTGCCACCGCTCACTGGCACGATGCAGTCCCAATGGCTGCCGTCGGGGCGGCGGTACTTCTCCAGTACCTTCAGCAGGTCCTGGTAACGCGCGTCCCAGTCGACGGCCTTGCGCGCCTCGTAGCTGCGGCAGGCGTTGCAGATGCCGTGTTCGTCCAGGTGCAGGTCCGGCTTGGTGTCCGGCATCACGCAGCGTTTGCAATAGGTCAGCATGGTCGTGTCTCTTGAAAAGGGCTCAGCGCTTTTCCATCAGGAACCAGGTGATGTCGTCCTGCGGGAAGTTGGGGTCGCGGCGGTAGGCGAAACCGTAGTCCACCAGCTGCAGCTGCGGGTGGCGGTCCATGAGTTCGCCGGCGAAGTCGCGCTTGAACAGGCGGTCGCTGTGGCCGCGGTAGGGAATGGCCACCGGCGCGGGGTTGTAGTACTCGGCCACCATCAGATAGCGGCCACAGGCGGCGAACAGCTTGTCGTACACCTGCGGCAGCACTTCGGGGTTGATGTGGATGAGCACGCCCTTGATGAGGGTCAGGTCCCACTGGCGGGCCGGGGTGAAGTCCAGTATGGACGTGTTGTAGACCTTGGCGGACGGGATGACTTCGCCCAGTTGCTTGGCGGCCTCGGCGTTGATCTCGATGGCGTGCGCGTCGATGCCGGGGTGCAGCAGTTTGAGCGCCTTGAGGTTCATGCCGATGTTGGCGCCGAACTCGATGCAGCTGCGGATGCCGCGCGCCTGGCGCAGGGCCTTGCCGAAGAAGTCGAGGTTGGAGGCCAGCAGCGCATCGCCCTGGTTGCGCTGGATGTATTCGGTGCCGAAATCGCCGGCCCAGAAGGCTTCCTGCTCGGTCTTGAAGGTCATGGGTTTTTCTCCTGTGCGGTCTGTGATTCGGTGGCTGGTTTCTGGCGGATGTGCTGGTTGATGGTGATCCAGTCCGGATGGGCGTCGAGCACGGCGAGGATGTCGGTCTGCGTGAATTCAGGGTGGGTGTCGACCAACGCTTCGAACAGGCGGCGCACCAGTTCGTAATCTTCCGGCGTGTCCACGGTCCAGCGGTGTTGGCTCAGGTCCAGCGGGCTGGCGACATTGCGCAGTCGGTAACGCTCCGGGTGCCCGTAGAGGAAGGGCGTGACGTGCTCGCGCTCGGCGGCCTGGGTGGCCTCGGCGTGGGCCTGAGCCAGCGCGGCGGCGCTGAACACCTCCACCGCCATGCCGTAGGGCCAGGTGGGCGGCAGCATGTTGGACACGTAGTCGCTGCCGCCTTCTTCATACGCCGCGATGACCTGGTCGATCAGCGTGGGGTCGATCAGTGGGCAGTCCGAGGTGATGCGCACCACCACGTCGGCGCCGTGAAGGCGCGCCGCGTCGGCGTAGCGCGAGAGCACGTCGTGTTCGCTGCCGCGATGGCAGGGCGCGCCTTGCTCGGCGCACAGCGCGGCGATGGGGTCATCGGTCGTGTTGGTGGTGGTGGCGATCACGATGCCATCGGCGCGCTGCACCCGGCGCAGCCGTTCGATCAGCCGTGTGAGCATGGGAACGCCTGCCAGCGGCAGCAGCACCTTGCCCGGCAGTCGGGTCGAGGTCATGCGGGCCTGGACGATGATCAGCGTCTTCATGCCCGCAGCGCCTCGGTCAGGGCGGCCACCACGCAGTCCTGCTGGGCCTCGGTCAGGCCAGGGTAGAGCGGAAGGGACAGGGCCTGCGCTGCGTAGGCTTCGGCGGCGGGGAACTGGCCGGGCTGAAAGCCCAGGCCGCGGTAGTAAGGCTGCAGCGGAATCGGCTCGTAGTGCACGTTGACACCGATGCCCGCGGCGCGCAGGCGGGCGAACACCGAGGCGCGATCGGCCACGCCCGGGCCGGGCACCACTTCCACCACATACAGATGCCAGGATGAGCGTGCCGTGCTCCCGGGGCCGGGCACGCGAGTCGGCAATCGCAGGGGTAGGCTGGCCAGCAATCGGTCGTAGCGCTCGGCCAGGCGTTCGCGGGCCGCGTGGAAGGCGTCCAGGCGCTGCAGCTGCGAATGGCCCAGGGCTGCCTGGATGTCCGTCATCCGGTAGTTGAAGCCCAGGCTGTGCTGTTCGTAGTGCCACGCGCCCGTTTCAGGGCGATCCATCTCACTCGCTTCGCGCGTGATGCCGTGCGAGCGCAGCAGCTGCAGGCGGCGCGCCAGCGCGGCGTCCTGCGTGGTGACCATGCCGCCTTCGCCGGTGGTGATGATCTTGACCGGGTGGAAGCTGAACACGCTGGCGTCGGCGTGCTGGCTGCCGATGGGCTGGCCGTTGTAGCGGGCGCCTACGGCGTGCGACGCGTCTTCCAGTAGCCGGAAACCGTAGCGGTCAGCGAGCTCGCGCATCGGCGCCAGATCACAGGCCAGGCCCCCGAAATGCACCGGAATGACGATGCTCGGCAGTTGTCCTTGCTGATCGGCTTGCTCCAGTTTGGCGGCCAGTTGTGCCACGCTCATGTTGCGCGTGACTGGGTCAATGTCCACAAAGTCCACGCTGGCGCCGCAATACAGCGCGCAGTTGGCCGAGGCCACAAAGCTGTTCGGGCTGGTCCACACCGTCTGGCCGGGCCCGGCCCCCAGCGCCAGGCAGGCGATGTGCAGGCCGGCGGTGGCGTTGGACACGGCCACCGCGTGCGCCACGCCATGGCGCTGCGCGAAGGCCTGCTCGAAGCGCGGTACGGCCGGCCCCTGGGTCAGCCAGCCCGAAGTCAGCACCTCGTTGACCGCCCGCAGGTCGTCTTCGCCGATGGACTGGGTGGCGTAGGGGATGGGTTGCATGTCGGGAGCGTAGGGCGGATCGTGTTGCAGCGGCGGCCGCAAAGCGCCTATTTTGAACCAGCCGGTGTTCGTACGCGGCGCTCCTGTGGATCAGGTCCTGCGGGGGGAGCAGGACAGGGCGTTTTGCACGACCGCCGCCACCCGGCGCGCGGCCTGGCCGTCGCTGCGAAAGCTCGGATCGGTCGGCGATCCGTATCCGGACAGCACGGCGTCGAGCACCGATGGCAGCTGGTCCGGCTTGGCGGCCGGGGTGGACACGCCCTGCTGCGCCAGACTGAACCACACGTGGGCGGCGGGCGAATTCTCGACCGAAATCACCGGTTTGCCACCGACGGCCGATTCCAGCCCCACGGTGGAGGTCTGCACGACCACCACTTGCGATGCGAGGATCAGCGGGTGGATGGGCTCCCTGGGTGGCGCGCTGAAGTGGATGCGTGCTTCGTCGGGCAGGCGCGGGTACTGTGTCCAGTCGCTGGGGTGGTAGCGCACGATCAGGGCCAGGTCGTTGCGGGCGCGCACGGCTTCGCGCAGCACGGCTTCGATTTCGCGCGGCAAGCTCTGCCCCACGGGCACCGGCGTGGCCGGGTGGGCCTGCGGTTCCCAGTGGCCGGCGAACAGCACGGGTCGGAGGTCCTGCCAGCCGCGCTCGGCCAGGAAGCGCTGTGCGCGCTCGTGGTTGTCCGCGCTGAACAGGCCGTCGAAGGCGGGGTTGCCGGTGACCACCACGCCGTCTGCCGGAAAGCCGCGCGCGATCAGCCGCTGGCGCACGCCTTCGGAGATCACGCAGGTCCATGCCGGCTTCGGTGTGTGCAGCACATAGGTGTCGCTGTCCAGGCCGAACAGGTCCACCATGCCGATGGCCGGTACGCCGCGCTCCCTGGCCACGTCCAGCGCGGTGCGTTCGCTGCGCGGCGAGTTGGTGGCGACCACCGCGTCGGGCTGCAGGGCGTCCATCACCGTGCGCATGAAGTGCAGCGGCTTGAAGCCGTAACGGCCTTGCTGGCGGTAGAGATCGGCCGCGCCCGTCTCGCCGTGCTGTGCGATCAGGTCCAGGTAGTTGATGCCGAGGTAGGCGACGGTTTCATCCAGTGGCACGTCCGGGCTGGTGTTGCCTTCGGCCAGACGTTCACCCCAGGCGCGGGCCGCCTCGGCGTCCACCAGGTGCAGAAAATCCCGGTAGCCGAGGGCATCGGGGCGCACCGCCTTGGCCTTGCCGTGGCCGGTCGTCAGGGCCAGCAGCATGCACTGCGCGCCGGGCAACAGCGCTTCCAGTTCGCGCATCACCGGCAGCACCATGCCGATGTGGCCACCGCCGTAGCTGACGAACAGGACCTTGGGCGGTGGGCTCATGCGAAAGCGTCCCGGTGCCACAGCGCCAGCGCCGCCAGCGCCCGCAGTTCGCGCGTGTGGTTGCCATCGCCGTCGCGGTGTTCGTCCAGCAGGCGGGTGATCACGGCGGGCTCAAAGAGATGGGCCATCACCTCGCTGCTGCGCAGGGTCTGGCGCAGCCAGCCGTGCAGCTCGCCTTTGAACCAGTCGCCGATGGGCACGGTGAACATCTGTTTCTTCCGGTACGCCAGGTCTTCGCCGATCAGCGGCACCGCCGCGCGCTTGAACCAGTGCTTCTTGTCGCCTTGGGCCGAGAGCTTGGTCGCACCGCGCGAGCGGAAAGCGAATTCCATCATCCGCCAGTCCAGGAAGGGCGTGCGCGCCTCGATGCTCACGGCCATGCCCATGCGGTCGGGCTTGACCAGGTTGTTGCCGCTCAGCAGCAACTGCATGTCCAGATACAGCGCCTGGTTGATGCGGTCGAAATGTCGTGCCTCTTCAAACCAGGGTGCGGCCGTTGCGCTGAAGCTGTCGATGCCATCCAGCTGCGCGCGGGCGCAGGGTCGGTACATGGCCAGCTTGTCCGCTGGACCGAACAGCGAAATGCTGTCGAAATAGCTGCGCTCGAAGGCCGCTTGCGGTTGCGTCAGTGCATCGGGCCGGACGAAGAACTGCGCGTACTTGTCGTAGCCCGCAAACAGTTCGTCGCCGCCGTCGCCCGTCAGCACCACCTTCACGTGTTTGGCGGCCAGTTCGCTCACGCGCAGTGTGGGCATGAAGGACGCATCGCCGTGGGGCTGGTCCAGGTGGTGCAGCACCTGGGGCCAGCGATCCAGCATGTTGAGTTCGGCCACTTCACTGGTGTGGGCGCAGCCGAAGCGCTGCGCGGCTTGCGCGGCGAAGGCCGACTCGTCGTAGCGCGGGTCCTCGAAACCGATGCAGAAGGTCTTGACCGGTTCCTTCACATGCCGCGCCATCAGGCCGACGATGGTGCTGGAATCGACGCCACCCGAGAGGAAGGCGCCGAAGGGCACGTCGGCACGCAGGCGGATGCGGGTGGCGTCGTCCAGCAGGGCCATGAATTCCTCGGCCCAGGCGCCGAACGTGTGGTCCTGCTCGCGCTGGTCGGCCAGGTTCCACCAGCGCTGCACCCGCACGCCACCGCGGCGGGTGTAGCGCTGCCAGGTGCCGGGCATGACGTGACGCACGCCTTCGAACGCGGTCCAGGGCACGGGCACGTAGTTGAACGTGAGGTAGTGGTGAATGGCTTCCAGGTCCATGCCCGGTTTGTGCGGCAGGGCCGGCCACAGTGCCTTGAGCTCGGAGCCGAACACCATGCGCTGCCCGTCGTCGTGCACGTACAGCGGCTTGACGCCGATGCGGTCGCGCGCGAGGTAGAGCGCGTCTTCGCGCGCGTCGTTGATGGCGATGGCGAACATGCCATTGAGCCGCCGCAGGCAGGCAATGCCTTCGCGCTCGTACAGGCGCAGGATGACCTCGGTGTCCGAATGCGTGTCCAGCCGCACGCCCTGGGCGCGCAGCTCGGCCGCCAGTTCGACGTGGTTGAAGATTTCGCCGTTCTGCACCACGGCGATCTGGCCGTCGTCGCTGACGAAGGGCTGGTGGCCGCCGCCCAGGTCGATGATGGACAGGCGCCGGTTGCCGATGGCCACGCCGCGCGCGGGCAAGTGGTGAATGCCCTCGTCGTCCGGGCCGCGGTGGACCAGGGCCTGCGCCATGCCCCGCAGGGCTTCATCGGCCAGTGCCTGCTGCCGCCGGTCCCAGTAACCCAAGATGCCGCACATGGTTCAGTTCGCTCCCTGGCCGCCCAGCCGTTTGACGGTCCACCAGCAGATTTTCAGGTCCAGCCACAGCGAGGCTTCACGGGTGTAGCGCAGGTCGGCTTCGAGGCGCTGGGCTTCGGTGGAATCGGACCGGTACAGCGCCTGCGCCAGTCCGGTGATGCCGGGGCGCACGCTGCAGCGCTGCGCCCAGTCGGCTTCGCTGTAGAGGCTTTGCTGTGCCGGCACGTCCGGGCGCGGGCCGACGAGGCTCATGTCGCCCTGGAGCACGTTGAGCAACTGCGGCAGCTCGTCCAGGCTGGTGCGGCGGATGAAGCGGCCCACGCGGGTGATGCGCGGGTCATTCGCCGAGGTGTAGTAGGGTCCGATGCGGGCCGCGTTCTTGACCATGCTGCGGAACTTGAGCATGCCGAAGGGGCGTCCGTGGCGGCCGACCCGGGTCTGGCGGAACAGCACGGGAAAGCCGCTTTCGATGGCCACCGCCAGCGCCGTGCCCAGCAGCAGCGGACTCAGCAGCAGCAGGGCCACCAGGCTGGCGAGGATGTCGAAACAGCGCTTGATCATGCGTGGCCGTTGCGTCGCATGCGGGCGGCGATCTGGCCGATGGTGTCGGCGATGCGCAGCCGGTCGGCTTGCACCTGCTCGGCGCTGCGGGTGGCCAGTTCACGTTCGGCAGCGCGCAGGGCCGCCACCTCGTCTTCGAACGAACCGGCGCTGCCACTGCCGTGGAAGGTGCGCGAAAGGATCACCGCCTGCGAACCCAGCCGCAGGTGTTCGGCCAGCACGTCGCGGCCGGGCAGCAGGCCCTCTTGGAGCCGGGCGATGCCACCGAAGCCGAACCGAAGGCCCTGGGCCCGCGCCATCCGGGCCACGGTGTCCACCAGCCCCAGCGCCAAGGGTTCGAACATGAAGCGCAGTCCCATGGACAGGTGAAGGTCGTTGAGGCCCACGTACACCTCTTCCAGGCCCGGGGTGGCTATCCACTCGGGCAGGGATTCGAACGCGCCCGCCGTTTCCAGCAGGGCCACCACCGGCGCACGTCCGGCCACGATGGCGCTGAAGGCTGCCACTTCCCAGGCTTGGGTGAACATGGGCAGCATCAGCAGGTCGGCGCCCTGCGCCAGCACGTCGTGCACCTCTGCATCGGTGCCCGGGTGCAAAGGGTTCACCCGCACCATCAGGCGCGAGCGCCTGAGCACCGCCTTGACGCGGCCCACATCGCCCAGCGTGTGGGTGCTGATGAAGGTGTTGCGTCCGGCCTGCCGTTCCGCCTTGCCGTTGCGCTCCAGGTCCACCCAGAGCCGCAAGCCTTGCAGCGCGTCGCAACGGCGCGCAAACACGGGGTCGTTGGTGATCTGGATCAGTTCGATCATGGACGGCGCGGATTATCGCCGCAGGGCGCGACGCAGGCCGGGCGAGGCCAGCCAGGCCAGGCCGATCACCGCACCCGCGGCCAGCAGGGCCAGCAGCAGGCCGCCGAGCCGGTCGCCGGGTTCCCAGCGGTTTCCCACGGCCGCGACGATCACCGCCGCCGCCGCTGCGGGCAGCAGGTCTCGCGCGCTCAGCGCATGGGACACATGCTCGCGCTCGCTCACGCACAGTGCCAGGGCGGCCAGCCACAGGGCTGCGGTGACCAGGCCCATCGAGAAAGCCCCGCCGCAGAGGCCCCAGCGCGCACCCAGCCAGGCGCCCGCCGCCAGCACCGCCAGCGCCAGCCCATAGGCCCATACGGCGTGGCGCAGGCGCCCGGTGCTGGCCATCAGCGTCAGCAGCACAGCCAGCAGGGCCTGCGGCAGCAGCGACCACGCCCCCACCCGGGCCCAGTCGGCGATCTGCGCCACCGCCTCGGGCGGCATGCGGCCCCAGCCGAACAGCAGCTGGGCCAGCGATGGTGCCAGACCGGCCAGCGCTGCGGCGGCTGCACAGGCCAGCACCCAGGCCAGCACGAACGCCTGGCGCAGGGCGTCGCGGCGCGCGGTGTGGGTGCCGGCCGCAGGCGCAGCCGCGTAGGCGCGCGCGATGCCCGGAAACGCCAGCGACGCCACCAGCTGGATGGCCAGCACCAGCGGCAGCTCCACCAGCTTCCAGGCGTAGTTGAAGTTGGTCAGCGCCCCTTCGCCGCTGTCGGACGCGAGGCTGCGCGCCAGCAAGGGCAGCAAGAGCGGCAGGCCGGCGCCCGCCAGCGCCCACAGCCAGACCGGGGGCATGGGCCAGGGTGGTTCGGCGGCTTCTGCGGTCGTCGCCGGATGACCGGTTGCGCCGGCCATCCGCCAGCGCAGCCACAGCAGGCGCAATGCCATGGCCAGCAGCAGACCCAGACCCAGGGCGGAGACCACGTCCGTGGGGCTGGCGGTGACCGTTGAAGCCACCGCCAGCAAGCTGCCGATCACCACCGTGTTGACCACCAGGTTGGCGCCGTACATGCCGGTGAAGTCGCGCAGGTGTTGCAGCCGCGTGGTCCACAGGGCCGCCAGCAGGGCCAGCGGCAGGGCCACGGCACCCCAGCGCAGGGCGTTCAGGGCCATGGGGCGCAGCGCCTCGCCCAGTCCGGGTGCGAGTGCGTCCGCGGCCAGGCCGGGCACCGCCAGCAGCACGGCGGCTGCGGCCGCGCCGCCCAGCAGCAGCCAGCCGCCCATCTGACGCACGCCCTGGCTCTGTGCTGCAGCACTTTGCCTGGCCCACAGGGGCAGCAGCACATAGGCCAGTGCCCCCGACGCCAGAATGCCCGTCAGCAGATCGGGCAGTGTGAGCATGAGGATGACCACGTCGGCCGTGCCGTCGGCACCCAGGGCTGCGGCCTGAACGGATTCGCGCAGCAGGCCCAGCACGCGGCTGGCCAGCAGCAGGGCGAGGGAGACCAGACCGGCGCGCAGCAACATGCCGCGCATTATCCGGGGCATGGCCGGCGCGGCCCCGGTGGCCGACCGGCCACTAAAATGGCGGGCTTTGTGCTGCCGCTTCGGCCCAGTGCCCCACTCTTTCGCAACTCGGCCCCAGGGCCTGCTCCCATGTCACAAGCTCCCATTCCCGCTGCCGCACCGATGGCCGCCGCCACCGACGACAACCAGCTGATCGCCGAGCGCCGCGAGAAACTCAAGGGTTTGCGCGAGGCGCAGCAGCGCTGCGAGGGCGTGGCCTTCCCGAACGACTTCAAGCCGCGCGACACGGCCGAGGCACTGTTCGCGGTGCATGGTGCATCGAGCAAGGAAGCGCTGGAGGCCAACCCGGTACGCGCCTGCGTGTCGGGTCGCATGATGCTCAAGCGCGTCATGGGCAAGGCCTGCTTCGCCACCCTCCAGGACGCGTCTTTCGGCCCCAGCGGCGGCCGCATCCAGCTGTACCTGAACACCGACAGCGTGGGCGAAGAAAAGCTCGCGGCCTTCAAGCACTGGGACCTGGGCGACATCATCGCGGCCGAAGGCGTGCTCATGCGCACCCGCACCGGCGAGCTGTCCATCCACGCCGACAGCATCCGCCTGATCACCAAGAGCCTGCGCCCGCTGCCCGACAAGTTCCACGGCATCCACGACCAGGAAATCAAGTACCGCCAGCGTTACGTGGACCTGATGACCGACGAAGGTGCCCGCAAGCGCTTCGTGACGCGCAGCAAGGCCCTGGCCAGCATCCGCGAGTACATGGTCGGTCACGGCTTCCTGGAGGTCGAGACGCCCATGCTGCACCCGATTCCCGGCGGGGCCAACGCCAAGCCCTTCAAGACGCACCACAACGCGCTGGACCAGGAAATGTTCCTGCGCATCGCGCCCGAGCTGTACCTCAAGCGCCTGCTGGTCGGCGGCTTCGAGCGCGTGTTCGAGATCAACCGCAATTTCCGCAACGAAGGCATCAGCGTCCGCCACAACCCCGAATTCACCATGATGGAGTTCTACGCGGCGTACTGGAACTACCACGACCTGATGGACTTCAACGAGCAGCTGATCCGCCACGTGGTCAAGCAGGTGCACGGCGACACGCCGCTGACCTACAACGGCACGCCGGTGGACGTGTTCTCGCCCTTCGAGCGCCTGACCATCCGCGAAGCCATCCTCAAGCACACCGACGCCGGTGCCGGGGTGGACGATCCGGCCTGGCTGATCCCGGCGCTGCGCAAGCTGGGCCTGAGCGAAGAGAAGCACCAGCTCTCGACCCGCTCGCTGGCCAGCCTGCAGGTGCTGTATTTCGAAGAGACGGTGGAAGAGAAACTCTGGAACCCGACCTTCATCATGGAGCACCCGACCGAGATCTCGCCGCTGGCCCGCGCCAACGACGACCGGCCCGAGGTCACCGAGCGTTTCGAGCTCTACATCACCGGCCGCGAATTCGGCAACGCCTTCTCGGAGCTGAACGACGCCGAGGACCAGGCGGCGCGCTTCCACGCCCAGGTTTCGGCCAAGGACGGTGGCGATGAAGAGGCCATGTACTACGACGCCGACTTCATCCGTGCGCTGGAATACGGCATGCCGCCGGCCGGCGGCTGCGGCATCGGCATCGACCGCCTCATGATGCTGCTAACCGATTCGCCCAGCATCCGCGACGTGATCCTGTTCCCCGCGCTGCGCCGGGAGCATTGATCCGCCCCTGCGCCGCGGGCCGAGATTCCCCCGCGCCGCCTGCGGCGTCACCCCCCCCAGGGGGCGATGCGGTGCGACCCTGCGAAGCCGGTGCCGCCGCATCCTGGTTGGGGTTCCCCTCTGGTTCTTGGCGCAGCGGGCGCCTGAACAAAGAAGCCGCCCATGGGCGGCTTCTTTTCTTGGGGGTGGTGCCCGCGCTTATGCGAATTCGGCCAGGGCCTTGCGCATCTTCTTCATGGCCGCCACCTCGATCTGGCGCACCCGTTCGGCGCTCACGCCGTATTCGGCCGCCAGCTCGTGCAGCGTCATGCCACCAGAACCGTCGTCGTTCACCTTCAGCCAGCGTTCGGTCACGATGCGGCGCGAGCGATCGTCCAGCTCGCCCATGGCGCGGGCAATGCCCTCGGTGGCCAGCACATCGCGCTGGGCCGATTCGAGCACCGCCGTCGGCTCGTGCGCGGCATCGGCCAGCCAGGCGATGGGGCCGTAGGCTTCCTCGCCGTCGTCGGCGGGGCTCGGGTCCAGCACCACGTCCCCACCGGCCAGGCGGGTTTCCATCTCGCGCACCTCTTCGGGTTTGACCTTCAGGTCGCGCGCCACCACCATGATCTCGTCGTCGGACAGCGCCTCGCGGTGTGTGTCGCCTTCGGCCGCCTCGGCGCGAAAGCCCTGCTTCATGCTGCGCAGGTTGAAGAACAGCTTGCGCTGCGCCTTGGTCGTGGCCAGCTTGACCATGCGCCAGTTCTTCAGGATGTATTCGTGGATCTCGGCCTTGATCCAGTGCATCGCATAGCTCACCAGGCGTACGTTCTGGTCCGGGTCGAAGCGTTTGACCGCCTTCATCAGACCCACGTTGCCTTCCTGGATCAGGTCGCCGTGCGGCAGCCCGTAGCCCAGGTACTGGCGGGCGATGGACACCACCAGGCGCAGGTGGGACATCACCAGCTGGCCAGCGGCCTCCAGATCGTTGTGCTCGCGCAGGCGTCGCGCGGCGCTCTGTTCCTCTTCCAGCGTCAGCAGCGGCATGCGGTTGACGGCGGTGATGTAGGCGTCCAGGTTGCCCAGCGCGGGCAAGGTGAGCGAACGGCTCGCCCACGGACTGGCCGCAGCCAGGCTGGCGGTCGGCAAGACGGCAGGGGCAAGCAATGCGGTGGTCATGGGATTCAACTCTCCTGTAGGCGGCCTGAAAAGGATATTAGCACTCTCTTTGAGGGGGTGCTAACGAAAAGGTTCCCCGGGCTTGAGCCTGATCACGCCGAACGTTTCGGGGTCGTGTCTGGTGCCAAACTTTCAGCGCCTGCGCTGTTTGGGGCGTGGCCTCAATCTGCCCACCCGGCACGGGGAGCTTTGCGTCTCTCAAGGTCTTCCTGACTGAGCGAGAGATGGTCGCCTGGAATTGCTCCAGACCAACTGAGCGTTCAGGCCGCGCCCAGTTGCCGCCGGGTTTCCAGATCGCGCAGCTTGAAACGCTGGATCTTGCCGGTGGCGGTCTTGGGCAGCTCGGTCACGAATTCGATGAAGCGCGGGTACTTGTAGGGTGCGAGCCTTTCCTTGACGAAGGCCTGCAGCTCGGCTTCGGTCGCCTGCGCGCCGCTCTTGAGCACCACATAGGCCTTGGTCTTGGTGAGGCCGTCGTCGTCGGTCTTGCCGATCACGGCGGCCTCGAGCACCGCAGCGTGCTGCACCAGCGTGGCCTCGACCTCGAACGGGCTGACGTAGATGCCACTGACCTTGAGCATGTCGTCGTTGCGCCCGGCGTAGGTGTAGTAGCCGTCGGGGTCGCGGGTGTACTTGTCGCCGCTCTGGGTCCAGTTGCCCTGGAAGGTGTCGCGCGACTTGCCCCGGTTGTTCCAGTACATCAGCGCCGCGCTGGGCCCCTGGATGTAGAGGTCGCCGATGCGGTTGTGGCCGTCGATCACGCTGCCGTCCTCGTCGCGCAGCTGCACCACGTAGCCCGGCACCGGTTTGCCGGTGGTGCCGTAACGCACGTCGCCCGGCCGGTTGGACAGGAAGATGTGCAGCATTTCGGTGCTGCCGATGCCGTCGATGATTTCGCAGCCGAAGTGCGCGGTCCAGCGCTCGCCGATGTCGCGCGGCAGCGCCTCGCCGGCCGAGGAGCACAGGCGCAGCGACACCTGTGATTTCACCGGCAGGTCGGGGCTGGCGAGCATGCCGCCGTAGCCGGTGGGCGCGCCGTAGAACACGGTGGGCCGGTGTTCGGTCAGGCGTTTGAACACCGCCTGCGGCGTCGGCCGCTCGGCCATCAGCACCACGCTGGCGCCCACGCTCAGCGGGAAGCTCAGCGCATTGCCCAGGCCGTAGGCGAAGAACAGTTTGGCGGCGGAGAACACGGTGTCGCTCTCCTTCAATCCCAGCACGCCCTTGCCATACAGCTCGGCCGTCCAGTACAGGTTGGCCTGGGTGTGCACCGTGCCCTTGGGCGCGCCGGTGGAGCCGCTGGAATAGAGCCAGAACGCGGGTTCGTCGCCGTGCGTGTCGGCGCCACCCTGGCCCGGTTCAGTCGGCGCGTGCGCGGCCACCAGCCGGGCCCAGTCGTGCGCACCGGCGGGCAGATCCTGGCCGCGCGAGACGATGAGCTGCCTGACCTCGTGGTCGCCGCCCTCCAGCGCCATCTGCAGCGTGGGCAGCAACGCCGCCGAGACGATGGCCGCCTGCGCACGGCTGTCGGCCAGCATGTAGGCGTAGTCCCTGGCGGTCAGCAGGGTGTTGACGCAGACCGGCACCACACCGGCGTGCAGCGAACCCAGAAAGCTCACCACCCAGTCGCTGCTGTCGTGCATCAGCAGCAGCACCCGGTCTTCGCGCCGCAGGCCCAGCGCGGCCAGTGCAGCCGAACAGCGTTGCACCTGTTCGCTCAGCTGGCCGTAAGTCAGTGTCCCCGCATCGTCGATCAGCGCCGTCTTGCCCGCCCGGCCGGCGTTGGTGCCGATCAGGTGGCGGGCGAAGTTGAAGCGCTCGGGCGGTGGGGTGATGTCGGCGTGGCTCATGGTGTGTCTCCAGTCTTTTCGGGTCTCTGCCGGATCTCAGGATTTGAACGGTGCGGCGGTCATGGCGAGGGCGTCGAGTGCGGCGCTGCTGGCCTGCACCGCGCTGCGGCGGTGGTAGAAGCCCAGCGCGCGCAGGCCGCCCAGTTCTTCACCGCCACCGGCGCGGCCCGGGCCGCCGTGCAGGCTCATGGGCATCACATTGCCGTGGCCGGTCTGGCTGGCAGCCACATCGGGGCTGATGGCGTGCACCCGTCCGTGGCTGTCGGCCAGGGCGGCGGCGGCGCGGGCGATGAAGGCCGGTTCCTCGCTGTAGACCGAGGCCACCAGCGAACCCTCGCCGCGGCGGATGAGTTCGAACGCCTGCGCCTCGCTGTCGTAGGGCATGAGGGTGGCCACCGGGCCGAACACCTCCATGTCGTGCAAGACCTTCGCACCCACCGGGTCGCCCGTGCCCAGCAGCACCGGCGCCACACAGGCGGCCACGGCCGGGTCGGCATCGACCAGGGTGGCTGTGCCGCCGTCGTACAGCACCTCGGCCTCGGTCTTCAGGTGGGCGATGCCGGCCATCACGTTGTCGAATTGCTCGCGGCTGACCAGCGCGCCCATGCGCACGCCCTCGTTGCGCGGGTTGCCCACCGTGGTTCTGGCCAGCCGGGCGCCGATGGCGGCGGCGGTGGCGGCGTACAGCGCGCGAGGCACGAAGACGCGGCGGATGGCGGTGCACTTCTGTCCGCTCTTGACCGTCATCTCGCGCACCACTTCCTTGACCAGCAGGTCGAAGGCTTCGCTGCCTTCGGTGGCCGCCGGGTCGAGCAGGGCGCTGTTGAGGCTGTCGGCCTCGATGTTGCAGCGCACCGAGCGTTGCGCCACGGCGGGGTGGCTGCGGATGATGCGCGCCGTCTCGGCCGAGCCGGTGAAGCTGACCACGTCAAAGGGCTGCAACTGGTCCATCAGCCCGGCCGAGGAACCGCAGATCACCGACAGGGCGCCCGCGGGCAGCACACCGGCCTGGACCACGTCTTCCACCATGCGCTGCGTCAGCCAGGCGGTGGCGGTGGCGGGCTTGACGATGACCGGCACGCCTGAGAGCAGGGCGGGCGCGGCTTTTTCCCACAGACCCCAGCTCGGGAAGTTGAAGGCGTTGATGAACAGCGCCACACCGCGCGTGGGCTGCAGCACATGCTGGGTCTGGAACAGCGGGTCCTTGCCCATGCGGATGCGCTCGCCGTCGAGCAGGCGGGTGGTGTCGCCCAGGGCCTCGCCCTGGTTGGCGTAGTAACCCAGGGTGAAGATGCCGCCGTCGATGTCCACCGCCGAGTCGTTCTTGACGGTGCCGCAGTTGCGGGTGGCGATGTCGTAGTAGGCGTCGCGGTTCGCCTGCAGCACCTTCACCACCTCGGCCAGCATCGCGGCGCGCTGGGCGTAACCCATGGCCCGCAGGGCGGTGCCGCCCTGTTGGCGGGCGAAGGCAAAGCCTTCGGCCAGATCCAGGCCGGTGTTGTCGACCCGAACCAGGGGCGTGCCCAGCACCGGATCGAGCAGGGTGCTACCGCGGTCATGGCCGGTCTGCCAGCGTCCGGCCAGATAGTTGGGCAGCAGAGGGGTGTCGGTGGTGTCGCTCATGGTTGGGATGCAGTGGTTTGCGCCAATGCCGTGGTCACGGCGGTCGAATGGCGGTATAAATGCATTATTTTGCGTCTTGCAGAGTATGCATTAAAGTGCATGTTGCAGGATGGGCCGATGACTGGGGTTTACCCTTGATCCCAACCCTTGCTGACGAAAGGCGCCCGCGCCATGACCCCCACCGACACCCTGCTGCCCGCTGCGGCGCCCGCCGCCCCCGATGAGGCCGAAGATCGCCACCCTTTCCTGGTGGCCCTGGGCGAGCGGGTGCGCACCCTGCGCTCGCGCAAGGGCATGACGCGCAAGGCGGTGGCGATCGCGGCCGACGTGTCCGAGCGGCACCTGGCCAACCTGGAGTACGGCACCGGCAACGCTTCCATTCTGGTGCTGCTGCAGGTGGCGCAGGCGCTTCACTGCTCATTGGCTGAACTGGTCGGCGATGTGAGCACCTCCTCACCCGAATGGTTGCTGATCCGCGAGCTGCTGCAGGGCCGCAACGAGGCCGACCTGCGCCGTGCCCGCCTGCAACTGGTGGACCTGCTGGGGGCCAGTGGCGGCGTTGATGCGCAGGGCCGGCAGGCGCGCGTGGCACTCATCGGGCTGCGTGGAGCGGGCAAGTCCACGCTGGGTCAGCGCCTGGCCGACGACCTGGGTTTCCCGTTCATCGAACTCTCGCGCGAAATCGAGCAGTTCGCCGGCTGCAGCATCAGCGAGATCCACAACCTCTATGGCGCCAACGCCTACCGCCGCTACGAGCGGCGGGCGCTGGAAGAGGCGATCCAGATCTACCCCGAAGTCGTGATTGCCACCCCCGGTGGTCTGGTGGCCGATTCGGCCAACTTCAACCTGCTGCTGCAGCACTGCACCACGGTGTGGTTGCAGGCCGACCCGGCCGACCACATGGGTCGCGTGGCGGCGCAGGGCGACATGCGTCCCATGGCCGCCAGCCGCGAGGCCATGGAAGACCTCAAGCGCATCCTGGAAGGGCGCGCGGCGTTCTACTCCAAGGCCGATCTGGCCTTTGACACCAGCGCCCAGCCGCTGGACGAGAGCTTCCAGAAGTTGCGGCGCGAGGTGCGCCAGTTGCTCAAGCTGTCGGCCTGAATCCGACCAGCGGTCGAACGGGCTCGGGCTTCCATGCATAAAAATGCATTTGACATCACGCCAATGTATGCATTATGATGCATGTCATCGATGCCGCTCCGGCATTCTGCTGCCACCCGAGGAGACCACCATGACCGCCACCGCCACCGCCACCGCACCCCGCGTCGACTACCAGACCCACCCTTCGCGCTACCAGCATGTGCAGCTCGCCTTTGACGGCGCCATCGCCACGCTGTCGCTGGCCATCAACGAAGACGCCGGCCTGCGCCCCGGCTACAAGCTCAAGCTCAACAGCTACGACCTGGGCGTGGACATCGAACTGCACGACGCACTGCAGCGCATCCGCTTCGAGCACCCGGAAGTGCGCACCGTGGTGGTCACCAGCCTGAAGGACCGCGTGTTCTGCTCGGGCGCCAACATCTTCATGCTGGGTTTGTCCAGCCACGGCTGGAAGGTGAACTTCTGCAAGTTCACCAACGAAACCCGCAACGGCATCGAAGACAGCAGCCAGCACAGCGGACTGAAGTTCGTGGCGGCCCTCAACGGCGCCTGCGCCGGTGGCGGTTACGAGCTGGCCCTGGCCTGTGACGAGATCGTGCTGGTGGACGACCGTTCCAGCGCCGTGAGCCTGCCCGAAGTGCCCCTGCTGGGTGTGCTGCCCGGTACCGGCGGACTGACCCGCGTGACCGACAAGCGCCATGTGCGCCACGATCTGGCCGACATCTTCTGCACCAGCGTCGAAGGCGTGCGCGGCCAGAAGGCCGTGGACTGGCGCCTGGTCGACGCCATCGCCAAACCGGCCGCTTTCCAGCAGGCGGTGCGCGAGCGTGCCGACAAGCTGGCGGCTGGCAGCCACCGCGGTGCTGCGGGCGCCAAGGGCGTCGTGCTGACCCCGCTCAACCGGACCATCGCGGCCGATCGCCTGGTCTACACGAACGTCACGGTCGAGATCGACCGCACCAAGCGCGTGGCCACCTTCACCGTCAAGGCCCCGCAGGGTGCCCAGCCGACCGATGTGGCCGGCATCGAGGCGCTGGGCGCGAACTGGTACCCGCTGCAGATGGTGCGCGAACTGGACGACGCCATCCTGCACATGCGCACCAACGAGCTGGATATCGGTTCGTGGCTGCTCAAGACCGAAGGTGACAGCGCCGCCGTGCTGGCCAACGACGCGCTCATGCTGGCGAACAAGGGCCACTGGTTTGTCAACGAAACCATCGGCCACCTGCGCCGCACACTGGCCCGCCTGGACGTGTCCTCGCGCTCGCTGTTCGCGCTAATCGAACCGGGCTCGTGCTTCGCCGGCACGCTGGCCGAACTGGCCTTCTGCGCCGACCGCAGCTATCAGCTGGTGCTACCCGACGAGCCGGCCAAACAGCCCACGTTGACCCTGAGCGAAATGAACTTCGGCTACCTCCCCATGGTCAACGGCCAGAGCCGCCTGCAGCGCCGCTTCTACGAAGAAGTGCCCGCCATGGAAGCCGTCCGCAGTGCCATCGGCCAGGCGCTGGATGGCGATGCCGCCGTGAAGCTGGGCCTGGTCACCGCCGCGCCCGACGACATCGACTGGGCCGACGAGATCCGCCTGGTGCTGGAAGAGCGCGCCGCCATGTCGCCCGACGCGCTGACCGGCCTGGAAGCCAACCTGCGCTTCGCGCAGAAGGAAAACATGTTCACCCGCATCTTCGGCCGCCTGACCGCCTGGCAGAACTGGATCTTCCAGCGCCCGAACGCCGTCGGCGAAAAAGGCGCGCTCAAGGTCTACGGCAAAGGTGACAAGGCCCAGTTCGACTGGAACAGGGTGTGAACACCCCCCTGCGCCGCTGGGCGGCTTCCCCCCCTCTCTGGCGCGCCGCTGCGCGGCGCTGGGAGTGGGAACGGCGCGAGAGGCCCGGCAAAGCCGGTTCCACCGCGCCCCTCGACTTGAATCACCTCACGCCACCACCACCCCAGGAGACCACCATGTCCGGCATCAACTACAGCGAGAAGATCCCCAACAACGTCAACCTCAGCGAAGACCGCACGCTGCAGCGCGCGCTGGAACACTGGCAGCCCAACTACCTGCAATGGTGGCAGGACATGGGCCCGGACGGTTCGCAGAACTTCGACGTCTACCTGCGCACCGCCGTCAGCGTCGACCCGCAGGGCTGGGCCCAGTTCGGCCACGTCAAGATGCCCGACTACCGCTGGGGCATCTTCCTCAACCCCGCCGAGCAGGACCGCAAGATCCACTTCGGTGACCACATGGGCGAAGCCGCCTGGCAGGACGTGCCTGGCGAACACCGCGCCAACCTGCGCCGCATCATCGTCACCCAGGGCGACACCGAGCCGGCGTCGGTGGAGCAGCAGCGCCACCTGGGCCTGACCGCGCCCAGCCAGTACGACCTGCGCAACCTGTTCCAGGTCAACGTCGAGGAAGGCCGCCACCTGTGGGCCATGGTCTATCTGCTGCACAAATACTTCGGCAAGGACGGCCGCGAAGAAGCCGAGGCCCTGCTCGAGCGCAACAGCGGCAACGCCGACAACCCGCGCATCCTGGAGGCCTTCAACGAGAAGACGCCCGACTGGCTGAGCTTTTTCATGTTCACCTACTTCACCGACCGCGACGGCAAGTTCCAGCTCTGCGCGCTGGCCGAGTCCTCGTTCGACCCGCTGGCCCGCACGACCAAGTTCATGCTGACCGAAGAAGCGCACCACATGTTCGTGGGCGAGTCGGGTGTCGGCCGGGTCATCACCCGCACCTGCGAGATGATGAACCAGCTCAAGACCGACGACGTGAACAAGCTGCGTGCCGCTGGCGTGATCGATCTGCCGACCATCCAGCGTTACATCAACTTCCACTTCTCGGTGACGATTGACCTGTTCGGTGCCGACCAGTCGTCCAACGCCGCCACCTTCTACAGCTCGGGCCTGAAGGGCCGCTACGAAGAAGGCAAGCGCACCGACGACCACGTGCTCAAGGGCAACACCTACAAGATCATCGACGTCGTCAACGGCCAACTGGTCGAGAAGGAAGTGCCGATGCTCAACGCGCTCAACGAAGTGCTGCGCGACGACTACATCAAGGACAGCGTCGGTGGCGTCGAGCGCTGGAACCGCCTGATCGAGAAGGCCGGCATCGACTACCGCCTGAAGGTGCCGCACAAGGCCTTCCACCGCAACATCGGCACGCTCAAGGGCGCGAAGGTCAGCCCGGACGGCCGCGTGGTCAGCGACCACGAGTGGAACAGCAAGGTCGAGGAATGGCTGCCAACCGACCAGGACCGCGCCTACGTGGCCAGCCTGATGGGCCGTGTGGTCGAGCCGGGCAAGTTCGCCAACTGGATCGCGCCGCCGGTTATGGGCATCCACCGCCAGCCGGTGAACTTCGAGTACATCCGGTTTAACTGATTCGGAACGCCCCCCTGCGCCGCTGACGCGGCTTCCCCCCTCTCTGGCGCCCCGCTGCGCGGCGCTTGGAGGGGGGACGATGCGAGTGGCCCGGCGGAGCCGGTTCCACCGCATCCTTGACGAAGGCACGTGTGCTGGAGACATTGAGGGCTTTCCTTCCCCTTGCCAACGAGCGTGAGCCCGGGTGACTGGCGCAGTGAGGTCAAGGAGGAGCCGGCCGCAGGCCGGCGGGGGACACGAACGAAGTCAGCCACCCGGGCTCACGCGGTGCAACCAGACAGCGATGACCGTTGCGAACGGAGCCGGTCACCCCAGCCCATGCGGTGGCAGTCAAGACCCCAGACAATCACGCGTACCCACAAGCATCCGGAGACCGAAGATGAACGCCCCCTTGGAAGCCGCCGTCATCAAGCAGCACCTGATCGATCCCGAGATCTGCATCCGCTGCAACACCTGCGAATCGATCTGTCCGGTGGATGCGATCACGCACGACTCGCGCAACTACGTGGTCGATGTCAGCAAGTGCAACTGGTGCAACGACTGCATCTCGCCTTGCCCCACGGGCTCCATCGACAACTACCGCCGCGTGCCCAAGGCACTGGCCTACAGCATCGAGGAGCAACTGGGCTGGGACGTGCTGCCGGCCGAACTGTCGGCAGCCGAGATCGCCGCCGCGCAGGCCGAGAGCGGCGAACCCGCTGAGGCGGTCGTCGAAGCCGAACCGGCGCCGGCTGTCGACCCCACCACCGGTCAGACCGCCTTCAACTCCGCCCAGTACGGCGCCACCATCCCGCCCTGGAGCGCCGCCCACGCCTACACCAACCTCTACGGCCCGAAGGCTGCGCAGAAGACCGTCACCGCCACCGTCACCGGCAACCTGCGTGTCACCGCGGTCGGCAAAGAGTACGACACCCACCACATCGTGCTCGACTTCGGGTCCATGCCCTTCCCGGTGCTTGAAGGGCAGAGCATCGGCATCATCCCGCCCGGTGTGGACGCCAACGGCAAGCCGCACCATGCGCGCCAGTACAGCATCGCCAGCCCGCGCAACGGCGAGCGTCCCGGTCACAACAACCTGTCGCTGACCATCAAGCGCGTGCTCGAAGACCATTCGGGCCAGCCGGTGTGCGGCGTGGCCAGCAACTACATGTGCGACCTTCAGGTGGGTGACCAGGTGCAGGTCATCGGGCCGTTCGGCACCAGCTTCCTGATGCCCAACCACCCCAGGAGCAGCATCGTCATGATCTGCACCGGCACCGGCAGTGCGCCGATGCGGGCGATGACCGAGTGGCGCCGCCGGCTGCGCGCCAGCGGCAAGTTCGAAGGCGGCAAGCTGATGCTGTTCTTTGGCGCGCGCACGCAGGAAGAGCTGCCGTACTTCGGGCCGCTGCAGAACCTGCCCAAGGACTTCATCGA
Source organism: uncultured Hydrogenophaga sp. (assembly GCA_964428045.1). Taxonomy (GTDB): domain Bacteria; phylum Pseudomonadota; class Gammaproteobacteria; order Burkholderiales; family Burkholderiaceae_C; genus Hydrogenophaga. Next base: position 2,409 of record CAYRWN010000009.1, on the reverse strand, counting down.
CACCAACTTCACCTTCAGCCGCACGCCCGGCCAGCCCAAACGCTACGTGCAGGACGCGCTGCGCGAACGCGCGGCCGACCTGGTGCCGCTGCTGCAGGATCCCAACGCCTGCTTCTACGTCTGTGGCCTCAAGGCCATGGAAGAGGGCGTGGTGCTGGCGCTGCGAGACATCGCGGTGGGTGCCGGACTCGACTGGGACACCGTGGGCGCAGCCCTCAAGCGCGAAGGCCGCCTGCACCTGGAGACCTACTGACCGGGGCGTGTCAGTTCTGGCGTCGTGTGAAGTAGAGGCGCCAGCTCGGTCCGACGTCTACCCGCATTTCAGACAAGCCCTCGCCGACCGACTTCCAGTCGCCGAGGCGGTCGGCTTCGGCCAAGCGCAAGCGGGCAGAGATCCGGACCTGTTTCCCCAGGTCTTTGGGGGCATCGAGCCAATCGCGGAAGTCTTCGGTCTGGAGAACAGTAAACACTCTTGGATCGGATCCAGTCGGATACGAAAGTCAAAACCGCATGGTGTTCGTTTCCTGCCCGACCACGCATCCCGCTTGTTCGCCGCAGGCGCCAGGAAATTCCCATGAACCCACGGCGCCGCCCAGTCGCGCAGCCCGCCCTGCCAGCAGCAAGCGGTCGCTATCGCTGGTGGCCAGCTCGATGGCTCTACCGTAGGCGGATCGCGCAGCTTCGTGGTCCCCCGCCTTGTCCAGCACGCCAGCGTGGGCGGCATGAAGGGGTTGAAAGTCGGCCAGTTGTTCCTGCAGGGTATCCAGGATCGACAATGCGGCGGCCAGATGGCCGTTTTCGGCCAGCGCCACCGCGTGGTTCACGCGCACCACGGGCGTGGGTTCCAGGGTGAGCAGCACGGTGTAGAGCTGCAGGATTTGCGGCCAGTCGGGAATGGGTTCAGCCATCTGGCAGGCGCTGATGGCGGCCTTGACCTGAAACGGGCCGGCCTGTTTGCGGCGCAGGGCGGCTTCCAGCAGTTGGCGGCCTTCCTGCAGTTTCTCACCGTCCCACAGCTGGCGGTCTTGCTCGGCAGGGGGCACGGTGGCGCCTCGGACACTCACGCGGGCCATGCGCCGCGCGTCGGTCAACAGCATCAGGGCGAGCGCACCTTCCGCTTCTGCCTGGTGGGGGCGCAAGGCGAGCAGCAGGCGCGCCAGAAAAATCGCTTCGCTGCACAGGTCGCGCGAAGCGCTGGGTGTGCTGGCGGTGTAGCCGGTGGTGAAGATCAGATAGATCGTGGTCAACACCGCCTGCAGCCGGTCTTCCCACTGTTCGGGACCGGGCACGGTATAGGCGATGCCGGCGCCAGCGATCTTGGCTTTGGCGCGGCTCAGTCGCTGGCCCATGGTGGTTTCGTTGTCCAGAAACAGCCGGGCGATTTCGCCGGTGGACATGCCGCAGACCGTGCGCAGGGTCAACGCCACCCGCGACTTGAGTTCCAGCGCCGGGTGGCAGCAGGTGAAGATCAGCCGCAGGCGCTCATCGGGAATCGCTTCGGGTTCGTCTTCGCCCAGCAAGTCGTTGACGAGTTGCATGGCTTGCTCCCGCTCGTGGGTCCGCCTTTCGGTACGCAACTGGTCGAGCGCTTTGCGAAACGCCACGCGGATCAGCCAGCCTTGCGGCGATTGCGGCAGGCCATCGCGCCCCCAATGCACCAGGGCCGACATGCAGGCTTCCTGCAGCGCGTCTTCGGCCAGCTGGAACGCGTGCAGCCGGTAAGTCAGTGCGGCCATGAGCCGCCCCCGGTCTTGGCGCAACACGGCTTGCAGCGCCTGGGAAACCGCGATGGCTGAAGGGGCGGCAGAGACCATGCTGGCTGGCGACGGTCAGGTGTTGGTGGGGTCGTAGTCCATCAGCGGCCGCACTTCGATGGTGCCGAACTCCGCCGCCGGGATCATGGCCGCGTAGCGCAGTGCGGTATCCAGATCGGGCACGTCGAGCACGTAATAGCCGCCCAGGTGTTCGCGGGTTTCGGCGAAGGGGCCGTCCATGGTTTCGACCTTGCCGCCGCGCACCCGCAGCGAGGTGGCGGTGTCGATGCCTTTGAGGGCTTCTCCGCCGAGCAAGACGCCGTCGGCCCCGGCCTTTTCGTTGAAGGCCATGAAGTCGGCCATCATGGCCTCGAATTCGGGCGTCCCGTAGGTGGGTTCAGCGGCGGGTGAGCTGTAGATCAAGAGCATGTATTGCATGGTGGGTTCTCCAACAGGTTGAGGAAAGGTTTCAGGGAAGGCTTCAAAGGCCCAGCAAGGTCACGGACAGGCACACCATCACGGTGAGGGCGGCGAGCAGCGTGGCGGTGTTGCCTACAAGGCGCAGCGGGTGGGCGGCGTTGTCGGTTTTCAGACCTATCGGGTGGAGCCTGTCCGGAATTTTGTGTGCGAGGCATAGCATGATCAGAAGGAGCAT
>CAYRWN010000008.1:0-72178 GCA_964428045.1 uncultured Hydrogenophaga sp. | reverse complement strand
TTCGGGCGTGCCGGTGTAGATCAGGTCGCCGGGCTGCAGTTCCCAGGCCTTGGACAGGTGTTCGATGGTTTCAGCGACGTTCCAGATGAGTTTGGACACGTGGCTGCGCTGGCGGTCATGGCCATTGACCTGCAGCCAGATGGCGGCGTTGGCGATGTCGCCCGCCTGGTCCGCCGGCGTGATGGGGCCGATGGGGGCGGACTGGTCGTAGGCCTTGCCGATGCACCAGGGCCGACCCTGCTTCTTCATCTCGGTCTGCAGGTCGCGGCGGGTCATGTCCAGTCCCACGGCATAGCCAAAAACGTGGCGGTGCGCATCGGCCGCCGCGATGTTCTGGCCGCCCACCCCGATGGCGACCACGAGTTCGATCTCATGGTGCAGGTTGCTGGTGAGGGTGGGGTAGGGGATGCGCGCGGTCTGGCCGGCTTCGGCCACCACCAGGGTATCGGCGGGCTTGAGGAAGAAGAAGGGTGGTTCGCGACCGGTGAAGCCCATTTCCTTGGCGTGTTCCTCGTAGTTGCGGCCGACGCAATAGATGCGGTGCACGGGGAAGCGCTCGGGCTTGCCGAGCACGGGAACGGACACGGTGGCGGGAGGGGGGAAAACGTAGGTCATGCCTGCCTTCGATGGGTTGCCGCAGGGTGCATGTGCTGCAGTGTGACATGCCCGGCCGGCAGCTTCGGATGGACAGGTCACGCTCATGCAATGTGTATGCTGACGATTAGTGTACAAATCATTTGAGAAGCTCCGGCCGGGTGTTTTCCCTGATCGGATACCGTGTCGGCCGACGTGGGATGAAGTATCGTAGTTGCATGGAACCTTCCCTTGCAATGGCCCCGGGCGCTGAACGCAACAGCATTTCCTTGCGGCGCGTGGCCATCGATACCTACCGCGAGAACGTGGTCTACCTGCACCGCGACTGCGCCCTCTACCGGGCGGAAGGCTTCCAGGCCCTGTCCAAGGTGGAGGTGCGGGCCAACGGCAAGCGCATCCTGGCCACGCTCAATGTGGTGGACGACGCTTCCATCGTGGGTTGCGAGGAGCTCGGAGTGTCCGAGGACGCTTTTGCCCAGCTGGGAGTGCCCGACGGTCATCCGGCCTCGGTCGCGCAGGCGGAGCCGGCGGAGTCGATTCCCGCGCTGTTCCGCAAGATCAATGGCGAGCGACTGACGCGCAGCGACTTCCACGCCATCGTGGCCGACATCGCGCAGCACCGCTATTCCAAGATCGAGCTGACGGCCTTCGTGGTGGCCTGCAACCGCAGCGAGCTGGACCGCGAAGAGGTGTCTTTCCTGACCGAGGCCATGATCGCCACCGGCCGTAGGCTGGACTGGCAGCAGCCCCTGGTGGTGGACAAGCACTGCATCGGCGGCATCCCGGGCAACCGCACGTCCATGCTGGTGGTGCCCATCGTCGCGGCCTACGGGCTGGTGTTTCCCAAGACGTCCTCGCGCGCCATCACCTCGCCGGCCGGAACGGCCGACACCATGGAAGTGCTGGCCAAGGTCGAACTGCCATTCGATGAGCTGACCGAGATCGTGCGTGCCCACCATGGCTGCCTCGCCTGGGGCGGCACGGCCGACCTGTCGCCGGCCGACGACGTGCTGATCTCGGTCGAACGGCCGCTCGCGCTCGACTCGCCGGGGCAGATGGTGGCGTCCATCCTGTCCAAGAAGATCGCGGCCGGCGCCACCCATCTCGTGCTGGACATCCCCATCGGGCCCACGGCCAAGGTGCGTTCCATGCCCGAGGCACAGCGCCTGCGCCGGCTGTTCGAGTACGTGGCGCAGCGTCTGCACCTCTCGCTGGAGGTGGTCATCACCGACGGGCGCCAGCCGGTGGGGCGGGGCATTGGTCCGGTGCTGGAGGCGCGTGACGTGATGCAGGTGCTCGAATGCCACCCGGATGCCCCCAACGACCTGCGGCAAAAGGCGCTGCGCCTGGCGGGTCGCCTGATCGAATGCAGCCCCGATGTGCGCGGAGGCGACGGTTTCGCCATCGCACGCGACATCCTCGATGCCGGCCGGGCGCTTGCCCGCATGCAGGCCATCATCGCCGCGCAGGGTGGGCGGGGTTTTGACCACCACCACCCGGCGCTGGGGCCGCTCACGCTGGAGGTGACCGCGCCCGGCGATGGCGTGGTCATCGGCATCGACAACCTCCAGATTGCGCAGATCGCCCGCCTGGCGGGCGCTCCCAAGGTGCAGGGCGCCGGGGTGGACCTGTGCGCCAAGCTCGGCGATGCCGTGCGGGCCGGGCAGGTGCTGTACCGGCTGCATGCGCTGTACCCGACCGATCTGGAGTTCGCCCGTCTGGCCACCGTTCGCGCCAACGGCTACCAGCTGGGCCACGCCGGGCAGGTGCCTCAGGTGTTTGTGGAGTTCTGATGGCTTTGATCGCCACCGCATCCCAGGCCGGCCTGCTGTGTTTCGAGGAGGAAAGTGCCATCGCCGGGCGGGCGGCCGAGGCGGCGGGTCTGGGGTTTGCGGTGGTCGAGCAGCACCGCTTTCCCGACGGTGAGTTGCGCCTGCGCCTGCCTGCGGCCTTGCCCGAGCGGGTCGTGCTCTGGCGCGGCCTGCACCAGCCCAACGAGAAGCTGGTGGAGTTGCTGCTGACGGCGCGCACCGCCCGCCAGCTCGGCGCCCGGCACCTCACGCTGGTCACGCCTTACCTGGCCTACATGCGTCAGGACATCGCGTTCAACCCCGACGAAGCCGTGAGCCAGCGCATCGTGGGGGCGTTCCTCGCGGATCTGTTCGACGCGGTCATCACCGTCGACCCGCACCTGCACCGCGTAGCCACCCTCGCAGAGGCCATCCCGGTGCAGGATGCGATCGTGCTCAGCGGGGCGCCGCTGCTGGCCGACCACATCGCCTCCCAGCGCACCAACGTGCTGCTCATCGGACCGGACGAAGAGTCGCAGCAATGGGTGGCCCAGGCCGCAGCGCGCCACGGCTGGGACAGCGGCGTGTGCCGCAAGACCCGCCACGGCGATCGCCAGGTGGCCATTGAACTGCCCGCGCGGCCGATGGCCGGCCGGGCTGTGGTGCTGATGGACGATGTGGCCAGCTCCGGCCACACGGTGGCACAGGCCGCACGGCTGCTGATCGCGGCGGGCGCCGCCTCGGTGGATGTGGCGGTGACCCATGCGCTGTTTGCCAGCGGTGCGGTGGAACTGCTGCGCGAAGCCGGGGTGGGCGAGGTCTGGAGCACCGACGCCATTGCCCACGCCAGCAACGCGGTGAGCATCGTGCCGGCGGTGGCCGATGCGCTGCGCAACCTGCTCCATCCGCGAACCTGACGACAGGTTCCGGTCGGCCCTGGTTCGTCGCGGTGGCTGCGTCTGTTTGATCCGCGTCAAGAACCCGCTGCAGTTGGCTGGACAAGTGCGCGCCCTTGGTAGGAGGATGTTGCGCACAACCCCGGGCGCACGCAGAGGCCGATGGCATCGGACCTCACCGGCGCAGACCCTTGGAGACAACGGTGAGCACAAGCATCCACAAGCCGGTTGCATCGCTGGCGCCTGCGCCGAATCTGCTGGAGTACAGCGCGACGGTGGCGGCCTTCTCGTGGGATGCCGCGCGGACCTGGCTCGATGGCCTGCCGGGTGGCGCCGGCCTGAACATCGCCCACGAAGCGGTGGACCGCCACGTGCTGCAGGGTCGTGGCGACCGGACCGCCATCCGCTGGATCGGCAAGGCGGGGGAGCGGCAGACGTGGACCTACGCCGATCTGGCGCGCGCCACCAACCAGTTCGCCAACGCGCTGCAGGAACTGGGCGTGCAACCCGGAGAGCGGATCTTCGTGCTCATGGGGCGCCTGCCCCAGCTCTATGTGGCGGTGCTCGGGGCGCTCAAGGCGCGCTGCGTGGTGACGCCGCTGTTCTCGGCCTTTGGACCCGAGCCCATCGTCACCCGCGCCGAAATGGGTGATGCCCGCGTGCTGGTGACGACGCCCGAGCTCTACCAGCGCAAGATCCGCGATGTGCGCGGGCGCCTGCCGGGGCTCAGGCATGTGATCGTGGTGGGCGCCGTACCGGCGGACGAGCCCGGCGTGCACGCCTGGGACGCCTTGGTGTCGCCGGCCTCCACGGACTTCACCATCGGGCCGACCGATCCCGAAACCATGTCCCTGCTGCATTTCACCAGTGGCACCACCGGCCGACCCAAGGGCGCGGTGCACGTGCACGGGGCCGTGGTGGCGCACGCGGTGACGGGACGCTACGCGCTGGACCTGCACGACGACGACGTGTTCTGGTGCACCGCCGATCCTGGCTGGGTCACCGGTACCAGCTACGGCATCATCGCGCCGCTGGCCTGCGGGGTCACCAATGTGGTGGTCGAGGCCGAGTTCGATCCCGCCACCTGGTACGGCGTGCTCGAGCGCGAGCGCGTCACCGTCTGGTACACCGCGCCCACGGCGATCCGCATGATGATGAAGCAGGGCGCCGATGCCCTCCAGGGGATCGACCTGTCGGCGCTGCGCTTCATGGCCAGTGTGGGCGAGCCGCTCAATCCCGAAGCCGTGGTCTGGGGCGTCAAGGCGTTCGGCCGGCCGTTCCACGACAACTGGTGGCAGACCGAAACCGGCGGCATCATGGTCTCGAACTACGCGGCCATGGACATCAAGCCCGGTTCCATGGGCAAGCCCTTGCCGGGCATCACCGCTGCGGTGGTGCGCCGGCTGGCCGACGGCCATGTGGAACCCATCGACGCACCCGATGTGGACGGTGAGCTCGCGCTCAAGGCGCCCTGGCCTTCCGTGATGCGCGGCTACCTGCACGAGGAGGAGCGCTACCGCAAGTGTTTCGTCGATGGCTGGTACCTCACCGGCGACCTGGCGCACCGCGACGCGGACGGCTACTACTGGTTCGTCGGACGGGCCGACGACGTCATCAAGTCGGCCGGCCACCTGATCGGTCCGTTCGAGGTGGAGAGTGCGCTGATGGAGCACCCGGCGGTGGCCGAAGCGGGCGTGATCGGCATTCCCGATCCGATGGTGGGCGAGGTCGTCAAAGCCTTTGTGGCGCTCAGGCCCGGTTTTGTGGCCGGCGAAGCCCTGCAACGCGAACTGCTGGGGCACGCGCGCAAGCGCCTGGGTGCCGCGGTGGCCCCCAAGCAGATCGAGTTTCGCGACAACCTGCCCAAGACGCGCAGCGGCAAGATCATGCGCCGCCTGCTCAAGGCCCGCGAACTCGGCCTGCCCGAGGGCGATCTGTCGACGCTGGAGAGTGACGAGAAGCGATGAAGCCCCCACGTTGCGCCGCAGTGCGGGTCGCAGCCCCCCGAGGGGGCTGGGCCTGCCTGGGGGCGGCCCGGCGGCTGGCCCGATGACCACTGGGATCACGACATGACCGACAAGCTCCACCTCGACCGTGCCCACCTGCACCACCTGTACCGCGAGATGCTGCGCATCCGCCGCTTTGAGGCCAAGTGCGTCGAGCTCTACCAGGCGCAGAAGATCCGGGGGTTTCTGCACCTGTGCGACGGCGAGGAGTCGATCGCGGTCGGCGTGATGGACGCGCTGGAGCCGCACGACGCGGTGCTGTCCACCTACCGCGAACACGGCCACGCGCTGGCGCGTGGTGTGCCCATGGCGCCGCTCATGGCCGAGATGCTGGGCAAGGTCGAAGGCTGTTGCCGCGGGCGCGGCGGCTCCATGCACCTGTTCGACGGGTCCCGCCGCTTCTTCGGCGGCAACGCCATCGTCGGTGGCGGTCTGCCGCTGGCGGTGGGCATCGCCATGGCCGACCAGCGGCTGCGGCCCGGTGCGGTGACGGTGTGCTTCTTCGGCGAAGGTGCGGTGGCCGAGGGCGCTTTCCACGAGAGCATGAATCTGGCGGCCATCTGGCACCTGCCGGTGCTGTTCGTGTGCGAAAACAACCTGTACGCCATGGGGGTGCCGCTGGCCGATTCGGAGTCGCAGACCGACGTGTTCCGCAAGGCCGACGCCTACCGCATGGCAGCGGCCCAGGTCGATGCGATGGAGCCCGTGCAGATGGCTGCGGCGGCGCGCCGCGCCGTGGAGCATGTGCGCGCCGGCCATGGCCCCTTCTTCCTCGAATGCCGCACCTACCGCTTCCGGGCGCACTCGATGTTCGACACCCAGGCCTACCGCGCCCGCGAGGAGATCGAGGACTGGAAGCACCGCGACCCGATCACCCGCCTGCGCGACTGGATGAGCGCCAACCACCGCATCGGCACGGACGAACTGGCCGCGATCGACGCCGCCATCCAGACCGAGATCGACGCGGCGGTGGCCTGGTCCGAGGCCGGTACGCCGGAGCCGCTGGACCAGCTGGAGCGCTTCGTGCTCATGGACACCGTGGTTCAGGAGGCACAGTCAGTGAGCGCCGCCGGGCCGCTCCCAAGGCGCTCAGCCCCGCAGTGCGCAGCACGGAGGGTGGTCCAGTGAGCGCCGCACCGACCCGGATGACCTACCGCGAGGCCTGCAAACAGGCGATCCGCGACGCGCTGCGGGCCGACCCGCGCTGCTTCGTCATGGGCGAGGATGTGGGCAAGTACGGTGGCTGCTACGCCGTGACCAAGGGCCTGCTCGAGGAGTTCGGTCCTGAGCGCATCGTCGACACGCCGCTGGCCGAAGTGGGTTTTGTGGGCGCGGGCGTGGGCGCCGCGCTGGCCGGGTTGCGGCCCATCGTCGAAATCATGACCTGCAACTTCAGCCTGCTCGCGCTGGACCAGATCATGAACAACGCCGCCACCCTGCCGCACATGTCGGGCGGGCAGTACGCCGTGCCGCTGGTGATCCGCATGGCCACCGGCGCCGGGCGGCAGCTGGCGGCGCAGCATTCGCACAGCCTGGAAGGCTGGTACGCCCACATCCCCGGGCTCAAGGTGCTGGTGCCCGCCACGGTCGAGGACGCACGCCACATGCTGGCTGCGGCGCTGGCCGACCCCAATCCGGTGCTGATCTTCGAACACATCGTGCTCTACAACGCCGAAGGGGATCTGGACCCGGCCGTGACGTCGGTGGACATGGAGCGGGCGCGCGTGCGCCGCCCCGGCAAGGACGTCAGCCTGGTGACCTACGGCAACAGCCTGCCCAAATGCCTGGCGGCGGCGCAGCAGCTGGCGGGCGAGGGCATCGAGGCCGAGGTGATCGATCTGCGCGTGCTGCGCCCGCTGGACATGGCCACGGTGATCGAGTCGCTCACGCGCACGCACCGCTGCGTGATCGTGGACGAGGGCTGGAAGACCGGCTCGATTTCGGCCGAGATCGCAGCCCGGCTGGCGGAAGAGGCGCTGTACGAGCTCGACGCGCCGGTGCGCCGCGTGTGCGCCCGCGAGGTGCCGGTGCCCTACGCCGAACACATGGAAGCGGCCAGCCTGCCGCAGGTGCCCGACATCGTGGCCGCAGCGCGCAGTCTGTTGAAGGCGGGGTAAGCCCATGGCCGACTTTCTCATGCCCGCACTGGGCGCCGACATGGAGACCGGCCAGGTCGTGCAGTGGCTGGTGCAGGCAGGCGCCCGCGTCAAACCGGGCGATGTGGTGGCGGTGGTCGAAACCCACAAGGGCGCCATCGACGTGGAGTGTTTTCTGGATGGCGTGATCGGCGACCTCGCGCCGCTCAATCAAAGCCTGCCGGTGGGCGCGGTGCTGGCACGGGTCACCATGGCGGGTGAGGCCGCTGCGCCGGCCTTCGCACCCGCAGCGGCACCCGCGAAGCCGGCGCCGGTGGCGCCACCGGCCGCCGCAGCCGCCGTCCCCACCCGGCTCACAGGTTCACCGACCACGCCACGGCGCGCCCTGGTCAGCCCGGCCGCGCGCCGCCGAGCGCAGGCGCTGGGCCTGCAGCCGGATGCCTTGCCCGGCACCGGTGCCGATGGCGCGGTCACGCTGGCCGACGTCGAGCGGGCCGCATCCGCTTCGCCGCCCGCCGCCGCGCCCGCCTCCGCGCCGCTGCGGGTGAAAGGGGGCGGCTTTGACGCCGCCCAGATGCGCCAGGCGATCGCGGCGGCCATGGGCCGTTCCAAGCGCGAGATTCCGCACTACTACCTGGCCGAAACGGTGGACTTCGCTGCGGCGCAGGCCTGGCTGGACGACTGGAACCGCGACCGGCCGCCGCAGGACCGGCTGCTCAGCGCGGTGCTGCTGCTCAAGGCCACGGCGCTGGCGCTGCGCGACGTGCCGCAGCTCAACGGCTTCTGCGAGAACGGCCAGTTCCGTGCCGGCGATGGCGTCCACGTGGGCTGGGCGATCGCGCTGCGCGGCGGTGGCCTGGTGGCGCCGGCCATCCACCACGCGGATCGCATGAGCCTGCCCGAACTCATGCGGGCGATGCGCGACCTGGTTCAGCGCGCGCGCGTTGGCGGGCTGCGCAGTTCCGAACTCACCGACCCGACCATCACCATCTCCAGCCTGGGCGAGCGCGGGGCCGAAGGGGTGTGGGGGGTCATCTACCCGCCGCAGGTCGCCATCGTCGGCTTCGGGCGCGTGCTGAACAAACCCTGGGTGGTCGACGGCCAGGTGGTGCCCCGCCCGGTGGTCAGCGCCAGCCTTGCGGCCGATCACCGCGCCAGCGACGGTCACCTGGGCGGCCAGTTGCTCACCGCGATCCACCAGGCCCTGCAATCGCCACAGACCCTCTGACCGCCGGAAGACCCAACATGAACGCCACCGACATCCGTGCCCTGGCCGCCAGCGTGCTGGCCGGCATCGCCCCCGAAGCCGACCTCGCCAGCGTGGGCGAACACGAAGACCTGCGCGAGGCGCTGGACCTGGACTCCATGGACTTCCTCAACTTCATCATCGGCCTGAGCCAGGGCAGCGGGGTCAACATCCCCGAGAGCGACTACCCCAGGCTGTTCACCCTGGCCGGGCTGACGGCGTATCTGGCCCGTTAACTCCCGCTGCTCACGGGACATCGGCCTGGGCCTGCACGGGCAGCCCCGCGCGCACCTCGCTGCGGCCGACGACCCCCAGGTCCGACAGACGCCTGGGAGCACAGCGAAGAGTGGGGATTTTTGCAGCCTCTTCCCTCGGGTTGCGACCCAGGAAAGTCATGCGCGGCATTGCGAAGCCTTGCCGGGGGGCGAACCCGGCGGCATGTCGGGCCTTGCGCATGGCGTTTTGGGGTTCAACGCACCTTGAAAGACCGGCCGAACAGGTCAGCGTTTCCTGCGCGGGGGGCGCGCCTGGTGGCTGCCTGACAGCGGGGCCGATAGGGCGCCGCTGTCGTCTGGGTCGGAGGCTGGGAGGGAATTGGGCGTCAAGGCGGGCATGCCGACTTTCTCTCGGCCTCAGACCTCGGTCGTCGCCAGCCTGCGGGCGATCACGCGGCGCGCTCGGTCCCGCAATTGCACCGCCGCAGCAAAGGGTTCCAGTTCAGGGTCTGTCGTCAGCGCAGTGCCGATGTGCACCGACAAGGCGGCAGGGCGCGGCCACCAGCGTCCCGCGCCGAGCAGTTGCCGGGTGCCGCCCAAGGTCACGGGAACCACCGGCACCCTGGCGTGGGCCGCTGCCAGAAAGCCGCCGAGGCGAAACGGCAGCATTCCGGGGGCGGCCACGAAGGTGCCCTCGGGAAACACCATCAGGGACCGGCCACGCTGCGCCACATCGGCCATGTGCTGCGCGTCGGCCACGCTGCGGCGCGGGTCGAAACGCTCGACAAAGGCCACGCCCAGGCGCTTGAGAAAACGCCCGGCCACCGGGTTCCGTTCCAGTTCGCGCTTGGCCACGAAGGCCACCGGCCGCTCCAGTGCCGCCACCAGCAGCAGCCCGTCCAGGTAGCTTGCGTGGTTGCTCACCAGCACGAAGCGGGCATCGGCGGGCAGGTGTTCCCGACCCTGCACGGTGGGCGTTGCGCCCGCCAGGCGCAGCAGCAGGCGTGCGGCCCGGTGGCACAAACGCCAGGCCGAGGCCGGGGTCGGCTGCAGCACGGTGAGCAGCCAGGCGGGGGGCACCATCAGCCAGAACAGCAACTGGGCGCGAACACCGAACCAACCGTCCGCCAGGCGCCGCAGGCCGTGGCGCAGCCGAAGCCCCAGCGCGCCGACGGCCAGCCGCAGCCATTGCACCCGAACGCTGCCGCCACCCGCCACGTTCAGCCGACCTTGCTCGACCAGCGAGCGGCAGGCCGAGCGCCGCACCTTGCCGCTGGAGGTCTTGAGCACGGTGTGCGGCGGGACCAGCAGGATGTCGTCGGCCGGCTCGCCGATCGCTGCGACCACCGCCTGCGCTATGGCTTCGCGCAGGGCGGCCGTGTCCCGGCCACTGCGCGGGCTCGTTTCGGCCATCACGACCAGTCGCTCGGTGCCGCTGCCCACGTCCTGCCGACCGAACACCGCCACGCAACCCTTGCGCACGCCTTCGACGTCACCGACCGCAGCTTCGATCTCCTGCGGGTACAGGTTGCGGCCACCCCGGATCACGATGTCCTTGACCCGACCGGTCACGAAGACATCCCCCTCGGCCAGGTAGGCCCGGTCACCGGTGTCCAGCCACTGGCCCAGGTCGTCGGTGAACAGGCGCGCCGTGATCTCTGGCGCGTGCCAGTAGCCGGTGGTGGCCGATGGTCCGGAAAACTCCAGCCGTCCCTCGACCCGCTCGGGTACCGCCTGTCCCTGATCGTCGACGATGCGCACGCCGTGTCCGGGCAGCACGCGCCCGCAGGCCACGAAACGCAAGGCCGTGGCCTGCTGACTCGGCACCGCGCGGCGCTCCGATTCGAAGGTGTCGCGGTCGATGGCGTCAATGCGCGGGCCCCGTTCCAGCGGCGGAAACAGCAAGCCCACCGAGGCCTCGGCCAGGCCGTACACCGGTGTCATCGCCGTGGGGCGCAGTCCGCAGGCTGAAAAACGCTGACCGAAGCGCATGACCGTGTCCGGGCTCACCGCCTCGGCGCCGTTGAACGCCAGCCGCCAGCGGCTGAGGTCCAGCCCGGCCAGTGCGGCATCGTCGATCCGGTTCAGGCACAGCTCGTAGGCGAAGTTGGGGCCGGCCGACAGGGTCCCGCCGTGGTGCGAAATGGCTTCCAGCCAGCGCCTGGGGCGGCCCAGAAATGCCAGCGGCGACATGACCACCAGCCGGAAGCCCACGGTGAAACTGCCGAGCCAGGCCCCGATCAGACCCATGTCGTGGTACAGCGGCAGCCAGCTGACGAACACGTCCTGGGGCGTGGCTTCGATGGCCGTGGCCATGGCGCGGATGTTGGCCAGCAAGTTGGCGTGCGAGAGTGTCACGCCCTTGGGTTGCCCGGTGCTGCCCGAGGTGTACTGGATGAAGGCCACGTGGTCCGCCCGGACCGCCACCTCAGTCGGCTTTTGCCCCTGGCCGAGCGCGATCAGTTCCTCGGGGGTGTGTACGGCCCGCAGGCCCGGCACGCGGGCCTGGAGCAGGCGCGCCACCTTCATGGCTTCGGGTACGCTGACCAGCAGGGCGGTGCGCGCATTCGTCAGGATGCCGGTGTGCCGGCTCACATGGTCTTCAAGTTGCGAAGGGCGCGCTGGCGGGTAGATGGGCACGGGAACGCCACCCGCGCGCAGGATGCCCAGGTAGGTGAAAAAGTAGGCCGGTGAGGTGGGCAGCATGATGGCCACCGTCTGGCCCGGCTCCAGCCCGGCCCGCTGCAGACCGGCCGCCAATGCGGCAGACTCGTCGTGCAACTGCCGGTAGCTGATGGCCGTTTCGGTCTGTTCGGCCAGATAGACGATCTGCACCTGGTCCGGATGGATGGCCACGTGGGCGTCCAGCACCTCCAGCAGCGTCTGGGCCTGGTCCCACGAGGCGGCAGCAGGGCTTGAGGGCCAGGGGGGGCTGGGTGAAGCGGCGGTTGCGTTCGCGTGCATGCCCGCCGGACCGCGCAAAGTGGCCGCTGCGGCCGCATCCACGCGCCCGCGCTGCCAGGCTTGCCAGAGGTCGCCCACGGTTTCGGCTTTTTCCAGCGTGTCTTCCGGCAGCGCCACACCGGTGGCCGACTCGATGCGCAGCAGCAGCTCCATGCGGCCCAGACTGTCAAATCCCAGATCCCGGTCGAGCGAGCTGCTGTCTTGGATCACATGCTGCGGTGTGGCCGCGTCGGGGTGCAGGTCTTGCCGCGTGCGGCGCACCAGATCGAGCAACTGGCCTTCGCTCCACCGGTGATTTGGGCGACGGGTATCGGAATCCACCATGTCCGTGCTTCTCCTTGGGGTGCCGTATCGTCCGTGCCCGTCGGTGCGGCATTCACGGATCGGTGCCACCAGCCAGCGCATTGTCATACGGGCCTGCGCCGCCCGGTATACGCTATGGGCCATGAAACTCTACAACTACTTCCGCTCTTCGGCGTCCTTCCGCGTGCGCATCGCTCTGGCACTCAAAGGGCTTGTCTACGACTATGTCCCGGTGCACCTGGCCAAGGGCGAGCACAAGCTGCCGGGGTTTGGCGACATCGCGGCCGACCAGCTGGTGCCTTTGCTGGAACTGGACGATGGCACGCGGCTGTCGCAGTCGATGGCGATCATCGAATACCTGGACGAGATCCATCCCGAACCGGCGCTGGTGCCGCGCGATGCCCTGGGCCGCGCGCGGGTGCGGGCACTGGCCCAGTCCATCGCCTGCGAGATCCACCCGCTCAACAACCTGCGGGTGCTCAAGTACCTGTCCAGGGAACTGAAGGTGGACGAGGAGGCCAAGAACACCTGGTACCGACACTGGGTGCGCAGCGGACTCGAAGCCTTCGAACGCCAGTTGCAGCAGTTGCCGGCCGGGCGCTTCTGCTACGGCGAGACGCCCACGCTGGCCGACTGCCTGCTGGTGCCGCAGATCTTCAATGGCCAGCGCTTCAACACCCCCCTGGGCGGCCTGCCGCGCACCATGGCCGTTTTTGAGGCCTGCATGGCGCTGCCGGCCTTCCAGCAGGCCCAGCCGTCCGCCTGCCCCGATCACGAAGCCGGATGAACCCGCCCGCCGACTGGCTGCTGCCCGACTGGCCGGCGCCGCCCGGGGTGCACGCCCTGTTCACCGCGCGCGCCGGTGGCGTGTCAACGGCGCCGTTCGACAGCTTCAACCTGGGTGACCATGTGCACGACGACCCGGTGGCCGTGGCGGCCAACCGGTCCCGCCTGGCCCGGTGCCTGGGTGCCCGGCCGGTGTTCCTGCGGCAGGTGCACGGCACGGCGGTGGCGACGCTGGACAATGAGACGCCGGACGGAACGGTGGCCGACGCCTGCGTCACCACCGAGCCGCAGCTGGCTTGCACGGTCATGGTGGCCGACTGTCTGCCGGTGCTGTTCACCGACACCGAAGGCGCCGTGGTGGGCGCGGCGCACGCCGGCTGGCGGGGACTGGCCGGGCCAGAGCCGGGACGGGGTGTGCTGGAGTCCTGCTGCTCCGCGCTGGGCGAGGCGCTGCGGCAACGACAGCCCTCGCTCGCGGCGGCCGATGTGCCCGACCGTCTGATGGCGTGGCTGGGCCCCTGCATCGGTCCGGATGCCTTCGAAGTGGGTGAAGACGTGCGCGCGACGTTCGTGGCCTGGCGGCCCGATGCGGCGGCCTGCTTCAGACCGCTGCCCCGCGAAGGCAAGTACCTCGCCGACCTGCCACAGTTGGCCCGCCTGCGGCTGCGGGCCTGGGGCCTCACCCGGCTCCATGGCAACGACGGGACCACGCCCTGGTGCACGGTCACACAGGCTTCACGGTTCTTTTCGCACCGGCGCGACGCTGTCCGCCTGGGCAGCACCGGGCGCATGGCCGCCTGCATCCACATCGGTTGATGGGTTGGCTCGCCTGCGCTGCGCCTCTTCGGCCGCTTCCCGCGCTTTGGCGGCCTTGCGGCGCTGGGGTGTTCTCATCAGGTAAACCACCAGTGCCATGGGCAGCAAACCGTACAGAAAGAAGGTCACAATGGCTCCCAGGACGGTGCCGGTGGAGTTCGTCGCTTCGGCCACCGACATCATCAGCACCACATACATCCAGGCGATCACGACGAGATACACAGCTATCCTTGTGGCACGGTTTGCGGACTTGTCAGCCTGCTGGAAGCAGGTCCATCGAAACTAGGGAAAACCCGAAACCTCTCCCCAGAGAGGCCGGATCATAAGCCGCAGGTCAATACCATCGGAGACAAGCATGACATCTGGGAAATCCCATCCTCAGCCTTGGCTGGAGGCTGCACAGCAGTTCCAGCAGAACCTCATCAGCCAGTGGACCCAGGCGGCACAGGCCTTTCCGGGCGCGGCAGCCGGCCTGGCGGGCGGCGGAGCGACGACCGACCCGATGGCCGCCTTCAAGGCCTTCATGCCAGCGTCCGGCGCAGCCCATCCCATGGGCATGGCCTTGCCAGGCATGGGCAACCTGCCCGGGCTGGGTGATCTGCTGAACCAGGCGGACGGCCAGAAGGTGAGCTTCGATCCGGCCAAGCTGCTGGAGCTGCAAAACACCTACATCCAGGACGTGGCCGCCCTGTGGAACCAGGGTCTGGACGCCAAACCCCAAGGCGACCGGCGCTTTGCGGGCGAAGCCTGGGCCAGCAACCCGGTGGCGGCTTTCTCTGCGGCCGTCTACCTGCTCAACGCCCGCACGCTCATGGCCATGGCCGAAGCGGTCGAAGGCGATGCCAAGACCAAGGCGCGGGTGCGGTTTGCGGTGCAGCAGTGGGTCGACGCCAGTGCGCCGAGCAACTTCCTGGCTTTCAACGCCGAGGCGCAGAAGAAAGCCATCGACACCCAGGGTGAGAGCATCGCCAAGGGCGTGGCCAACCTGTTGCACGACATCAAGCAGGGCCACGTCTCGATGACCGACGAGAGCGTGTTCGAGGTGGGCAAGAACGTGGCCACCACCGAGGGCGCCGTGGTGTTCGAGAACGAGCTGTTCCAGCTGATCGAATACAAGCCGCTGACGGCCAAGGTCTACGAGCGCCCCTTCCTGCTGGTGCCGCCCTGCATCAACAAGTTCTACATCCTGGACCTGCAGCCCAGCAACTCGCTGATCCGCTACTGCGTGGAGCAGGGCAACCGCACGTTTGTGGTGAGCTGGCGCAACCCGGACGCCTCACTGGGCGACAAGACCTGGGACGACTACATCGAAGACGCGGTGATCAAGGCCATCACCGTCACGCAGGACATCACCGGTGCCCCGACCATCAACGCGCTGGGTTTCTGCGTGGGGGGCACGATGCTGAGCAACGCGCTGGCCGTGCTGGCCGCGCGGGGCGAATCACCGGTCAACAGCGCCACCTTCCTGACCACGCTGATCGACTTCACCGACACCGGCATCCTGGACGTCTTCATCGACGAGGCTTTCGTCAAGATGCGCGAGTTGCAGTTTGCGCAGGGCGGCCTGATGCCCGGGCGCGACCTGGCCACCACCTTCAGCTTCCTGCGTCCGAACGACCTGGTCTGGAACTACGTGGTGGGTAACTACCTCAAGGGCGAGTCGCCGCCGCCTTTCGACCTGCTGTACTGGAATTCCGACGCGACCAACCTGCCCGGTCCGTACTACGCCTGGTACCTGCGCAACATGTACCTGGAGAACAACATCGTCAAGCCCGGCAAGACCACGGTCTGCGGCGAGAAGATCGACTTCCGCAAGGTCAAGATCCCGGTGTACCTCTACGGCTCGCGCGAGGACCACATCGTGCCCATCGGTGGTGCTTACGCCAGCACCCAGGTGTTCCCGGGCAAGAAACGGTTTGTCATGGGTGCGTCGGGCCACATCGCCGGCGTGATCAACCCGCCCGCCGCCGGCAAACGCAGCCACTGGATCGGCCCGGAGGGCAAGTTCCCGGCCGATGTGAACGAATGGATCGCCAGCGCCACCGAGCACAAGGGCAGCTGGTGGACCGACTGGGCCGCCTGGCTCAAACCGCTGGCTGGCAAGCAAATGGCTGCGCCCAAGACCTATGGCAGAGGCAAGACCTACACGGCGATCGAGCCCGCGCCGGGCCGGTACGTGAAGGCGAAAGCCTGAACATGAAGCACCCCTGCCGCACTGCGCGCGACCCCCTCAAGGGGGGCGATGCGGTGCGGCCCGGCAAAGCCGGTTCCGCCGCATCCTGGGTACGGATGTTTCGCGCCGGCCAATTTTTAGTTTTTTGATCCCTGAGGAGACCGTTCCATGGAAGACATCGTCATCGTTTCGGCCGCCCGCACCGCCGTGGGCAAGTTCGGCGGCTCGTTGGCCAAGACCCCGGCCACCGAACTGGGCAGCGTCGTCATCAAAGAGTTGCTGGCCCGCACCGGGTTGCCCGCCGATGCCGTGGGCGAAGTGATCATGGGCCAGGTGCTGGCCGCGGGTGTGGGCCAGAACCCGGCCCGCCAGGCCATGATGAAGGCCGGCCTGGCCAAGGAAACGCCGGCGCTGACCATCAACGCCGTTTGCGGCTCCGGCCTGAAGGCCGTGATGCTGGCCGCACAGGCCGTGGCCTGGGGCGACAGCGAGATCGTGATCGCCGGCGGCCAGGAAAACATGAGCGCCAGCCCGCACGTGCTCAACGGCAGCCGCGACGGCCAGCGCATGGGCGACTGGAAGATGGTCGACTCCATGATCGTGGACGGTCTGTGGGACGTGTACAACCAGTACCACATGGGCATCACCGCCGAGAACGTGGCCAAGGCCCACGGCATCACCCGCGAGATGCAGGATGCCCTGGCCGCAGGCAGCCAGCAGAAGGCCGCCGCCGCGCAGGCCGCCGGCAAGTTCAAGGACGAGATCGTCGGCGTGAGCATTCCGCAGCGCAAGGGCGATCCGGTGCTTTTCAACGGCGACGAGTTCATCAACGCCAAGACCACCGCCGAGGTGCTGGCCGGTCTGCGCCCCGCCTTCGACAAGGCCGGTTCGGTCACCGCGGGCAACGCGTCGGGCATCAACGACGGCGCGGCTGCCGTGATGGTCATGAGCGCCAGGAAGGCCGCCGCCCTGGGCCTGACGCCGCTGGCGCGCATCGCCGCCTTCGGCACCAGCGGCCTGGACCCGGCCACCATGGGCATGGGCCCGGTGCCGGCCTCGCAGAAGGCCCTGGCCCGCGCGGGCTGGAAGGCCTCCGACGTGGACCTGTTCGAACTCAACGAAGCCTTCGCCGCCCAGGCCTGTGCCGTCAATCGGGCACTGGACATCGACCCGGCCAAGGTCAACGTCAACGGTGGCGCCATCGCCATTGGTCACCCCATCGGTGCGTCCGGCTGCCGCATCCTGGTGACCCTGCTGCACGAAATGCAGCGCAGCGGTGCCAGGAAAGGCCTGGCCGCGCTGTGCATCGGTGGTGGCATGGGCGTTTCCCTGGCCGTTGAGCGCGCCTGATCCACACACACTTTTCCGCCATATCGGCACCACCAAGAGGAGCAAACACATGACTCAAAAAGTAGCCTACGTCACCGGCGGCATGGGCGGCATCGGTACCGCCATCTGCCAGCGCCTGCACAAGGAGGGCTTCAAGGTCATCGCCGGCTGCGGCCCGACGCGCGATTACAACAAGTGGCTGGACGAGCAGAAAGCCCTGGGCTACACCTTCTACGCCTCGGTCGGCAACGTCGGCGACTGGGATTCGACCGTAGAGGCCTTTGCCAAGACCAAGGCCGAGCACGGCGTGATCGACGTGCTGGTCAACAACGCCGGCATCACCAAGGACCGCATGTTCATCAAGATGTCCAAGGACGACTGGGACGCCGTGATGAACACCAACCTGAACTCCATGTTCAACGTGACCAAGCAGGTCGTGGGCGACATGGTGGAGAAGGGCTGGGGCCGCATCATCAACATCTCGTCGGTCAACGGCGAGAAGGGCCAGGCTGGGCAGACCAACTACTCGGCCGCCAAGGCCGGCATGCACGGTTTCTCGATGGCGCTGGCGCAGGAACTCGCCACCAAGGGCGTGACGGTCAACACCGTGAGCCCGGGCTACATCGGCACCGACATGGTCAACGCCATCCGGCCCGACGTGCTGGAAAAGATCGTCGCCACGGTGCCGGTCAAGCGCCTGGGCAAGCCCAGCGAGATCGCCTCCATCATCGCCTGGCTGGCCAGCGAAGAGGGTGGCTACGCCACCGGGGCCGATTTCTCGGTCAACGGCGGCCTGCACATGGGGTGACGGCGCCCCCCGCGCCACGCCTGCGGCGCGGCCCCCCACAAGGGGGCGGCACTGGCGGGCCGGCGAAGCCGGACACGCGGTGCCCTGGAGGGGGACCTCGTACCGCCCAAAACCCGCTTCGGCGGGTTTTTTTCTGCCTTTCGTCCGTCGCTCCATCCGGCCGACCACAACCCACCGTCCGTACACCGTTTGTCCACAGACTTGTCCCATGACAGGGGGGCACCCGCAGCGTACCATCGTGATTTGATCCGATCCGCCATGCCCGACCTGTATTCCGCTCCCCCATCCGCTTTCGACACCGGTCTGGACGAGGCCGATTTCGGCGCCACCGACCGGCAGATCGCCCAGTTGCGCGTGCCGCCGCACTCCATCGAGGCCGAATCCAGCGTGCTGGGCGGCCTTCTGCTCGACAACGGCGCCTGGGACCGTGTGGCCGACCTGGTCAACGATTCAGATTTCTACCGCTACGAACACCGGCTGACCTATTCGGCCATTGCCACCCTGGTCAACGCCAGCAAACCGGCCGACGTGGTGACGGTGTTCGAACACCTGCAGAACCTGGGCAAGGCCGATGAGGCCGGCGGTCTGGGCTACCTGAATTCGCTCGCGCAGTACGTGCCCAGCGCGGCCAACATCCGCCGCTACGCCGAAATCGTTCGCGAGCGCGCCATCCTGCGCAAACTGGTGGCCGCCAGCGACGAGATCGCCACCAACGCCTTCAATCCGCAGGGCAAACCGGTCGCCAAAATCCTCGACGAGGCTGAGCAGAAAATCTTCAAGATCGGCGAAGAAGGCTCGCGCATGAAAGAGGGTTTCCAGAGCATGGACACCCTGGTGGTGGACCTGCTGGACCGTGTGCAGGAGATGGCCGACAACCCCATGGACGTGACCGGGGTGCCCACCGGCTTCATCGACCTGGACCGCATGACCTCGGGTCTGCAGGCGGGTGATCTGGTGGTGCTGGCGGCCCGCCCCTCCATGGGCAAGACGGCTTTCGCCATCAACATCGCCGAACACGTGGCGCTCAACGAAGGGCTGCCCGTGGCGGTGTTCTCCATGGAAATGGGGGCTTCCCAGCTGGCGGTGCGCATCGTCGGCTCCATCGGCCGCATCAACCAGGGCCATCTGCGCACCGGCAAACTGACCGACGACGAATGGCCGCGCCTGACCGAAGCGATCGAGAAGCTGCGCACCGTCTCGCTGCACATCGACGAGACGCCGGGTCTGACGCCCAGTGAACTGCGGGCCAACGCGCGGCGCCTGGCGCGCCAGTGCGGCAAACTGGGCCTGATCGTGGTGGACTACCTGCAGCTCATGAGCGGCTCCAGCAGCGATGGCGGCGACAACCGTGCCACGGAGCTCGGTGAGATCTCGCGGGGCCTGAAGATGCTGGCCAAGGAACTGCAGTGCCCGGTGATCGCACTCTCGCAGCTCAACCGCTCGGTCGAACAGCGCACCGACAAGCGCCCCATGATGAGCGACCTGCGCGAATCCGGCGCCATCGAGCAGGATGCGGACATCATCATGTTCATCTACCGGGATGAGTACTACACCAAGGACGCCTGCAAGGAACCGGGCATCGCGGAGATCATCATTGGCAAGCAGCGCAACGGCCCCACCGGCACCGTCAAGCTGACCTTCCTGAACGCGCTGACCCGATTCGAGAGCGTGGCCGGCGGCGGTGATTTTTGAGGGGCTGAAGACAGGCAACAAAAAACCCGGCTTTGCCGGGTTTTTTGTCGTTTGCGAATCCCGATCAGAGCACTTCGCTGGCGTAGTCGGCCAGCCGCGAACGCTCGCCACGCGCCAGCGTGATGTGGCCGCCGTGGGGCCAGCCCTTGAAACGGTCGACCGCATAGGTCAGGCCCGACGAACCTTCGGTCAGGTAGGGCGTGTCGATCTGCGCCAGGTTGCCCATGCAGATGATCTTGGTGCCCGGGCCCGCGCGGGTGATCAGCGTCTTCATCTGCTTGGGCGTCAGGTTCTGCGCCTCGTCGATGATGACGTACTTGTTCATGAAGGTGCGCCCGCGCATGAAGTTCATGCTCTTGACCTTGATCCGGCTGCGGATCAGCTCGTTGGTGGCCGCGCGGCCCCATTCACCGGCGTTGCCACCGTCGCCCTTGGCCAGAAACTCCAGGTTGTCGTCGAGTGCCCCCATCCAGGGGCCCATCTTTTCTTCCTCGGTGCCGGGCAGGAAGCCGATGTCCTCGCCCACGCTGACGGTGGCGCGGGTCATGATGATCTCGGTGTAGCGGCGGTCGTCCAGCACCTGGGTCAGGCCGCTGGCCAGCGCCATCAGGGTCTTGCCGGTGCCGGCCGTGCCGGCCAGGGTCACGAAGTCCACTTCTGGGTCCATCAGCAGGTTCAGCGCGAAGTTCTGCTCGCGGTTGCGGCTGGTCACGCCCCACACCGAATTCTTCAGGTGGGTGTAGTCCTTGAGGGTCTTGAGCACCGCCGTCTTGTCGCGGATCTCGGTCACCCGGGCGTACAGCGAGGGCTCGCCCGGCGCTTCGAAGTACACGAACTGGTTGATGTAGAACTGCGCCACCGCCGGGCCGCTGACACGGTAGAACGTGTGGCTGCCGCTCTGCCAGCTCTCGATGGTCTTGCTCTGGCGGGTCCAGAAGTCCTGCGGCAGGGCCAGGGCGCCGGCGTACAGCAGTTCGCCGTCGTCCAGCGTCTTGTCGTTCTGGTAGTCGTCTGCGTTCAGGCCCAGGGCGCGTGCCTTGACCCGCATGTTGATGTCTTTGGACACCAGGATCACTTCGCGCTGCGGATGTTTGTCGCGCAGGGCCTGCACCACGCCCAGGATCTGGTTGTCGGCCTTGCCCTGCGGCAGGCTGCTGGGCAATTGGGCGTCCAGCGGCTCGGTCTGGAAGAACAGCAGGCCGCGGGCCGAGCTGTGGCCGGTGGCCGACAGCTTGAGCCCCTTGGTCATGTCGCCGCCGACCTGTGCGGCCAGGGCGTCCAGCGTCCGGCTGGTCTGGCGGCCGTTGCGGGCCACCTCGGTCATGCCTTTCTTGTGACCGTCCAGTTCCTCCAGCACGATCATCGGCAGGAAGATGTCGTGCTCCTCAAACCGGAACAGGCTCATCGGGTCGTGCAGCAGCACGTTGGTGTCCAGCACAAACAGGCGGGTGGGGCCGTTGTGTGTGCTTGGGCGGCGTGAACTGGTGCGGCGCGGGCTGTTGGTCGTGGCGCTGGCCGGTTGCACGTCTTTCAACGCCGGTGGCACCGGGGCTTCGGTGGGACGCTGGTCCACGAGTGGGGTGGCCGGGGCTTCCCGGGGGGCGGGCGCGGCATCGGGCGCGGGCTTTGGGGTCCGGCGACGGCCATCCCGCTTGCTGCTCTCCACCGGTGAGGCGGCTGCGGTGGTAGCCGCCGTTGCCTTGCGCGCGGGTGGAGTCGGCTCCGGTTCGGGCAGCCGGTCCAGGACTTCTTCGTTGCCTTTGAGTGTGTAGGCGTCGGGGGTGAGCAGGGCGGCGCGTTTGGCAGGGGCGGGGGGCAGTGGCATGGAGGACGAGGACTTTCAGCACGGGGCCGGAAAACAAAAAGCCGCCAGGAAGACCGGGCGGCTTTTCAGGCTGCGGAACGCAGGGAAGGGAGGGATGGCGATGGGGCGACCCAATGACATGAATCCATTATGCACGAGCGTCATGAAACGCCCGCACGCGCAATGGCGGCGCCGTCAGGCGGCCTTTTTCAGGGCCTTGACGGCCTTGAGCACCTCTTCGACGTGGCCAGGCACTTTCAGGCCACGCCATTCCTGCTTGAGAACGCCATCGGCGCCGATCAGGAAGGTGCTGCGTTCGATGCCCTTGACCTTCTTGCCGTACATGATCTTGTTCTTCACCACGCCGAACATGTGGCACATCTTTTCCTCGGTGTCGGCGATCAGTTCGAACGGCAGTTCCAGCTTGGTCTTGAAATCGTCGTGCGACTTCATGTTGTCGCGCGAGACGCCGAACACCTGAGCGCCAGCCTTGACGAAGTCCTTGTACTTGTCGCGGAACTGCATGGCCTCGGTGGTGCAGCCAGGGGTGTTGTCCTTGGGGTAGAAGTACAGCACGACCGTCTGGCCCAGGTGGGTCTGGTTGCTGACTTTGACGCCACCGGTGGCCAGGGCTTCAAATTCAGGAATGGGTTTGTTGACAACGACTGCCATACTGCGTGGGCCCCTGACGTAAGTTGGTGGTGTTTCGTTGGCTTCCCGGCTGCATCGGGCAATACCGCCGGATCGGCCGATCACGGCAGGCTGCGTGGCAGGAAACAATCAGGTATTTTAACCCGAACGGCCTGATCGGGCCATCCGGTCGAGGGCCGCTCAGTCGCCGATGAGCAGGGCCGCCGTCACCCGGCGGCCTTCGCCGGCCAGGATGTTGTAGGTCCGGCAGGCGGCGGCGGTGTCCATGGTTTCCACCCCGACGCGCTGCGCCATCAGGGTCTGCAACAGGGTCGGACGGGCAAAACGCAGGCGCGACCCGCTGCCGAAGACCACCAGTTCGGGGCGATCCGCCAGCAGGCTGTCGAAGTGCGCGGTGGTCAGGTCTTCGAACCGCATGCATTCCCAGGGCAGCACCCCGCTGGTGGAGCCGAGCACGAGGCTGCGGGTGTGGCGTTCGCCATTGATGGCCACCCAGCCTTCGCCGTAGGCGGTGATGGCGTACAGGTCCGCTTTGTCGGCGTGCAGTTTCATGGCGCAAGGGGGTTGGTGGCGGGTGATCGGATGCCCGGCTGAGCTGCGGAACTGTGGTCAAATTGCAGGTTTTCCCTGCGGGCGCTTGCGTAATATAGCCCTGAGTGCCCGGCAGGCCTGTCGACCGCGCTGTTCGTCACCCCCGGAGGGAGGGACTTTGAAAACCATCCAGAAATCCGCCAAGCTGGCCAATGTGCTGTACGACGTGCGAGGTCCGATCGTCGAAGCCGCCAAACAGATGGAGGACGAAGGCCAGAAGATCATCAAGCTGAACATCGGTAACCTGGCACCGTTCGGCTTCGATGCCCCGGAGGAAATTCAGCAGGACATGATCCGCAACCTGCCCAATTCGGCGGGTTACTCCGACAGCAAGGGCATTTTCGCGGCGCGCAAGGCGGTCATGCACTACACCCAGCAGCAAGGCGTGCAGGGTGTGACGCTGGAGGACATTTACCTGGGCAACGGTGCCAGTGAACTGATCGTGATGGCGGCCAACGCGCTGCTGGACAACGGTGACGAACTGCTGGTGCCTTCGCCCGACTACCCGCTGTGGACGGCGGCCACCAGCCTCTCGGGCGGTACGCCGGTGCATTACCGCTGCGACGAAGACAAAGGCTGGCAGCCGGATCTGGCCGACATGCGCGCGAAGATCACGCCTGCTACCCGCGGCATCGTGGTCATCAACCCGAACAACCCGACCGGCGTGCTCTACAGCGACGAATTGCTCAAGGGCATCGTGGCGCTGGCGCGCGAGTTCGGGCTGGTGATCCTGGCCGACGAGGTGTACGACAAGGTGCTGTACGACGGCGTGAAACACACCGCCATGGCCAGCCTGTCCACCGACGTGCTGACCCTCACGTTCAATTCGTTGTCCAAGGCCTACCGTTCCTGCGGCTACCGTGCCGGGTGGATGGTGCTGTCGGGCCCGAAGGAGATCGCCAAGGACTTCATCGAAGGCCTGAACATGCTGGCCAACCTCAAGCTCGGCTCCAACGTGCCGGGCCAGTGGGCGATCCAGACCGCGCTGGGCGGTTACCAGAGCATCAACGATCTGGTCAAGGAAGGCGGGCGCCTGCGTCGCCAGCGCGACCTGGCCTATGAGCTGATCACCGCGATTCCGGGGGTCACCTGCGTCAAGCCCCAGGCTGCGCTGTACATGTTCCCGAGACTGGACCCGAAGGTGTACCCCATCGGGGACGACCGGCAGTTCTTCATGGAGGTCCTGCGCTCGACGCGGGTGATGCTGGTCCAGGGCTCGGGCTTCAACTACCCCGACAACCAGCATTTCCGCATCGTGTTCCTGCCGCACGAAGACGACCTGCGCGAGGCCATCAACCGCCTGGCGCGATTCCTGGAGCAATGGCGGCACCGCCACGGCACCGGGGCCTGAGCATCAATCCCGGACCGATTCTTCAACAACGACGAAGCGGTTTCCGGGCAGCATGGGGGCTACGGTTCCCGCGTTTTTTCTGGAATGAGACAAGCATGAAACCCATCCAAGTAGGCCTGCTGGGCATCGGCACCGTGGGCAGCGGCACTTTCAACGTACTGCAACGCAACCAGGAAGAAATCCAGCGCCGCGCAGGGCGCGGCATTGAAATCACCATGGTGGCCGACCTGGACGTGGCGCGTGCGCAGGCCATCGTCGGGCCGGACGTGAAGGTGGTGAACGACGCGCGCGCCGTGATCGCCAACCCCGAGATCGACATCGTGATCGAATTGATCGGCGGCTACGGCATCGCCAAGGCGCTGGTGCTCGAGGCGATTGCCGCCGGCAAGCACGTGGTCACGGCCAACAAGGCGCTGCTGGCCGTGCACGGCACCGAGATCTTTGCCGCCGCGTCGGCCAAAGGCGTGATGGTGGCCTTCGAGGCCGCCGTGGCCGGCGGCATCCCCATCATCAAGGCGCTGCGCGAAGGTCTGACCGCCAACCGCATCCAGTGGATCGCCGGCATCATCAACGGCACGACGAACTTCATCCTGTCCGAGATGCGCGACAAGGGCCTGGACTTCGATGTGGTGCTCAAGGAAGCCCAGCGTCTGGGTTACGCCGAAGCCGACCCGACCTTCGACATCGAGGGCGTGGACGCGGCGCACAAGGCCACGCTGATGAGCGCGATCGCCTTTGGCATCCCGGTGCAGTTCGACAAGGCCTATGTGGAAGGCATCACGAAGCTGGGTGCGGCCGACATCCGCTACGCCGAACAGCTGGGTTACCGCATCAAGCTGCTGGGCATCACCAAGCGCACGGCCCAGGGGGTGGAACTGCGCGTGCACCCCAGCCTGGTGCCGTCCAAGCGCCTGATCGCCAACGTGGAAGGTGCGATGAACGCGGTGGTGGTGCACGGCGACGCCGTGGGCACCACGCTGTACTACGGCAAGGGCGCTGGCAGCGAGCCGACCGCTTCGGCCGTGATCGCCGATCTGGTGGACATCACCCGCCTGCACACGGCCGACCCGCACCACCGCGTGCCGCACCTGGCCTTCCAGCCCGGTGCCATGAGCGACTTGGCCGTGCTGCCCATGAGCGGAGTGGTGACCAGCTACTACCTGCGTCTGCGCGTGGCCGATCAGGCCGGTGTGCTGGCCCAGGTGACGGGCCTGCTGGCTGGCGCCGGCATCAGCATCGATGCGGTGCTGCAGCGCGAGGCCGACGAGGTGGGCGGCGAAGGTGCAACGTCCACCGACCTGATCATCCTCACGCACGAGACGCGCGAAGGCACGATGGACGACGTGATGGCGCAGATGCAGGCCTTGTCGTCGGTCCTGGCGCCGATCACCCGCATCCGCAAAGAAGAGCTGAACTGAGATGCTGTACCTGTCGACCCGCGGCCACCCGGACCGCAAGCGCTTCTGCGAAATCCTGCTCGAAGGCCTGGCACCGGACGGCGGCCTCTACCTGCCCGAGGCTTATCCCCAGGTGGATGACGCCACGCTCACGCGCTGGCGCAAGGTGCTGGCCCAGCAGGGCTACGCCGCGCTGGCCTTCGAGGTGCTGTCGCTCTACATCGACGACATCCCCGCCGCCGACCTGAAAGCGCTGTGCGCCAAGACCTACACCGCTGAAGTGTTTGGCACGAAAGAGATCGTGCCGCTGACGCAGCTGGAAGGCGGTCTGCAGCTCGAAGCCCTGTCCAACGGTCCCACGCTGGCCTTCAAGGACATGGCCATGCAGCTGCTGGGCAACCTGTTCGAGTACGAACTCGCGCGGCGCGGTGAGCAGCTCAACATCCTGGGCGCCACCAGCGGTGACACCGGCAGCGCGGCCGAGTACGCCATGCGCGGCAAGCAGGGCGTGCGTGTGTTCATGCTCAGCCCGCACGGCCGCATGAGCGCCTTCCAGCAGGCCCAGATGTTCAGCCTGATGGACCCCAACATCCACAACATCGCCATCGAAGGCGTGTTCGACGACTGCCAGGACATTGTCAAGGCCGTGTCCAACGACCTGGCGTTCAAGCGCCAGTACAGGATCGGCACGGTCAACTCGATCAACTGGGCGCGCCTGCTGGCCCAAGTGGTGTACTACTTCGCCGGCTACTTCTACGCTACGAAGTCCAACGACGAAAAGGTGAGCTTTGCCGTCCCCTCCGGCAATTTCGGCAATGTCTGCGCGGGCCATGTGGCGCGCCAGATGGGCCTGCCGGTCGGCCGCCTGATCGTGGCGACCAACGAGAACGACGTGCTCGACGAGTTCTTTCGCACCGGAACCTACCGCGTGCGCGGCAGCGCCGACACCTACGAGACTTCCAGCCCGTCGATGGACATCTCCAAGGCGAGCAACTTCGAGCGCTTCGTGTTCGACCTGCTGGGCCGTGACGCCGCGCGCACCAAGCAGCTGTTCGACGACGAACTGCGCCTGCACGGCCGCTTCGACCTGGGCGCCGACCCCCTGTTTGCGCAAGCCGCAGGCCGGTACGGTTTCGCCAGCGGCAAGAGCACGCACGCGAACCGCCTCGCGACGATCAAGGCCACCTTCGAGCAACACGGCGTGATGATCGATACCCACACCGCCGACGGCGTGAAGGTGGCGCGCGAACTGCGTCGCCCCGGTGAGCAGATCGTGGTGCTGGAGACCGCGCTGCCGATCAAGTTCGCCGAAACCATCCGCGAGGCTCTGGGTCGCGAGCCTGTACGTCCGGCCAAGTTCGACGGTATCGAGGCCCTGCCCAAGCGGGTGCAGGTGATGGGGGCGGACGTGGTGGCGGTCAAGCGCTACGTGACCGACCACTGCCCCGCCTGATCCTCGGGGAGCGCAGGTCATGAAGGTCGTCGGTTTTGCTGGGTTCTCGGGTGCGGGCAAGACCACGCTGCTCGAGCGCCTGATCCCCGCGTTGAAGGCACGGGGGCTGCGGGTGTCGGTCATGAAGCATGCGCATTGCGGGCTGGAGACGGACCAGCCTGGCAAGGACACCTGGCGCCACCGCGAGGCCGGCGCTTACGAGGTGCTGGCCACATCGCCCGAGCGGCTGGTGCTGCAGCGCAGCTACGAACAGCCGGGTGAGCGTTCGGTGCACGAGCTGTTGCCCCTGCTGCACCCGGCGGCGGACTGGGTGCTGGTGGAAGGCTGGCGCGAGAGCAACCTGCACAAGGTCGAGGTCTGGCGTGCACGAACCGGCAAGCCGGTGCATTACCCCGACGACCCGTTCATCGTGGCCATTGCCTTGCCGGCGGCCGACGCGCTGCCCGAAGACACCACACGCCCGCGGCTGGATCTGGACAACCCCGATGCGCTCGCGCAATGGCTGGTCGACAATGGGGGCCGTTTCGACTACGACCCCGAAGCCTACGTCTGATCG
The DNA here is from genome assembly GCA_964428045.1 of uncultured Hydrogenophaga sp. Taxonomy (GTDB): domain Bacteria; phylum Pseudomonadota; class Gammaproteobacteria; order Burkholderiales; family Burkholderiaceae_C; genus Hydrogenophaga. Next base: position 44,661 of record CAYRWN010000008.1, on the reverse strand, counting down.
CCCCCCACCGGCCGTTCCGGACAGGGCGTTACCTCCAGGAACATGAACGCTCCCCAATCCGCCCGCAAGCCCTTGATGGCACTGGACGACGCCTTGGCCGACCTGCTGGCGCGCGTGGCGCCTCTCATCGGTACGCGCACTGTGGCCACCGTGTCGGCCGACCGGCGCGTGCTGGCCGAAGACCTGGTCTCGGCCCTGCACGTGCCGCCGCAGGACAATTCGTCCATGGACGGCTACGCGGTGCGCGTGGCCGACGTGACCGAGAAGGGCGTGGTGTTGCCGGTCAGCCAGCGCATTCCCGCCGGCCATGCCGCGCAACCGCTCAAACCGGGCACCTGTGCACGCATCTTCACCGGCGCGCCGGTGCCGCCGGGGGCCGACGCCATCGTCATGCAGGAAGACACGCGCGAGGTCGGGGGTGACTTTCACGCGGTGCACATCGACGCGGTGCCAGCGGCGGGGCAGTGGATCCGCCGCGCGGGCGAGGACGTCACGCGGGGCGCCGTGGTGCTGCCGCGCGGCACGCGCCTGTCGGCGGCCAGCCTCGGTCTGGCCGCCGGCATCGGCGCGGCACAGTTGCAGGTAACCGACAAGCCGCGCGTGGCGCTGTTTTGCACGGGTGACGAGCTGGTCATGCCGGGTCAGGTCGCCCCCGAAGACATGCGGCCGGGCGCCATCTACAACAGCAACCGCTTTTTCCTGCGTGTACTGCTCGAGCGCCTGGGCTGCGAGGTCAGCGACCTGGGCATCGTGCCGGACAAGCGCGACCTGACGCTGGCAGCCCTGAAGACCGCGGCCGATCACCACGACCTGATTCTCACCAGCGGTGGCGTGTCGGTGGGTGAGGAGGACCACATCAAGCCCGCCGTGCAGCAGCTCGGCAGCCTGGACCTGTGGCAGATCGCCATGAAGCCGGGCAAGCCGTTTGCGTATGGCACGGTGCGGCGCGGCGCAAGAGCGGGCGCCGACGCGGCCGGGCATTGCCATTTCATCGGTCTGCCGGGCAATCCGGTGTCCAGCTACGTCACCTTCCTGTTGCTGGTGCGGCCCTTCCTGCTCAAGCTGCAGGGCGCTGCCGAATCGGTCTACCTGCCACCGTTCAGGGCCATGCGGCTGCGCGCCGACTTCGACCTGCCGCGCGCCGACAAGCGCCGCGAGTTCCTGCGCGTGCGCCGCAACGACGCCGGCGGCCTGGACCTGTTCCCCAACCAGAGTTCGGGCGTGCTGACTTCGGCCAGTTGGGCCGATGGTCTGGTGGACAACCCGGCCGGCTCCACCATCGCCCGTGGCGACCTCGTGGACACCATCGCCCTTTCGGACCTGCTCGCATGAAGATCCAGTTGCGTTATTTCGCCTCCATCCGCGAGGCCATCGGCACCGGTAGCGAAACCGTCGAGACCGCGGCCACCACGCTGGCCGCCCTGCGCGACGAACTGATCGCCCGCAGTGGCGCCCACGCCGAGGCGCTGGCGCGCGGTCGTGCCGTGCGCGTGTCACTCAACCAGACCATGGCCGACGAATCCGCTGTATTGACCGATGGCGCCGAAGTGGCCTTTTTCCCCCCCGTGACCGGAGGTTGAAACATGAACGCCCGCGTCAGCATCCAGTCCGAGGACTTTGACCTCTCCACCGAGGTCGCCCGGCTGCGCGCCGGCGAGAAGGGAGTCGGTGCGGTCTGCACGTTTGTGGGCACGGTCAGGGACCGCAACGATGGCCAGTCTGTCTCGACCCTGGAGCTGGAGCACTACCCGGGCATGACCGAAAAGGCCATCGAACAGATGATCGACGAGGCCTTCAAACGCTTTGACATCTTCGGCGCACGGGTCATCCACCGCGTGGGCCTGCTGCAGCCACTGGACCAGATCGTGCTGGTGGCCGTGACCTCGGCCCACCGCGGCGAGAGCTTCCAGGCCTGCGAGTTCCTGATGGACTACCTCAAGACCCAGGCGCCTTTCTGGAAGAAGGAACAGACGCCCGAGGGCGCGCGCTGGGTCGATGCGCGGGTCAGCGACGACGCCGCGCTGGCCAAATGGGGCATCGCCTCGAACAACGCCTGAGCCTGGCCCAGCGGAGGCGAAGGTGTTGAGTGCCACCGACGTCGAAGCCATCGAACGCGCCACGCTGGCGGCGGTGGCACCGGAGCGGGTGGAGACCATCGACGGCTGGCTGCTGCCCATGGACGCCGGTACCGTGGGCCGTGCCCACAGCGCCGTGCCCTTGCATCACGGCGCACACGATCCTGCGCTGATCGACGGCATCAACCTGTACTACCGCGATGCCGGCCTGCGCCCCGTGTTCCGCTTGCCTGATGTGCCCGCGTTCGAGACCTGGTGGCCGCTGCTGGCCGCGCGTGGCTTCCGGCGGGAGCAGCCCACGCTGACCCAGACGGGTTCCGTGGAGGGGTTGCTGGCGCTGGCCGACACCGTCAAGGGCGTGTCGCTGGACCCGAGCCCCGACGGCGCCTGGATGGCGATGTTTCTGGGCGAAGGGTTTGATCCGGTGGACGGGGCCAGCCGGGCGAAGGCGCTTTCGCGTGCCCAGGGCACCCTATTCGCCAGCCTGCGAGAAAGGGGTGAAACCCTCGCCTGCGGGGCCGCCAGCTTTGAGCAGGGCTGGTTGAGCCTGCACGGCCTGCGCACCGCCGCCCGTCAGCGGGGCCGGGGGCTGGCGGGCCGGATGATCCGCGCCGTGGCGCTGGAGGCGCGGCGGCGGGGCATCGTGCGGGCTTTTCTGCAGGTCGATTCCTCCAATGTGCCCGCGCTGGCGCTGTATCGCCGGGGCGGCATGACCACCGCCTGGTCCTACGCCTATTGGCGACCGGTCTAGCGCTGAGGCTTGACCCGGGTCAATGTGGCCGGATCCCGACCGGCGCAAGCTCTTGAAATGGGGACGGTCAGCGCCACATGACCGTCAGTTCAAGCATTCCGGAGCATCACAACATGCGTCTCGACAAACTCACCACCAAATTCCAGGAAGCCCTGGGCGAAGCCCAGAGCCTGGCCTTGGGCAAGGACAACGCCTACATCGAACCGGCCCACCTGCTGCTGGCCATGCTGCGTCAGACCGATGGGCCCAAGTCGCTGCTGCAGCGTGCGGGCGTCAATGTGCCCGGCCTGACCAAGGCCGCCGAGGACGCCGTCAACCGCCTTCCGGAAGTGCAGGGTCAGGATCAGGTGCAGCCCAGCCCGGACCTGATCAAGCTGCTGCAGGCGACCGAAAAGGAAGCCCTCAAGCGCGGCGACGCCTTCATCGCCAGCGAGCTGTTCCTGTTGGCCGTGGCCGACCAGAAGGGTGAGATCGGCCGCATCGCCAACGAGAACGGCCTGTCGCGCAAGAGCCTGGAAGCCGCGATCGAGGCCGTGCGGGGCGGCCAGAAGATGGATTCGCCCGAAGGCGAGAGCCAGCGCGAGGCGCTGAAGAAATACACCCTGGACCTGACCGAGCGCGCCCGCCAGGGCAAGCTGGACCCGGTGATCGGCCGCGATGACGAGATCCGCCGCGCCATCCAGGTGCTGCAGCGCCGCAGCAAGAACAACCCGGTGCTGATCGGCGAGCCGGGCGTGGGCAAGACGGCGATCGTCGAAGGTCTGGCCCAGCGCATCGTCAACGGCGAAGTGCCCGAGACCCTGCGCGACAAGAAGGTGCTGGTGCTGGACATGGCGGGTCTGCTAGCGGGTGCCAAGTACCGCGGCGAGTTCGAGGAGCGCCTGAAGTCGGTGCTCAAGGAAGTGGCCCAGGACGAGGGCCGCATCATCCTGTTCATCGACGAAATCCACACCATGGTGGGCGCCGGCAAGGCCGAGGGCGCCATCGACGCCGGCAACATGCTCAAGCCCGCGCTGGCGCGTGGCGAGTTGCATTGCATCGGCGCGACCACGCTGGACGAGTACCGCAAGTACATCGAGAAGGACGCCGCGCTTGAGCGCCGCTTCCAGAAGGTGCTGGTCGATGAGCCGACGGTGGAACAGACCATTGCCATCCTGCGCGGCCTGCAGGAGAAGTACGAAGTCCACCACGGCGTGGACATCACCGACCCGGCCATCGTGGCCGCGGCCGAGCTGAGCCACCGCTACATCACCGACCGCTTCCTGCCCGACAAGGCCATCGACCTGATCGACGAGGCCGCGGCCAAGATCAAGATCGAGATCGACTCCAAGCCCGAGGTGATGGACAAGCTCGACCGCCGGCTGATCCAGCTCAAGATCGAGCGCGAGGCGATCAAGAAAGAGACCGACGAGGCCTCGCAGAAGCGGCTGGAACTGATCGAGGAAGAGATCGAGCGCCTGCAGAAGGAGGCGGCCGACCTGGAAGAGATCTGGAAGTCCGAAAAGGCCCAGGCTCAGGGCAGCGCGCATGTGCGCGAAGAGATCGAGCGCGTGAAGCTGCAGATCGAGGAACTCAAGCGCAAGGGCGATTTCAACAAGGTCGCCGAGCTGCAGTACGGCAAGCTGCCCGAACTGGAAAAACAGCTCAAGGAAGCGCAGGCGCAGGAAGCCGGCAAGGGCGCGGAAGGCGCAGCCCGGCAACTGCTGCGCACCCAGGTGGGTGCCGAAGAGATCGCCGAGGTGGTCAGCCGCGCCACCGGCATCCCGGTGTCCAAGATGATGCAGGGCGAGCGCGACAAGCTGCTGCAGATGGAGACCAAGCTGCACGAGCGCGTGGTCGGCCAGGACGAGGCGATCAGCGCGGTGGCCAACGCCATCCGCCGCTCGCGCTCGGGCCTGTCGGACCCGAATCGGCCGACCGGTTCCTTCCTCTTCCTCGGCCCCACCGGCGTGGGCAAGACCGAGCTGTGCAAGGCGCTGGCGGGCTTCCTGTTCGACAGCGAGGACCACCTGGTGCGCATCGACATGAGCGAGTTCATGGAGAAGCACTCGGTCGCCCGCCTGATCGGCGCGCCACCCGGCTACGTGGGTTACGAGGAGGGCGGTTACCTGACCGAAGCCGTGCGCCGCAAGCCGTACAGCGTGCTGCTGCTCGACGAGGTGGAGAAGGCCCACCCGGATGTGTTCAACGTGCTGCTGCAGGTGCTGGACGACGGCCGCCTCACCGACGGGCAGGGCCGCACCGTGGACTTCAAGAACACGGTTATCGTGATGACCAGCAACATCGGCTCGCACCTGATCCAGGCCATGGTGGGCGAGGGCTACGACGAGGTCAAGGAGGCTGTCTGGGGTGAGCTCAAGAACCACTTCCGGCCGGAATTCCTCAACCGCATCGACGAGACCGTGGTCTTCCACGCGCTGGACGCCCAGCACATCGCCTCCATCGCGGGCATCCAGCTCAAGGCCCTGCAGGCGCGCCTGCACAAGATGGACCTGCGGCTGGAGGTGTCGCCAGCGGCGCTGGGCGAGCTGGCCAAGGTCGGCTTCGACCCGGTGTTCGGCGCCCGTCCGCTCAAGCGCGCGATCCAGCAGCGCATCGAGAACCCGCTGTCCAAGCTGTTGCTCGAGGGCCGCTACCCGCCCAAGTCGGTGATCCCGGTGGGGGTGGACCCGGTGCGCAACCCGGGCGTGTTCGAGTTCGCCGACCCGGTCGCCTTCGAGTGACGTCGAGGGGGCGCTCTGCTTGGGGCGTCCCCTCTACCTTCTCCGGGACGCCGCTCCTATCATGTCGCGATGACCCAGACACCCCCCGACATTCCCCTGCGCGCCCTTTTCGATGCGCAGTACCAGGCCAGCCGCGCCCAGATCGACGTGCCCCTGCGCTTGCGCCTGGACCGGCTGCGCCGTTTCCGCGCGCTGATCGACGCGCACGGCCCAGCGCTGGCCGAAGCGGTGCAGGCCGACTTTGGCGTGCGTTCGGCCAGGCTGACCGAGGTGGCCGATTTCCTGGTGCTGCGAGCGCTGATCGGTGACCTCGAAAAACACACGGGCGCCTGGATGAAGTCGCGCCGTGTGCGGACACCGTTCTACCTGTTGCCTGCCCGGGCCCACATCCAGCGCCAGCCGCTGGGCGTCGTGGGGGTGATCGGCCCCTGGAACTACCCGCTGCAGCTCACCCTGGGTCCGGCCGCCACGGCGATGGCCGCTGGCAACCGGGTGATGATCAAACCCAGCGAACTCACGCCCCACAGTTCGGGCCTGCTCGCTTCGCTGCTGCACCAGGCCTTTTCGGCGGACGAATTGTGTGTGGTGCAGGGCGGGCCCGATGTGGCGCGCGAGTTCGCCAGTCTGCCGTTCGACCACCTGTTCTTCACCGGCTCCACCGGCGTCGGTCGTCAGGTGGCCGCCGCAGCGGCCGCCAACCTGACGCCCACCACGCTGGAGCTGGGCGGCAAGTCGCCCTGCATCGTGGACGCTTCGGCCGACCTGGATGCGGTGGCCATCAGGATCGCGCACGGCAAGCTGATCAACGCGGGCCAGACCTGCATCGCGCCCGACTACGTGCTGCTGCCCCAGGGGCGCGAAGCCGGGTTTGAACGCGCCTTCACCGCCGCCGTGGCCCGGCTGTTCCCCACCGGTGCAGCCCACCCGGATTACGCCAGCATCGTCAGCGACCGGCACCTCGCCCGGCTGCGGTCGCTGGTCGATGAAGCACAGGCCGATGGCGCCCGCGTGGTCGAGGTCGCGCCCTCAAAAGCGGGCCATGCGCGCCAGATGGCGCCGGTGCTGGTTTTTCAGCCGGCCAACGGCGCGCGCCTGATGCGCGAGGAAATTTTTGGCCCGGTGCTGCCGGTGCTGAGCTACGCGCAGCTGGACGACGCCATCGCCACCATCAACGCCGCCCCGCGGCCGCTGGCGCTGTACTGGTTCGGTGAAGACACCGAGGCACGCGACCGCGTGCTGCGTGGCACGGTCAGCGGTGGTGTCACGGTGAACGACACCCTGCTGCACATCGCCCACGAACACCTGCCTTTCGGCGGGGTGGGTGAAAGCGGCTGGGGCGCCTACCACGGCGAAACCGGTTTTCTGCGCTTCACCCAGCAGAAGCCGGTGCTGGTGCAGTCGCGGTTCGCCACCACCGGTTTGCTGTACCCGCCCTACGGCGCCCATTTCGACCGGGTGATCGGCCTGCTCAAGCGCTGGCTGTGACGCGAAACCCGCCGCGCCGACAACGGCCCGGCGGGATCGCCCTTCAGGCGGCTGCGCCATCCTCGTCCTCTTCCAGCACCCGGACCCTGGCGGTCTGCAGATACCCCTGCTCGCGCAGTCCGTGCGCCAGCACCGACACGTCGCCACCGAGCAGCAGCGACAGTTCTTTTTCGCTGCGCCGACCGTTGGCCATGAGCAGCAGGGTGTGGGCCTGGCGCCCGATCAGGTCGGGCCGGGACAAGGCTTCCCAGGCCTTGGGCGTTTTGGCGATGCGTTCGATGGTGGCCATGATGGTGTGCGTGGGCTGTTGACCGCAGACCGAGCAAGATGCGGGCCTTGTGTGACGCGCTCATGACGCTGGCCGCCTGGGCCGAAGGACGCCCCCGCTGGCCCGATGTCCGGGCATTCCGCACCGATCCAAGGCGTCGGCCCGCCAGGCACGCCGTGGGCACACAGCCTTGGTGCACGAGCGGTGCACCGCACGGGCGCCCGGACCGACCGCCTCAGGCTCCCTGGACTGCAGACGGACCAAAGCGCGTGGGCGGCTGCCCCAGGGCGGCGCGGAACATGGCGCTGAAGGCGCTGTCGCTGGCGTAGCCGCTGGCCGCCGCGACCTGGCCCACCGGCGTGCCGCGCGCCAGCATGGGCAGGGCATGGGCCAGCACCACCTGCTGGCGCCAGCGCTGGAAACCCATGCCCAGCTCGTCACGGAACAGGCGCGCCAGTGTGCGTTCGCTGGCACCGCTGTGGGCCGCCCACCCCGCCAGGGTGGCGTGCAGGGCCGGGGCGTTCATGACCGCTTCGCACAGCGCCCGCAGGCGCCGGTCGCCGTGTTGCGCATCCGGCATCGGCACCCCCAGTGGCTGGGTGGGCGCGTGCGCCATTTCGGCCAGCACCAGGGTGGCCAGGGCACGCTGCCGCGCTTCGTGGCCCGCGTGGCGCGGCAGGTCCATGGCCAGCGCCAGTTCGCGCAGCAAGGGCGACACCACCAGCACCCGGGTCTCGCGCCAGGCGTCGCTGACCACCGAGGCATCCACGTACAGCGTGAGCAGTTGCGAGTCTTCGAGCATGGTCACCGCGTGCCGCGCCCGCGGCGGAATCCACACCGCGCGCGATGGAGGAACGATGGTGGTGGTCTCCAGGCACCGCAAGTCGGCGGTCTGTGCAGCGGTGCCGCTCACGGTCACCTGCAGCAGACCGCTGGCGCAGTAGGCCAGTTGACCCCAGGCGTGGTCGTGCGGTTCGAACTGGGTGTCGTGCCCCATCGCACGCGCCCGGCAGCGCACCGGTTGCGCTGGTGTGGGTTCAAAGCGGTCGGTATCGCCCAGAGGGACGGCCTGGCGCGATCGGCGGTTTCTCATGGGCGGTGCAGGGTGGTTTGGCAGGAATTCGACAGGACTTGTCTTTGTATCGCAAAACGCCTGCGGCTGCTGCGCCTAACATGCGGCCGATGAACACCGCCACCCTGGACGCCGCTGCGCCCGCCAACCCCGTGTCCCTACAGCAGGACGCTGCCGTGATCGGGCTCGTCGGACTGGCCCACGGCACCTCGCACTTCTCGCACCTGCTGCTGGCGCCCCTGTTCCCGATCTTCATGCGCGACTTCGGTCTGAGCTTCTCCGACGTTGGCCTGCTCATGAGCATCTTCTTCGTCATCTCGGGCGCGGGTCAGGCCCTGTCGGGTTTCGTGGTGGACCGCATCGGCGCGCGGCCGGTGCTGTTCGCCGCCATCGGCTGTTTTCTGCTGGCGTCCATCGCTGCCTCGATGGCCACCGGCTACCCGGGGTTGGTGCTGGTGGCGGTGCTGGCGGGCATTGGCAACGCCCCTTTTCACCCGGCGGACTTCACCATCCTGAACCAGCGCGTGTCGCCGCTGCGGCTGGGCCACGCCTTCAGCGCCCACGGCCTGACCGGCAACCTGGGCTGGGCGCTGGCGCCGGCGTTTCTGGTCGGCATCACCGCACTGGCCGACTGGCGCACCGCCTACCAGGCCGCGGCGCTGCTGTACGTGGCCGTGCTGGCGGTGCTGTTCTGGCAACGCGACAAGCTGCTGACCGAGGTGCACCGGCGCCATGCCGATGCGCCCGGAGGATCGGACACGGCCTTTCTCCGGTTGCCTGTGGTGTGGTGGTGTTTCGCGTTCTTCCTGCTGTCCACCATGACGCTGGCCGTGGTGCAGAGCTTTGCGCCGTCCATCCTCAAGGCGGTGCACGGCGTGAGCGTCGAGGCCGCCACCTTCACCATCAGCGCCTACATGCTGTGCGGCGCCCTGGGCATGCTGGTCGGTGGCTTCGTGACGGCCACAACCCGGCACAGCGACCGTGTGGTGGCCGTTTCCATGTCGACTGGCGCGGGGCTGCTGCTGCTGTGCGCCACCGGCTGGCTGGGTGCCACCGGCACCATGGTGGCGCTGGCCGCCACCGGTTTTGCGGTGGGCGTGGGCGGACCCAGCCGCGACATGATGATCAAGAAGGCCACCCCCAAGGGGGCCACCGGGCGGGTGTACGGCACGGTGTATTCCGGGCTGGACGTCGGCTTTGCCGTCTCGCCCCTGGTGTTTGGCGGTTTCATGGACCGCGGCTGGTTCGCCGCCACGCTGGCCGGCGCCGCCCTGGTGCTGCTGGTGTCGGTCTACGCGGCCCTCGGGGTGGGCCGCAGGACGGTCTGACTTTCTGCGCCCGAACCACGGTCTTGCCGCCGTTGCCGGAAGCAGCGGCGGCACAATGTCGACATGACCCAGAAACTCGCCGGCCACCTGCTCGTTGATTGCCTGATCGCCCAGGGCGTGACCCACGCCTTCGGCGTGCCGGGTGAAAGTTACCTGGCGGTGCTTGACGGGTTCCACGACCGGGCCGACCAGATCCGTTTTGTGGTCAACCGGCAGGAAGGTGGCGCGGCCTTCATGGCCGAGGCGCAGGGCAAACTGACCGGCCGACCGGGCGTGTGTTTCGTCACCCGCGGGCCGGGGGCCACCAACGCTTCCATCGGCCTGCACACGGCCTTCCAGGACTCCACGCCCCTGGTGCTGTTCGTGGGCGATGTGGCCAGCGACGCCCGCGACCGCGAAGCCTTCCAGGAGGTGGACTACCTGAGCTTCTTCGGCCCCTCGACCAAGGGCATGGCCAAACGGGTGGAACGCATCGACGACGCCCGCCGCATTCCAGAATACGTGGCGCGCGCCTTCGCCACCGCCATGAACGGCCGGCCCGGCCCGGTGGTGCTGGTGCTGCCCGAAGACATGCTGACGCAGACCGTGGACGTCGACCCGCTGCCGCGCGTGGAACCGGTGCAGGCCTGGAGCGACCCGGGCGCACTGCACACCCTGCGCAGCCTGTTGCTGCAGGCCGAGCGCCCCCTGGTCATCGCCGGGGGCGGCGGCTGGACGCCGCAGGCCGCCGCCGCCTTGCAGCGCTTCGCCGAGAACTGGCGGCTGCCGGTGGCCAACGCCTTTCGCTTCCAGGACTGTTTCGACAACCACCACCCGAACTGCGCGGGCGACATCGGGCTGGGCATCAACCCGGCCCTGGCCGCCCGCGTGCGCCAGAGCGACCTGCTGATCGCCATCGGCCCGCGGTTGGGCGAAGCCACCACCGGCGGCTACGCGCTGATCGAGGCACCTTGTCCGAAGCAGAAGCTGGTGCACATCCACGCCAGCGCCGAAGAGCTCAACCGCGTCTACCAGGCCACGTTGGCGGTTCACGCGACCATGAACGCCGCCGCCTGCAGCCTGGAGGTGCTCACAGCCCCGCCCGATGTGGCCTGGGGGCCGTGGACGCAGGCCTGCCACGCCGACTACGAAGCGAATGTGGACGTCCGTAACGGGGGTATCCGGCTGCCCGGCCCGATCGACATGCCGGCCATCGTCCACACCCTGCAGCGCCACCTGCCGGCCGATGCGGTGCTGACCAACGGCGCGGGCAATTTCGCCAGCTGGCTGCACCGCTTCTACCGCTACCACGGGCTGGTCAAGGGCCACAAGACGCAGCTCGCGCCCACCAACGGGGCCATGGGCTACGGCGTTCCGGCCGGCATCGCCGCAGCCCTGCTCACTGGGCGCACGGCCTTCACCATCGCCGGCGACGGCGACTTCCTCATGAACGGGCAGGAACTGGCCACCGCGGTGCAGCACGGCGCGCGGTCCATCATCCTGCTGCTCAACAACGGCACCTACGGCACCATCCGCATGCACCAGGAGCGCGAGTACCCCGCCCGCGTGAGCGGGTCCGACCTGCGCAACCCCGATTTCTGCGCCCTGGCGAGGGCCTATGGCTACGCCGCCGAACGCGTGGAGTGCACCGCGGACTTCGAAGCCGCGCTGCTGCGCGCGCTGTCCACCTCCACCGGAACGCTGATCGAGCTGCCGCTGAGCCCAGAAGTCATCACCACCCGGGGCACCCTGTCGGCCATACGGAGCAGCGCGCGGGCCTGATCCGGGCCGTCTCGCAACAGTCCAAGGGCAAACCGCTCGCTCGGGCCGTCTTCGGGTTTTGGTGAACAGATCACAAAACCACGGGCAGTCGTGCGCTACGGGCTAACGCCCAGGCTGCCTACAGTTATCCCATCGTCAACGCGCGGGAGAACTTCCATGTGGAACGCACAAGCCCATCTGAGCGTCACTGCCCCGGTCTCATCCATGGGGAACCTCTCTCAAGGCCTGGAACAGACGCTGCTGCTGCGGGCATTGGACGAAATCGACTACGGCGTGCTGGTCATCGATGCCCAGGGGCGCCTGCGCCACGCCAACCACCTGGCACGCCACGAACTGGCCAGCCAGCGCCTGGTCATGAGCCAGGGCGGCATGCTGCTGGGCGTGAACATCGACCTGAGTGAGCAGATCCAGCAGGCACTGGAACACGCCTTGCGCGGCCAGCGCCGCCTGCTGCTGCTCAAGGACCATGGCAAGGACCTGTCGCTGGCCTTCGTGCCACTGAGCCATCCCCTGGAAAGCGACGCCCCCACGGTGCTGGTGCTGCTGCAGCGCCAGAGTGCCTGCGAGAACGTCTCGGTGCGCATGTTTGCCCGCGCCCAGCACCTCAGTCCCAGCGAAGAGGCGGTCATGATGGCGCTGTGTCGCGGCCTGTCGGTCCCCGAGATCGCCCAGGAACACGGCGTGGCCCAGTCCACCGTGCGCAGCCAGATCAAGGCGCTGCGCGAGAAGACCGGCAGCAGCAGCATCCGCAACCTGCTGCACCGCATCAACAGCCTGCCGCCCATGGTGTCTGCCTTGCGGGTCATCACGCCCCTATCGCACAATGGCATGACCTGATGCCCGCCATGTGCCTTGATGCCCGACACCGCCCGCAACTCCACTGACCCCGCTTCCGTAGCCCACGTTCAGGCCCTCGCTGCCCTGGGCGTGCCGCGCCGCTACCGGCGCGGTGCCCTGCTGATCCAGGAAGGCGACACCGGCGACACCCTTTATATCGTTCTCAAAGGCCGCTTGCGCGCCTTCCTCGGCGACGAATCCGGCAAGGAGCTCACCCTCGGCTCCTACGGGCCGCTGGAATACGTGGGCGAAATGTCGCTCGACGGTGGGCCCCGCTCGGCCAATGTGGAGGCCACCGAGGCCAGCCACTGCGCAGTGGTGTCGCGCCCCACGCTGCTGTCCTACATCGCCGACCACCCCGAATTCGCGCTGGAGCTGATGGCGCGCGTGATCCGCCGCGCCCGTCTGGCCACCGAAAGTGCGCGCAGCGTCGCGCTGATCGACGTCTACGGCCGTCTGGTGCGCCTGCTCAACCAGCTGGCGGCCGAGCCCGACGCGCAGGGCCAGCGCCCGTTGCGCGAGCGCATGACCCACCAGCAACTGGCCCAGCACCTGGCCTGCTCGCGCGAAATGGTCAGCCGCCTGCTCAAAGACCTGGAGAACGGTGGTTACATCGCCGTGCGCGAGCGCTGGATCTGGCTGGTCAAGCCGCTGCCCGCGCGCTGGTGACTGCAGGTTTCAGCGGCCTGGGCGCCGGTTGAGCAGGTCGCGCGCCACCTGCGGGGCGGCCATGCTGGTACCCACCAGGCGCACCGCGGCCGCACTGCGTGTGCCGGCCGCCCGCACACCCCACAGGCTGGCGTGCTCGTCGCTCACGGCCAGCCGGTCCGGCACCTTTTGGACTCCGGTGCGCGCGGGCCGGCTGGCGTCGGGGTCGGGCAGGCGCGGGCTGTAGCGCGCCATCGGGTCCATGCAACTGCCGAAGTACCGGATGCCACCCACCGCCACCGTGCCCGGCCCGGTGGCGATGTCGTTGAAGGTGCCACTGCGCCGCACCGGGGACGGGTTGTCCGGGTGATCGATGAAGCCTCCCAGGCCACCGCTGGTGTCGTAGAACCGGTCTTCCAGATAGCTCTGCCGGGCACCGGTGTCGGCCACGCCCAGGGCCACGTCGTCGCGTTCGATGTAGGCGTCGGCCACCACGCTGCGCTTGCCGGTGTGCGTGAGCCTGACCTGCCACCGGCCCGCGCGGGTGGCGACGCTGTCCTTGAACCAGCTGGCCGTGGGTGCCAGTGCGATCAGGGCGCAGGCGCCCGGGTGCCCCAGCGCACTGCGCAGCGCAAACACGATAGCTGCCTGCGGGGCCGCAGCCGAAGGCCAGACACCGCTGCTGCCCAGCTGAATCGGGGGCAGGGGAGCGGTGGCGCCCGGCGGTGTCAACTCCAGCGCCAGGCCTTCCAGCGGGCGATTCGCGTCCTGTTCGTCGGCAAACCACAGCTCCAGAAAACTCTGGCTGTGGTCGTCGGGCTGCACCCGCCAGTGCAGCGTGGCCGACGACCCGGGTTGGAGCCGCACGTTGGCGTGGGTGCGGGCCTGGTAGGCATTGCCCGCCGGCACCACCAGGCGGCAGTCACGGCCGCTGGCCGCGATGAGCTGGGCCATGCCGGCTTCGAGCACCGAACTGCCGTTGTGCGGGCCGGCCAGTGCGCCCCAGCTGAGGTTGAGGGTCACGCGTGCGTCGGGCGCGCAGCGCGCCAGCGCCCAGGCCAACGCGTCCATGATGCTCACCGTCAGGGTGCCGCCGGAACTGTCGGCCACGCTGGCCCAGTCCAGCTGGGCCACCAACAGGCGGGCGCGCGAAGCCGCATCGCCCACCGGTTGCCAGTCCGGCGGGCTGTCTTCGGTGCCGATGGTGCGGGTGTACAGGTTGGGCCCTGCGGCCAGGCTGGTCACGTGGGTGCCGTGGTTGGCGTTGTGCTGCTGCTCCCACATCTGCCAGTGGCGGTACAGGCCGTCTTCGTCCACCCGTCCCTGGTGCACATGGGCGTCGATGGCGGACTGGATGGCTGCCTGGTCCAGTTCGTGGCCGTAGCCCAGGTCGGCCGGTGCCGACCCGCAGCGCGCCGGGTCCAGCGGCACCGGGCGCCGCGTCGCGGCCGCGCGGCCGTGCGGGCCCTGGGTTTCGTCCTGGCGCCAGAACGCCGCCACCCGGGTGCGGTGCGCGCCGGTCAGAAAATCGGCGTGCGCGAGCGCCAGGCCGTTGTCGATCACCACCATCACATCGCCGTCCACCTTCTGCGGTGCAGGCGCTGGCGGCACGCCATCGGCGGCGTGGTGGGGCAGGGGCTGTGCGTGGTGGCCCACCGGCAGGCCCAGGTCGTACCGCGCCACCAGGGTCTGCAGCGGCCCGCCAGGGCGCAGGGCCCGGAAGAAGCCGCGCCGCACGCGGGCGGTGCAAAAACGCAGATCCGCCGGCAGGTCCCGGTAGACGCGGGGCACCTGCAGCCAGTCGGGGTCGGCGGCGGCGAGCAGGTCGGCCACCGTGTGGCCGGCACGCAGCTTGATCAGCAGCGGCAGCCACTGCGGGTCGGCCGCAGCACCGTTGGCCGAGCGAAAGCCGGCAAAGCCACTGGTTTCGGCCCAGGCCAGGTAGGGGTCTGCCCGGTCCATCGCGCCGGCAGCGGCCCAGTTCACACCGGTGAAGCGCCCGCGCGGCAGCGGGGTCCAGCCGGCGCCCGGCGCCTTCTGGCTTCGGCTCACGCCCATTCCTTGAGCGCGCCGTTCCAGAGCCAGGCCATCAGCGGGCCTTCAGGCAGCGCGAAGGCCGCGCCTTCCAGGCTGCCGGCCTGGCCGTTGTCGATGGAGTCGGCCAAGTCAAAGTCGCGGGCGCTGCCGCCGGGGCCGGTGTAGGTGCTGCCCGCAAAGGCCCGTTCACGCAATTGGCCGCCGGTGCAGCGGCTCACCATGAATTCGCCCAGCAAGGTGCCCAGCACCCGGCCCACGGCCGAGTCCACCGGGTAGTGCACACCGGCCACGGTTCGGTTGACTGCGATGCGGTAGGCCTGGCGCTGCAGCTGCACCTCGGTGGCGTCGGCGCCGTCTTTGTATTTCTTGCCCGGGCGGGCGGCACGCAGCAGGGCATTGAGCAGCGTGGCGGCCATGAAGGCTTCGGTGGCGTGGCCGCTGGGGTAGGCGCCGTGACCGGGCGTGGGAATCATGGGCTGGATCTGGGGCGAGAGTTCGACCGGGCGCATCACCGCAAAGATCTGCTTGAAGCGCATGTGGACGTGATTCGCCAGCGCAAAGGCCAGCCCCAGCAATTGCTGGGTTTTCTTCTGGCGGTGATCCAGCATGCCGGTGATGGCGGCCCAGAACGGCACGGGCAGGCCAATTTGCGACAGGATTTCGGTGCCCCGGTCACCGCGCAGGTCGGCGTAGGCGGCCACCAGTTCCATCTGGGCCTTGAGCAGGGCCAGATCGGGGGCGTCCAGGTTCAGCAGATCGCGCTGCTTGCAGCCCTTTTTGCCGACTTCGACGAAGTGCAGGCCGGCCTGGCCCTTGTGGGCGCTGAACTGCAGGCCTTCCACCAGTTCGCTGAAGCAGGCGGTCAGGCGGGGGCCGTCGGCCCATAGCGCGAGGTTGGCCGGGTCGTTGAAGCCCGGAATCGGCGTGATGATGACCGCGCCCTCGAAGGGGCCGGCGATGGCGTTGCGCGACATCACCAGGGATTCGGCTGTGTCGGCGGATGATGGCCCGGAGAAGCCGCCGAATCCTCCAAAGCCGCCTTGACTACCCAAGCCTCCAAAGCCTCCAAAACCCCCGAAGCCGCCAAACCCTCCGTTGATGCTCATCGGTCACTCCTTAGCTGGTTGATGTCTGCCGGTGGGCCTATGCGTCAATGTCAAGGCGAACCGAGAGCGCGCATGGCAGCAGCCACACGTTGCCGTGCCACACAGTCGTTGCCGTAGGCGAGAAATTTTTCTACCGTCATGTCCGGTTGCAGTTGCGTCAGCGACCGGAAAACCTCTTGCGCTTGTTGCTCTTGTCCCGCTTCGTACAGACTGGCCATCAGCACACGCAAGGTGGCCAGATAGTAGCGATTTCGCTTGAGTGACTGGCCGCAAAGTGCGATGGCCTTGTCCAACTTGTGAGCGGCGAAGTAACTGTGCGCGACCAGCATTTCAATGAAAAAGCGCTGCGGGTCCAGCGGCGAGAGCTCCAGTGCCCGCTCGGATTCGCGCACCGCATCGGCCGGGTTTCCCCACATGGTCGACCAGAAGCCGGCGTAGAGCCAGGCGTTGTGGTCGTTGGGGTTGGCTTCTGTGGCCTGCAGCAGCAGCTGGCGCGACTCGTCCAGCTGCGTGCCCAGGTGGCATTGCACATGGCCTTTGATGGCCAGCGCCAGCGAGCTGTGGGGTTCCAGGTCGAGCGCGCGGTCGGCGATCTGGATGGCCTCACGGAATTCGGCGGGTGCGTCGGCGCTGCGACCCTGGATGATGTTGAGAATGTGCCACTTGGCCATCCACGCCCAGGGGGTCGCCACGCGGCGGTGGCGCTCGGTCACCGCATCCAGCAGCTCCCGGCTGCGCTCGAGATCGCGCGCGGTGGAGCGGTGCATCAGTGCGATGCCGCCCAGCAGCAGCGCGTTGCTCTCCAACTGGGGGCAGGGCAACGCGGTGGCGCGCTGCACGGTGTCCTCCAGCAACGCTCCACTGGCCCGGTCGGTCAGCTCGCGGATCAGCTGGCTGTCGGCCTGCAGCAGGTCGGCAATGCTGCCCACCACGCGGTCGGCCCAGACCACATCGCTGCGTCGCGTGTCGCTCAGTTCGGCCATGACCACCACGCTCTCGCCCACCACGCTGTAGTGGCCGCTGAGCACGTAGCCTGCGGCCAGGTGCTGGTGGATCTCGCTCAGCGGCGCACCCCGCCCGCGGAAGACGGTGGTGGACAGGCGCGAGATCACGCGCATCTGCCGGCTGCGCGAGAGCTGGGCGATCACGCCGTCGGCGATCAATTCACCAATCACCTGGTGCCCGGCGTGGCCAGCCTGGCAGTCCAGCGGGATGATGGCAATGGTCGGTCGCAGGTCTTCCTGGGCGGGCGGCAGCGAAATCCGGGGGGTCACCGCGCCCGCACTGTCGGCCGACCAGACGCGCCAAGTGCGCACCGGTTCGGGCCAGTGCTTGAGGTAACTCTCGCCCATGTCTTCGAGTACACCGTCGACGCCGTCGATGATGCCGTCTCGCACGTTGGCGGTGACCACCGTTTCCCCCGGGCCGCCCAGTGAGGCCACACGCGCTGCCAGGTTCACACCGTTGCCATACACATCGCCCGTGTCCACGTACAGGTGGGTGGCGTTCAGGCCTGCGCGCAGGTACAGGCGTTGCAGCTCGGGCAGGTCGGCGTTGACGGGCAGGAAAAAACGGTGCAAGGCCAGGGCAGCCCGCACGGCGTCCGAGGCGCGGTTGAATTCGGCCAGCAGGCCGTCGCCCAGGCTCTTGACGAGGCGACCGCGCCATTGCGGCAGCACCGCCGTCTGGGCGTGCCGCATGAAGCTGCGCCAGCGGCTCACCACCGCCGCTTCATGGGCGGCCATGAGTCGCACCGACTCCACCAGGTCGATCACCAGCACCACCTTGTTCTCCTCCAGGGGCAACTGCAGAGCCGACTGGGCGCCGTATCTTTCAGAGGGGGCGATCTTGGGGGGTGGGAATTGGTCTGTCATACCTCATTTGGGGTAAGTCTTCGGTACCAGTTTCTCACATTTGTGGGATCGGGCAGGCCGTTGGTGTCCGTGGCGCGTACCAGGTTTGACGGTCGGCGTGCCGTCATGGACATGGGGCCATTCGGAGTTGCGTTTTCGCGTGGAATCTCGGCGCATTGTGATGTCCGGCGCTGCGGCTGCGATGAAGGACTCAACACAGGGGTAGGGGCGAAAAAAAGCCGCTCCGAAGAGCGGCTTCTTGCTTGGGCGGGCATCGCCTTTGGCGCTGTCCCCCGGGCCTGATCACTTCAGGTGTTCGTTGATCATCTTGGTCATCTCGAACATCGAAGCCTGGGCCTTCTTGAAGATTTCCTTGAGCTTAGCGTCGGCGTTGATCATGCGCTTGTTCACGGCGTCCTGCAGCTTGTTCTTCTTGATGTACGCCCACACCTGCTTGGTGACCTCGGTGCGCGGCAGCGGGTTGGAACCCACGATGGCGGCCAGGGCAGCGCTGGGGGTCATGGCCTTCATGAAGGCGGCGTTGGGGGTGCGCTTCTTGGCGGGCGCCTTCTTGGCAGCGGCCTTCTTGGCGGGTGCTGCAGCCTTTTTGGCCGGAGCAGCCTTCTTGGCCGGAGCAGCCTTCTTGGCCGGAGCAGCCTTCTTGGCGGGCGCAGCCTTCTTGGCGGGCGCAGCGGCCTTCTTGGCCGGAGCGGCTTTCTTTGCGGGAGCTTTCTTTGCAGTTGCCATGGTTGGATTTCCTTCTAGAAGTGGAATATGGACCAGTTGAAAACGCGCTTTCTCACCGGTCCCGAGCATGCTAATGGACTTGCAGACGCATTCCAAGGTGGCGGGGATTGTTTTTTTCAGGTTTTCATAGGGAAAACAGCCATTTTTGGCCGCGAAAACAACACTTGCAGGTGCTCCGACACCAAGCGCTCTGTCAGAGCAGCGTTTCATGCTGTCGCAGCTCTTGTGGGCCAGCTGCGCGCTTGTGGCACGCTATGGGGCATTTTTCAGTTCTCTGTCCGGAGATTTTTCACCATGCCCCAGTTTCCCCCGTTGGCCACTTGCGACCTTTGCGATGCGCACAAAGGCGATGATTCGGGCGCGTTCCGCGTGCTGCCCCCGGTGTTTCGCGACTTTGGCGCGAAGACACGCTTTGCTGGTCCGGTGTTCACCGTCAAGTGCTTTGAAGACAACACCCCGGTCAAGCGCGCACTGGAGGGGCCGGGCGACGGTCGCGTGCTGGTGGTGGACGGTGGCGCCTCGCTGCGCCGCGCGCTGGTGGGCGGCAACATCGGCGCAGCCGCTGCGCGCAACGGTTGGGCCGGCGTGGTGATCGACGGGTGTGTGCGCGACGTCGCCGAGCTGCGCGCTTGCCAGGTCGGCATCCGTGCGCTGGCGGCCATGCCACTGCCCACGGACCGAAAAGCCGACGGCCTGACCGGTGTGGCGGTGCAGATCCAGGGGGTGTGGGTGCGTCCGGGCGACTGGCTCTACGCCGACGAGGATGGCATCGTGGTTTCGGCGCAGCCGCTGCATGGCTGACCGAAGGGTCTGGGGCTCAGGCGCTCAGGCCCTTGTAGAGCATGTAGGCCGCCAGCACGTACAGGATGCTGGCGAACACCTTCTTGAGCGCCTTCACCGGCAGCGCATGTGCAGCTTTCACGCCCACCGGAGCCATCAGCACGCTGGCGCAGGCGATCACGGCCAGCGCGGGCAGGTAGATGTAGCCCAGCGAATGTGCCGGCAGACCCGCCACGCCCTGGCCCGAGACGATGTAGCCGGCCGCATTGGCCAGTGCGATGGGAAAGCCCAGCGCGGCGCTGGTGGCCACGGCGTTGTGGATGGCCACGTTGCACCAGGTCATGAACGGCACGCTCACGAAACCGCCCCCTGCGCCGACCAGGCCCGAGAGAAAACCGATCACCGTGCCGGCGCCGACCTGACCGGCCGTGCCGGGCATCGTGCGCGAGGGCTTGGGCTTCTTGTCCTTGAGCATCTGCGTGGCCGAGAAGCTGACAAAGGCCGCGAACAACAGCGCCAGCCAGGCGCCCTTGAGCAGGGCGAACACGCCCAGGCTGGCCAGCGCGGCACCGATGACGATGCCCGGCGCCAGCTGCCGCGCGATGTCCCAGCGCACGGCGCCACGCTGGTGGTGGGCCCGCACGCTGGAAACCGAGGTGAACACGATGGTGGCCATCGAGGTGGCGATCGCCATCTTGACCGCCAGATCGGCCGGCACGCCGCGCGTGCTCAGGATGTGGGTGATGAACGGCACCATGATCATGCCGCCCCCGATGCCCAGCAGCCCCGCCAGAAAACCGGTGCACAGGCCCAGCACCACCAACTCGGCGATCAACAGCGGTTCAAGCATCATGGAAGAGGAAGTGCAACGGGAGAAGGTGCCCCCAAGTCAAGAACAGCCGTGGAACCGGCTCAGCCGGGCCACAGGCTGTGTCCCACCTCCCGCAGGAGAGGGGGGGAAGCCGCGAAGCGGCGCACGGGGGTGGGGGGAATAAGGTGTCTGCAAGTGCCACCGGACCGTCATCCTGAACCGGGGGTTCAGGTGGGCGAGGGCAACGTGGCGTCGGGTTCATCTGACGCGAGACGCTCACACCAGCCATGTGTGTACCAAGCCCGGGCTCAATGAGCATTGGTTCAAGGAAATATAAAGCCCGGCGAGCACCGCAGACGGCTCCATTGTAGGCCGCTGCGCCTGTCTGGTGGCTGCCGCCGGTCTCTTCAAAAGACGGATTGGAGGGCCGTTGTTCAGAGCAACCGGCCGTCGCTGCCCAGGGCCTGGTCCAGGCGCCGGATCAGATCGTCCGCACGGCCCTGGCTGGCCGCGTCCAGGGAGCCATGGGCCAGCATGGCGGCCGCGTGCTGGTCGGCGTGCTGGGCGACGCTGGCCTGGAGGGGCGGGTTTTCTCTTTGCGAGAGTTCGAACGCGAGGTTGAGCGAAGCCAGCACCGCGATGCGGTCGCGCGCCTTGACCTTGCCCGCATCGCGGATGCGGCACATGGCGGTGTCAACGCGTTCCACCGCGTCGAGCAGCGACTGCTCGCCACCCGCAGGACAGGCCAGCAGGTAGCTCTGTCCCATGATCTGCACTTCGATCTGTTTGCTCGCCGGTTTGTTCATGCGCTGCTGTCCTTGCGGTGGGGCTCGGCGGCGGTGGTGGCGGGCAGCCGGTCGAGCAGGGCGTCGATGCGCGCGCGCGCCGCGTTCAGGCGCGACTTGAGCGAGTCCCGCTCGGTCTGCAGGGCCTGCACCTGTTCCAGCAACAGGGTGTTGGTGCGCTGGAGTTCTTCATGCCGCAGCAGCAGCCGCTCCACGCGCTCGGCGATCTGGTCAAGGGGGTGGGAGTCGGCCATGGTGTGACAACAAGGATTTCGCATTGTAGGGTTGTCGCAAGCACGGCGGACGTAGAATGCACGGCGTTGGTGCTCGCGGTGTGGTTCACACGCCGCAGTTCAACGGGAAGCAGGAGGGAAGGTTCACACCCGGACCGACCTAACCTGCGCTGCCCCCGCAACGGTAAGCAGACGAGATGCCCGAGCCATCGGGCCGCTCCGCCTTCATCTCACAACCACTGGACGGTTCGCGCTGTCTGGGAAGGTGATGAGGGTCGCTCTGCCAGCCCGGATACCGGCCAACAAGGTGGTGGTGCGTCTTGCAAGGCGCGCCGCCGTGACGCCCATGCGCTGTCGGGGAAGACGGCGAGGGCACCTGTCTGTGTTTATCTTCATCATGAAATCCCGCGTTCTTTCCGCACGCCTGAGCGTGCTGTCCCTGTCCTGCGCCGCCGCTTTTCCTGTTCTGGCTCAAGCCGAAACGACCATGCCCGAAACCGTGGTCACGGCCACCCGCGTGGCGCAACCCCTGACCGATGTGCTGGCCGACGTGTCCATCATCGACCGTGCCCAGCTGGAACAGGCGGGCATGCAGTCGCTGGTCGATGTGCTGGCCAGCCTGCCCGGGGTTCAGATCACCTCCAATGGCAGCTACCGCTCCAATTCGGGCGTTTTCTTGCGGGGGGCCACCACGTCCCAGACCATTTTGCTGATCAATGGCGTTCGCGTGGGCTCGGCGACGTCGGGCGGTTATTCGTTGGAAAACCTGCCGCTGGACCGTATCGAGCGGGTGGAGGTGTTGCGGGGTGCGGCAGCGGCCCTGTACGGTCCTGATGCGGTGGGTGGTGTCATCCAGGTCTTCACCCGTGAGCCGCAAGAGGGTTTGCAGCGCTCGGCATCGGTCGGCGTGGGCACCGACGGCCAGCGCACGCTGGGCGCCTCGCTGTCGGGGCAGACGGGGGCGTGGGGCTACAGCCTGGGTGCGACGCACGAGCGGGCCAAGGGCATCAATGTGAAGACGCCGGGCGCCTCGGGCTTCCATGCCGACACGGACGGTTTCGAGTACAGCAGCCTGGATGCCAGCCTGAGTTACCGGATCAATCGCCGGCACACGGTGTCGGCCCAGCTGCTCCTGAGCGAAGGGGAGTACGATTTCGATGCGGCTCCCTCGCCGAATCCCCTGGGGCTCAACGCGGCCACCGCGCGGGCGGTGGCCCATCCGACGCTGGAGCAGCAGGTGCTGAGATGGTCCGCGCAGTGGACCGATGCCTGGTCTTCCACGCTGACGGCGGGTCGCTCGAAGGACGAGTCGGTCAACCGCTACTGGCGATTGTCGGATGGCGCGGCGGCGGGTGAGGGGCGCTTCAACACCACGCGCACGCAGTTCATCTGGCAGAACGACATTCGCATCGGCAAGGATGTGCTGACCCTGCTGGCCGAGCAGCGCGAAGACGAGGTCGACAGCACCACGGCCTACGCCGTCTCGGAGCGCACGGTGCAAGGCCTGGCGGCCTCGTATGCGCTCCATCGCCAGCGCTGGGATGCCTTGGCCACGCTGCGTCGGGACCACAACTCGCAGTTCGGCAGCTTCAACAACTGGGCGCTGTCGGGGGGCGTGCGAGTCGCCGGGCCCTGGCGGCTGGTGGGCAGCATGGGCACGAGCTTTCAGGCACCCAGCTTCAATCAACTGTACTTCCCCGGGTTCGGCAACCCGGACCTCACCCCTCAGAGGGGCAGGGCGCATGAGGTCGGGTTGCGCTACCAGCAGGGCAGCACCCAGGCCAGCGCGCTGGTCTATCGCAACAAGGTGCAGGGTTTCATCACACCGGCCACCAACGTGCAGTCGAACCTGGCGGTGCTCAAGGGGCTGACCCTGTCGCTGGAGCAGGTCTGGGGCCCCACCATGCTGTCGGTGTCCTATGACCACGCCGATCCGCGGCTCAAGCCCAGCAACGACCGCGTCGTTCGTGTGGCTCGAAACGTGCTGCGCACGCAGCTGAGCCACCGGCATGGAGCGTGGCGGTCGTTTGCCGAGCTGCGGCTTTCCAGCGACCGGGAAGATACGCAGTGGCCCGGTCGGGTGACTCTGCCGGGCTATGGCTTGTTCAATCTGGGCACGACCTATCGGATCAGCCCGCAATGGAGCGTTCGTGCCCGTCTGAACAACGTGACGGACAAGACCTACTCGCTGGCCAATGGCTTCACGACGCCGGGCAGAAACCTGTTCGTGTCGCTGGGCTGGAACGACTGAGGAAGCGCAGGGTGGGTGCCGTTTCATGCCCGGCCCTGATGGTGGCGGCTCCTGCCTCCGGCCAGGGCAAGACCACCGTCACCGCCGCACTGGCGCGGCTGTACGTGCGGCAGGGTCGGCGGGTGCGGGTGTTCAAGTGCGGCCCGGATTTTCTGGACCCGCACTGGCACCGGCTGGCCAGCGGCCAGCCGGTGCACAACCTGGACCTCTGGCTCAACGGCGAGGCGGACATCCGCGCGCGGCTGCACGAGGCCGCGGCGAACAGCGACCTGATCCTGATCGAAGGGGTGATGGGGCTGTTCGATGGCGATCCGAGCGCGGCCGATCTGGCGGTGAAGCTGGGCATTCCGGTGCTGGCGGTGATCGACGCCGGCTCCATGGCCGGCACCTTCGGCGCGCTGGTGCACGGCCTGCGCCACTACCGGCCGGGCCTGCCCTGGGCGGGCGTGCTGGCCAACCGGGTGGCCAGCGAGGGCCACGAGAAGATGCTGCAGGCCTCGGTGCGTGGTGACGACCTGGGCGCTGAGCCCGGTGGCATCGACGCCGGCTGGCTGGGCGGCCTGCGGCGCGACACGGGTCTTGCGCTGCCAGAGCGGCACCTGGGTCTGACGGTGGCGTCCGAACTGCCGGATGCCATGGCGCGGCTGGACGCGCTCGCCGATGCGATGGCGGCCACGCCGCTGGGCCAGCTCGACGCCGCGGGCTGGCAGCGCTGGGCCGTGCCGTTCGAGGCACAGGCCGAACGCCCGGTGGCCCCGCTGCTGCGAGGCTGCACCGTGGCCGTGGCGCGCGATGCGGCCTTCTGCTTCACCTACCCGGCCAACCTGGACACTTTGCGGGCGCTCGGTGCCGAGCTGGTGTTCTTCTCGCCGGTGGCCGACGAGGCGGTGCCGGACTGCGACGCGGTCTGGTTGCCGGGGGGCTACCCCGAACTGCACGCGCAGGCGCTGGTGAATGGCAGACACTGCCGCGCCACGCTGGCCGCGCACATCACCGCTGGCAAGCCGGTCTGGGCCGAGTGCGGCGGCATGATGCCGCTGTTCGACGGGCTGACGCTGGCCGATGGTGCGCGGGTGCCGATGTGGGGCCTGCTGCCCGGCGAGGTGGTGATGCAGCCGCGCCTGGCCGCCCTCGGCCCGCAGCGCTGGGACACGGGGCAGGGCGAACTGCGCGGTCACACCTTTCACTACTCGCTGACCACCTCGCCGCTGGCACCTGAGGCCCACACCGCGCCGGGCAGCCAGTTCGGCAAGCCGGAGGCCATCTACCGCCAGGGCACGGTGCGCGCGAGCTATTTCCACGCGTGGTTCGCTTCCAATCCGGAAGCGACCGCGCAGCTGTTTCTGTCGGAAAGCACATGAGCGCCGCGCCGGGCCGCCCCAAGCAAGCGCGCGCCCCCTCGGGGGGCAGCGAAGGACACGCAGTGCCGAGCGTGGGGGCGCCGCTGCTGCCCGGACCGCAACGCATCGTCTGCCTGACCGAGGAGACGACCGAGTGGCTGTATCTGCTGGGGCAGGAGGCGCGCATCGTCGGCATCAGCGGCTATACCGTGCGGCCGCGCCGGGCGCGTGACGAGAAGCCCAAGGTCAGTGCCTTCCTCAACGCCAAGATCGACAAGATCCTCGACCTGCGGCCCGACTGCGTGTTCGGCTTTTCCGATTTGCAGGCCGACATCGCGGCGGCGCTGATCCGCGCGGGCGTGCAGGTGACGGTGTTCAACCAGCGCAGCGTGGAAGAAATCTTTTCCATGCTGTTCCAGGTCGCGGCCATGGTCGGCTGTGCCGACGAGGGGCTGGCGAGCATCGCGGCCATGCGCCAGCGGCTGGACGCCATCCGTGCCGAGGTGGCCGCGCTGGAAGCCGCAGGCAAGCGCAGACCGAAGGTGTTTTTTGAAGAATGGGACGAGCCACACATCAGCGGCATCCGCTGGGTGTCGGAGCTGCTGGGCATTGCGGGCGGCGACGATGTGTTTCCCGAGCTGGCCATGCAGTCGCTGGGCAAGGACCGCATCATCGCGGACGGCGGCGAGATCGTGCGCCGCGCACCCGACATCGTCATCGGCTCGTGGTGTGGCAAGAAATTCCGCGCCGAGAAGGTGGCAGCACGCCCCGGCTGGCCGGACGTGCCGGCCGTGAAGACCGGCCAGCTGTTCGAGATCAAGTCGGCCGACATCCTGCAACCCGGCCCGGCGGCGCTGACCGACGGGGTGGCGCAGATGCACCGCATCGTGCGCGAATGGATGGTGACCCATGGCTGACATCCCACGCAGCGAACTGATTCTGGGCGGCCAGCGCAGCGGCAAGTCGCGCCGCGCCGAGCAACTGGCCCGGGACTGGCTGGCCGCCGCGCCGGTGCGCCGGGCCGTGATGGTCGCCACCGGTCAGGCCTGGGACGACGAAATGCGCGAGCGCATCGCACGCCACCGGGTGGACCGCGCCGAACGTGTGCCCGGCATGGTGACGGTGGAAGAGCCGCTGGCCCTGGCCGAGGCGCTGCGGCAGCACAGCAACGATCACACGCTGGTCGTGGTCGACTGCCTGACGCTGTGGTTGACCAACCGGATGATGCCGGTCGATCCGGCGCAGGCGCTCCCCGAAGCGGCCGTGGTCGCAGCGGGGGAAGACCTGTGCGCCGCCATTGCGGCGGCGACCGGCCCGCTGGTGCTGGTGGGCAACGAGATCGGGCTGGGCGTGATCCCCATGGGCCGCGAAGTGCGTACCTTCGTGGATGCGCTGGGCCGCCTGAACCAACGGGTGGCGGCGGCCTGCGAGCGCGTCACGCTGATGGCGGCCGGGCTGCCGCTGACCCTGAAAGGCAACCCATGAACGCGATGCTGCGGCGACTGGCGATGGGGGTGATCGCGCTGCTGGCACTGCCGGTGCAGGCCGCTCTGCAGATCACCGACGACAAGGGCGTGGTGGTGAACTTCGAGCGCCCGCCGCAGCGCATCGTGAGCCTGCTGCCTTCGCTGGCCGAAACCGTGTGCGAGCTGGGGCATTGCCAGCGCCTGGTGGGTGTCGACCGCTACACCAACTGGCCCGAGAGCCTGAAGCCGCTGCCGCGCGTGGGCGGCGGGCTGGACCCGAACATCGAGCAGATCGTGGCGCTGCGGCCCGACGTGGTGCTGATGGCCACCTCGTCCCGCGCGGGCGACCGCTTGCGGGCCCTGGGCGTCAGGGTGGTGGCGCTGGAGCCCAAGACCCACGCCGACGTGCAGCGGGTGATGCTCAAGATCGGCCAGCTGCTGGCCGTGCCGGACGCGCAGCGCATCTGGCGTGCCATCGACGCGGCGGTGATGGCGGCGGCCCAGTCGCTGCCCCCCGGCGTGCGTGGCACGCGGGTGTATTTCGAGGTCAACCCCGGGCCGTACGCGGCGGGCGAGGGCTCGTTCATCGGCGAGACGCTGACGCGGCTGGGCGCGAAGAACATCGTGCCGGCCTCCCTCGGCCCGTTCCCCAAGCTCAACCCCGAGTACATCGTGCGCGCCAACCCGGACCTGATCATGGTCGGCCAGCGCAGCGTGGACGGCATGCTGCAGCGCCCCGGCTGGCACAGCCTGCGCGCCATGCGCGGGCAACACCTGTGCGTGTTCCCGGCCGACGAGTCCGACACCCTGGTGCGCCCGGGGCCGCGCATGGCCGAGGGAGCCCGCATCATGGCGCGCTGCCTGGCATCCAGGGCGCCAGGGGTGCTGTCAATGAAAGGTGGAAAGCCGTGAGCGATACGGCGCCGGGCCGCCCCAAGCCGGATCAGCCCCCTCGGGGGGCAGCGACCCGCGCAGCGGTGGAGCGTGGGGGTCATGCATGAACGCTCGCAGAGCCTCCTGGCTCGTTGCCGCCCTGCTGCTGGCGGCGGTGCTGCTGGCCGCGCTCGGCGTCTGCGTGGGCAGCACCGGCTTCGAGAACCTGCTCGGCCCGCTGCTGAACCCGGGCCTGGATCCGGACGCCACCGCCATGGCGCAGCAGATCGTGTTCGACATCCGCCTGCCGCGCACCCTGGGCGCCTGGGGCGCGGGCGCGTTGCTGGGCCTGGCCGGTGCGGTGGCGCAGGGTCTGTTCCGCAACCCGCTGGCCGACCCCTTCCTGCTCGGCAGTGCCTCGGGCGCCTCGCTCGGCGTGGCGCTGGCGCTGGCCGCCCTGGGCGGGGCGGGCGGCATGCTGGGCGCCAGCATGATGAACAGTGGTGTGGCGGTGAGCGTGTTTTCCAGCAGTGTCTGGGTGCGCCTGGGGCTGACCGGTGCGGCCTTCGGGGGGGCGGTGCTGGCGGTGCTGCTGACCCTCGTGCTCTCGCGCGGGGTGCAGCACACGCTGCGCCTGCTGCTGGCCGGTGTGGTGGTGGGCGTGGTGCTGGGCGCCATGACGCACCTGGTGCTGCTGTTTTCGCCCGAATCGCTGCAGGCCATGCAGGCCTTCATGCTGGGGTCCACCAGTTTCGTGGGCTGGACCGCCGCCGGCCTGATGGCGGGCGTGTGGGCGCTGTGCACGCTGGCGGCCTGGTTGCTGGCGCGCGTGCTCGACGGCCTGAGCCTGGGCGATGCCACGGCGCGCAGCCTGGGCCTGCCGCTGGGGCCCATGCGCGTGGCGCTGGTGGCGGTGCTGGCGCTGGCCACCGGCACCGCCGTGGCGCAGACCGGTCTGATTGCCTTCGTGGGCCTGGCGGCGCCGCACCTGGTGCGCTCGATGGTCAAGACCACCAGCGCCCGTCTGATGTTGCTGGCCAGCTGCATGGGCGGCGCCCTGCTGATGGCGGCCGACGCCCTGGCGCGCTGGCTGATCGCGCCGCAGGAACTGCCGGTGGGCGTGCTCACTGCGGTGCTGGGTGGCGGTTACCTGCTGTGGCTGATGCACCGCAGCACGCGGCTGGGCCGGGGAGGAGGGCTGTGAGCGCCACACCTGCATTCAACGTCCCTGCGCTGGAAGCGCGCGACCTGGGTGTTCGCTTCGGCGACGCGGCCATCCTGCACGGTATCACGCTGGCGCTGCCGCGCGCGCGCTGGACCAGCATCGTCGGGCCCAACGGCGCCGGCAAGTCCACCCTGCTCAAGGCCATGGCCGGCTTGTTGCCACACAGCGGCACCTCGGCCCTGCTGGGGCAGCCCTTGCCCGACTGGCCGCACCGCCAGCGCGCGCAACAGCTCTCGTGGCTGGGCCAGAACGAAGGCAGCGCCGACGACCTGACGGTGTGGGACGTGGCCATGCTCGGCCGTCTGCCGCACCAGGCCTGGCTCAGTCCGCCCAGCGCGGCCGACCACGCGGCGGTGGAGCGCGCCCTGCGCGCCACCCAGGCCTGGGACTGGCGGGCGCGTTCGCTCGGCCAGCTGTCCGGCGGCGAACGCCAGCGCGTGCTGCTGGCTCGCGCCCTGGCGGTTCAGGCGCAGGTGCTGCTGATGGACGAACCCCTGGCCAACCTGGACCCGCCGCACCAGGCCGACTGGCTGGCCATCGTGCAGGCCCTGGTGTGCGAGGGCCGCACCGTGGTCAGCGTGCTGCACGAAATCGGCATGGCACTGCACGCCGACGAACTGGTGGTGATGGCGCAAGGGCGGATCGCGCACCAGGGCGCCTGCGCCGACCCCGCCACCCACCGCGCGCTCGAAGCCGTGTTCGACCACCGCGTGGCGGTGCGCGAACTCGACGGGCAGTGGGTCGCCTTGCCGCGGATGAAACCCTTGAACAGAACCTGACATGCAGATCGAGACCCCACCGACCGAGAAGCCCTACGACAAAGCCGAGGGCGAGCGCCGCGGCATCGTGATCGTCAACACCGGCGACGGCAAGGGCAAGAGCACGGCCGCCTTTGGCCTGGCGCTGCGCGCCCACGGCCGTGGCAAGACCGTCAAGATCTACCAGTTCATGAAGGTGCCGACCGCGCGCTTCGGCGAGCACCGCGCGTTCGAGTGGCTGGCAGAGCGGCAGTTCGGCACGCCGCCGGGCCGCTCCCAAGGCGGGCCAGCCCCCTCGGGGGGCAGCGACCCGCGAAGCGGCGCAGCGTGGGGGCACAACATCATCGAAGGGCTGGGTGACGGCTTCAGCTGGAAGAGCCAGGATCTGGAGCACTCGGCCCAGCTGGCGCGCGACGGCTGGGAGAGGGCGCGCGCCACCATCCTGGGCGGCGAACACTTCCTGGTCGTGCTCGACGAAATCACCTACCCGCTGATCTACGGCTGGCTGTCGCTGGACGGCGTGCTGCGGACCTTGCGCGATCGGCCGAGCCACGTGCACGTGTGCCTCACCGGCCGTCGCTGCCCGCCCGAGATCGTCGAGCTGGCCGACACCGTGACCGAAATGACCCTGGTCAAACATGCTTTCCAATCGGGCATTCCTGCCCAGCGCGGTATCGAAGATTGACCCCCCTGCGCCGCTTCGCGTCTTCCCCCCAGGGGGACCACGCCATTGGCCCGGCAAAGCCGGTTCCACGGCGTGTGCTGAACCAGACACGGCGATCAAGATGGACCTTTTTGGAGCGAAGAACCCATGGACAACCTTGTTGAATCCCCTGTGACCCTGCACCGCCCGGCCAAGCCCGCGCCGGCACAGAACGAACGCTGGTCCGTGGCCGATGTGCAGGCCCTGCTGGACCTGCCATTGCCCGAACTGATGCACCGCGCGCAGACCGTGCACCGCGAGCACCACGACCCGACCCACATGGAGCTGGCGACCCTGCTGTCGATCAAGACCGGCGGCTGCCCGGAGGACTGCGGCTACTGCCCGCAGTCGGTGCATCACGAAACCGGCGTCGCGGCCAGCAAGATGATGACCGCCGAAGACGTGCGCGAAGCCGTGCTGGGCGCCAAGGCGGCCGGCGCCTCGCGCTTCTGCATGGGCGCGGCCTGGCGGGCACCGAACGACCGCGACCTGGAGAAGGTCGAGGAACTGGTGCGCGTGGTCAAGGACGAAGGGCTGGAGGCCTGCTGCACCCTGGGCATGCTGACGAGCGACCAGGCGCAGCGCCTGAAAGGCGCCGGCCTGGACTACTACAACCACAACCTGGACACCGCGCCCGAGCTGTACGGCGACATCATCAGCACGCGCGACTACCAGGACCGGCTGGACACGCTGGGCCATGTGCGCGAGGCCGGCATCCACGTCTGCAGCGGCGGCATCGTCGGCATGGGCGAATCGCGCGCCGGCCGCGCCGGCCTGATCGCACAGCTGGCCAACCTGGAGCCCTACCCCGAGTCGGTGCCGATCAACCACCTGGTCAAGGTGCCGGGCACGCCGCTGGCCGACGAGCCCGACCTGGACCCGCTGGAATTCGTGCGCACCGTGGCCGTGGCCCGCATCACCATGCCCAAGGCCAAGGTGCGGCTGTCGGCCGGGCGCCGGCAGATGAGCGAATCGACCCAGGTGCTGTGTTTCCTGGCCGGCGCCAATTCCATCTTCTACGGCGACAAGCTGCTGGTAACGGGCAATGCGGATGTGGAGGCCGATCAAGGTTTGCTCGCCCGCATGGGCATGCACACCACGCGCGCCCACGCTTGAGATGCCCCCCTGCGCCGCTTTGCGTCTTCCCCCCAGGGGGACCCCACCTATGGCCCGGCAAAGCCGGTTCCACGGTGGGAGCTGGACTGCGCGCTTGCGGTGCGAGAAGGTGTGGCCATGCTGATCGGCTTGGCCGCTCCGGATGCCGCCGTGCTGGCCGGCGCGGTGCTGGTCGCGCTGGGGCTGGACGGTCTGTATGGCGAGCCGCCGGCGCGGCTGCACCCAGTGGTGGCCATGGGGCACTACCTGGGGGCGGTCGGGCGGCGCGTGTCGCGCGCGGTCGGCGCGGTCCCGCGGCCGGGGACCGAGTTCTGGCTGGGGACGCTGGCCTGGTGTTTCGGTGCCGCGCTGGTGGCGGTCCTGGCGGGGGCCGTCGGCTGGGCCATGGAAGACCTGCATCCGCTGTTGCAGGCTGCGCTGCTGGGGGTCTTGCTCAAACCCATGCTGTCCTGGCGCATGCTGCGCGACGAGGTGCGGGCGGTGGAAACGGCGCTGGCCGAATCGCTGGCTGCGGGCCGCGCACGCGTGGGCTGGCTGGTCAGCCGCGACGTGACCGTGCTCAGCGAAACCCAGGTGCGCGAAGCGGCGGTGTCCACCCTGGCCGAGAACCTCAACGACTCGGTGGTGGCGCCCCTGTTCTGGTTCGCCGTCGCGGGCCTGCCGGGCGCCGTGCTCTACCGTTTCGCCAACACCGCCGATGCGATGTGGGGCTACCGGGGCGAACGCGGTGGCCGCGACTGGACCTGGGCCGGCAAGTGGGCCGCGCGGGTGGACGATGTGCTGTCGTGGCTGCCGGCTCGCCTGACGGCGCTGCTGATCGTGCTGCCGTCCCGGGGGCGGGGCTGGATGGATGTGGCCGCGAACGCCGGCCGCACGCCGTCGCCCAACGGCGGCTGGCCCATGGGCGCGCTGGCCGTGGGCCTGGGCATCCGCCTGGGCAAACCGGGGGTTTATCAACTCAATGATCAGGGCCGGGCGCCGCTGGCGGCCGACACCGTGATGGCCCTGCGCCGATGTGGCCAGGTGGTCGGCTCGCTGGCACTGCTGGCCGCGGCGGTGGTGCTGGGAGGCCTGGCATGACGCCGCGCATCCACGGCGGGGCCGACGCGCTGGGGCCGGTGCGCTGGGACTTTTCCAGCAACGCCAACGCCTGCGGCCCGTGCCCCATGGCGCTGCAGGCGGTGCAGGTCGCGGACGCCGCGCGTTACCCCGACCCGGCCTACACCCGGCTGCGCGCCGCGCTGGCGGATCTGCATGACGTGGAACCGGTGCGGGTTTTGCTGATGGCGAGCGCGAGCGAAGGCATCCAGCGCCTGACGGCCTGGCGCTGGCGCGCGGGCGACCGTTCTTTCTGGACACCGCCGCACGCGTATGGCGACTACGCCCATGCGGCATCGGCCTCGGGGATGGGACAGGTGCCCGAGGCCGGGCA
The DNA here is from genome assembly GCA_964428045.1 of uncultured Hydrogenophaga sp. Classification (GTDB taxonomy): domain Bacteria; phylum Pseudomonadota; class Gammaproteobacteria; order Burkholderiales; family Burkholderiaceae_C; genus Hydrogenophaga. The sequence goes on along the minus strand of CAYRWN010000008.1, from coordinate 12,197 downwards.
GGCGCAGCTGGCCTGGCTCTGCGACCCCGGCAGCCCGCTGGGGCAGGGCGAGTCGCTGGATGTGGTGCGGGCCTTGCTGGACCCCACGCCGCGCACCGTGGTGCTCGACCGCGCCTACGCGCCGCTGCGGCTGCGTGGCGAGAGCACGCTGAGCACCTCGCAAATGGACCGCGTCTGGCAACTCTGGTCGCCCAACAAGGCGCTGGGCCTGACGGGCGTGCGCGCGGCCTACGCCATTGCGCCGCTGGGTGCCCACGCCGACATCGCCGAACTGGAGGCGCTGGCCGCTTCATGGCCCATCGGCGCGCACGGCGAAGCCATGCTGCGGGCCTGGGCCACGTCCGCCGTACAGGACTGGGTGGCCGCGAGCCGCGCCACCCTGGCCGAATGGGCCGAGGCCCTGCGCGACCTGCTGGTGCGCCACGGCTGGACCTGCGCGCCCAGCGACACCGCCTACGGCTGCGCCCGGCCGCCACAACCCATCGATGCCGCCGCCCTGCGCGAGCGGGGCCTCAAGCTGCGCGATGCCACCTCGTTCGGCCTGCCGGGCTGGTGGCGCCTGAGCGCGCAGCCGCCCGAGGCGCTGGCCGCCCTGGACGCGGCCTTGCGTGAGCAAACCGTTCGCGTCGAGGGTGACAGTCGGGACAAGGGCGTCCGTGGAACCGGCTTGGCCGGGCCACAGGATGCGTCCCCCCTGCGGGGGGAAGACGCGAAGCGGCGCAGGGGGGCTTTCAAAGTATGACCGCGGTGTGTGTGATGGTGCTGGGCACGACCAGCGGTGCCGGCAAGAGCTGGCTGACGACGGCGCTGTGCCGGCACTATGCGCGTCAAGGCCTCAAGGTCGCGCCCTTCAAGGCGCAGAACATGAGCAACAACGCTCGGGTTGTTGCCCCCACGCTCCACCGCTTGCGCGGGTCGCTGCCCCCCGGGGGGGCTGATGCGCCTTGGGGCGGCCCGGCGGCGCATCGTGGTGGCGAGATCGGTTCCGCACAGTACTTCCAGTCCCTCGCGGCGAAAGCGGAGCCTGATGTGCGCATGAACCCGCTGCTGCTCAAGCCCGAGGCCGACACGCGCAGCCAGGTGGTGCTGATGGGCGAGGTGCACCGCGAACTCAGCGACATGCCCTGGCGCGGCCGCAGCGAAACCGTTTGGCCGCACATCACGGCCGCGCTCGATGCGCTGCGCGCCGAGAACGATGTGGTGGTGATCGAGGGCGCCGGTTCGCCGGCCGAGATCAACCTGCACGCCAGCGACATCGTGAACATGCGCGTGGCCCGCCACGCCGACGCACGCTGCCTGCTGGTGACCGACATCGACCGAGGTGGCGCCTTCGCCCACCTCTACGGCACCTGGGCGCTGCTGCCTCAGGAAGAACGGGCGCTGATCAAGGGATTCGTGCTCAACAAGTTCCGGGGCGACGCCAGCCTGCTGGCCCCCGCGCCGCAGATGCTGCAAGACCTGACCGGCGTGCCGGTGGTCGCCACATTGCCGATGTGGTGGCAGCACGGTCTGCCGGAAGAAGACGGTGTCTTTGACGACAAGACCCGCGCGGCCGGGGCGGTGAAGACGACCATCGCCGTCATCGCCTGGCCGCGCATCAGCAACCTCGACGAATTCCAGCCGCTCAAGAACGTGCCGGGCTTGCGCCTGGTCTGGGCGCGCACGCCGGCCAACTGCGCGGGCGCCGACTGGATCGTGCTGCCGGGCTCCAAGGCCACCGCGGCCGATCTGGCCTGGCTGCGTCAGCAGGGGCTGGACCGCGCGGTGGCCGAGCATGCCGCGCAGGGCGGGGCGGTGCTGGGCATCTGCGGCGGCCTGCAGGTGCTGGGCGAGGCGCTGATCGACACCCATGGCATCGACGGCAATGCGCCTGGCCTGGGCCTGTTGCCGCTGGTGACCGCGTTCGACGCCGACAAGACGGTGCGTCGCACGAGCGCCACTTTCGGCTCCTTGACGGGCGCCTGGTCGGGGCTGTCGGGCGTGACCGCGTCCGGCTACGAAATCCACCACGGCCAGACGGCGCAACACCCCGCCATGGCCGCCAAGGGCGACATCGCGGGTGAGGTCGTCCCCGGCCTGGCCTGGCAGAACGCCGCAGGCAACGTGCTGGGCTGCTACCTGCACGGCCTGTTCGAAGACCCGGCGGTGCTGCGTGCGCTGTTCGGTGCCACCGTGCCCACGCTGGAGACCGTGTTCGACGGCCTCGCCGATTTCCTCCAAACCCATGTCGAGCCGGGTGTGCTCGACGCCCTGATCCACAAGGACTGAACCATGACCTTCTCCATGCCCGCCATCGACGACATCGCCCAGCCCGCGCTGGCCACGCGCCTGCAGCGCCTGCTGGACAACAAGACCAAACCGGTCGGCTCGCTCGGCCAGATCGAGCGCCTGGCGCAGCGCATCGGCCTCATTCTCGGCAGCGAGGCGCCCGCGCTGACAGACCCGCAACTGGTGGTGTTCGCGGGCGACCACGGCCTGGCTGCGCGCGGCGTGTCGGCCTACCCGAGCGACGTGACCTGGCAGATGGTGGAGAACTTCCTGGCCGGCGGTGCGGCGGTGAGTGTGCTGGCGCGCCAGAACGGCATCGGCCTGACGGTGGTGGACTGCGGCGTGCGGCACGACTTCGCGCCCCGCACCGGGCTGGTCATCGCCAAGGTGGCACCGGGCACCGCCGATGCGCTCGAAGGCCCGGCCATGACGCCCGCGCAGTGCGAGGCTGCGCTGGCCAACGGCGCCGCGCTGGTGAAGCGCCTGCCCGGCAACGCCCTGCTGCTGGGCGAGATGGGCATTGGCAACACCTCGGCCGCGTCCCTGCTGATGAGCCGCCTGGCCGGCCTGTCCATCGTGGACTGCACCGGCGCGGGCACGGGCCTCGACGCCGAAGCGGTGCAGCGCAAGATCGGCATCCTCAAAGACGTGCTGGCGCGCCACCCGGACGCCAAGGCGCCACTGGACGTGCTCGCCGCCTTCGGCGGTTTCGAGATCGCCACCATGGCCGGGGCGGTGCTGCAGGCGGCGGCCGAGCGGCGCGTGATCGTGGTGGACGGTTTCATCGCCACCTCCGCCGTGCTGGTGGCCAGCCGCTTGCAGCCGGCCGTGTTGCAGCGCTGCGTGTTCGCGCACCGCTCGGGCGAACGCGGCCACGCGCTGATGCTGGCCCACCTCAAGGCCGAACCCCTGCTGGACCTGGGCCTGCGTCTGGGCGAAGGCTCGGGCGCTGCCCTGGCCTGGCCGCTGCTGGTGAGCGCCTGCGCCCTCCTGCGCGAGATGGCCAGCTTCGAATCGGCCGGCGTGTCGCGGCAGGACGCCACCGAAGTCACGGTACGCTGAGGGCATGGCCTTCATGCGGCACTTTTTGATTGCCATTCAGTTCTTCACCCGCATCCCGGTCACCGGGCGGTTGGCGGACTGGGTGGGCTTCTCGCCGGCCATGCTGCGCGCCAGCGCGGCGCACTTACCGGGCGTGGGCTGGGTGGTGGGCGGTCTGTCGGCGCTGGTGATGTGGGGGCTGCTGCAGGCCCTGCCGGCGCAGCCCGCATCGGCCTGGGTGGCGGCGGTGCTGGCCACGGTCGTCAGCGTCTGGCTCACCGGCGCCTTCCACGAGGACGGCCTGGCCGACACGGCCGATGGCCTGGGCGGCGCTGTCAGCCGCGAGCGAGCGCTGGAGATCATGAAGGACTCGCGCATCGGCAGCTACGGGGCAGTGGCACTGTTGCTGGCCCTGCTCACCAAGGTGCTGCTGCTGGGCCTGCTCACCCAGGCCGTCGGGGCGCAGCAGGCGGCCTGGGCCTTGTTCGCGGCGCACGTGACGTCGCGGCTGATGCCGCTGTTCGTGATCCGCACGCAGCCGCACGTGGGCGACACCGCGCAGTCCAAGAGCAAGCCGCTGGCCGAGAGCATCGCCACCCCCGGCTTGCTGACCGGCCTGGCATGGTGGGCCGCCGCCATGGCGCTGGCCGGCGGGATGGCACCGGGCCTGCCCTGGCTGCCGGCGGTGCTGGGCGCGCTGGTCGGTCTGGCCTGGATGTGGCGCCTGTTGCAGCGGCGCCTGCAAGGCTTCACCGGGGATGGCCTGGGCGCCACGCAGCAGGTCAGCGAACTGCTGTTCTACCTCGGTCTGGCGCTGGCCCTGTGAGGCGCGGTTGAAGCTCTGGCTGCTGCGCCATGCGCGCGTCACGCTCGAGCCGGGCCTGTGCTACGGCGCGAGCGACGTGCCGGCCGATCCGGACCTGACCCGGCAGGCCGCCGAAAGTGCGGCGGCGCTGCTGCCGGCCGGGCTGACCGTGCGGGTGTCGGGGCTGGCCCGCGCGCAGCAGCTGGCCCGGGAACTGGCAAGACTGCGGACCGACCTGGAGCGGCCGCAAACCGACACGCGCCTGAACGAAATGGACTTCGGCCAGTGGGAGCTGCAGCGCTGGGATGCCATGCCCCGCACCGCCTTTGACGCCTGGATGGCCGACTTCGCGCACCACCGTTTCGGCGGCGCCGAAAGCACCCAGCAGATCATCGAACGCGTGGCTGACGCCATGGACGAGCTGCGGCAGCAGCGGGTGACCGAAGCGGTCTGGGTCACGCACGCCGGCGTGATCCGCGCGGCGCAGTTCATCGCCACCCACGGCCGAGGGCCGATCAGTTACGCCAGCCAGTGGCCGAGCGAGGCGCCCGAGCCGGGCGGCTGGATGACGCTGGCCTTTTGACGCGGAAGGATCAGCCCGTCGTCTTGGGCTGGAAGTCGCAACACGCCGACACGGCGCACTGGTGGCACAGCGGTTTGCGCGCCTGGCACACGTAGCGCCCGTGCAGGATCAGCCAGTGGTGGGCGTCCACCGCGTAGGCGGCCGGCACACGCTTCAGGAGCTGCTGCTCCACCGCCAGCGGCGTCTTGCCCGGCGCCAGGCCGGTGCGGTTGCCGACGCGGAAGATGTGCGTGTCCACCGCCATGGTGGGTTGACCGAAAGCCACGTTGAGAACCACGTTGGCCGTCTTGCGACCGACGCCCGGCAATGCTTCGAGCGCCTCGCGCGTGCGCGGCACCTGACCGCCGTGGCGCTCGACCAGGATGCGGCAGGTTTCCATCAGGTGTTTCGCCTTGCTGCGGTACAGGCCGATGGTCTTGATATGGGACTCCAGCCCTTCCAGCCCCAGCGCAAGGATCTTCTGCGGCGTGTTCGCCACCGGAAACAGGCGGCGGGTGGCCTTGTTGACGCCGACGTCCGTGGCCTGGGCCGAGAGCAGCACCGCGGTCAGCAGCTCGAACACGCTGGTGTATTCCAGCTCGGTGACCGGGTGCGGGTTGGCGGCCTGCAGGGTGGCGAAGAAGGACTGGATCTGCGCGGTTCTCATGCCACGCAGTGTATCGGCCAGGCCGGCGTTCCGAGGGTTCAGTGCAGGGTGATCGACTCGACGAAGACCTGGGCCTGTGGCAGGTGTTCGCGCAGCCAGTGGGCATCCACATGCAGCGCGGCCAGCACATCGGCGGGCAGGGTCTCCACCGTCGTGGCATCGACCTTCTCGCTCTGGGCCAGCAGTTCGGCCACGTGCAGAACCCCGCCCAGGCGCGAGAAGGGGCGCACCGACATCGGGTCGGCCGAGGCGTCCAGGGCCTGCACCACACTGTCGGGGAACTGCCAGCGCCGCGCCAGTTCGGCGGTGACCTGGCCCTCGGTGAAGCCCAGCAGGGCCGATTCGCGTTCCCAGCGGCAGCCTGGGTGCTGGGGCAGTTTTTCGATCTCGCTCAGGCAGCCGGGGATGTTCTGCGCCATCACCAGTTCGCCCAGGCGCACCATGAAGCCGGTGAGCCAGGCCTGGTCGGTGTCCGACCCGATGCGGTTGGCCAGCCACTGGGCGTAGCCGCCGCAGGTCTGGCTGGTGTGCCAGAAGCGGTCGCGGTCCAGCCCGGGCATGACCGGGAAGGCGTCGTTCAGGCACGCGGCCAGGGCCAGCGTGCGCACCTGGCCCGCGCCCACCAGCGCGATGGCCTCGTCGATGCTGCTGACCGAGCGCGAGGCCCCGTAGCGCGCGCTGTTGGCCAGGCGCAGCAGCTTGACGGCCAGGGCCGGGTCCTTGGCGATGGCGTTGCGCACCTGTGAGAGTGGGGCATCGTCGTCGTTGAGGGAGCGGATCAGTTCGTGCGCCACCTCGGGCATGGTGGGCAGGGTGACGTTGCGCAGGAAATCGGCCATCTGACTCATGGGGGGCTCCCGGAAGTGGTGGGTTGGCGGATGGGAAGAACGGTGTATGGAGGGGCGAAAACGCGAAAAGCGCGCAAAGAGGAAAAGAGGGGCCGGGTGGCGGTGTTGGCTCGCGTTCAGTGCAGACACGACGCGTCCACGTAGCGCTGGGCGTGTGGCAGTCGCTCGACCATCCAGCCCGCGTCCACGTCCAGCGCGGCCAGCACATCGGCGGGCAGCTCGTCCACCGCCTGGGCATTGGGTTCGGGGGCGGCGGCCAGCAGCTCGGCCACGTGCAGCACCGCGCCCAGGCGCGAAAATGGCTGGGCCGCCATCGGGTCGGCGGCGGCGTCCAGCGCCTGGATCATGGCGTCGGGGAAGTTCCAGCAGCGCGCCAGCTCGGCGCTCACCTGGCCCTCGGTCAGGCCCATCAGGGCTTCCTCGCGTTTCCAGCGTTCGCCCGGCGCCTGCGGCTGCCGCTCGAATTCGACTACGCTGGACGGCGACTTCATGCCCATCAGCAGTTCGCCCACCCGCACCATGAAACCGCTGAGCCAGGCCTGTTCGCTGTCCGAGCCCATGCCGCTGGCCAGCCACTGGCTCAGGCCGCCACGTGTCTGGCTGGCGCGCCAGAACGCCTCGCGGTCCAGACCGGGTGAAACGGGGAAGGCGTCGTTGAAACACGACGCCAGCGCCAGGGCGCGCACCTGGTTCATGCCCACGCGGGCAATGGCTTCTTCGATGCTGCCGACCTTCTGGCGGTTGCCGTAGTGGGCGCTGTTGGCCAGGCGCAGCAACTGCACGGCCAGTGCCGGGTCGCGGGCGATGGCGTCGCGCAAGTGGGTCAGCGGCACGTCTTCTTCATTGAGCGAGCGGATCAGCTCGTGCGCCACTTCGGGCATGGTCGGCAGGGTCAGGTCTTTGAAGAATTCGGCCACGGTCATGTGGGGGCTCCGGTCGAGGCGGGTGGTCATGCGGTCGATTCTTCCGGTTTGTGGACCGATGCAACCCCCGATAACCGGTCCAAACCACGGCCATTTCAGGCGCCTGGACGGCCGGTGCCACCCCGGGCGTGCGCTTTGGCACGCCCGCTCTGCGCGGCCTTACCGGGGCGCTACCATCGCAGGCACCCCGTGTTTCACCCGTCGAGACCCGCCATGTCCTTCCAGCTCCCCTTCGCCGACCGCCTGAACAACGTTGAAACCTCCGCCATCCGCGAACTCTTCAAGCTGCTGGGCAGGCCCGGCATCATCAGTTTTGCCGGCGGTTTCCCGGACAGCGCCCTGTTCGACGTGGACGGCATCCGCGAAGCCGTCGACGCCGCGCTGACCGAAGAGGCCGGCGGCACCCTGCAGTACGGCGCCACCGAGGGCTACCAGCCCCTGCGCGAACAGCTCGCCGCCTTCATGACCGGCAAAGGCAACCCGGGCGTGACCGCCAGCGACCTGATCGTCACCACCGGCAGCCAGCAGGCGCTGGACCTGCTGGGCAAGACACTGATCTCCCCCGGCGACAAGGTCATCGTTGAAGGACCGACCTTCCTGGCCACCATCCAGTGCTTCCGCCTGTACGGCGCGCAACTGGTCACCGCACCGGTGGACGGGCAGGGCGTGGACACCGAACGGCTCGAGAGGCTCATCGTCGAACACAAGCCCAAGTTCATCTACCTGATCCCGACCTTCGGCAACCCCAGCGGCGCCCTGCTCAGCCTGGCGCGCCGCCGGAAGGTGCTCGAACTCGCCGTGCGGCACAACGTGCTGGTGGTGGAAGACGACCCGTACGGCGACCTGTATTTCGGCGATGCGCCGCCGCCCAGCCTGCTGGCCCTGAGCGCCAGCGTGCCCGGCAGCCGCGAGCGCCTGGTGCACTGCGGCTCGTTGTCCAAGGTCCTCTCACCTGGCCTGCGCGTGGGCTGGATGGTCGGTCCGGCGGATCTGCTGGCCAAGGCCACGATGTGCAAGCAGTTCAGCGATGCCCACACCAGCACCTTCGCCCAGGCCACCGCGGCGCAGTACCTCAAGGCCGGTCGCATGCCTGCGACTCTGGCCAAGGTGCGTGCGGTCTATGCCGAGCGCGCGATGACCATGGGCAAGGCCCTGCGCCGCGAGCTGGGCGACGCCATCGAGTTCGTGCAACCGCAAGGCGGCCTGTTCGTCTGGGCGCGCCTGACCGGTGCGGGCGGCAAAGTGGCCGACGGTGGCGAACTGGCCAAACGCGCGATTGAAAAAGGCGTGGCCTTCGTGCCTGGCGCGCCTTTCTATGCGAACAACCCCGACCACGCGACCCTGCGTCTGAGCTTCGCCACCGTGGGCCTGGACAAGATCGAAGAGGGGGTGGGGCGGCTGGGCCAGGCGGTCTGATCCGTATAGTTTGTCTCCACGCAAAGGAACCACCAGGGGAACACGTACCATGATCGAACACAGGGTGGCCGAGGAAATTGCCGACTACCTCTCGGGTGTGAAAGCGGCCAACAGCGAAGAAGCGAAAAAGCTGCGCTTTCAGAACCTGCTGTCGCGGCTGTTCAAAGACAGCGCGGCTTCGCGCGCGCTCATCGACCAGATGGCCGCCGGTGGCGAAAAGACCATCTTCAACATTCCCCGCAAAGGGGTGCCCAAGACCGGCTACGCCGACATTGCCTACAGCAACGTCATCATCGAGTGGGAAAAAGACCTGGCCAAGACTGGGCGCCACGCAGAGCACCAATTGGCTGAATACCTGGCGGGCAAATGGCACAGCGGCGAGCGCTACGACTTTGTGCTGATCGCCACCGATGGCCGGGTCTGGCGCAGTTACGCACCCGATCTTGAAGTGCTGCTGGCCCAGGAGGCACCCAGCCGCGTGGCACTGCGCAAGGTGGAAGATTTCGAGGTCAGGCGCGACAACGAACAGCAGTTCTTCTATTTCCTCGACCGGCTGCTGTTCCGCTCCACCAAGCGCAAAGCGTCGCTGGGAGAAATCCAGCTCGATTTTGGCGACACCAGCCGGGCCTTCATCAACACCGTACAGGCCATGAGTGGCGCCATGCCCGCGCCAGGCGAGTCCTCGCCCGTGCACGTGGCTTTTGAGCAATGGCAGCGCTTTCTGGAGCTGGCCTACGGGCGCTTCGATGACCGCAAAGCGGTCTACCTGATCCACACCTACCTGAGTGTTTTCGCCAAGCTTCTGGCGTACGTGGTGCTGCGTCCTGCCGCCCGGCCCGACGACGACGAGCTGCGTCGCGTCCTGACCGGCGAGGCATTCAATGCGCTGAACGTGTCCAATTTTGTGGAAGGCGACTTTTTCTATTGGGTGTCCGACCCCGCCATCTTTGCCAGGCTCGCCCCCTCCCTGCGAGAGCTCTACAACCAGATCACCGAATACGACTTCACCGATGTCGAGGAAGACATCCTCAAAGGTGTCTACCAGGAGCTGATCGACATCGACACCCGACATGCCCTGGGCGAGTACTACACGCCCGACTGGCTGTGCGAACGGGTGGTCGATACCCTGCAGCTGGAGCGCAGCTCGCGCGTGCTCGATCCGGCCTGCGGGTCCGGTTCATTCCTGCGCGCGCTGGTGGCCCGGTTGCGCACCGACTGGCCCGACATGCCGGTGCAGCAGATCGCCAACCAGATCACCGGCATCGACGTGCACCCGCTGTCGGTGCAAATCGCCAAAACCACGCTGCTGCTGGCGCTGGGTGAAGGCGTGGCACGCGCCAAGGCGCCGGTCACGCTCAACGTGTACCTGGCCAACACCCTGTTTCTGTCGCAGGACGAAGGCAAAAAATCGCTCTACACCTCGGGGCACCACTTCCTGGTGCGGGTCGATGACAAACGCCTGCCGCTGGACATGACGCCCTTCATCGGGCAGCCCGACCGTTTCGTCAAAGCCATCGAGCTGGCGCAACATTTCGTGGACACCAGCCGGGACGTTGAACAGCCTTTCGAGGTGTTCGAGACGGCGCTGCGCGCGCGCGTCCCCACGGTGGACATCGACCGGCCACTCGCGGCCGAACTGCACGCGATCTACCGCGCCATGCGCGAAGCCAAGCAGAAAGGGCGCGACACGATCTGGCAGTTCGTGCTGCAGAACCTCTACCAGCCGGTCTTCATGTACCGCGTGTTCGACGCCATCGTCGCCAACCCGCCGTGGTTGACCTATTCCGACATCAGCAGCGGCGACTACCAGCAACTGGTGCGCGACATCGCCCGTGTCTACAACCTCATGCCCGCCGCCAAGGCCAACAACCCGCACATTGACCTGGCGGCGGTGTTCATGTCGCACTGCGGCAAGTACCTGGCCAAAGACGGCGCCCAGATGGCCTTCGTGCTGCCCCGCGCCTTCTTGACGGCCGATCAGCACGCCAACGTGCGCAGTGGCCAGGCCAGCGGCTTCAAGCTCGCCGAGGTCTGGGATCTGGACGGCGTGAGCCCGCTGTTCAACGTGCCCTCGTGCGTGCTGCACGCCACTGCCTCACAGCCCGAGAACGACGACGCCGCGCGCGCCCGCGCACTGCCCAAGACCGGCATCGTCGGCACCGTGTTCGATGGACGGTTGCCACGCCCGCACCTGCACTGGCGCGATGCGCAGCAACACCTGAAGGAACAGACCACCCGCTGGTACTTCCAGGAGCTGGGCAACGAAAAAAGCCGCAAGAAGCGCTCGGCCCTGGTGCAGCAGCGCATACAGGGACAAAGCGGTGGCAACGCCTATGCCGACCGCTTCAAGCAGGGGGCCACCATCGTGCCGCGGGCGTTCTACTTCGTGGAGCCACAGGGCACCACGGTGAGCGCGCAGACCGATGTGTCCGAGCGCACGGTCAATGTGCGCACGCACCCGCTGGCGCTGGAAGGTGCCAAAAAGCCCTGGGACGGCATTTCGCTGACCGGCGCCATCCAGGGCCAGTACCTCTACCGCACCGCCATCGCGCGCAACGTCATCCCCTTTGCGCTGGTCAACCCGCCGCTGATCGCGTTGCCGCTGCTCAAGGAAGAGCAAGCCAAAGACGCCCATGGTGATCTGGCGGGCAAGCCCCAGTGGCGCCTGCTGGACAGCGCGGCCATCACGGCGCGTGGCGATCTGGAGGCCGCCAGATGGTTTGGGCAATGCGAAAAGTTGTGGGACGAGCGTCGCAGCGAAAGCGCGAAGAAGCAGGGATCTGGCCTTACGGACTGGCTTGATTGGCAGGGCAAGTTGACCCAACAGCCTGTGGATGCGCGATGGGCTGTGATGTACACCGCATCCGCCAGTGATGCTTCGGCCTGCGTCTTCGATGTGTCATCCACCGCGCAACGCTTTTTGGTTGATTACGCCATGTACGTTTGTTTCACGCAGACTGAGGACGAAGCGCGTTTCGTGGAGGGCTTCCTGAACAGCGGCTATGCGAACGGTCGAATCAAGGAGTTTCAGGCGAGAGGGCTATTTGGGCCCCGACATGTGTCAAAGAAAATTCTCGATATACCTTGGCCAAGATTTGACCGAAATTCGCCGTCGCACAGGCAACTGGTCGGGCTTGGGCGAGGGATCGCCCGCTCAGTGCAGTCCATTCTGGGCAGCCAGCAAGATCTCGAACTCGATCCCCGTTCGCTGGGTCGCTTGCGCAGCCGCATCCGCACCGAACTGGCCGAACCGTTCAAGGCCATGGACGCGCTGGTCGAAGCCATCTCGACCGGCAGCGACCTGCTGGCCCGCGAGCAGACCTGGGAGCGCGTGCTGCAAGGGGCTGGCGCAGGCCTTGCCCCGCAGTCGGCCGAAACGGTCAGTGCCTTTCTGCGTGATGAGCGATTGCACTGGAGCGAGCGCGAGCTGCTTGCCAGCGGTTCGCGTAGCGGGAGAGGGGCATGAGCCATGTGCTGCTGCTCGACACCAATGTCTGGAGCCACCTGGTGCTCAGTGATGCCGCCAAGCGCCAGTCCGTGCAGGCCAGTTTGACCGCGCTGCGCGAGAAGTACCCCGATGCTGCATTGGCCACCAGCGGCGTGTGCGTGGCCGAATGACCTTGCCCTCGTTTCGTGTAGCTCTTAGCCCGACGATTACGCGGCCTTT
>CAYRWN010000007.1:0-79526 GCA_964428045.1 uncultured Hydrogenophaga sp. | reverse complement strand
TACATGCTCCTTCTGATCATGCTATGCCTCGCACACAAAATTCCGGACAGGCTCGTTGAAGTGGTTCGTTTCAGGGTCGTAGTCCGTCGGCGTGGCGATCACCACGAAGTCCGCGCCGGTGTAGGCCTCCTGGGGGTCCAGCGTGGCGCGGAAGTTCAGGTCTTCGCGGCGCAAGAAGGCCTCGATCTCCGTGTCCTCGATCGGCGACTGCCGCCGGTTGAGCATGTCCACCTTCTGCGGGACGATGTCCAGCGCCACCACCTCGTGGCGTGGCGCCAGCAGCATGGCCATGGAAAGGCCCACATAACCCGCGCCTGCGATCGCAACTTTCACGTCAACCCCTATCTCGTATTGAAAGAAACTGGCTGCATCTTGATCCATCGGGCAGCTTCTTCGCCAGCGCTGCCCCACCACGAACCGCAGCCGTCAGCATCGGGACTATGCCCGATCTGACTTCCGGCTCCCTCGGCTTTTCGCGTCGATGACGCCGCGCCACGCCTTTTGAAGGCCCCTGCTCCGCCATGGCGGTTTGTTGTTCCCGGAACTCTGGATGCGCCGACATTTTCGACGACGTGGGGAGGGCGCCCTGCGCGTTGCGGCTGGCGGATCGTTGTGCGGTCTTTCCGGCGACGCTGCGGGCTGAGAGCGCCGCGAGGGACTTTTTCGGTGTGGCCTAACCCACCGAGTTGACGCTGGCCAGCAGCCCTTCGCGCTGGGGCGGCGGCTTGTAGCCCGAGGGCAGCGACAGGCCGCCCGCCGCCCGGCCGGTGGCCGCCTGTTCGCCCAGACCGGCGTGGACGTCGGTGGTGCGGTAGCGCTCGCGCAAGGCCTGGGCGCGCTTGAGCAGTTCGGTGTAGTCGGGAATGCGCTGCTGGTGGCGCTGCAGCACCAGGTGGGCCGACTCGATGATCTTGGCGTTGAGCGTGCGTTCGCCGTCGGCCAGCAGCTTGACCACCGCGCCTTGCGGGTCGCCCTTGAGGCTGAGGGTCATGGCTTCCTCGGTCAGCTTGAGGATGTCGGCGTGCGCGTTGCGGATGCGGTTGATGAAGTCGTTGCGACCGACGGCGGCGCAGGCCAGCAGTTCGGTCAGGGCCCGGCTGGTGCAGAAACGCAGACCCATGGTGTCCACCGCGGCATCCACTTCGTAGAGCTGGATGGATCGCATGGCCAGCCGTGTCATCAGCGCCAGCAGGTTGCTGGCGGACTCGAAGTCGAAGTCGGCCTGGTGGATGGTCTTGGCCATGCGCCGCACCTCTTCCAGAGCCAGTGCGGTCTGGTAGTCGTGGATGGCGAGCAAGGCCCTGACCACGTCCAGCAGCCGGTACAGCCGGGGCTTGTCGGGCTGGCGATCGATCAGGTGTTCCAGGTTTTCCTGGCAGCGCAGCAGGCTCCGGTGCTCCTGCGCATCGAGCCGCGCAAAGGCCAGCAGCACGATGGCCTGCGGATCATAGAGCTTGGAGTCGATGCCGATGCGGGTGGCCCGGTCCAGCAGGGCCACGCCTTCGTCCCGCTCGCCGGCGTACCAGGCCATCATGCCGTGCTTGAGCAGGCGGTTGACCGAGCCCGGCGTGAGCTGGGTGGCCATCTTGAAGGTCTGCAGCGCGCTGTCGAAGTTGCCCAGCTCGAACTGCGCGCGGCCCAGGATGTCGTAGGCGTCGGTGTAGCCGGGTTCGGTCTCGATCAGGCTCTCCAGCGTGGTGGTGGCGCGTTGCGCGTAGCCGGCCTCCAGCTGGGCCCGCGCGACCCCGAGTTTGGCCCAGGGCAGGGTCTTGGCCTGCACCACGGCTTCGTAGAGCTTCTGCGCTTCGCTCAGGTGGCCGACGCGCAGCATCAGTTCGGCGCCGATGCGGGCGGCATACAGCCAGAAAGGCTTGCGCTGGTCGAAGTGCTGCTTGCACAGCCGGGCCGCTTCTTCGTACGCTTCCCGTTCGATCGTGGTGAAGATCTCTCTGAGCACGGCCTTGCGTTCGCGCGCCTGCCGGATGCGCTCGACCAGGCCACCGGCGGTGTGTGGCTTGAGCAGGTAGGCGTCCAGCGCCGATTCGGCGGCCTCGGCCACCTTGCTGTACGAGGCTTCGGACGTGACCATGACGAACACGGTGTAGAAGGGCAGCAGGTGGTTGCGCCGCAGGTCGTCCAGCAGGTCCTGTCCGGTGGTCTTCTCGCGATCGAAGTACTGCTCGCTGATCACCACGTCGAACGTACCCATTTCCAGCTTCGTGCGCGCGTCCACCAGGCGCGCGCATTGCACGACGGTGCCCACACCGGCTTCGCGCAGCTGGTTCACGATGATCGAGCGCGACTGCGGGTTGCCGTCGATGACCAGGGCCTTGGCGTCCTGCAGATCGGGCTCTTGGGTGGGCATGGTGGGGTGAAAAGCAGCTTGGGCAATGCCCCACAAGGGGCCAACCCGATTCTGTCGGCCCGCGCAGGCACACGAAACGCCGAACAGCGTGACGAAGACGGCGCATTTCTGCGCGGCCACCCGGCCAACGGGCGGGCTTGTCGGAGCCGGGTGCGGGTATGCGTTCCGGCAAGCGTCTCAGCGCCGTGACCAGAAGTCCCGGTGCGGCGACAGCAGCTGGGCCTGCAACGCGGGCACGGGACCGATCACCTCGATGGCCTTCTGACCGCGCGCCAGCACCTCGCGGCAGGGCAGGGACAGCGTGGGGTTCTCGGCGTGGTTGCCGGTGAGGGCCAGCAGCGCCTCTTCGCTTGCGCCGTAGACGATGCGCCCGATGTTCGCCCAGTAGACGGTAGCGGTGCACATGGCGCAGGGTTCGAACGTGGTGACCAGGGTGCAGCCCCAGAGGACGTCGGCCGGGTAGTTCAGCGAAGCGGTGCGCGCCAGGGTTGCTTCGGCGTGGTGTACCGTGTCGATGTTGCCCTGCTCGGCCAGCAACGTCTCGCCATCGGGCGCCACCAGCAGCGCGCCGAACGGATGGCGACCCATGTGCATCGCGCGCAAAGCCACCTCGTTGGCGCGGCGCAGGTGGCGCCCGATCTGGTCTTCGGTCATCAGCCCTGCGATCCTCTGTGTGCCCAGCCCGTCGTGTGCTTCTCGATCCAGCTGAACAGCTCGTACATCAGCATGGCCATGATGCCCACCACCAGAAGACCGCTGAAGGCCAGGCCCATCTGCATCGAGCTGCCGGCCGAGATCAGCAGGTAGCCGATGCCTTCGTTGGATGCGGTCATCTCCGACACCGTGGTGCCGACGAAGGCCAGCGTGATCGCGACCTTGAGCGAACCGTAGAAGTAGGGCATCGAGCGGGGCAGGCCGACCTTGGTCAGCACGTCCCAGCGTTTGGCACCCAGCACCCGCAGCACGTCCTCCAGCTCGGGTTCGAGCGTCGCCAGCCCGGTGGCGATGTTGACCATGATGGGGAAGAAGCTGATCAGGAAGGCCGTGAGGATGGCCGGCCCGACGCCGATGCCGAACCACACCACCAGAATCGGCACGAAGGCCGCCTTGGGCAGGGCGTTGAACGCGGTCATCAGCGGATAGACCGCGGCGTAGGCCAGGCGCGAGCTGCCGATCAGGAAACCCAGCAGGACACCCACCACGATGGCGATGCCGAAGCCCGCCATGGTCACCCAGAACGTGCGCCAGGCGTGGCCCAGGATGGTGGTCTTGTGTTCCAGCGTCTGTTCCCAGATGCGGGACGGGCTGGGGAAGATGAACTCCGAGACGTTGAAGCCCCGGCAGATCACCTCCCAGATGACGATGATGGCCACCAGCAGGATCAGCGGGGACCAGCGTTCCATTTGTTTCTTGTTCATGGCCGCTCCTTACTGGTTGATCGTCGTGCCGGCCTTACGCATGGCGCCGATGTGGCCGCGCAGCTCGTGCACGATGTCGGTGAACTGGGGTGTGTAGGTCACCTCCAGGTCGCGCGTGCGCGGGATCGGGATCTCGCGCTGCACGACGAAGCGGCCGGGACTCTTGCTCATGCAGTACACCGTGTCGGCCAGGAACACGCTCTCGCGCAGGTCGTGGGTGACCAGGATGACGTTGAACTGCTGGGCCTCCCACAGGTCGCGCAGGGTGCACCAGAGTTCTTCGCGCGTGAACGCATCCAGCGCGCCGAACGGTTCGTCCAGCAGCAGCATTTTGGGTTCGTGGATCAGCGCGCGGCAGATGCTGGCGCGCTGCTGCATGCCGCCCGAGAGTTCCCAGGGGAACTTCTTTTCCATGCCGCCCAGGCCAACGCTGGTGAGCAGCTTGCTGGCCCGCTCTGCGAACTCTTTGCGCCGGTCTTTGAACTGGCTGCGGTAGGGCTCCACGATTTCCAGCGGCAGCAGCACGTTGTCCAGCGTGGTGCGCCAGGGCAGCAGCGAGGGGGCCTGGAACGCCATGCCCGAAATCTTCAGCGGGCCGGTCACCGGCTGGCCATCGATGGTGATCTTGCCCCGGCTGGGCATCTTCAGCCCGGTGGCGAGCTTCATGAAGGTGGACTTGCCACAACCCGAAGGCCCGACGATGGCGATGAACTCGCCCTGCCGCACCTTGAGGTTGATGTCTTCGACGGCAAAGATGTTTTTGGCCAGCAGGTCGTCGTTGTAGGCCAGCCAGACGCCGTCGAAGTTCACGAACGCGGGATCGGTGGAAGGGGCTTCGGTCATGGCAGATTCTGAAAAAAGGCCAGCGGGCAGGGCGTGCCGGCTGGCCTTGTGCCGAGGTGGGGGTGGCTTACTTCTTGGCGGGCGGCAGGATGTTCAGCTCGGTGGCCGGGGGCAGCATCGAGCCGTTCCAGACCGTGTTCGGATCGATGCGGGTCTTGGTGCCGTAGGCATCGGACACCTGCGAGGCCATCAGCGCCAGTCGACCCGGGTTCACCTGTCCGAAACCTTCCTTGCGGGCGTCGGGGCTGGCAACGACCGAGTCGATGGCCAACTGGAGGCGGCGCGTTTCCAGCGCCACGTTGATGATGCCGTCGCGGGCCTTCACCGTTTCGATGCCCGCCGCCGGGTTGGCCATGACTTCCTTGGCGCCTTTGGCGAAGGCCGACAGGAAGGCCTTGACGGCGGCCGGGTTCTCCTTGATCAGTTTCGGCGAAGCGATGATGGCGTTGCCGTACAGCTTCACGCCATGCTCGGCGTAAGGGAAGACGACCACATCGGCCGTCGGAACGCCACGTGCCTCCAGATTGAGCAGGGACGTGAAGGAGAAACCGGTGATGGCGTCGATGTCGCCACGCACCAGCATGGTTTCGCGCAGCGGCGGGTCCATCGAGGTCCAGGCGACGTTGCCGATGTTGTTGGCCTTCTGGAAAATCGGGAACGCCTTGCGGCCCGCGTCGAACACCGGCGCACCCAGCTTCTTGCCGTTGAGGTCGGCCGGCTTGGTGATGCCGCTCTTCTTGAGCGCCAGCACCGCGGCGGGCGTGTTGTTGTAGACCATCATCACGGCCACGGGCTTGTTCGGGGCGTCCGGGTTGTTGGCGTGGAATTCCATCAGCGCGGCCATGTCGGCAAAGCCCATGTCGTAGGTGCCCGAGGCGACCCGCGTCACGGTACCGCCGGAACCGTTGCCGGAGTCGATGGTCACGTCCAGTCCGGCGGCCTTGTAGTGGCCTTTGGCCGCCGACTGCAGGAAGAGCGCGGCCGGGCCTTCAAAGCGCCAGTCCAGCTGGAACTTGATGGCGGTCTGGGCGTGTGCGGTGCCCAAGGCAGCGGCCGCGGCCAGTGCGGCGGTGGTCTGGATGAATTGGCGCTTGTTCATGGAGGCTCCGGCGGTTGGGTCTGGGGGGAGAAAAGTGTTGAGCAACTTCAATGCCAAGGTCACGGACCGCCTGCGCATTGAACACAGAATGTGTATACACATTTTTGCCAGTTACGCCTGTATCGGCATCCTGAATTACCCTGAAGTGGTGCGCGCGAATCCGCTGGGGCTGCCCGTTGTGGTGCGCGAGCACGAAAATGGGGCTCCGGGGTCCCCTTGTTCCGCGTGGTCTTTGGTGCGCGTTCGCCTGTGCCGGGACCATGGGCGGCTCTTCGGGCTGGCGATCCGTCGGCTGTCCATCGGGCGCAGCAGCCATTGCACACCACCCTTTCACCCTTTAGGCGAATGGGCGCACCAGGTCAGCCGCGCGCGTTCGACGCCGCCGCCAGGGCGGTCATGTTCAAGACCCGGCGCACGGTGGCCGCTGGCGTGAGGATGTGCGCGGTGCGCGCCACGCCGGTCAGCACCGGGCCCACCGTCACGCCGCCGCTGGCGATGGTCTTGAGCACGTTGTAGAGGATGTTGGCCGCGTCCACGTTGGGGCAGACCAGCAGGTTGGCCGAACCGGTCAGCGTGGAGTCGCCCAGGTAGGCGCTGCGGATCTCGGGCTGCAGCGCGGCGTCGCCATGCAGTTCACCGTCGCATTCGATCTCCGGGTGCCGGGCCACGAACAGGTCGCGCGCGGCGCGCATCTTCCTGGCCGAGGCGCGCTTGCTGGAGCCGAAGCTCGAATGCGAGAGGAAGGCCACCTTGGGCGGCAGGCCGAAGCGCTGCACTTCCTGCGCGGCCATCCAGGCGATCTCGGCCAGCTGTTCGGCCGTCGGGTCTTCGTTGACGTAGGTGTCGGTGATGAACAGCGGGCCGTGGCTGGTCATGAGCGCGTTCACGGCGGCGTAGTTGTTCACGCCGGTGCGCTGGCCCAGGATGGCGTCGATCCGTTCCAGGTGGGTCGCGTAGCTGCCCACCAGGCCGCAGATCAGGGCGTCGGCCTCACCCAGCGACACCATCAGCGAACCGATGATGGTGTTGGAACGGCGTACCGCGGCCTTGGCCATCTCGGGCGTGGCACCGTTGCGCTTCATGAGCTGGTGGTAGTGCTCCCAGTACTGGCGAAACCGCGGGTCGTCTTCGGGGTTGGTGTTCTGCACGTCCACCCCCAGGCGCATGCGCAGGCCCGCCTTGGCGATGCGTGCCTCGATCACGGCCGGACGGCCGATCAGGATCGGCGTCGCCAGTCCCTCGTCGATCGCCATCTGCGCGGCGCGCAGTGCGCGTTCGTCTTCACCGTCGGCGTAGGCCACGCGCTTCTTGTTGGCAGGCAGGGCCTTGGCGGCGTTGAAGATGGGGCGCATTAGGATGCCGGTCTGCGTCACGAAGCGCGAGAGCGACTGGCGGTAGGCGTCCATGTCGGTGATGGGCCGCGTGGCCACGCCCGAGGCCTCGGCGGCACGCGCCACCGCCGGCGCGATCTTGAGGATCAGGCGAGAGTCGAAGGGTTTGGGGATGATGTAGTCGGGGCCGAACACCAGTTCCTGCCCGGCGTAGGCGGCGGCCACTTCGTCGCTGGTCTCGGCCTTGGTCAGGTCGGCGATCTGGCGCACGCAGGCCATCTTCATGGCTTCCGTGATCCGGGTGGCGCCGCAATCGAGCGCGCCGCGGAAGATGTACGGGAAACACAGCACGTTGTTGACCTGGTTCGGGTAGTCCGACCGGCCGGTGGCGATGATGCAGTCCGGTCGCGCGGCCTTGGCCACCTCGGGGCGAATCTCGGGTTCCGGGTTGGCCAGCGCCAGGATGATGGGCTGGGTTCCCATGCTTTTCACCATGTCGGCGTCCACCACGCCGGCGGCCGAGCAGCCGAGGAACACGTCGGCGCCGTTCATGGCATCGGCCAGCGACCGGGCGGCGGTCGTGCGGCAGTAGCGCTGCTTGGAATCGTCGAGCTTGCCGGCCAGCGCATCGGCGCGCTCGGTCTGGATCACGCCCTTGGAGTCGCACACCAGGATGTTCTGAATGTTCACGCCCAGGTTGACCATGAGGTCCAGGCAGGCGATGGCGGCGGCGCCCGCGCCGCTGACGGCGATCTTGACCGAGCCGATGTCCTTCTTCACCAGCTCCAGGCCATTGATCAGCGCCGCGCAAGAGATGATCGCGGTGCCGTGCTGGTCGTCGTGGAAGACCGGGATCTTCATGCGCTCGCGCAGCTTGCGCTCGATGGTGAAGCACTCGGGCGCCTTGATGTCTTCCAGGTTCACGCCGCCCAGCGTGGGTTCGAGCGCCGCGATGATCTCGACCAGCTTGTCCGGGTCGCGTTCGGCCAGTTCGATGTCGAACACGTCGATGCCGGCGAACTTCTTGAACAGGCAACCCTTGCCCTCCATCACCGGCTTGCTGGCCAGCGGACCGATGTCGCCCAGGCCCAGCACCGCCGTGCCGTTGGTGATCACGCCGACCAGGTTGCCGCGGCTGGTGTATTCCGACGCCAGCGCCGGATCGGCTTCGATGGCCAGGCAGGGGAAGGCCACGCCCGGCGAATAGGCCAGCGACAGGTCGCGCTGGTTCGACAGGGGCTTGGTCGGATTGACGGCGATCTTGCCCTTGCTGGGCGAGCGGTGGTATTCGAGCGCGGCGTCGCGCAGGGCTTGTTCGGCGGGGGTCATGAGGTCTCCAAATGCGAACCGCCCGGGGAGGCGGGCGGCCATTGTGTCACGTGGGGCGCGCGGGATTCGGCGCCGGGCCGCCCCAAGCCGAATCGCACCCCCATGGGGGGCAGCGACCCGCGCAACGGCGGAGCGTGGGGGTCATTTCAGCATGTCCAGCAGCGTCCGCGCTACCACCTTGGTGGCACGGCGCAGGTCGTCGAGCACCAGGTTCTCGTCGGCGCGTTTGGCGTTGGACTCGCGCACCGTGCGCGGGCCGGCGCCGTAGATCACGCCCGGAATGCCGTGTTCGCCGTAGATGCGCACGTCGGTGTAGAGGGGTGTGCCCACGGCGGGAATGGCTTCGCCGAATACTTCGCTGCCGTGCTTCTGCAGCGCCTCGACCAGGGGTTTGTTGCCGGGCAGGGGCTTGAGCGCGCGAGCCAGCAGGATGCGCTTGACGTCCACACTGATGGCGCGCCCGCCGCGCGGCGGCTGGTAACTGGCCGCGGCTTCGGCGATGGTGCGGCGCAGGGCGGCTTCGACCTCGGCCGGGTCTTCCTCCGGAATCATGCGGCGGTCGAGCTTGATCACCACCTTGCCGGGGATCACGTTGGTGTTGGTGCCGCCCTGGATCAGGCCCACGTTCAGGTAGGGGTGGGTGATGCCCTCGACGGTCGAACGCACCTTCAGGTAGTCGGCGTTCAGCGCGTACAGCGCGTTGAGGATGTGCACCGCGCCCTGCAGCGCGTCGGTGCCGCTGTCGGGAATGGCGGCGTGCGCCATGTCGCCGTGCACCGTCACCTCCAGCTGCAGGCAGCCGTTGTGCGCCACCACCACCTGGTAGCTGAAGCCGGCGGCGATCATCAGGTCGGGCTTGGTCAGGCCCTTGTTCAGCAGCCAGGCGGGGCCGACCTCGCCACCGTACTCCTCGTCGTAGGTCACGTGCAGTTCGACGCCACCCTTGAGCGGCGCACCGAGCGATTCGAGTGCGCGGATGGCGAAGGTGAAGCTGGCGATGTCGCACTTGCTGACCGCAGCGGCGCGGCCGTAGATCCTGCCGTCCACGATCTCGCCACCGTAGGGGTCGCGGGTCCAGCCTTCGCCGGGCGGCACCACGTCGCCGTGGGCGTTGAGCGCGATGGTCTGTCCGCCGTCGCCGAAGCGGCGGCGCACGATCAGGTTGGTGATGGTCTCCAGCCCGGCGGCCTGGACCTCGGCCTCGGGCACGGCGTGCTTCTCGGCCTGCAGGCCCATGCCGGCCAGCAGCTGCGCCGTGCGCTCGGCGTGCGGCGCGTTGTTGCCGGGCGGCGTGTCGGTGGGCACGCGGATGAGTTCCTGCAGGAACCGCACCTCCTCGTCGAAGTGGGCGTCGATCCAGGCGTCGAGTTGCTGGTGGTGCGTGGTCATGGTAGGGCGTGCGTGTGAGGGCTTCGACAGGCTCAGCCCGAACGGAGGGAGGGTGGCATTCGTTCGCCCTGAGCCTGTCGAAGGGCTCGACCGAACGGGCGTTTGTCAGGTGTGGTCGGTGGCGAGTTGTTGCAGCACCTGGTCGAAGGCCTTCACGGCCAGATCCATGTCGTCGGCGGTGCTGGATTCGAGCGGGTTGTGGCTGATGCCGCTGTTCTCGCCGCGCACGAACAGCATGGCCTGCGGCATGATTTCGTGCAGCTTCATCGCGTCGTGGCCCGCGCCGCTGGGCATGCGGTGCAGCGGCACGCCCAGGGCGGTGGCGGCGGCTTCCCAGCGCGCCTGCCAGGCGGGGGCACTGGGCGCGGCGGCGGCGCGCATGGTTTCTTCCAGAGTGTGGCGCAGTCCTCGGCGCTCGCAAATCTCGTTGAGTTTCGCCAGCACGTCGCGCTCCACGGCGTCGCGTTGTGCATTGGTGGGCGCGCGCATGTCCAGACTGAACTTGCAGGTGCCGGGCACCACGTTGATGGAGCCGTTGGGTACCTGCAGCATGCCCACGGTGGCGACCGAGTCGCCGTCCTGCGCGGCGCGCTGTTCGGCGTACAGGATCAGCTCGGCCACGGCGGCAGCGGCGTCGCGGCGCCGGTCCATGGGCGTGGTGCCGGCGTGGCTGGCCATGCCGATGACCTCGCCCACATAACGCACGCTGCCGTTGATGCTGGTCACGATGCCCAGCGGCAGGTTCAGTTCGTTGAGCACCGGGCCCTGCTCGATGTGCACCTCGATGAAGCCCAGGTACTGCGCCGGGTCGCGCTGCAGCTGGGGGATGTCGTCGACACAAAGGCCGGCGTGCTGCATGGCCTCGCGCAGGGTGATGCCATCGGCGTCCTGCTGGTCCAGCCACGTCGTGTCGAAGTGGCCAGCGAGTGCACTGGATCCGAGAAAGGTGGCCTTGTAGCGCTGGCCTTCCTCTTCCGCAAAACCCACCACCTCGATGCCGAAGGGCAGGCGCTGGCCGGCCGCGTGCAGCTTGCGCACGCAGGCCATGGGCACGAAGATGCCCAGGCGCCCGTCGTACTTGCCGCCGTTGCGCACGGTGTCGTAGTGGCTGCCGGTCATGAGGTACTTGGCCCCCACGCTCCGCCGCTGCGCGGGTCGCTGCCCCCCGAGGGGGCGCGTTTCGCCTTGGGGCGGCCCGGCGGCGAAACCTTCGCCCTGCGTGGCCGGGTGGTAACGGCCCACCACATTGCCCACCGCGTCGATTTCGATTTCGTCGAAACCGCAGTCCTTCATCCAGTGGCTCAGCGCCAAGGCACAGGCGCGGTGCGCGTCGGTGAGGTAGGTGACCGTGAGCTGGCCCTTTTCGGCATAGCCCGGGTCGCTGTGCTGGGCCAGCGTTTCCTGCCAGTCCCACACCCGCTGGCCGTCCACCGGCTCGAAGCCGAACTTGTCGTTCAGCCGGATCTCGGCGATGCGGTGGATGTTGCGCAGGCATTCCGCGCGTTCGAAGTCCGGGTGGCCGTGCACGCGGCGCTCGAAGGCTTCGATGATCTGGGCCTTGGTCAGGCCGGTGCCGCGCGGGCCGCGCACCGCCAGGATGAAGGGGAACCCGAAGCGCGCGTTGTAGTCGGTGTTGAGCTGCTGGATGCGCGCGAACTCTTCGGGCGTGCAGTGGGTCAGGCCGGCCTGGGTCTGCTCGTTGGTCGATTCGGCCGTCAGCGTCTGGCTCACCATCGCCTTGCCGGCCAGTTCCGGGTGGGCGCGGATCAAGGCCAGCTGGGGTTCGATGCCCGCTGCGTCCAGCACGCGGGTCATCGCGTGCTTGAGTTGCGCCAGCGAGGCGAAGGGCCGTTGCGCCAGGGCACGCTCGGCGATCCAGGGCGAATGCTCGTACAGGCCGTCAAGCATCTGCAGCGCCTCGGGCAGGGGCGCCGCGTTCAATTGGTCCAGGGTCAGGGGCATGGGGGTCCGGGGTCAATGACACATGATGTCGCGGCTGCGCCGCCCGATGACAGATGACGACCTGCCTTTCATGGCTCATGCAGCCGCGCCGCGGCGACGTCATTCGTCATTGCCCGGCGCCGACAGGATGCGTTGTGCGCCAGTGCCGCGCGATGTCCAGCCGGCGCGCGACCCACACCTGGTCGTGCGACTGGATGTGGTCCAGGAAGCGCTGCAGCGCGGTGATGCGGCCGGGGCGGCCGAGCAAACGGCAGTGCATGCCGATGCTCATCATCTTGGGCCGGTCCAGGCCCCCACGCTCGATGTCCGGGTCGCCTTCGGCGTACAGCGCGTCGAAGGTATCTTTCATGTACTGGAAGAAAGGGTCGGCGTGCGAATAGCCCTGCGGCAGCGCGAAGCGCATGTCGTTGCAGTCCAGCGTGTAGGGCACGATCAGCTGGTGGGTGTCCGTCCCGTCGGTCTTGCGCACCTTCATCCAGAACGGCAGGTCTTCGCCGTAGTAGTCGCTGTCGTATTCGAAGCCGCCGAAGTCGGCCACCAGGCGGCGGGTGTTGGGGCTGTCGCGGCCGGTGTACCAGCCCAGCGGGCGCTCACCGGTCAGGTCCTGGATGATCCGCATCGCCTCGGCCATGTGGGCGCGTTCGGTGGCTTCGTCGATGTTCTGGTAGTGGATCCACTTGAGGCCGTGGCAGGCGATGTCGTGGCCCAGCTCCTTGAAGGCCGCGATCAGCTCGGGGTGCTTCTGCAGCGCGGTGGCCACGCCAAACACCGTCAGCGGCAGCTGGCGCTTCTCGAACTCGCGCAGGATGCGCCACACGCCCGCGCGCGAGCCGTATTCGTAGATGCCTTCCATGCTGATGTGGCGGGCCTCGAACGCGGCCGGGTTGAACATCTCCGAGAGGAACTGCTCGCTCGCCTTGTCGCCGTGCAGCACGCTGTTCTCGCCGCCTTCTTCGTAGTTCAGCACGAACTGCACCGCGATGCGGGCACCGCCCGGCCAGCGGGCGTGGGGCACGTCGCTGCCGTAGCCGATCAGGTCGCGCGGGTAGGGGGCGGTGCTGTCGTAGATCATGAGGACAGGGCGATGGAGAGGTCGTTGACGGGCCGCTTGCGGTCGAAGGTCAGGCCCGCCTCCACGTGCAGCAGGTGATCGTTCATCAAGCGAACGGCGAGGTCTTCGTCCTTGGCGGCGAGCGCCTTGACGATGTCGGCGTGTTCCTCGTTGGAGTGTTCGGCCGCAGCGGTGCTCTGGTACATGAGCGTGATCAGGGCGCAGCGCGAGATCAGGTCGCGCAGCAGTTCGGCCAATACCTCGTTGTCCATCAGTTCGGCCATGCGCACATGGAAGTCGCCCAGCAGTTCGGTGCGCCCGGGTACGTCCTGGTTGCTCACTGCCAGCTTTTCCTGCGCCACATGTTCGCGCAGGGCCTTGATTTTGGAGGGGGTGACCTGGCGCACGAAGGCGCGTGCCATCTCCACCTCCAGCATGCGGCGCACCGCGAACACCTGCTTGGCCTCGTCCACCGACGGTGCCGCCACGAAGGCACCGCGGGCGGGCTCCAGCCGGATCAGCCGGTTCTGCGACAGTAGGAACAGGGCCTGGCGGACCAGGGTGCGCGAGACGCCGAAGTGGTCGGCCAGTTTCTGTTCGGCCAGCTTGGTGCCCGGGTGCAGGCGGTGCTCGACGATGGCGCGCGTCAGCGACTCGACGATCTGGGCGATGCTGGAGGGTTCCATGAATTCATCATATCCAGAAAAACAAAAAGTGTATACACTTTTGGTCGACTGAACTTCGCGAGGACTTCACCATGGGCCTGAGCACCCACGTTCTGGACACGATGCACGGCTGCCCTGCGGCCGGTATGGCGGTCGAGCTCTTCACCACCGAGGGCGAGCAGGCCACTCTGGTCAAACGCTTCACACTGAACCACGACGGCCGCAACCCGGATGGGTCGCTGTACGACAACGCCAGCCTGCAGCGGGGCACCTACCGCCTGGTGTTCGATGTGAAGGGCTACTTCGCGGCCCGAGGCGTGGCGTTGCCCGAGCCGAACTTCCTCAACCGGGTGTCGCTGGACTTCGGTGTGGCCCACACCGACCAGCATTACCACGTGCCCCTGCTGGTCAGTCCCTGGAGCTATTCGACCTACCGGGGCAGCTGAAGCCCGGTACGCAGGCAAAAAAAGGCCCGCCGATGGGCGGGCCTGAGCCTTGGGGAAAAAACGGGGACCGGCATCCGGCCGCACCCGGGCGACAAGCGGGGCTCACCTGTCGCGCTGGCCTTCGGTGAGCGTGTCGAGCTGGAAGCTGCCGCTTTCGTGCCACAGCCAGGTGTCGGTGTAGGTCACGCGGCCCAGGCGCTGCGGCACCGGATAGGGTGCGGCAGCGCGCGCGGTGCGTTCGATCTCGGCGCGGGCTCCAGCGTGGCTGGGCGGGCGCAGCCAGCTCATGGCCACGATCTGGCCGCGGCTGTCGATGTCCAGCTGCATCACGCCCACGCCTTGCAGCAGTGGGGGCATCTTGCCCTTGTAGATGCGGTGGCCGTTCTTCTCATAGATGTGGCGGGCGCCATCCTTGCGGTAGTCCTGGGCCGAAGCGGCACTCGAGAACTTGGTGCCCGCCGGCAGAGGTGCCACCGCAGGTGGGGCGGGAGCCGGGGCGGCTGTAACCGCAGGCGCCGGGTGCGGGGCCGGCGCGGGAGTCGGCACGGCCACCGGGGGCGCAGGCGGCACGGGCGTCGAACAGGCTGCGAGCAGCGAAGCGGTCAGGGCGGCCAGCAGGCCACCCCATGGGGTGGTGGTGCGCGGGTTTCGTGCGGACGTTTGTGACATGGACGACTCTCAGGGGCAACAAACGGGAAGGGATGGAACCGTCTGGAGCCCGCAGGCACCACCGCCGATGCGGGTGGTGGCCATGTGCGCCAGCGGCTGCAGTGTATGGCCCTTCTTGTCTGACGTCGCAGCCCGATCACGGGATACTGCGGTCTGCTGACTGTACTTACGTTTTTTCACGTTTTTATCGCAAACACGCCACAGATGACCCACCACCTGGACGCCTTCCTCAACCGTCTGGCGCTTGAGCCCGCCGTTCTGGTGACCGTCGAGCGCGCGCGCGGGTCGGTCCCGCGCGAACCCGGTGCCTGGATGGCCGTCTTCGCGCAGGGCCAGGTGGGCACCATCGGCGGCGGGCAGCTGGAATGGAGCATCCTGCAGCGGGCACGCCAGCAACTGGCGGCAGGTGGTGTTGAAGCCTGGGAGCATTCCGCCGTGCTGGGCGCGAGCCTGGGGCAGTGCTGTGGGGGCAGCCTGGTGCTGCGTGGCGAACCCTTGAAGGCCGCCGACGTGCAGGGCTTGCGCCAGCGCCTGGCGCCCAGCCTCGTGCCCGTGGCGCTGTTCGGCGGCGGCCATGTCGGCCATGCCATCGTGCAGGCGCTGGCGCCGTTGCCCTTTGCCGTGCACTGGATCGACAGCCGCGACGAGGTGTTCCCGTCCGGTCTTCACCCCCATGTGCGCGCCGAACACTCCGACCCTGTCCAGGCGGCGGTGCGTGACCTGGCACCGGGCGCGCAGGTGCTGGTCATGAGTTTTTCGCACGCCGAAGACCTGGACATCGTCGCCGCCTGCCTGCAGCGTCAGCGTGAGCGGGCCGACCTGCCGTTTGTGGGGCTGATCGGCAGCCGCACCAAATGGGCGAGCTTTCGCCACCGTCTTTCCGAGCGGGGCTACTCCGACGCCGAACTGGCCCATGTGACCAGCCCGATCGGCCTGCCCGGCATTGTGGACAAGGCACCCGAGGTGATCGCGGCTTCGGTCGTGGCGCAGCTGTTGCTTCTGCGATCCGGCGGCGAACCGGCCTGATCGCGACCGTGCACCGCTGAGCGGTCAACCAAAGTCCGATTGAATGTTTCCAAAAACTGTATACACTTTTGCCATGGTCGCAGCGGAGCGGGTGGGGTCGCCCCCATTCAATCGCGGCCCTCAGCCGACTCAGAGCGCCCGCGGTGGTGAGTCGCAGAACCCTTGCTGTTCCTGTTGAGGTGCCATGGAAACCTACCTGCTCGATTGGGCCAATCTGCTGTTGCGCTGGCTGCATGTGATCGTCGCCATCGCCTGGATCGGCTCCTCCTTCTACTTCGTCTTCCTCGACAGCAGCCTCACGCCGCCCGAAGACGATCAGCTCAGGAAAGACGGCGTGTCCGGGGAGCTCTGGGCCGTGCACGGCGGCGGTTTCTACCACCCGGTCAAGTTCGCGGGCGCACCGCCCAGGCTGCCCGACCACCTGCACTGGTTCTACTGGGAAAGCTATTCCACCTGGCTTTCGGGCTTCGCGCTGTTCCTGGTGTCCTACCTCTGGAGCCCCAGCGTCTACCTGATCGACCCGAACGTCATGGCGTGGTCGCCTGCCGGCGCCATCGCTGCCGCGCTGGCCTTCCTGGTGGTGTTCTGGTTCGCCTACGACGCGATCTGCCGCACGCTGGGGCAGACGGCAAACGGCGACGCCAAAGTGGGCGCGCTGGTGCTGGTGCTGGTGTGCATCGCGGCCTACGCCGCCACGCAGATGTTTGCCGGCCGGGCGGCCTTCCTGCTGGTGGGCGCCATGCTGGCCACCGCCATGAGCGCCAACGTGTTCTTCTGGATCATCCCCGGTCAGCGCACCATGGTGGCCGACATGAAAGCCGGCCGTCCGGTGGATCCGATCCACGGCAAACGCGGCAAGCAGCGCAGCGTGCACAACACCTACTTCACGCTGCCGGTGCTGTTCGCCATGCTCAGCAACCACTACAGCTTCACCTACGCCCACGAATACAACGGGGTGTTCCTGATCGCCATCATGTTCGCGGGCGCCGCCATCCGCCAGTTCTTCGTCATGCGCCACGGCTACAGGCTCGGCCGCAACCCGCACCCCTGGAAGTGCGCCGCCGTCGGTGTGGCGGTCCTGCTGGGTCTGATCGTCTGGCTCAGACCCGCCGCCCCCGTGGCCACCGCTGCGGTGCCCGCGAGCGTGGGCTATGCCCAGCTCAAGCCGGTGGTCGAGCAGCGCTGCGTCATGTGCCACGGTGAGGCGCTGGCCTCCAAGAACGTGCGGCTGGATGCGCCCGAGGAACTCAAGAAGCACGCTCAGGCGGTCTACCAGCAGGTGGTGGTCAGCAAGCTCATGCCCATGAACAACGCCACCGGCCTGACCGAGGCCGAACGGGCCTTGTTCGCGCAGTGGTTCAAACAGGGCGCCCCGGTGAACTGAGACCGCCTGCGCTAACCTCGTGCCTTCGGATCATCGGTAGGCACAGGCATGACGATACGAACATCGGCCCCCGGTCAGGCCCTTCCATGCCTGAACGCCGACACCCGCGTGCGAGCCGGCGTGCTCGACGTGGCCTGTCACATGGCCGGCCCGGCAGACGGCCCGCCGGTGCTGCTGATGCACGGTTTTCCTTACGACATCCATGCCTATGTGGACGTGGCGCCGATGCTGGCCGATGCGGGTTGCCGCGTCGTTGTGCCCAGTCTGCGGGGTTACGGAGCCACCCGCTTTGCAGACGCCGCCACGCCACGTTCGGGTGAACAGGCGGTGCTGGGTGCCGACCTGCTGGCTTTGCTGGACGCCTTGCGCCTGGAGCGGGCCGTGCTGGCGGGGTACGACTGGGGAGGCCGCGCGGCCTGCGTGGTCGCGGCTCTGTGGCCGCAGCGCTGCGCGGGCCTGGTCTCGGTCAACAGCTACAACATCCAGAACATCGCGCGGGCGATGGTGCCCGACACGCCGGAGAACGAACACCGGCTCTGGTACCAGTACCTGTTCCACAGCGAGCGGGGCCGCGCCGCGCTGGTGCAGGACCGGCGGGCGCTGTGCCGCCTGCTGTGGCAGCTCTGGTCGCCCACCTGGGCCTTCGACGAGGCCACCTTCGAGCGCAGCGCCGCCGCCTTCGACAACCCCGATTTCGTGGACGTGGTCATCCATTCCTACCGCCACCGCTTCGGCCTGGTGCCTGGCGATCCGGCGGTGGCCGACGTGGAACGGCGCCTGGCCGCTCAACCGGCGATCGGTGTGCCGGTCATCACGCTCGATGGCGCGGTGGACGGCGTGCGGCCGGCCGAACCGGCGCATGCGCAGGCTCTGCGCTTCACGGGGCCGCGATCGCACCGTATCCTGCCGGGTGTGGGCCACAACCTGCCGCAGGAAGCGCCGCGCGCGTTTGCCGATGCGGTGCTCGAACTGGTCCGCCGCTGATCCCGACCACCACCAACGACGCCATGCCCCTCGAACGACTCGAACTCACCAGCGAACACGGCTGCTTCGGCGGCGTGCAACGCTTCTACAGACACTTTTCCGTCAACCAGATCGGCCTGCCCATGCGCTTCGCGCTCTTTCTGCCGCCGCAGGCGCTGGTGGGGCAGAGCGTGCCGCTGCTGACCTACCTGGCCGGTCTGACCTGCACCGAAGAAACCGCCACCATGAAGGCCGGCGCGCAGCGGCTAGCTGCGCAACTGGGCCTGGCCCTGCTGTTCCCCGATACCAGCCCGCGCAACAGCGGCATCGAAGGCGAAGACCACCACGGGGACTTCGGCGTGGGCGCCGGCTTCTACCTCGACGCCACCGAACACCCCTGGGCCGGCCACTGGCAGATGGAGAGCTACCTGGTCCAGGACCTGATCCCGGGCGTGGTGGCCGGGTTCGGCGTGGACAACAGCCGGCTGGGCATCACCGGCCATGCCATGGGCGGGCACGGCGCGCTCACGCTGGCGCTGCGCCACCCTGGTTTGTTCCGCAGCGTTTCCGCCCTGGCTCCCATCTGCGCGCCCACCCGCTGTTCCTGGGGGCGCCACGCTTTCCTCGGTTACCTGGGGCAGGACGAAGCGACCTGGGCGGCGCACGACGCCAGTCGGCTCATGGCTTCACAGAAGAGCGTGCCATACCCCGATGGCATCTTGATCGACCAGGGCCTGGCCGATGAGTTTCTGGCCGAACAGCTGCACCCCCAGGCCTATGAGGCCGCCTGTGCCCAGGTCGGTCAGCCGCTCACCCTGCGACGCCACGTCGGCTACGACCACGGCTACTACTTTGTGAGCAGCTTTATCGACGACCACCTGCGCCACCACGCGCAGGCGCTGGCGGCGGGCTGACCCCACCCGCACCGCGGCTGAGCCCGGGTGCGGATAATCGGGCGAGTTTTCCCACCATCACCCATGCGCCCGCGCCAATTCGACCTCATCGCCTTCGACTGGGACGGCACCCTGTTCGACTCCACCGCCTTCATCGTGCGCTGCATCCAGGCGGCGGTGGCCGACGTGGGCGGCACCGTGCCCAGCGACCAGGCTGCCAGCTACGTGATCGGCCTGGGGTTGACCCAGGCCCTGGCGCATGCCGCGCCCGACGTGCCGCCCCACAAGTACGACCAGCTGGGCAGGCGTTACAAGCACCACTACCTGCAGCACCAGCACGATATTGCGCTGTTCGACGGCGTGCTGCCCATGCTGGCCGACCTCAAGTCGCGCCACCACTGGCTCACTGTGGCCACCGGGAAGAGCCGCCGCGGGCTCGACGAGGCGCTGCATTCGGTGGAGCTCAAGGGCGTGTTCGACGGTTCGCGCACCGCCGACGAGACCGCAGGCAAGCCCAGCCCCCTGATGCTGCACCAGCTCATGGCCGAGTTCGGCGTGGAGCCCGAGCGCACCCTCATGATCGGCGACACCACCCACGACCTGCAGATGGCCGCCTACGCCGGTTGCGCCAGCGTGGGCGTGAGCTACGGCGCCCACGAACCCGATGCCTTCCACGCGCTGGGACCGCGGTTCATCGCCCATTCGGTGCGCGAACTGCACGACTGGCTCAATGCCCACGCCTGATTCGTCAGCACCCCGCCATGCAGGCCCAGCCCGACGACCCGCTCATCGCCCTGTGCAACAGCACCGACCTGGTCAACGGCGGCCCGGCTGTGGGTTTTGACGTGGTCTACGCCGGGCAGACCGTCCGGGCGTTCGCCATCCGCTACCAGGGTCAGGTGCACGCCTACCTCAACCGCTGCACCCATGTGGCCATGGAAATGGACTGGCGCCCCGACCAGTTCTTCGACGACACCGGGCGTTGGCTGTTGTGCGCCACCCACGGCGCACACTACGAGCCCGACACCGGCCAGTGCAAAGGCGGCCCCTGCAAAGGCGGGCTGTTCAAGATCGGCCTGGTCGAGCACGACGGAGTCGTGCACTGGCGGTCACAATACCGGCTCAAACCTGCGGCTTTCTAGCGCCTCGCGCGCCCCCAACCCATGAACGACGATTTCAACGGCCCCAGCGGCAGCAACGGTCCCGGCGGCAGCCCCAACGCCGGCTGGGAGCGCGCCACGATTGAAAAACTGCTGTTCGCCCAGCTCAAAGAGCAGCAGGCGGCCCGCCGCTGGAAGGTGTTCTCGCGCCTGATCGGGTTGGCCCTGTTCGGTGCGCTGGCCTGGTTCATGTTCAGCTCCGACCGCATGAGCGCTTCGGTCAGCACCCCGCACACCGCCGTGATCGACATCAAGGGCGAAATCGCGGACGGTGCCGAAGCCAGCGCCGACAACGTGGTGTCGTCCCTGCACAGCGCGTTTGAGGACAAGGGCGCCCAGGCCATCGTGCTGCTGATCAACTCCCCCGGCGGCAGCCCGGTGCAGGCCGGCATCATCAACGACGAGATCACCCGGCTCAAGGCCTTGCACGGCAAGAAGGTGTACGCCGTGGTCGAAGAAACCTGTGCATCGGCGGCCTATTACATCGCCGCTGCGGCCGACGGCATCTACGTCGACAAGGCCAGTCTGGTGGGCAGCATCGGCGTGCTCATGGACGGCTTCGGTTTCACCGGGCTCATGGGCAAACTCGGCATTGAACGCCGCCTGATGACGGCGGGCGACAACAAAGCCCTGCTGGACCCCTTCAGCCCCCAGAACGAAGCCGACAAGGCCTACATCCAGGGCATGCTGGGCGAAATCCACAACCAGTTCATCGCCGTGGTCAAAAAAGGCCGTGGCGATCGCTTGAAGGAAACGCCCGAGACCTTCAGCGGTCTGGTCTGGAGCGGTCAGCAAGCCGTGGGCATGGGCCTGGCCGACGGGCTGGGCAACCTCGACTACGTGGCCCGCGAAGTGGTCAAGGCCGAAGAGCTGGTGGACTACACCCAGCGCGAAAACGTCGGCCTGCGCCTGGCCAAGCAGTTCGGCGTGAGCATCGGTCAAGGTTTTTTCAAGGCCGCAGCCGCCGCAGGCCTGCAACTGCGCTGAAGCCGCGCCGGCCTCCACCCGGCCGGCTTCTCGCCCTAGCTCCGGTAGCCGGCGGGGTTGCCGCTTTGCCAGCGCCAGGCGTCGGCGCACATTTGCCCCAGTGTGTGCTGGGCTTCCCAGTCCAGCAGGCGTCTGGCCAGCGCCGGGTCGGCGTAACACTGCGCCACATCGCCTGCACGGCGTGGCGCGATCCGGTGCGGCACCGGCCGGCCGCAGGCCGCCTCAAAAGCGCGCACCACTTCCAGCACGCTGTGGCCCCGACCCGTGCCCAGGTTCACCGTGAAGCTCTCGCCCCGGCCCAGCAGCGCCTGCAGGGCCGCCACATGGCCGGCCGCGAGGTCTTGCACGTGGATGTAGTCGCGCACGCCGGTGCCGTCGGGCGTGGGGTAATCGTTGCCGAACACGTTCACCACCGGTCGCTGGCCCACCGCCACCTGCGCGACGAACGGCATCAGGTTGTTGGGCGTGCCGGTCGGGTCTTCACCGATCAGACCGCTGGGGTGCGCCCCCACCGGGTTGAAATAGCGCAACACCCCCACGCGCCACACCGGGCTGGCCACGCGCAGCGCCGCCAGCATCTCTTCGATCACCAGCTTGCTGTGACCGTAAGGGTTGGTGTGGCTGAGCGGGAAGTCTTCGGTGATCGGCACCGAAGCCGGATCGCCGTACACCGTGGCGCTGCTGGAAAACACCAGCGTCGGCGCGGCCGGTGCGCTGCCGTCGGCGTGCACGGCGGCCATGGCGCGCAGCAGGCTGACGGCGCCGCCGATGTTGTTGTGAAAGTACTTCAGCGGCTGGGCCACGCTCTCGCCGACCGCCTTGTCGCCTGCAAAGTGCACCACGCCCGCTGGCTGGTGGCGGCGCAACACGGTCTCCACCCAGGGCGTGTCCAGCACGTCACCGCGCTCCAGCCCCACCGGTCGGCCGGTGATGCGTTCCAGCCGATCCAGCACCACCGGGCTGCTGTTGCGGAAATCGTCCAGGATCACCGGCTCGAAGCCGGCTTCGCGCAGCGCCACGAAGGTGTGGCTGCCGATGTAACCGGCGCCGCCGGTGAGCAGGATGTTCATGGGGGAGCGGCTCTCCCGGTCGATCCGACCGATGTCTGCAGAGGGGGCTTGGGTGGTCCGGCGCAAGGCATCTGCCCCGGCTTCGCCGCCATGTTAGCTCATGGCCCTGAGGCCGCTGGCCATGGGGCCGGGTCACGTCATCCGACCATCGCCGCCTTGAGCGAACTGCCGGCCTGGTCTTTGGCCGAAAGCAGGGGCGCCATGCCCACGTCGGGCCAGGCAATGGCCAGGTCCGGGTCGTTCCAGGCGATGCAGCGTTCGTGCTGGGGCGCGTAGTAATCGCTGGTCTTGTAAAGGAAATCGGCCGAGTCGCTGAGCACGATAAAGCCGTGCGCAAAGCCGGGCGGCACCCAGAACTGCTTGTGGTTGTCTTCACTGAGTTCGATGCCGACCCACTGCCCGAACGTGGTGGAACCCGGGCGGATATCGACCGCCACGTCGAACACCACCCCGCGCACCACCCGCACCAGCTTGCCCTGGGGTTGCTGCAACTGGTAGTGCAGGCCGCGCAGCACGCCCTTGGCGCTGCGGCTGTGGTTGTCCTGCACGAACTGCACGTCCAGACCCGTGGCTTCGTTGAAGGCTTTTTGGTTGAAGCTCTCGAAGAAGAAACCCCGGGCGTCACCGAACAACTTGGGTTCGATCACCATCACGTCCGCGATGGCGGTGGGCGTGGCTTTCATCGGCGTTGCTCCTCGCGCAGCAGGCGCTGCAGGTACTGGCCGTAGCCGTTCTTGGCCAGCGGCTGCGCCAGGCGCTCCACCTGCGCCGCGTCGATCCAGCCGTTGCGCCAGGCAATCTCCTCCGGGCAAGCGATCTTCAGCCCCTGTCGGTGCTCCAGGGTGGCAATGAACTGGCCGGCTTCGAGCAGGCTCTCGTGCGTGCCGGTGTCCAGCCAGGCGTAGCCGCGCTGCATGATCTGCACGTTGAGTTGTCCCCGCTGCAGGTAGGCGTCGTTGACGGCCGTGATCTCCAGCTCGCCGCGTGCGCTGGGTTGGATGGTGCTCGCGATGTCCACCACCTGCGGGTCGTAGAAGTACAGGCCGGTGACGGCGTAGTTGCTCTTGGGCTGTTTCGGCTTCTCTTCGATGCTCACCGCCTTGCCCGTGGCGTCGAACTCGACCACGCCGTAGCGTTCCGGGTCCTGCACGTGGTAGGCGAACACCGTCGCACCCTCGGTCTGCGTGTTCGCGTCCGCCAGCAGGCCGGTGAAGTCGTGGCCGTAATAGATGTTGTCGCCCAGCACCAGGGCGCTGGGGCTGTTGCCCACGAAGTCGGCACCGATGATGAAGGCCTGCGCCAGCCCGTCCGGGCTGGGTTGCACCGCGTACTGCAGGTTCATGCCCCACTGGCTGCCGTCGCCCAGCAACTGGGCAAAGCGCGGCGTGTCCTGCGGCGTGCTGATGATCAGCACATCGCGCATGCCCGCCAGCATCAGCGTGCTCAGCGGGTAATAGATCATCGGCTTGTCGTACACCGGCAGCAGCTGCTTGCTGATCGCCAGTGTGGCCGGGTGGAGCCGGGTGCCGGAGCCGCCGGCCAGCACGATGCCTTTGCGGTTGGTGTTCACGTTGGTTTCCTTCCTGTTCAAAGTATTTCGGTGAGCATGCGCGCCACGCCCTGTTGCCAGTGCGGCAGGCGCAGGCCGAAGGTCTGCTGCAGCCGGTTTGTTTCCAGCCGCGAGTTGTGCGGTCGCTGCGCCGGCGTCGGGAAGGCGCTGGTCGGCACCGGCGCCACCTCGTTCACCGCCAGTTTCAAGTCCGGCTTGATCGCGCGCGCGGTGTCCACCACGTAGCGCGCATAACCGTTCCACGTCGTCTCGCCGCCCGCAGCCAGGTGGTAGATGCCGGCGTCCTGCGGCCGCTGCAGCAGCTGGCGGATGGCATGCGCCGTCACGTCGGCAATGAGTTCGGCTCCGGTGGGCGCGCCGAACTGGTCGTCGATGACCGTCAGCCGCTCGCGTTCGGCCGCCAGGCGCAGCATGGTCTTGGCAAAGTTGCCGCCGCGCCCCGCGTACACCCAGCTGGTGCGCAGGATCAGGTGGCGCGGGTTGACCGCGGCGATGACCCTTTCCCCGTCCAGCTTGGTGTGCCCGTAGACGTTCAGCGGCCCGGTGGGGGCGTCTTCGGTCCACGGCTGGTCTCCGCTGCCGTCGAACACGTAGTCGGTGCTGTAGTGCACCAGCCAGGCCCCCACCGTCTGGGCCGCTTCGGCCAGCACGGCCGGCGCTTCCGCATTGAGCCGCCGCGCCAGACCGGGTTCGCTCTCGGCCTTGTCCACCGCGGTGTGCGCGGCGGCGTTGACGATCACGTCCGGGTGCAGCGTGCGAACCGTCTCCCGCAGGCCGTCCAGGTCCTGCAGGTCGCCGCACAGGCCGCGCGCTGCATCGCCCGCGCGGTCCAGCGCCACCAGCTCGCCCAGCGGAGCCAGGCTGCGCTGCAGCTCCCAGCCCACCTGGCCGTTCTTGCCCAGCAACAGGATCTTCATGCCGTGGCGGTGGCGCTGTACTGTTGGTTCACCCAGTCGCGGTAGGCGCCGCTTTGCACGTGCGCCACCCATTCGGGGTTGTCCAGGTACCACTGCACCGTCTTGCGGATACCGGTCTCAAACGTCTCGGCCGGCTTCCAGCCCAGCTCGGCTTCGAGCTTGCGCGCGTCGATGGCGTAGCGCCGGTCGTGGCCGGGGCGGTCGGTCACGTAGCTGATCTGGCTGGCGTAGGGCTGGCCGTCGGCGCGCGGGCGCAGTTCGTCCAACAACGCGCACACGGTCTTGACGATTTCGATGTTGGGCTTCTCGTTCCAGCCACCCACGTTGTAGGTCTCGCCCAGACGGCCGGCCTGCAGCACGCGGCGGATCGCGCTGCAGTGGTCCTTGACGTACAGCCAGTCGCGGATCTGCATGCCGTCGCCGTACACCGGCAGCGCCTTGCCCGCCAGCGCGTTGACGATCATCAGCGGGATGAGTTTTTCGGGGAAGTGCAGCGGGCCGTAGTTGTTGCTGCAGTTGGTGGTGAGCACCGGCAGGCCGTAGGTGTGGTGCCAGGCGCGCACCAGGTGGTCGCTGGCGGCCTTGCTGGCGCTGTACGGGCTGTTGGGCTCGTAGCGATTCGTCTCGGCAAAGGCCGGGTCGGTGGGCGAGAGGCTGCCGTAGACCTCGTCGGTGCTCACGTGCAGGAAGCGAAAGGCTGCTTTTTCATCCGCCGGCAAGGCGGCCCAGTGCCCGCGCACCGCGTCCAGCAGGCGGAAGGTACCCACCACATTGGTCTGGATGAACTCGCCCGGCCCGTGGATGCTGCGGTCCACATGGCTCTCGGCCGCGAAGTTGATGACCGCGCGGGGACGGTGCTCGGCCAGCAGGCGGGTGATCAACTCGGCGTCGCCGATGTCGCCCTGCACGAAGGTGTGGCGCGCATCGTCTTGCAGGCTGGCGAGGTTCTCTCGGTTGCCAGCGTAGGTGAGTTTGTCGAGGTTGACGACGGGCTCATCCGACTGGTTCAGCCAGTCGAGCACGAAATTGGCGCCAATGAAACCGGCGCCGCCGGTGACGAGGATGGTCATGAAACGGTCCTGTTGTCGATGAATCTGTGCGGTCCGACGTTTCGTCAGATTGTGCCTGCCTTACGGGCCCTCGCGCCGGCACCGCCCGGTGGCCATTGGCCTCTCGGGGCGTGCCCATGGTCACGGCATGCCCTGATCACAGCCCACGTTCCCCTACGGTCCCGGTAATGCCAAGACCGACAGGTTGGCGCGGTGCTCCATGGCGCCACAGACACAGCCTTGTGAGCGGCGGTCCTGAAACAGAACCTTGACCAGGCGCCCAAGGCGGGTGTCTTTGACAGGGGCGTTCCAGAGGGATCGCCGGACATGGCGGCTTGCCAGTCGGCCAGATTGACTGGATCCGGTATCTGGTGGTGCCACGTTCTGGCGACGACACGGTGTTCAGATCCCAAGGGTGGTTTCAGCGCATGGACCAGGGGCGCCAATCTCATGGTTTCCGGTCGGAATCGAACGGCATCGAGCCACTTCATGAACGAGGGTGGAACCTTGACGTGTTTGCCTTGGTCGGTTCGGCACTGGTTGCGCAGGGTGCACGGGCTCAGGTGTTTTCTGGCTGTTGGTAAAGGGAACGTCGACCTGAGCGTACCGGTTTCACGTCAGATCCGACCGATCTTGTCCTGGTGCAGAGCTATCCAGCTCTGCAGGGCGGGCACGTCCATCCACTCGGTGTTGCTGTCGCTGGCGTAGGTGAAGCCTTTGGCCACGCGCCGGCCGTCCTTGATGCGCTTGAAGTCTTCGTGCCAGCTGTGGATGGCCGGCAGGATCTTGAAGTGCTCGGGGTATTCGAAGGTGTAAGGGGCGTCCTCGGCACCGATCATCTGCTCGTGCAGCTTTTCGCCGGGTCGGATGCCCACGATCTGGTGCTGCGCCTGCGGGTCCACCGCGCGGGCAATGTCCGTCACCTTCATCGACGGGATCTTCTTCACATAGATCTCGCCGCCTTCCATGTCTTCAAAAGCGTGCCAGACCAGTTCCACGCCCTGTTCCAGCGTGATCATGAACCGGGTCATGCGCGCGTCGGTGATGGGGAGCGAGCCTTTGCCTTTCTGGGTGAGAAAGAACGGGATGACCGATCCCCGCGAGCCCATGACGTTGCCATACCGCACCACCGAGAACTTGCAACCCGTCGCGCCGGCGTAGGAGTTGCCCGCCACAAACAGCTTGTCCGAAGCCAGTTTGGTTGCGCCATAGAGGTTGACCGGGCTGCTGGCTTTGTCGGTGGACAGGGCCACCACCCCTTTGACCCGTTTGTCGATACAGGCGTCGATGACATTCATGGCGCCGTTGACGTTGGTCTTGACGCACTCGAAAGGGTTGTATTCGGCCGTGGGCACGATCTTGGTGGCTGCGGCGTGCACCACATAGTCCACACCATCGAGCGCGCGGTACAGGCGTTCGCGGTCGCGCACATCGCCGATGAAGAAGCGCACCCGCTCATCGCCCTGGAACAGCTTGGCCATTTCCCACTGCTTCATCTCGTCGCGCGAGTAGATGATGAGCTTGCGCGGGTTGTAGCGCGCCAGGGTCATGGGCACAAAGGTATGCCCGAAGGAGCCCGTGCCCCCGGTGATGAGAATGGTCTGGTCGCGGAACATGGTCATTTCAGGGGTTTGGCTGCGGTGCGTCCATAGCTGTCTTCCAGCCGCACGATGTCGTCTTCACCCAGGTAACTGCCCGATTGCACTTCAATCATCTCCAGCTCCAGCTTGCCGGGGTTGTGCAGGCGGTGCACTTCGCCGATGGGGATGTAGGTGCTCTGGTTCTCCGACAGCAGGAACACCTCGGCGCCGCGGGTGACTTCGGCCGTGCCTTGGACGACGATCCAGTGTTCAGCACGGTGGTGGTGCTTTTGCAGGCTCAGGCTGGCGCCGGACTTGACGCCGATGCGCTTGACCTGGAAGCGCTCACCCATGTCGATGCTGTCGTACCAGCCCCAGGGCCGTGCCACACGGCGGTGCAGCGTGGCCTGGGGCAACTGGGCGTTTTCCAGGTGGGCCACCACGTCTTTCACCTGCTCGGCATGGTCGCGGTTGGCCACCAGCAGGGCGTCGGGCGTATCGATGATGAGCAGGTCTTGAGTGCCCAAGGCCACCACGGTGCGTCCCGGCGCGTGGATGTAGGTGTTGCGCGCGGCCATCGCGTGGCCCTGGCCGGCAATGCGGTTGCCGGCCCCGTCGGCCGGGGTCAGGTCGGCCACGGCGTTCCAGCTGCCGACATCGCTCCACTGGCCTGCAAAAGGCACCACGGCCACGTCGGCATGGTGTTCCATGACGGCGAAGTCGATGCTTTGCGAACGGCAGGCCAGAAAGGCGTCTTGGGCCGGTCGCACAAAGCGGGTGAGCAGCTTGTCGTTGTTCGCGAGGGGCGTTTCGGTGGTGGCGCCCGCCATGGCGGCCTGGCAGCTGGCCAGGATGTCGGCCGCGTGCGCCTGCAGCGCCGCCAGCAGCACGCTGGCGCGGACCAGAAAGATGCCTGCGTTCCAAAGCACATCGCCCTGCAGCAGCAGGGCCTGGGCGGCGTCTGCCTGGGGTTTTTCGATGAACCGCGCCACGCGGCGGCTGCCGTCGGGCCGCGCCGTGCCCTGCTGGATATAGCCGTAGGCGGTGCTGGGGAAGCTGGGCAGCACGCCAAAGGTGACGATGGCGCCGGCCTGCGCTGCGGCCACACCCTGATGCACCATGGCGGCAAAGGCTGCGGTGTCGGGTATGTGGTGGTCGGCCGGGCAGAACAGCAGCAGCGGGTCGGCATCGCCCGCAGCGATCGTTGTGCTTGCATGAAGGGCTGCCAGCGCCATGGCGGCGGCGGTGTTGCGGCCGGCGGGTTCCAGCAGCAGGTTCCCACCCAGGCCGGCGGCCTTCATGTCGTCGGCCACCAGGAAGCGGTGGTCTTCGGCCGCCACACACAGCAGCGGGCCGCTGGCAAAAACCAACCGCTCGGCCGTCAGGCGCAGCAGGCTCTTGTCGCCGATGAGCGGCACGAACTGCTTGGGATGGCTCTTGCGGCTGAGCGGCCACAGGCGTGTGCCCGAGCCGCCGCAGAGGATGACAGGAACCAGATGGGGGCTTGAAGTGGACATGCGTCGTAGGGGGCAATGTGGCGGTCCCGTCAGGGATCAACAGGCGATCAGGTGGCTCGGGATATCGAGAAGGGTTTCGGTGGAATCGAACGGCGGGCAGGCACGGAAACGCCGAGTTGGCCGGCCGGCCGGTCCGGTTCACTCAAGCGGTTGTTTGACACAGTTTTTTCTTTCTTTGACCGCCACAGCGGCTGCGGTCGCGCGTCATTGCTGTTCCTGTCGTCCACTTTGCGCGGTCGCTGCGGACTTGCGCGATCTGGCGAATTCGCCCGGTATCACCGGTTCTGTCGATCGCTTTGCGCGCACTTCGTCTGGGTGCACAGCGCTGGCGCTTGGCCCTGACGGAGGCGCTGTGCGGCAGCGGCGCCGATCCAGCGAGAAAGGCGACGACGGTCATACAGGATGCACGATCAAAGCTGTTCGACTGGCCATGCATCTTGGATATCCGAAACGCTTCCCCCGGAGCTTTTTGCCTGGGCTTTCGTGCAGGTTGCACCGCACGGCCATCCTCGTACCAAAAAGATTGTACCGAGGGTAACGCTTCCGGGTGCTTGTGGATCGTTGCGGGTATCCGGCGGTTGTTCCCGTCACTCAAGGCCACAAGCGAGTGCTCCGCGTCTGGCTCGCGCCGCGCAGTTGCAGCTGGTGAAGGCGCTCGACCGGAGGTCATGGCGCACAGACGCTTCAGCGCCCCAGCAGAAAGACCGTGGGCAGCTCCAGCGGGAGTCCTTGCGCGAGCGACAGGCGTTTCCAGTCGCTCACCATGGCGCTGCGTGCGGTTTGCTGCGGCAGCGTCATTCCGCAGCACAGGGACAACCAGGTGTGGGGGTGCAGGCTTTGCAGCAGGGCCTGCAACAGCGCCGGATTGCGGTACGGGGTCTCGATCAGGATCTGCGTCTGTCCGGTCTTGAGGGCCAGCGCCTCCAGTTCGCGCAGGCGTTTGGCGCGTTCGGCGGCTTCCTGCGGGACATAGCCGACGAAAGCAAAACTCTGTCCGTTGAGGCCGCTGGCCGCCAGGGCCAGCATCAGGGAAACCGGGCCGGTGAGCGGCCGTACCGCAATGCCCTGCGCATGGGCGGCCCGCACGATGGAGCTGCCCGGGTCGGCGATGGCGGGCATGCCGGCTTCGCAGACCAGTCCCATATCGTGGCCGGACATGACCGGCGCCAGCAATGTCTGGGCGGTGGCTTCATCGGCCTGGCCTGGCGCGTGGTCGCCCTTCTTGTGCGCCTGGCGCGGGAGTTCCGCGATGTGCTGACCCTGCAATGGAGCGGCCAGCGGATGGGTGAGTGCCACGCGCTTGAGGAAGGCGCGCGTGCTCTTGGCGTTTTCTGTGATCCAGTGCGTCAGCCGTGCCGCTGTTTGCAGCGTGTCCAGCGGCAGGGTTTGCGCCAGCGGTGCCGCATCGGTTCCGGCGGGCAGCGGACAACCGAAATCCAGCGGTGTGGGCACCAGGTAGAGGGCGCCTGTGGCGGTTGGCGGCATCACAGCACGGGCACGCCAGCGGCGCGGATCATGCGGCAGGTGCGGATGAGCGGCAGACCGACCAGCGCGGTCGGGTCGTCGTTGTGAATGCGCTCCAGCAAGGCAATGCCCAGGCCCTCGCTTTTGGCGCTGCCGGCGCAGTC
Organism: uncultured Hydrogenophaga sp.; assembly: GCA_964428045.1. Lineage (GTDB taxonomy): Bacteria > Pseudomonadota > Gammaproteobacteria > Burkholderiales > Burkholderiaceae_C > Hydrogenophaga. The sequence continues at coordinate 49,215 of CAYRWN010000007.1, read as the reverse complement.
GTAGGGTTGTTCGGCCCGCAGGTAGCGCTCAATCTCGGCGTCGCCCAGGTCGCGGAACACCACGGCCACCGGCGCCAGATCGACTTGCTCGAACCCGGTGGCCTGGCACACCACCGCCACGGCGGTCTGGAACACGACCGTCTGGCCGCGCATGCGCTGCAGCTGATGCACGGCGCGTTCGTGGGTGCCGGGTTTGCCCAGGGGCTCGCCATGCAGGTCGGCCACCTGGTCGCTGCCGATGACCACCGCCTGCGGATGGCGCTGCGCCACCTCGCGTGCCTTGGCCAGCGCCAGCCGCCGTGCCAGGTCCTCCGGGCGCTCGCCCGTCAGCGGGGTCTCGTCCACGCGGGGGCTGTCGGTGTCGAACGGGATGCCCAGCCGGCCCAGCAATTCTTTCCGGTAGCGCGACGTGGAGCCCAGAATCAAGGGGCGCATGGATTGGGATGGGGAGGGGGCCAGGGTGTCGGACATGGCCGCTATTGTCCTTGTATCGGCGGTGCTTCTTTTACACTGCCCGCATGGTGCGACTCGACGTCGCTTCTGTAGCTGAACTAATCAGTCCTATCCAAGACAGCTTTCTCCTATGAAGTTTCATAGGTGGGAAGCCTGGGCGGAGCCGTGCGCGAACCGTCCATCAACAGTGTCAACACCCCTCGGGGGATCGACCCGTGTGTAGCCATCAGAGCCGCCCTCGTGCAAAAGAATGGCCCCTTCGGGGCTACTTCTGTTGCATCCATGCATCGAAAATATGTAAACATATGTAAATTTCGTTGCCGTCGGAGTCTTGGCCGACAACAGATCGACACCACTCAAGGTGTCTTGTTCTCAACCGAACCACGTCTGGAACGACGTGTCCTCATCTGCGCGAGCTCACCGGGTAACTGGTGGGTGAGAACCCGATCCTCAAAGGTTGGGCGATGTACCACCAAGGCGTGGTGGCCAAGGCAACGTTCACCAAGCTCGATCACCAGATCCTCTGGAGATTGTGGCGATGGGGAAGGCGGCGTCACCCCCGGTGGAGCAGAGGCAAAGTGTTTCTGTACTACTGGAGCCACCCCGACACCCGTTGGGAGTTTGACGCCATGGCCATCAACCGGTGGGAAGAAGAGGTGCAGTTGCGGCTGTACCAACTGGCGGACACGTCCATCGTGCGCCATGTGAAGATCAAGGGGGAATACAACCCCTTTGATCCGGTATGGGAGCCCTACTGGGAAAACCTACGCGTGCAACGGATGAAGCAAAGCATCTGGAGCGAGCAGCGGCTGGAACTGTGGCTCTCGCAAATAGGAAAGTGCGTGTTGTGTGGCACCGATCTGGAGTACGAGGACGGCAGGCATGAGGATCACCATATAGAAGAAGTTCGATATGGTGGTTCGAACAGTCTGAGCAACCGAGTGCTCCTGCATTCGTGGTGTCACAGGCGTATCCACGCCCTAGGTTTGGAGGTCACCAAGCCGGTCCCAGCACGGGGACTTTAATCTGGCGAAATGGGTGAGGGTCATGCAACCCTTCGACCCCACGGAACCAGTGGTCGTGCATGAGCCGTATGCGTCGAAAGGCGCACGTACGGTTCTTCGGGGGGGATATAGTCGTAAGGCTATGTCCCTACCCTCCAAATCAGCCTCCAAGAACCCCTGGAACCCCGACCGGCTGGACATGCTCGCTTTTGCACAGGCGGGCGGGCAGTTGTCAGGCGATGAAGACCTGATCCGCTTCGAGCGCCTGCAGGCCGAAGTCCCGCCCGGCGCCGAGGCGTCGGGCTGGGCGGTGCGCTGGACGGCAAGAGGTGAATTGCGCCCCGGCGCCCGGGGCGCCCAGCCGTCGGTGTGGCTGCATGTGCAGGCCCAGGCGCAGCTGCCGCTGGCCTGCCAGCGTTGCCTGGCGCCTGTGCCGGTGGCGCTGGAGGTGGATCGCTGGTTCCGCTTCGTGGCCGACGAAGCCCAGGCCGCCGCCGAAGACGAGGACTGCGAGGAAGATGTGCTGGCGCTGGAGCCGCGCCCCCACCTGCGGGAACTGATCGAGGACGAACTGCTGATGGAACTGCCGCTGGTGCCCATGCACGATACCTGCCCCCAGCCCGTGGCCATGGCGGCCGGTTCCGTTCAAGACCCTGCGGACGCGGGTGAACCGCCTCGCCGCAACCCGTTTGCCGAGCTGGCGAGGCTGAAGAAGTGAACGCCCGGATGGCTGATGGACGGGCTGGCCGGATCGGGCTATAATGCTTGGCTTTGCGCTGGTATCCGAATGGCGTTGTGGCCTGCATGTTGCTGAACATGGGCCGCTCGCGGTCCGATTCCCTGGATCAGGCGCACCCCAGACCCACCCGATTTCAGGAGCCCAACATGGCCGTCCAGCAAAACAAAAAGTCCCCTTCCAAGCGCGGCATGCACCGTTCGCACAATGCCCTGACCGTGCCGGGCATCGCCGTCGAGCCGACCACCGGTGAAACCCACCTGCGCCACCACATCAGCCCCAACGGCTTCTACCGTGGCCGTCAGGTGCTCAAGAACAAGTCTGAAGCCTGATCCAGCGGTGGGCTCTCCGCCTGATCGCGGCGTCGCGTTCGGGCCGGAAGGCGCCGTGAAGGCCCGAGCCCGCATGCTGCATGCGGGCTTTTTTCATTCTGCCGGCGCCCTGGGCGCCTGTTCCGGAACGTCTTCATGATCACCATTGCCGTGGATTGCATGGGGGGCGATGTTGGCCCGGCGGCCACCTTGCCCGCCTGTGCGGCCTTTCTGTCCAGTCATCCACAGGCCCAGCTGTTGATGGTGGGCCTGCCCGACGTGTTCAAGGACTGGCCGCAGTTGCAGAACAATGTGCGCTGCCGCGTGGTGACCGCCTCCGAGGTCGTGGCCATGGACGACCCGGTGGAGGTGGCGTTGCGCAAGAAGAAAGACTCTTCGATGCGCGTGGCGATCCAGCAGGTCAAGGACGGGGCGGCGCAGGCGGCTGTGTCGGCGGGCAACACCGGCGCGCTCATGGCGATCGCGCGTTACGTGCTCAAGACGCTGGACGGCATCGACCGACCGGCGATCGCCTCCCAACTGCCCAACGCCCAAGGCGGTGCAACCACGGTGCTGGATCTGGGTGCCAATGTGGACTGTTCGCCCGAGCACCTGCTGCAGTTCGCCGTGATGGGCTCGGCCCTGGTGGTGGCCATCACGGGCCGATCGGAGCCGACGGTGGGGCTGCTCAACGTGGGTGAAGAAGTCATTAAAGGTAGCGAAGTCATCAAAAAAGCAGGTGTTCTGCTTCGAAATGCCGCCAACAACGGCGATATCAATTTTTTTGGCAATGTCGAGGGCAACGACATTTTCAAGGGCACGACCGACATCGTGGTGTGCGATGGCTTTGTGGGCAATGCGGCGCTGAAGGCCAGCGAGGGTGTGGCCAGCATGCTGGCGGGCTTCATCAGGCAGGAGTTCTCCCGCAGCTGGCTGACGAAACTGGCGGCTATTTGTGCCTATCCTGTTCTAAAAGCGTTCAAAGGTCGAGCAGACTACCGGCGCTACAACGGCGCGGCCCTGCTGGGCTTGCGCGGACTCGTGTTCAAGAGCCATGGGTCGGCCGATGCGTTCGCCTTCGAGCAGGCGCTGGCGCGGGCTTATGATGCCGCCCACAACCGGCTGCTGGACAGCGTCAAGGCGCGCATCGCCCATGCAGCGCCCCTGCTGTCGCCTGACGCCCTGCCCAGCGAACTCAAGAGCATTCCCACCATCTGATCCATCAGGCCCGACCGCATGACACGTTTTGCCCGCATCTCCGGCACCGGCAGTTGCCTGCCACCGCAGCGACTGACCAATGCCGACATGGTGGCCAAGCTGTCCTTGCGGGGTGTGGAGACCAGCGACGACTGGATCGTGGAGCGCACCGGCATCCGGGCCCGGCACTTTGTGGCCGACGGGGTGTTTGCCAGCGACCTCGCCACCGAAGCGGCCCGCAATGCCCTGTCTTCGGCGGGTTTGCAGGCGAGCGATATCGACCTGATCGTGGTGGCCACGTCCACGCCCGACATGGTGTTTCCGTCCACCGCAGCCATCGTGCAGAACAAGCTGGGGGTTGCGGGTTGCCCGGCCTTTGACGTGCAGGCGGTGTGCAGTGGCTTCATCTACGCCCTGACGGTGGCCGACGCCATGATCCGTACCGGCTCGGCCAGCAAGGCGCTGGTGATCGGTGCCGAAGTGTTTTCGCGCCTGCTCGACTTCAACGACCGCACCACGTGTGTGCTGTTCGGTGACGGTGCCGGTGCCGTCGTGCTGCAAGCGTCCGACACGCCCGGCATCCTGGCGACCGACATCCACGCCGATGGCAAGCACACCGACATCCTCTGCGTGCCGGGTCATGTCTCGGGCGGGCAGATCATGGGGGATCCGCTGCTCAAGATGGACGGGCAGGCCGTGTTCAAACTCGCGGTGGGGGTGCTGGAAGAGACCGCCCGAAGCTCGTTGGCCAAGGCGGGCAAGACGGCCGCCGACATCGACTGGCTGATCCCGCACCAGGCCAACATCCGCATCATGGCCGGCACCGCCCGCAAACTGAAGCTGCCCATGGACAAGGTGGTGGTCACGGTGGACCAGCATGGCAACACGTCGGCCGCCTCCATTCCGCTGGCGCTGGACCAGGCGGTTCGCGCCGGACAGGTGAAGAAGGGCGACACCTTGTTGCTCGAAGGCGTGGGTGGGGGGTTCACCTGGGGTTCGGTGCTGCTCGACTTCTGACGGTTTTGTTTCTCTTTGCAGGATTTCTGGTCATGAGCGCATTCGCTTTCGTCTTTCCCGGTCAAGGTTCGCAGTCGGTCGGCATGCTGGACGCCTGGGGCGACCACCCCGTGGTGGCCGAGACGCTGAAGGAAGCCTCCGCGGCTCTGGGCGAGGATGTCGGTCGTCTGGTCCAGGAAGGGCCCAAGGAAGTGCTGGCCCTGACCACCAACACCCAGCCGGTGATGCTGGTGGCCGGTGTGGCGGCCTGGCGCGTCTGGCGTGCCGAAGGTGGTGCATTGCCCGCTGCGGTGGCCGGCCACTCGCTGGGCGAGTACAGCGCCCTGGTGGCCTCGGGCGTGTTGACGCTGGCCCAGGCGGCCCCGCTGGTGCGCTTTCGCGCGTCGGCCATGCAGGAAGCCGTGCCGGTGGGCACCGGTGCCATGGCCGCCATCCTCGGCCTGGATGCCGAGAAGGTGAAAGCCGGCTGTGCCGAGGCGCAGGCCACGTTCGCGGCGGGCAGCGGCGAGGTGGTGGAGGCGGTGAACTTCAACGATCCGGCCCAGACCGTGATCGCCGGCAGCAAGGCCGCCGTGGACAAGGCTTGCGAGGTCCTCAAGGCCAGCGGCGCCAAGCGGGCGCTGCCGCTGCCGGTGTCAGCACCTTTCCATTCCAGCCTGATGAAGCCCGCCGCCGACAAGCTGCGCGAGCGCTTGGCCGCCACGGTGTTCGCGGCACCGCAGATCCCGGTGATCAACAACATCGACGTGGCGGTGGAGGTCGACGCTGACAGGATCCGCGACGCGCTGTTCCGGCAGGCCTTCGGCCCGGTGCGCTGGGTGGAGTGCGTGCAGGCGATCAAGGCCCGCGGCGTCACCACGCTGGTCGAATGCGGTCCGGGCAAGGTGCTGGCCGGCATGACCAAACGCATCGACGCCGAGCTGACGGGCGCCGCCTTGTTCGATCCGGCCACGCTGGCCGAGGTCAAGACGCTGCTGGCCTGAGCCATCCCATTCCGTCCGACGAGGAGAACAACATGTCCGAGAACATCTTTGCCGGCCAGGTGGCGCTGGTCACCGGTGCCTCGCGCGGCATTGGTGCCGCCATTGCGCTGGAACTGGCCCGAAAGGGACTGAAGGTCGTCGGCACCGCCACCAGCGATGACGGCGCAGCCAAGATCAGCCATGCCCTGGCGAACTTTGAAAACTGCCGCGGCGCCCGACTGGACGTGAACCAGGTGAGCGAAGCCGAAGCGCTGATCGATGCCATCGTCAAAGAGCATGGCGCGCTGCATGTGCTGGTCAACAACGCCGGCATCACGCGCGACATGCTGGCCATGCGCCTGAAGGACGAGGACTGGGATGCGGTGCTCGACACCAACCTCAAGGCCGTGTTCCGCATGAGCCGCGCCGTGATCCGGCCGATGATGAAGCAGCGCTACGGCCGCATCATCAGCATCACCAGCGTGGTCGGCGCCTCCGGCAACCCGGGCCAGGCCAACTACGCCGCGGCCAAGGCCGGCGTGGCGGGCATGACCCGCGCTTTGGCGCGCGAACTGGGCAGCCGCAACATCACGGTCAACTGCGTGGCGCCGGGCTTCATCGAGACCGACATGACCGCCGCCTTGCCCGAAGAACAGCAGAAGGCCCTGCTGGGCCAGATCCCGCTGGGTCATTTGGGCAAGCCGGCCGACATCGCGCACGCGGTGGCCTACCTGGCCAGTCCGCAGGCCGCCTACGTGACCGGGCAGGAACTGCACGTCAACGGCGGCATGTTCATGGCCTGACGAACCGGAAAACGCCGACAAAGCCGCCCGGCGGGCTGGCTTAGGGATCGCTCCCTAGCCCGGCTAAAATGGCGGTCTGTATTTCAACCACCCTCAGAGGGACTTATGAGCGACATCGAAGCACGTGTGAAGAAGATCATTGCCGAACAACTCGGCGTGGAAGAAGGTCAGGTCACCAACGAAAAGGCTTTCGTGGCCGATCTGGGTGCCGACTCGCTCGACACCGTGGAACTGGTCATGGCCCTCGAAGACGAATTCGGCATCGAGATCCCGGACGAAGACGCCGAGAAAATCACGACGGTGCAGAACGCCATTGACTACGCGGTGAACCACCAGAAGGCCTGACCGATCCATGAGCCGCCGCCGTGTCGTCGTGACCGGTCTGGGCTGCATCAGTCCCGTGGGGAACACGGTCACTGAAGCCTGGACCAACCTCCTCGCCGGTCAATCCGGCATCGCTCTCATCACCAAGTTCGATGCGTCGAGCTTCGCGTGCAAGATCGCGGGTGAGGTCAAAGGGTTCGATCTGGAGTCCTACATCAGCGCCAAAGAGGCGCGGACCATGGACACCTTCATCCATTACGGCATTGCCGCGGCCCACCAGGCCGTGACGGATGCCGGCCTGCCCACGGGCGAGGCGCTGGGTGAAGAGGAAGCGACACGCATCGGCTGCATCATCGGCTCGGGCATCGGCGGCCTGCCGCTGATCGAAGAGACCCACGGCGAATACGTCAATCGCGGCCCGCGCCGCATTTCGCCGTTCTTCGTGCCGGCCTCGATCATCAACATGATCTCGGGTCACGTGTCCATGCGCTACGGCTTCAAGGGGCCGAACCTGGCGGTGGTCACGGCCTGCACGACCGGCCTGCACTGCATCGGTGAGGCCGCGCGCAAGATTGAATACGGCGACGCCGACGTGGTGGTCGCCGGTGGCGCCGAAGGCACGGTGTCGCCGCTGGGTGTGGGCGGCTTTGCCGCCATGCGCGCCCTGTCCACCCGCAACGACGATCCGGCCACCGCTTCCCGCCCCTGGGACAAGGACCGCGACGGTTTTGTGCTGGGCGAAGGCGCGGGCGTGATGGTGCTCGAAGAGTACGAGCATGCCAAGGCGCGCGGCGCCCGGATTTACGCCGAACTGTCCGGTTACGGCATGAGCGCCGACGCCGGCCACATGACCGCGCCGAACATGGACGGCCCGCGCCGGGCCATGGTCAATGCCCTGCGCAACGCCGGTGTCAATGCCGACCAGGTGCACTATCTGAACGCGCACGGCACCTCGACCCCGCTGGGCGACGTGAACGAGAGCAACGCCATCAAGGCGGCGCTGGGGGATCATGCGAAGAAGGTCGTGGTGAACTCCACCAAGTCCATGACCGGGCACCTGCTGGGTGGTGCCGGAGGCCTGGAGAGCGTGTTCACCGTGCTCGCCGTGCACGAGCAGAAGAGCCCGCCGACCATCAATATGTTCAACCAGGACCCCGAGTGCGACCTGGACTATTGCGCCAACACGGCGCGCGACATGAAGATCGACGTGGCCGTGAAGAACAACTTCGGCTTTGGCGGCACCAACGGTACGCTGGTGTTCAAACGCGTCTGACCGCCTGCAGCGCCTGGCACTGAGACGCAACGACCATGCGCAACGCCCCATCGGTGAGCTATCCGGTGGGGCGTTCTGCTTTTCAGGCCGGGACGATCATGGTCTTGGGACTGCTGGGTGCACTGGCCTTGCTGCTGCCGCGGCTGTGGTACCCCGCCGTGGCGGAATGGGTCTGGGTGGTAGGAGCGATCCTGTGGTGGCTGTGGAGTGCCTGGGCCGGGCTGGGCTGGCGCCGCGCGCCCAGCGGACGCTTGCACTGGGACGCCCGTGCGCTGCCCGCAGCCGGCACACGCGCTGGCGTCTGGCGCTGGCTGCCCGATGGGGCGCCGGCCGTGGAACTGCAGGCGCTGGACTGGGTGTGGGATGCCCAGGTGGTGGTGCTGCTGCGTCCGCGCTCACCGGGTCAGCGCCTGCCCTGGCTGTGGCTGGAGGGTCGGCGCGAACCGGCGCGATGGGACGACCTGCGACGGGCGCTGACCGCGCACGCCGGGGATCGCCCGCCGCCCTGATCGCCCGCAGACCGATGGGGTATATTTCTGCGGCCCCATCCTCCGCCGCATGACCACTGACCACACCGCCCCGCCCACGCCCGACAGTGACGCCATGCTGGTGCAGCGGACCCTGGCCGGAGAACAACGGGCCTTCGATCTGTTGGTCATCCGCTACCAGCGCCGGGTGGAACGGCTGATCGGTCGCATGGTCCGAGACGTCGATCTGGTGCAGGACATTGCCCAGGAAACTTTCGTGCGCGCCTACCGCGCCCTGGGCCAGTTTCGCGGCGACGCCCAGTTCTACACCTGGCTCTACCGTATTGCGGTGAACACCGCCAAAAAGCAGCTGCTGGAGCTCAAGCGCGACCCGCTGGTGTTCCAGTCGCAGCTGCAATCGGGCGAAGACGATGAAACTTCCTCGTCCGAACGCGAACTAAACGCACAGGTCGCCGATGAAGAAACGCCCGAAGCGGTGCTGGCCAGCAAGAAAATCGCCGAGGCGGTCAACGCCGCCCTGCAGGCGCTGCCCGAAGAGTTGCGCATGGCCATCACCCTGCGGGAAATGGAAGGCATGAGCTACGAAGAGATCGCCCAGGCACTGGATTGCCCTATCGGCACGGTGCGGTCGCGCATTTTCCGTGCGCGGGAAGCGATTTCCGGCCGCATCAAGCCCATGCTGGATCGCCAGTCGGGCAAGCGCTGGTGACGTCCGTGACACGCCAACGCTGAAGACACCTGTTTTTTTGGAAGCATGAAGATGAACGCCGTACAACCGAACCAGCCTCCCCCGGGGATTCGACCTGCACCGGCTTGCCCGAACCGCGCGGGCGTTGATGAACCGGGTAGCGAGCTGTCGGCGCTGATCGACGGCGAACTGGACGTGCACGAACTGGACGGATGGCTGCATGCGCTTGGGCAGGAAGAGGCACTGCGTGTGCAGTGTCGGGACTATCAGGTGATTTCGCACGTGCTGTCGGGGGGCTCGACGTCCCTTCGCTCAGAGCCCCCCCATGCCTTTGTGTCCGGGGTGCGGGCGCGCCTGCTGGCCGAACCGGTTCCCGATGCGGCGCCGACCCCGGTGGCTGTGCAGGCTCCGGTGCGGCCGGCCGCCGCCAACGATGTGGTGTTCCGCTGGAAGATGGTGGCAGGAGTGGCTTCGCTCGCTGCGGTGATGGCGGTCAGCTGGGGGGTGCTCGGCAGCGCACCCTCGTCGTCGGGGGGGGGGCAGTCTGGCCCGCAGTTGGCGCTGCTACCGTCGGTGGGCGGTGCCCCGCTGGCCGATACCGCCCAGCCCGTCGATCCGGCGGCCACGACGGTCCTGGTGAACACGGCGCAGGGCCCGGTGCTGCGGGATGCCCGGCTGGAGCAGCTGCTGACGGAGCACCGCCTGTACGGCGGCATGTCGGCCCTGCAGATGCCCGCCGGCTTCCTGCGCGATGCGACCCATCCGGCTGAACCCCAGCGTTGATGCCGCCATGAACCCAACCCTGACAGCATCTCAACTGTCCGGTTTCGCCGCCGCTCCCGCCGCCACGCTCGTCAACCGCGGTCGCTGGACGGCCGCGCTGCTGATGGCCCTGTCGGTCTGGGTCAGCCAGCCGGTGCTGGCGCAATCGCAATCCGGCTCGGCACGCAGCGTGATCGAGTGGCTCACCCGCATGCACGAGGCTTCGCGCCAGCGCGCCTACATGGGAACGCTGGTGGTGTCCTCCGGCTCGGACATCTCATCCTCGCGCATCTGGCACGTCTGCGACGGCACCCAGCAAATGGAACGTGTCGAGACCCTCACCGGGGCGCCTCGCACCACGGTGCGTCGCAACAGCGAAGTGATCACCTTCGTCCCCGAGTCCAGGACCGCGCTGGTGGAGAGGCGCGAGTCGCTGGGCTTGTTCCCCGAGCTGCTGCGAACGCCCATCAACCAGATCCCGGAGTTCTATGGCGTGCGCGAAAGGGGTTTCGAGCGGGTGGCCGGGCACCTGGCCGATGTGGTCGAGATCGTTCCCAAGGATGCGCTGCGTTACGGCTACCGCATCTGGTCGGAGAAGAAGTCCGGGCTGGTGGTCAAGATGCAGACCCTGGGCGAGCAGGGCGCCGTGCTGGAGCAGGTGGCGTTCACCGAACTGCAGCTGGATGCGCCGGTGCGCATGGACAAGCTCAAGCAGCTGATGAACGACACCAAAGGCTACGAGCTGCACAAGCCCGTTCTGCGCAAGACCACGCCCGAGGCCGAAGGCTGGCGCCTGAAGGAGTCCGTTCCTGGTTTCCTGCCCATGAGTTGTCACACGCGCGAAGGGCAGGGCCCGTCCGCCGGTGCGGTGCCCATGCAGTGGGTGTTCTCCGACGGGCTGGCCTCGGTCTCGCTGTTCGTCGAGCCCTACGACGCTGCGCGCCATACCCAGGAAAAGACGGCGGTCATGGGCGCCACGCACTCGCTCACGCGGCGGTTGGGTGCAAACTGGCTCACCGCCATGGGCGAAGTGCCGCCGGGCACGCTGCGGCGTTTCGCCCAGGCGCTGGAGCGAACGCGCTGACCGGTTTCCTTGATCCGGATCGCCGCAGCGAAGGCGGACCGGTGCGCAGCCGCCCGGCCCCTGCGGCTTGAAGTGTTTTCTTTTTTGGAGCCTGCCACATGCTTCGTGAACCGACCCGTGCGCTCTGGATGCGCCAATTTCTGACCCCCGTGCTGACCGCCGCCTGTCTGGCGTTCGCGCCAGCCCTGCCGGCGCTGGCCCAGAGCGGCGCAGCCACGGGCAGCGTGCGTGGCCTGCCCGACTTCACCGATCTGGTCGATGCGGTCGGGCCGTCGGTGGTCAACATCCGCACCCTGGAGAAGGCCAGTGCGGCGGACAGTTCCGCCGACGAGCAGATGCTGGAGTTCTTCAGGCGCTTCGGCATTCCGGTACCGCCGGGCGCAATGCCGCGCGGGCGGCAGGAACGCGGTGGCCAGGAGGACCCTCAGCCGCGGGGGGTGGGTTCCGGTTTCATTCTCAGTGCCGATGGTCTGATCATGACCAACGCCCATGTGGTCGACGGCGCCGATGAACTGATCGTCACCCTGCCGGACAAGCGCGAGTTCAAGGCCAAGATCGTGGGTGCCGACCGGCGCACCGACGTGGCGGTGGTCAAGATCGAAGCCAGCGGGCTGCCGGCGGTGCGTATCGGCGATGTGAACCGACTGCGCGTGGGGGAATGGGTGATGGCCATCGGTTCGCCTTTCGGCCTCGAAAACACCGTGACCGCAGGCATCGTGAGCGCGAAGAAGCGCGACACCGGCGACTTCCTGCCTTTCATCCAGACCGATGTGGCCATCAACCCGGGCAACTCGGGCGGGCCGCTGATCAACATGCGCGGCGAGGTGGTGGGCATCAACAGCCAGATCTACTCTCGCTCGGGCGGGTTTCAGGGCATCTCTTTCGCCATCCCCATCGACGAAGCGGTGCGCGTTTCCGATCAGCTGCGATCGAGCGGCCGTGTCACGCGTGGGCGCATCGGGGTGCAGATCGACCAGGTCAGCAAAGAAGTGGCCGAATCGATCGGCCTGGGACAAGCCCGCGGCGCGCTGGTGCGCGGCGTGGAGCCCAATTCGCCTGCCGCCAAAGCCGGCGTCGAACCGGGGGACATCATCCTCAAGTTCGATGGCAAGGACATCGACAAGTCGGTCGACCTGCCGCGCCTGGTGGGTAACACCAAACCCGGCAGCAAGAGCACGCTCACCGTGTTCCGGCGAGGAGGCCAGCGGGAGTTGACCGTGACCGTGGCCGAGCTGGAAGCGGAGCGTCCGCCGCAGCGGGCCGCAGCTCCTGAGCCCGGCAAACCCCAGGCATCGGCCGCCGCGCAGTCACTGGGGTTGACGCTGGCAGAACTCAGCGCCGCGCAGAAGAAAGAACTGGACCTCAAGGCTGGGGTGCGGGTGGCCGCTGCCGAAGGTGCCGCCGCACGGGCCGGCCTGCGGGAAGGGGATGTGATCGTCGCCGTGGCCAACAACGAAGTGACCAGCGTCAGGGACTTTGAAGCGGCCTTGGCGCGACTGGACAAGTCGCGGCCGGTGAATGTGCTGTTCCGCCGTGGCGAGTGGGCGCAGTACGCGGTCATCCGCCCCTCGCGCTGACCGGACACGAGGGGCAAGAAGCCCTCCATCCCGACCGGGATGGAGGGGTATTGAGCCCCGGGTGGGCGAATTGCCACACCCACACCCGCCAGACTTTGAGGTGACTCTAGGTCTAAAAGTCAGTAAATGCTCACCATCAAGCAGGTGTTCCGAATCCCATCCGATAAAATCAGCGCATATCCGGTGTGTGTTGTGCCGTTCCTGCATCACCTGGATTCACGATGCGGGAAGTGCACAGCTTGTCCAGATGGCATCCACAGTCGGCCCACATGTAGAACCGGAATGCCTGTGGATATTCTGTAGATAAATTTTCGTGTTGCTGCGCTGCAACAAGCCTCGGCGGTCGATCGGAGGGTGTGCATTCCGGGCTTTTTGCCTACAATGAAACCCCAACTATCGCAGTTGCCATTGATTGTTGGTTAGGGCGCGTCAACAGCTGACGCGCCCTTTTTTATGGCCATCAAGGGCAGGCCCTTGCCTCGCTCTCCGGCGCCCTTTCCGAGTCCGTTCTCTGATGCATCACATCCGCAATTTTTCCATCATCGCGCACATCGATCACGGCAAGTCCACCTTGGCCGACCGCATCATCTCCCGCTGTGGTGGCCTCTCCGACCGGGAGATGAGCGAGCAGGTGCTCGACTCCATGGATCTCGAAAAAGAGCGCGGCATCACCATCAAGGCCCAGACCGCAGCCTTGCAGTACAAGGCCCGAGACGGACAGGTCTACAACCTCAACCTGATCGACACCCCGGGGCACGTCGATTTTTCCTACGAGGTCTCGCGTTCGCTGTCGGCGTGCGAAGGCGCGCTGCTGGTGGTGGACGCCAGCCAGGGCGTCGAGGCGCAGACCGTGGCCAACTGCTACACCGCGCTGGATCTGGGTGTGGAGGTGCTGCCGGTCCTGAACAAGATGGACCTGCCGCAGGCGGATCCGGACACCGCCAAGCAGGAAATCGAGGACGTCATCGGCATCGATGCGACGGATGCCGTGCCGTGTTCGGCCAAGACCGGCATGGGCGTGGAAGACATCCTGGAGATGGTGGTCGCCAAGGTCCCCGCTCCGCGCGGCAACCCCGACGCGCCGCTGCGTGCCATGATCATCGACAGCTGGTTCGACAACTACGTGGGCGTGGTGATGCTGGTGCGTGTGGTCGACGGCCGTCTGAACAAGGGCGACAAGATCAAGCTGATGGCGACCGAGTCGCTCTACAACGCCGAGAAGCTGGGCGTGTTCACGCCCCACAACGAGCCTCGCGAGTCGCTCAATGCCGGCGAGGTGGGCTACATCATCGCCGGCATCAAGGAGCTCAAGGCCGCCAAGGTGGGTGATACCGTCACCGCCATCAAGACCAGCAGCGGCGCCAACCTGGCATTCGCCACCGAGGCGTTGCCCGGCTTCAAGGAAGTGCAGCCCCAGGTGTTTGCAGGCCTGTATCCGTCCGAGGCCAGCGAGTACGACCAGTTGCGCGACGCGCTGGAGAAGTTGCAGCTCAACGACGCCGCGCTGCGCTACGAGCCCGAGGTGTCGCAGGCGCTGGGCTTCGGTTTCCGCTGCGGTTTCCTGGGCCTGCTGCATATGGAAATCGTGCAGGAGCGGCTGGAGCGCGAATTCGACCAGGACCTGATCACCACCGCGCCCAGCGTGGTCTACCAGGTGGTCAAGGGCGACGGCGAAGTGATCATGGTGGAAAACCCGTCCAAGATGCCCGATGTGGGCCGCATCGAGGAAATCCGGGAGCCCATCGTGACGGTGCACCTCTACATGCCGCAGGAATACGTCGGGGCCGTCATGACGCTGGCCAACCAGAAGCGTGGCGTGCAGCTGAACATGGCCTACCACGGCAAGCAGGTCATGCTGACCTACGAGCTGCCGCTGGGTGAAATCGTGCTGGACTTCTTCGACAAGCTCAAGTCGGTCAGCCGCGGTTACGCCTCCATGGACTACGAGTTCAAGGAGTACCGCGCGTCCGACGTGGTCAAGGTCGACATGCTGCTCAACGGCGAGAAGGTGGACGCGCTGTCCATCATCGTGCACCGCACGCAGGCGCAGTACCGCGGACGGGCGGTGGCGGCCAAGATGCGCGAGATCATCAGCCGCCAGCAGTTCGACGTGGCCATCCAGGCGGCCATTGGCGGCAACGTGATTGCGCGCGAGACCATCAAGGCGCTGCGCAAGAACGTGCTGGCAAAATGCTATGGGGGTGACATCACCCGCAAACGCAAGCTCCTCGAAAAACAGAAAGCAGGCAAGAAGCGCATGAAACAGATCGGTTCGGTGGAAGTGCCCCAGGAAGCGTTCCTCGCCATCCTGCAGGTGGAGGAGTGATGCAGCAGACCATGAGCGCGGTCACCGCGGTGGTCCTGGCGGCCTTTGTCGGGTACGCCGGGGCTTGGTATTTCGGGGCGGTCAATGGCAACTTCGCCTTGCTGCTGTTGCTGGCCACCGTGGTCACCGGCATGTACTGGGTTGCCGAAAAACTCGTGTTCCTGCCCCAGCGTCGCGCCGAAGCCTTGCGCATGGTGGACGAGCACAACGCCCGCAAGGCGGCGCTGGCCAAGCAGGGTTTCAGCCAGATCGAAGGTGACGTGGAACCGGCGCGCCAGAAGCTGCTGATGCAACCCTGGTGGCTGGACTGGACCGCAGGCCTGTTCCCGGTGATCCTGGCCGTTTTCGTGCTCCGCTCCTTCCTATTCGAACCGTTCAAGATTCCTTCGGGTTCGATGATCCCGACGCTGCACGTGGGCGACCTGATCCTGGTGAACAAGTTCCACTACGGCGTGCGGTTGCCCGTGGTCAACACCAAAGTCATCGCCAACAACGAACCCCGGCGCGGGGACGTGATGGTCTTTCGCTACCCGCCCCAGCCCAGCCTGGACTACATCAAGCGCGTCGTCGGTGTGCCGGGTGACGAAGTGTCTTACCTGAACAAGCAGCTCAAGGTGAACGGCCAGCCGGTTCCCAGGGAGGCGCTGCCCGAGTTCTTCGACGGTGATGCCATGCGTTATTCGAAGGCCTTCCGGGAGACCCTGGACGGTCGCACCTACAGCACGCTCAATGACGACGACCGTCCGGCTTTCGTGCCGGGTGTGGCGGAGTTTCCCTACCGCGATCAGTGCAACTACACGGTGGAAGGCGTGGTGTGCAAGGTGCCGCAGGGCCACTACTTCCTGATGGGTGACAATCGGGACAATTCGCTGGACTCGCGCTACTGGGGCTTCGTGCCCGAAGCCAACATCGTGGGCAAGGCTTTTTTTGTCTGGATGAACTTCGGCGACCTGGGTCGTATCGGCTCGTTTGAATGACGCATGAAAGACTGGAGATGGCACATATGAACCTCAAGCGGCAACAACAGGGGCTGACTTTTTTTGGTCTGTTGGTGGTGGGCGGCCTGCTGGCCTTCACCGGCGTGATCGTGGCGCAGATCGTCCCCACCTACATCGAATACATGGCGGTGGAGAAGGCCGTTCAGAAGGCCTCTTCAGGCACCACCGTGGCCGAGGTGCGGTCCCTCTTCGACAAGGCGGCCCAGATCGACGACATCCGCACCATTTCGGGCAAGGACCTGGAAGTGGGCAAAGAAGGGGACCGTGTGGTCGTTTCCTTCGCCTACGCCCGTGAAGTCCACCTGGCGGGTCCCGCCTACCTGGTGATGAAGTACGAAGGGCGCTCCCAGTGAGCATCCGGCCGCGCTGCGGGTATCCGGCGCCGTGAGTCCCGAACTTCAGACGCTGCAAAGGCGTCTCGGTCACGTATTCGAGAGCCCCAGGCTGCTTGAGCGTGCGCTCACCCACCGCAGCTTCAGCAGCGACCACTACGAGCGGCTGGAGTTTCTCGGGGATTCGGTGCTCAGCCTGGCGATCTCCGGCCTGCTGTACGAACGGCTCAGCCAGCTGCCCGAGGGCGATCTTTCGCGTGTGCGAGCCCATCTGGTCAAACAGGACACGCTGTTCCAGATCGCCACGGGCCTGGGTCTTTCTGGTTGCCTGCGCCTGGGCGACGGTGAAAAACGTTCCGGCGGGCACAAGCGTCCCTCCATCCTGGCCGATGCGCTGGAAGCCGTGATCGGGGCGGTTTACCTGGACGCGGGTTTTGAACCCGCGAACGCGCTGGTAAGGCGTCTGTACGCCGGCGTCGAGCTCAACGCCCAGATGAGCGCCATGGGCAAGGACCCCAAGACCGAGCTGCAGGAGTGGCTGCAGGCGCGCAAGATGAAGCTGCCGGTCTACCGGGTGGTGGCAACGCTGGGCGAAGCGCACAAGCAGACCTTCGACGTCGAATGCACCGTGCAGGAAACCGGTCATTGCGAACGCGGCATCGGTGCTTCCCGCCGTGCGGGCGAGCAGGCGGCGGCGGCGGCCATGTTGCAGACGCTCAGCACGAACACCGCCGGCCTCCCGGCCGCTTGAGCGGCCTTTTTCCCCTTTCCTGGACCGCTGCCTCCATGGCCCGACCCATCCCAACCGCTGCGCCCGCGCCCGACGCCAACGCCGAACTGGACGCCATGCTCGCCCAGGCGCTGGGCAAGGCGCCCGCCGTCACCGTTCCCGATGAAGAACCGGAGGCCGCTGCGGCAGAGCCGGTGGATCCGGTCGAGCAGCGTTGCGGCTTTGTCGCCATCGTGGGCAAACCCAACGTGGGCAAGTCCACCCTGCTCAATGCCCTGGTCGGACAGAAGATCAGCATCACCTCGCGCAAGGCGCAAACCACGCGCCACCGCATCACCGGTTACCGCACCGAAGGGGTCAACCAGTTCGTTTTCGTGGACACGCCCGGCTTCCAGACGCGCCACGGCAACGCGCTCAACCGCTCGCTGAACAAGACCGTGCTGGGCGCGGTGGCCGACGTGGACCTGATCCTGTTCGTGGTCGAAGCCGGGCATTTCAACCAGGCCGACGCCAAGGTGCTGGACCTGCTGCCGGCCAACATTCCGGTGATCCTGCTGGCCAACAAGTTCGACCTGGTGCACCGCCGCGGCGACCTGGCTCCGTGGTTGCGCAGCATGCAGGAGCGGCGCAACTTCGCGGAGTTCGTGCCCATGTCGGCCAAGGCGGCCAGGGACATCCAGCGGCTGTTTGCCATCTGCGCGAAGTACCTGCCGCAACAGCCCTGGATGCACGACCCCGAGGAGCTGACCGACCGCAGCGAGCGTTTCATGGCCGCCGAGATGGTGCGCGAGAAGCTGTTTCGCCTGACCGGCGACGAGCTGCCCTACACCTCCACCGTGGTGATCGACAAGTTCGAGCAGGAAGGACAGCTCAGGCGCATTGCCGCCACCATCGTGGTCGAGCGCGAAGGCCACAAGGGCATGGTGATCGGTGAGAAGGGCGAGAAGCTCAAACGCATCGGCACCGAGGCGCGCCAGGAACTGGAAAAACTCTGGGACTGCAAGGTGTTCCTGGAGTTGTGGGTCAAGGTCCGCTCCGGCTGGGCCGACGACGACGCCCGCGTGCGTTCGTTCGGCTATGAATAAGGCCCCCACGCTCCGCCGCTGCGCGGGTCGCTGCCCCCCGAGGGGGCGCGAATTCAGCTTGGGGCGGCCCGGTGCTGAATTCGATGCCCCCACGCACCGCCGCTGCGCGGGTCGCTGCCCCCCGAGGGGGTTGCCCTGCCTTGGGGCGGTCCGGCGGCAGGGCTGATCCGACGATGGCCACGCGTCGGACCTCTGAAGAACCCGCGTTCGTCCTGCACCGCTACGACTGGAGCGAGTCCAGTCTCATTCTGGAGGTTTTCACCCGGCAGCACGGGCGTATTGCGCTGATGGCCAAGGGCGTGAAGAAGCCCACCTCGCAGTTCCGTCCGGTGTTGCTGCCGCTGCAGCCGCTGTCGCTCAGCTGGGGAGGGGACGCCGAGGTGCGCACACTCCGGTCGGCGCAATGGCAGGGGGGGCATGTGATGCCCACGGGCGAATCCCTGATCGCGGGCGGCTACCTCAACGAGCTGCTCATGCGTCTGCTGGCGCGCGACGATCCACACCCCGGGTTGTTCGACCATTTTGCCCTCGCAGTGCGTTTGCTGGCCGAGCGGGGCGATGCGCAGCAGCTGGTTCTGCGCGCGTTCGAACTGTTGCTGCTGCGCGACATGGGACTGTTGCCCGACCTGGCCCATGAAGGCAACACGCTCGCGCCGCTGGACGAGGACCGCGCCTATGTGCTGGTGCCCGATGGTGGCTTGCGCCTTGCGCACGACGATGACAGCCACCACCTGAGCGGCGCTCGGTGGCGAGTCCTGCAACAGGCGCTGGACAGCGGCGACCCGCTGATCGCCACCTTGCGCGCCTGCGCCGGGGGGCAGCAGGCCCTGCAGCCGCTGCTGCGCCAGTTGCTGCACTACCATAGTGGCGTGGGTGTGTTCCGGTCGCGCCAGCTGCTGCTGGACATGCAGGCCATCGCGCGCCCGCGCACCCCGCCGACCGCAGTCGGTTTCGAAGTCCCCCGTCCTGAGTGAGTCATGTCCCACGTTTTCCAACGCACCGCGTTGTCGGTCAACCTCAACAAGGTGGCGCTGGTGCGCAACACGCGCCACCTGGGCATTCCTTCGGTGACCCGCGCGGCCACGCTGTGCCTGCAGGCCGGTGCGCGCGGCATCACCGTGCATCCGCGGCCCGACGAGCGCCACATCCGCCGACACGACGTGTTCGATCTGGCCGAACTGATGCTGGCCTGGCCCGACCGGGAATTCAACATCGAGGGCAACCCCTTTCACAACCTGATGGGCATTGCGCGCGAGGTGAAGGCACGCGGTCTGCCGCTGCACCAGCTGACCTTCGTGCCCGACAGCGAAGGCCAGTTCACCAGCGACCATGGCTGGGGCTTTCCGCAAGACGCCGACCGCCTGGCTCCGCTGGTGGAGGAAGCCCGGGCGCTGGGGGTGCGCGTGAGCCTGTTCATGGACGCCGAGCCTGCGCTAATGGCCGGTGCCAAGGCCGTGGGCGCCGACCGTGTGGAGCTCTACACCGAACCCTATGCCGCCGCCTGGCACACGCCCCAGCGCGCCGCGCAGCTGGAGCGTTTCCGCGGTGCCGGCCAGGCTGCGCTGGACGCGGGCCTGGGCCTGAACGCGGGCCACGACCTCAACCGCGAGAACCTGACGGCCTTTCTGCGCACCGTGCCGGGAGTGCATGAGGTATCCATCGGTCACGCGCTGATCGCCGACGCGCTGGAACTGGGCTACGCTGCCACGGTGGCCGACTACAACCGCTGCATCGCAGAGGCCTTCGCCTGACATGATCTTCGGCATCGGCACCGACCTTTGCGACGTGCGCCGTATCGAGGCGACCTTCCAGCGTCAGGGCGAACGCTTCGTGCGCAAGGTGCTGACCGATACGGAGTTCGCTGTCTGGCAGCGCCGCAGCGAACGATGGCCCGAGCGCGGTCTGCGCTACCTCGCCACCCGCTTCTCGGCCAAAGAGGCATTTTCCAAAGCGATCGGGCTGGGCATGCGCATGCCCATGACCTGGCGCAGTTGTGAAATCGCCAACCGGCCCAGCGGGCAACCCGTCATCGTGCTGCACGGTGAGCTCAAGACCTGGTTCGAAGCCCAGGGCTTGCGCGTCCACGTGACCGTGACCGACGAAACCGACCACGCCGCGAGCTTTGTCGTGGTGGAGAGAGACTGACATGCCAACGCACGCACCCCTGATCATCGATGTGGCCGGCCTGAGCCTGACGGCCGCCGACCGCACCCGGCTGGCCCATCCGCTGGTGGGCGGGGTCATCCTCTTCGGTCGCAACTGGCAAAGCCGCGAGCAGCTCACCACCCTGTGCCGCCAGATCAAGTCGGTGCGGCGCGACCTGCTGATCGCCGTGGACCACGAAGGCGGACGCGTGCAGCGCTTTCGCACCGGCGGTTTCACCCACCTGCCGCCGATGGCGGCGTTCGGTCAGCTGTGGCTGTCGGCACCGAAAAAGGGCGAAAGCGAGGGCGGCCCGGCCCTGCGCGCCACCAACGCCGCGACCGCAGCCGGCTATGTGCTCGGAGCCGAGTTGCGCGCCTGCGGCGTGGACCTGAGCTTCACCCCCGTGCTGGACCTGGACTACGGCGAGAGCTCGGTCATCGGTGACCGGTCTTTCGGCCGCGACCCGCGTGTGGTCAGCCTGCTGGCGCAGGCGCTGATGCTGGGTCTGCGCAGCAGCGGCATGGGCAACTGCGGCAAACACTTTCCTGGCCACGGTTTCGTCAGGGCCGACTCGCACCTGGCGATCCCGGTGGACAAGCGCAGCCTCAAAGCCATCCTGACCGAGGACGCTGCGCCGTACGGCTGGCTGTCGACCGGCCTCGACGCCGTGATGCCTGCGCACGTGATCTACCCCAAGGTGGACACCCGGCCAGCGGGCTTTTCGCCCCGCTGGCTGCAGGACGTGCTGCGCCACCGACTGGGCTTCACCGGCGCCATCTTCAGCGACGACCTGAGCATGGAAGCGGCACGCCACATCGAAGGGCGCAATGTGAGCTTCACCGAGGCCGCGCTCGCCGCCCTGACCGCAGGGGGCGACATGGTGCTGCTGTGCAACCAGAGCGTGGTGGACGGCGGGGCGCCGATCGACGAGGCGATCGAGGCGCTGTCCAAGGCGCTGGTGCAGGGCGACTGGGTGCCCAACCCGGCCAGCGAAGAACGTCGCCTGGCGCTGTTGCCCCGGGGTGAAGCGATGGAATGGGATGCTCTGATGGTCAGCGCGCGCTACATGCAGGCGCTTTCGCTGCTCCCCTGACCCGTGCAGCGAGCGGCTTATCGGTCCACACCGAGCTTGTCCAGGAGGTCTGAGATCAGCTCCAGCCGCAACAGCGGGCTGTCCAGCGCCATCAGCCGGTGTTTGAGTTCGGGCGGCAGGGGCAGCAGTTCGGCCCAGCGGTTGGCCACCCAGCCGCTGTCGTTCCACTGGTGGGGGGGCTGCAAAGGCAGTTCGTTGCGGGCCTCGGGTTCGCGTGCCAGCAAGTTGGCCAGCACCCGCTGCAAAGCGTCGCGGGTGGACACCAGGTGCTCGGGCACCGGTACCACCGGCTCCGGTTTGTCCAGTGTCACGTCGGCCACCCACAGGCCGTGCGGCAGGCGGTGGCGGTGGGTGATCTGAAAACGCTGCTGGCCACGGCAGTGGATGAGCATCAGGCCGGGCTGGGGCGTTTCGACCCGTTCGATGCGGGTCAGGGTGCCGACGTTGAAGAAGTCTTCGGGCGCGAAACCATCGGGGGAAGCCGGGTCGGCGCGTCGCACCTCGCTGCCCTCGCTCAGGCACACCACGCCAAATGGCGCACCGGCGGCATGGCAGCGTTTGATCATGTCGAGATAGCGCACCTCGAAGATGCGCAGCGGCATCCATCCGCCCGGAAAGAGGGCGGTCTGCAGCGGGAACAGGGGCAGTTGCTGCAGCGTCAGCGGCGCCACAGCCGGGGTCTCACTCAATCGCTGACCACCGCGTCCGCGCTCTGGCGCTGCAGCATGGCCAGGGTGTTGGCCACGGTGCTGCGCAGTTCGCGCCGGTCGCAGATGAAGTCCACCGCACCCTTGGTCTGCAGGAACTCGGCGCGCTGGAAGCCTTCGGGCAGCTTCACGCGCACGGTGTTCTCGATCACGCGCGGGCCGGCGAAACCGATGAGCGCCTTGGGTTCGGCGATCACCACGTCACCCACGAAGGCGAAGCCGGCCGACACGCCGCCCATGGTCGGGTCGGTCAGCACGCTGATGTAAGGCAGTCCCTTCTTGGCCAGGCGGGTCAGCGAGGCGTTGGTCTTGGCCATCTGCATCAGCGACAGCAGGCCTTCCTGCATGCGCGCGCCGCCGGTGGCGGTGAAGCAGACAAAGGGCACCTTCTGGGCGATGGCTTCCTCGACGCCGCGCACGAAGCGCTCGCCGACGACCGAACCCATGGAGCCACCCATGAAGTCGAACTCGAAGCAGGCGGCTACCAGGCTGATGCCCTGCACCGCGCCGCCCATGACGATCAGCGCATCGGTCTCGCCCGTGGTTTCCAGGGCTTCCTTCAGGCGTTCGGGGTACTTGCGGCTGTCCTTGAACTTCAGCGCATCCACCGGCAGCACCTCCTGCGTCAGTTCGTAGCGGCCCTCGGCGTCGAGGAAGGCGTTCAGGCGCGCGCGGGCGCCGATGCGGTGGTGGTGGCTGCAATGCGGGCAGACGTTCTGGTTTTTTTCCAGGTCGGTCTTGTAGAGCACGGCCTCGCAGCTGGGGCACTTGATCCACAGGCCTTCGGGCACGCTGCGGCGCTCGGCCGGGTCGGTGTGCGTGATCTTGGGCGGCAGCAGTTTTTCAAGCCAGGACATGGACTTCTCCTAAACGACGCGGGATTAAACCATGGACGGATCAGGCGTCCAAAGCCTTGCGGATACCCCTCAGGAAGTGCGCCGCCACCGGCACCACCTTCTCGAAGGGTTCGTGTTCGATCAGCTGGATGATCTTGCTGCCGATCACCACCGCATCGGCGGTCTGGCCGATGGCCTTGGCGGTCTCGGCGTCTCGGATGCCGAAGCCCACGCCGACGGGGATGCTCACGTGCGCGCGGATGCGCGGCAGCATCGCTTCCACCTGGCCCACGTCCAGCGTGCCCGCGCCGGTCACGCCCTTGAGCGAGACGTAGTAGACGTAGCCGCTGGCCACGCGGGCCACCTGCGCCATGCGCTCGTCGGTGCTGGTGGGCGCCAGCAGGAAGATCAGGTCCATGTTCGCGGCGCGCAGCGCGGCGGCGAAGTCTTCGCACTCCTCGGGCGGGTAGTCCACCACCAGCACGCCGTCCACACCAGCCGCAGAAGCATCGCGCACGAAGCTGCCCGCACCGTGCTTCTGGTCGTAACGCTCGATCGGGTTGGCGTAGCCCATCAGCACCACCGGCGTGGTGGCGTTGTCCTTGCGGAACTCGCGCACCATGGCGATCACCTGTGCCAGGCCGATGCCCAGCGCCAGCGCGCGGTCGCCGGCCTTCTGGATCACCGGGCCGTCGGCCGACGGGTCGGAAAACGGGACGCCCAGTTCGATGATGTCGGCGCCGCCGTCGACCATGCCGTGCAGGAGCTTGGGCGTGATGTCGGCGTAGGGGAAGCCGGCGGTGACGAAGGGGATCAGCGCCTTGCGGTTCTGGGCCTTCAGATCGGCCAGGGTTTTTTCGATGCGGCTCACGACTTGTTCACCCCCACGCTGGCCGTTGCACGTGCTGCGCTGCCCCCCGAGGGGGCTCGCCCAGCTTGGGGCGGCCCGGCGCTGCGTACCACCTTCACGACGGATTCGGCGCCGCCCTTGACGGACTGGCCACGGCAGCTGGGGCGGCAGTAGAAGTCGGCCTGCGACAGGTCGGCCACGGTACCGATGTCTTTGTCGCCACGGCCGGAGAGGTTGACCAGCACCGACTGGGTGGGCTTCATGGTCTTGGCCATTTTCATGGCGTAGGCAACGGCGTGGCTCGATTCGAGCGCGGGGATGATGCCTTCGGTGCGGCACAGGTAGTGGAAGGCTTCCAGCGCCTCGGTGTCGGTGATGCCGACGTACTCGGCGCGACCGATGTCCTTGAGGAAGGCGTGCTCGGGGCCGACGCCGGGGTAGTCCAGGCCGGCGCTGACGCTGTGCGTCTCGGTGACCTGGCCGTTGTCGTCCTGCAGCACGTAGGTGCGGTTGCCGTGCAGCACGCCGGGGCTGCCCTTTTGCAGCGACGCCGAGTGCTTGCCGCTGTCCAGCCCTTCGCCGGCCGCTTCCACGCCGATCAGTCGCGTGCCGGGGTGGTCGATGTAGGGGTAGAAGATGCCCATGGCGTTGCTGCCGCCACCCACGCAGGCGACCACGGCGTCGGGCTGCTCGCCCTCGCAACCGGCTTCCTTGAGCATCTGCGGCATCTGCACCAGGCATTCGTTGCCGATCACGCTCTGGAAGTCGCGCACCATCATCGGGTAGGGGTGCGGGCCGGCCACGGTGCCGATGATGTAGAAGGTGTTGTCCACGTTGGCGACCCAGTCGCGCATGGCTTCGTTGAGCGCGTCTTTCAGCGTCTTGCTGCCCGACTCCACCGGCACCACGGTCGCGCCCAGCAGCTTCATGCGGTAGACGTTGGGACTCTGGCGCTTGACGTCTTCGCTGCCCATGTAGACCACGCATGCCAGCCCGTAGCGGGCGCAGATGGTGGCGGTGGCCACGCCGTGTTGCCCGGCGCCGGTCTCGGCGATCACGCGCGGCTTGCCCATGCGCTTGGCTAGCATGGCCTGGCCGATCACGTTGTTGATCTTGTGCGCGCCGGTGTGGTTGAGGTCCTCGCGCTTGAGGAAGATCTGCGCGCCGCCGACCTCGCGGCTCATGCGTTCGGCGTGGTAGACCGGGCTGGGCCGGCCGACGAAGTGGGCCAGTTCCTTGCGGAATTCGGCCAGGAAGTCGGGGTCGTGCTGGTACTTCGCGTAGGCGGCTTTGAGCTCGTTGATGGCGTGGGTGAGCGTCTCGCTCACGAAGCTGCCACCGTAGATGCCGAAGTGGCCGCGGGCGTCGGGTTGCTGGTAGGTGGGGGTGTCCATGTGGGGTGTCTCGCTGCTGGGCCCGAGCCACCCGAAGAAGGGTCAGCCAAGGCGGGAAGTCGGTGCATCGGCCGCGCGCACGGCGGCCACGAAGGCGAGCATCTTGTCGGGGTCCTTGATGCCTTTGGAGGCTTCGATCCCGGAGCTCACGTCAACGGCCCAGGGCCGTACGCGGTGGATGCCATCGGTCACGTTTGCAGGCGTGAGTCCACCAGACAAAACGAGGCGAGAGCTGGCGTTTAGTGTGGGGTGTGACCAAGGGAAAGCCGTCCAGTCGAAGGATTGACCGCCGCCACCGTAGCCCTCGACATGGGCATCGAGCAGGATGGCCTGTGCGGCGGCAAAGTCTTGCGCGAATTTTAGGAGATCGAAGCCCGAACCGGCCGGCCCAGGGGGAATGCGCGCGGCGCGGATGAACGGGCGACCGGCGGCAGCGCAGTCGGCGGGCGTTTCGTCGCCGTGGAACTGCAGCAGCGCGTGGGGCACGGCGGCCACACCCTGCGCGACGAACTCCGGGCTGGCGTTGACGAACAGCAGCACCGGCGTGACGAAGGGCGGCAGGCGGCGGGCCAGTTCGGCGGCCCGTTCCGGACCGACGAAGCGCGGGCTCTTCGGGTAGAGCACGAAGCCGATCGCGTCGGCGCCGGCCACCACAGCGGCATCGACGTCGGCCTCGCGCGTGAGGCCACAAATCTTGATACGTGTTCTTGAGCGTTTCATCAGCAGAAGTGAATGGTTCAAGGACACCGCAGAGCCGGCTCTGCCGGGTCGCCAGTGTCGCCCCCCCGGGGGGGAACGCCGCAGGCGGCGCCGGGGGACTAAGGAAGCCAGTCGAAGGCGGGCGTCCGTTCGGGAACGTTCCAGGACGCATCGTAGACCGGTCCGAGGAAGTACAGGCCGTCGGGGGCAAACGTGGGCGCAGCGGCGTCGCGGCTTTTGGCAGCCAGCACCTCGGCCATCCACGTGGGCGGGCGGTTGCCGGTGCCGATCAAAATCAGGCAGCCCATGATGTTGCGGATCATGTGGTGCAGGAAGGCCGAAGCCTCGAATTCGAAACGCCAGTAGGCGCCCCGGCGTGCAATGCCGATGCGCAGCATGTTCTTGACCGGGCTGTGCGCCTGACAGGCCGATGCGCGGAACGAGGTGAAGTCGTGTTCTCCCAGCAGCAGACTGGCGGCCTGCTGCATCGCGCCCATGTCCAGCGGCCGGAACACCCAGCCCACCTGTGCGTTGTCGACACTCGGACGCACCGGTGACTCCAGCAGCACGTAGGCGTAGCGGCGCGACAGCGCGCTGGCGCGGGCATGGAAGCCTGAAGGCACTTCGCGCGCCCACTGCACGGCGATGTCGGGTGGCAGAAAACGGTTGGTACCCCGTACCCACGCGGTCTCGGACCGATCCAGCGGGCAGTCGAAGTGCACCACCTGCATCAGTCCGTGCACCCCGGCGTCGGTGCGACCGGCACACAGGGTGTGAACGGCTTCGAGCGCCGTGAACTGGGCCAGGGCACGTTCAAGCCGGTCCTGCACCGTGTTGCCGCTGGGCTGGCTTTGCCAGCCGTCGTAGGCGCTGCCGTGGTAGCTCACGCCCAGCGCGATGCGCCGGGTTTCCGGTGCAGGGGCTGGAAATGTGAGGGGTTCGGAGGTGCCTGGGCCGGGCACGGTCGAAGCAGACAAGAGCGCGGCTGTGCGGTCGGTCAGGCGAGGTCGTTGAGGAATGCGCTGGCTTTGGACTTGAGTCCGCCGGAGGCTTCGGCCAGCACTTCTTCCGCGAGCGAGCGGGCGCCCTCCAGGTCACCGATGGCCCGGAACTCTTCCGCCAGCGAGAGCTTGGTTTCCAGCGGGTTTTCAGCGGTCAGGCCGCCGAAGCCCGAAGGTTCAGCGTCCATCGCCGACGAAGCCTGCGGCGCTGCCGGTTTTTCGGTCAAGTCCAGGTTGATGCCGCTAAGGTCGAACGACAACATGTCCGATGGTGCCTGTGAGGACGGCGTCTGCGCCGCCAACAGGGTAGGGGCGGAGGTCTCTTCCGCCACCGGTGTCAGCACGGGAGCGGTGTCCAGCGCGAAGTCGGGCAGGACTTCGTTGTTGTCGAAGGTGGAGGTCTGGGCAACTGGAGACGCTGGCGCCGCTGCGGCGGGCGCGGGCGTCAGTGCCATGGGTTCGGACGGGAAATCCAGATCGAAGTCCATCGACATCGATGGCGACTCGGCGGGAGCGGAGGCTTCGGCCACCTTGCCACGGGTCAGGACTTCCGTGCTGTTGAGGTCGTCCAGCTCGGACATGGCGGCTTCTGCCACGGCGGGTGCCGATGGTGTGAGACCCGCATGGCCAGACGGTTCGTCGAGGTCCAGATCCAGGGTCAGGTCCACGTCGGCCGTCGGGGTCGGCATGGCGGGGTCGCCCGGACGGGTGTGTTGGGCCAGTGTGCTGCTGCCAAACGGCACGGTGGCGGGGCCCGTGGGGGCACCCGGCTTGGGGGCCGGGCTGCCACCAGGTTGGTACAGGGGGTTGCTCGGGTCGAGGTCTTTGCCCAGTTCGCAGGCATGTTCCCACTCGGGACCTTGCCCCTGCGTCAGGCCAAAGGCTTCGGTGGCGACCACTTCGAAGGCCTTGGTATCGCGGCGCTTGGCGTAGATTTCGAGCAGCTTGTTGTGGATGGCCACGCGCGTGGGTGTGCTGCGCATCGCCTCCTTGAGGATTTCCTCGGCTTGCAGGTCCCGCCCGTAGGCCAGGTACACGTCGGCCTCGGCCACCGGGTCGACGTCACCGGCCGCATCCAGCTGGCTCGGCGAATAGACCATGGAAGAGCCCGACGCCGACGCCTCCGCGGTGTCGATGCGCTGGCCGCCGCTGGACCCGAAGAAGGAGTCGGGCTGCAAGCGGCTTTCGAGGAAGGAGCTGTCAACGCCCGAACCTTTCTTGCGCTGGCGCATCCGGTAGAGGCCAAGTCCTCCAAGCAGCGCCAGCAGTCCACCTGCGGCGGGCAGCACCAGCGGATTCTCCATGAGCTGGGCCATGAAGCCCGGTTCCTCGACGGCCGGCGCGGGGGCTGGCAGCGGGGCGGGCGCGGGAGCTGCGGCGGTCGGTGTCTGCACGGCCGGCGCAGCCGATTCGGTACCGGTGGCCGCCACGGTGGCGGTGGGCGTGGCCACAGCGGCTGTGGGCGTCGCCTGCGTCTGGGTGGGGGTCGCGGACGCACCCGGCACGCTCAAGGCGGGTGCGGTGGAAGTCCCACCTGCGGACGCGGCTGCCGCGGTCGTGCTGGTGCCCAGCTTGGCCAGATCTTCGATGTTGCGGGACAGTTCGGCCGCACGGGTGGTGGCTTCCTGGCGCTGGCGCTCCTGCGCGATTTTTTCTTCCTGTGCCGTCTGCCCGGGGGTCGCGCCTTTGGAAAGGGTCAACTTGTCCTGCGTGGGCGGAACCGGCTTCTTGTCCTCGACTTCGGCCTTCACCTGGCCGGTGGCCTGACGGTCGGCCGCAGCCACGGCAGCGGCGGGCACCCGGCCAGCAAGCCGCCGGCGGAAGTCGTTGAAATCGCGGCTTTGCGCTGCAATGACCTGGCGCGCTTCTTGTGCCGGAACGGCGCCGGCTTCGGTCGATCCGGGCAGATCGAGCACGGCGCCCGACTTGATGCGGTTGATGTTGCCGCCGATGAAGGCGTCGGGGTTGCTGCGCAGCATCGCCACCAGCATCTGGTCCAGCGACACGTTGGCCGGCAGGTTGCGCGAGGCGATGCGGGTGGCTGTGTCGCCCGGCCGCACGCGCACCGGCTGACCGTCTGCCGCCGAAGGTGCCGGTGCAGCGGCCCGCTCGGGCGCCGGACGGGGTGCGGCAGCGGGGCGAGGCTCGCGCGCAGCGGGTACCTCGGCGCGCGGTGCCGGGGCAACCGCAGGAGCCGGGGGCGTTGTGGCACGTGCGGGTGCCGGTGCGGGAGCAGCGGCCGACACGCCCGGCGCCAGCGGCGCCGCAGCGACCTGGCGCAGGTTCGGCGGATCGAACAACAGCGTGTAGTCACGCACGATGCGTCCAGACGCCCAGTTGGCCTCCAGGATCATGTCCATGAAAGGTTCGTTGACCGGTCGAGGGCTGGTCAGGCGCAGGTACTGCCGGCCGTCTGAACGGCGCTGCAGACTGACCTGCAGCTCACTCAGGGCCGGATTGATTTCCATGCCGGCGGCACGGAAAACATCCGCGGGCGCCACGCCGACCCGCAGGCTGGCGGCTTCTTCGGCCGTGATTTCGGGCACGTCGATTTCGGCCCTCAGCGGCTCGCCCAGAGCCGACTGCACCTGGATGCGGCCCAGTGCCAGCGCCAGTGCTTCTCCGGTCACGCCCAGGCTGGTGCACAGCAGCACGGCCGCAGCCACCGCGTGCAAACGCGCGAGGCCACGCGAGCCAAGGGAGTCGGAGCGGGCGCTGACCTGTGAAGACGGCGTGTGGAGGGGATTTTTTTGCACGTGAACCTCGACGTAGAAAACCTAGAATTGACCATAACATCAACGCATTACGGTGACAAGCTGAGAATCCGCTTGAGTTTCCGAGGCTGCCTTTGGTCGGCTCACCCAGGTCTCAGGCGTTGCGGGCTCACAACGACAAAGCCGACCCCAGGGCCGGCTTGTTCATGCATGGGGTTGGATGCAGTCGCGACTCAGGCGTCCAGCAGGATGCGCAGCATGCGGCGCAGCGGCTCAGCTGCGCCCCACAGCAGCTGGTCGCCGATGGTGAACGCGCCCACGTACTCGGGGCCCATGGCCAGTTTGCGGATGCGGCCGACCGGGATGGTCATGGTGCCGGTCACCGCCACGGGCGTCAGGTCCTTGATGGTGGCTTCGCGGGTGTTGGGCACCACCTTGGCCCAGGGGTTGTCGGCGGCGATCATGGCCTCGATGTCGGTCACCGGCACGTCCTTCTTGAGCTTGAAGGTCAGGGCCTGGCTGTGGCAGCGCATGGCGCCCACGCGCACGCAGAAACCGTCGACCGGGATGGCGGACGATCCGTAGCCCTCGCCCAGACCCAGGATCTTGTTGGTCTCGGCCATGCCCTTCCACTCTTCCTTGGACTGGCCCCAGCCGGGCTCGTCACGGCCTTTGCCGATCCCCAGGTCCTTGTCGATCCAGGGGATCAGGCTGCCGCCCAGCGGCACGCCGAAGTTGGCCGTCTCGGCGCCGCTCAGGGCGCGCTGCTTGGCGATCACCTTGCGGTCGATTTCCAGGATGGCGCTCTTGGGGTCGTCCAGCAGGGCCTTCACTTCGGCGTTGAGCGTGCCGTACTGCGTCAGCAGTTCGCGCATGTGCTGGGCACCACCGCCGGAGGCGGCCTGGTAGGTCTGGGTGGACATCCACTCGACCAGACCCGCCTTGTACAGGGCGCCGACGCCCATCAGCATGCAGGAGACCGTGCAGTTGCCGCCGATCCATTTCTTGCCGCCCTTGGCCAGGGCGTTCTTGATCACCGGCATGTTGACCGGGTCGAGGATGATGACGGCGTCCTTTTCCATGCGCAGGGCCGACGCGGCGTCGATCCAGTGGCCGTTCCAGCCGGCGGCGCGCAGCTGGGGGTACACCTCGTTGGTGTAGTCGCCGCCCTGGGCCGTGATGATGATCTCGCAGCGCTTGAGGGCGTCGATGTTGTTCGCGTCCTGCAGCGTGGTTTCGTTCTTGGCCATCGCGGGGGCCTTGCCGCCGGCGTTGGAGGTGGAGAAGAACAGCGGCTCGATCAGGTCGAAGTCTTTCTCCTCGACCATGCGATCCATCAACACGGAGCCGACCATGCCACGCCAGCCGACCAGACCAACCAACTTGCTCATTTGAAAACGCCCTTTCAAGTTAAGAAACAGTGCCAGACCGGCTGTTCCATCCCGGCTCGTCTGGCCGGGGAGGGCGCACGACGAACCAGGCTGGATCAGCCCTTAATGGTCGTGGTTTTGATGGTGGTTGCGCGCGCAGCCACATCGGCCGGGGCGGCAGATGCGATGTTCAGGGCGAACGGGCTGGTGGCAAACATAGCCCATGATTGTAGCGGAGCGAGGCTTTGCGTCAGCTGACATGTGGCGCCAGAAGACGAAAGGCAGCCGAAGCTGCCTTTCGTCTTGGCCGTGACCGAGGCGTCAGGCCAGTGCCTTCACCACCGCGTCACCCATCTGCGCGGTGCCGACCTTGGTCGTGCCTTCGCTCCAGATGTCGCCGGTGCGCAGACCCTGGGCCAGCACCTTCTGCACGGCGGCTTCGATGCGCTGGGCGGCTTCTTCCTGGTTCAGCGAGAAGCGCAGCATCATCGCGGCCGACAGGATCGTGGCCAGCGGGTTGGCGATGCCCTTGCCGGCGATGTCGGGTGCGCTGCCGTGGCTGGGCTCGTAAAGACCCTGGTTTTTCGCGTTCAGCGAAGCCGAGGGCAGCATGCCGATGGAGCCGGTCAGCATCGAGGCTTCGTCGGAGAGGATGTCGCCGAACATGTTGCCGGTGACCACCACGTCGAAGGCCTTGGGCGCCTTGACCAGCTGCATGGCCGCGTTGTCGACGTACATGTGCTGCAGTTCCACGTCGGGGTACTGGGCGTGCACCTCGATCATGGTGTCTTTCCAGAACTGGAAGGTCTCCAGCACGTTGGCCTTGTCGACCGAGGTCACCTTCTTGTTGCGCTTGCGCGCGGCCTGGAAGGCGACGTGGGCGATGCGCTCGATCTCGGGCTTGGAATAGCGCATGGTGTCGAAGGCTTCGGGTGCGCCCTTGAACTCGCCGTCCGGGGCTTCGCGGCGGCCACGCGGCTGGCCGAAGTAGATGTCGCCGGTCAGCTCGCGAATGATCAGGATGTCCAGGCCGGCGATCAGCTCGGGCTTGAGGCTGGAGGCGCTCACCAGTTGCTCGTAGCAGATGGCGGGGCGGAAGTTGGCGAACAGGCCCAGGTTCTTGCGCAGGCCCAGGATGGCCTGCTCGGGGCGCAGCGGGCGGTCCAGCTTGTCGTACTTCCAGTCGCCGACGGCGCCGAACAGGATGGCGTCCGCCTCCTTGGCCAGCCTGAGCGTGGACTCGGGCAGCGGGTGGCCGTGCGCGTCGTAGGCGGCGCCACCGACCAGGGCCGATTCCATCTCGAACGTCAGGTCGAGCGCCTTCAGGACCTTGACCGCTTCGGCAACGATTTCGGTGCCGATGCCGTCACCGGGGAGAACTGCGATTTTCATGAGAGAGCTTCAGAGTGGGTTGGTTTGTTCCAAGTTGCCGTGGAACCGGCTTTGCCGGGCCACAGGCAACGCCCCCTTGAGGGGGTGACGCCGCAGGCGGCGCGGGGGTGGGACTGTTCACATCGTGTGCGCAAGCCAGGGTTTGGTGGCCAGGCGCTCGGCTTCAAACGCCTTGATCTTGTCGGCATGCCGCAGCGTCAGGCCGATGTCGTCCAGTCCGTTGAGCAGGCAGTATTTGCGGAAGGCGTTGACCTCGAACGGGATCTCTTCACCCTGTGGCTTGACGATCACCTGGCGCTCCAGGTCGATGGTCAGCGCGTAACCCGGGAAAGCGGCCACTTCGTTGAACAGCTGGTCCACCACGGCTTCGGGCAGCACGATGGGCAGCAGGCCGTTCTTGAAACAATTGTTGAAGAAGATGTCGGCGTAGCTCGGTGCGATCAGCGCGCGGAAGCCGTACTGCTCGATGGCCCAGGGTGCGTGTTCGCGGCTGGAGCCGCAGCCGAAGTTGCGGCGAGCCAGCAGCACGGAAGCGCCCTTGAAGCGCGCCTGGTTGAGCACGAAGTCCGGGTTGGGTTGGCGCTGGCTTTCCGGTACACCGGGCTGGCCCGGCTGGTCCGTGTAGCGCCACTCGTCGAACAGGTTGGGGCCGAAGCCGGTCTTGCGGATCGACTTGAGGAACTGCTTGGGGATGATGGCGTCGGTGTCGACGTTTTCGCGGTCCATCGGGGCCACCAGGCCCTTGTGCACGGTGAAGGGGTTCATTTACTTCTTCTTCACGGCGTCTTCGATCACCTGGCCACCCTTCTGGATGTCCTGGCCAAGGCCTTGCACGGTGTTGCAGCCCACGAGCGCCGGCAGAGCGGCGAACATGGCGGTCAGCAGCAGGGCGGAAACGGTCTTCTTCATGGTGCGGTCCTTTCTGTGGTTCAGGCGAACTGGCGGATGTCGACGAAGTGGCCATGGACCGCCGCCGCAGCGGCCATGGCCGGTGAAACCAGGTGGGTGCGGCCACCGGCGCCCTGGCGGCCTTCGAAGTTGCGGTTGCTGGTGCTGGCGCAGCGTTCGCCCGGTTCGAGCCGATCGGCGTTCATGGCCAGGCACATGGAGCAGCCGGGCTCGCGCCACTCGAAGCCGGCGGCCTTGAAGATTTCGTGCAGGCCTTCGCGCTCGGCCTGTTCCTTCACCAGCCCGGAGCCGGGCACCACCATGGCCAGCTTGATGTTCCGGGCCACTTGCTGGCCCAGCTTCTTGACCACGGCGGCGGCTTCGCGCATGTCTTCGATGCGGCTGTTGGTGCAGGAGCCGATGAACACCTTGTCCACAAAGATGTCGTCCAGTGCCTTGCCCGGTTCCAGCGCCATGTAGGTCAGCGCGCGTTCGATGGCACCGCGCTTGTTCGGGTCCTTTTCCTTGTCGGGGTCCGGCACGCGGGCGTCGATGCCGAGCACCATCTCGGGCGAGGTGCCCCAGGTGACCTGCGGCACGATCTGTGCGGCGTCCAGTTCGACCACGGTATCGAACACCGCATCGGCGTCCGAATGCAGCGTCTTCCAGTAGGCGACAGCCTGGTCCCACTCGACGCCGGTGGGCGATAGCGGGCGCCCTTTCACGTACTCGATGGTCTTCTCGTCCACGGCCACCAGGCCGGCGCGCGCCCCCCCTTCGATGGCCATGTTGCACACGGTCATGCGGCCTTCCATGCTCAGCGAGCGGATGGCCGAGCCACCGAACTCGATGGTGTAGCCGGTGCCGCCGGCGGTGCCGATCTTGCCGATGATGGCGAGCACGATGTCCTTGGCGGTCACGCCCTTGGCCAACTGGCCTTCGACCCTGACCAGCATGTTCCTGGCCTTCTTGGCCAGCAGGGTCTGCGTGGCCATGACGTGCTCGACCTCGCTGGTGCCGATGCCATGGGCCAGCGCACCGAAGGCGCCGTGGGTGGAGGTGTGCGAGTCGCCGCAGACCACCGTCATGCCCGGCAGGGTGGCGCCGTTCTCCGGGCCGATCACGTGCACGATGCCCTGGCGCTTGGACATGAAGGGGAAAAAGGCGGCAGCGCCGAATTCGGCGATGTTGCTGTCGAGCGTGGTGATCTGCTCTTTGCTGATCGGGTCGGTGATGCCGTCGTAGCCCAGTTCCCAGCCGGTGGTCGGCGTGTTGTGGTCGGCCGTGGCCACGACCGAGCTCACGCGCCAGACCTTGCGGCCCGCCTGGCGAAGACCTTCAAAGGCTTGTGGGCTGGTCACCTCGTGCACCAGGTGGCGGTCGATGTACAGCACCGAGGTACCGTCTTCTTCGGTGTGGACGACGTGTTCGTCCCAGATCTTGTCGTAGAGGGTGCGTCCCATGGGGTGTCCTGTGGGTCTGTGGAACCCGCAATTTTATTCGCTGGGAAAGACAACGCCCGCAACGCGGGAGCGTGCGGGCGTTGTAAGCGGGGCAATCGACCGTCCGGCATCCATCGGGCGCGCAGGCGCCGCGGATGAACGCCGTGCGAGCCTGTCAGCGCTGGAAGCCGGCGGGCACGTCGCGGCGCGGCGAGCCGGTGAACAGCTGGCGCGGACGGCCGATCTTGTACTCGGGGTCGGCCAGCATTTCGTTGAGCTGGGCGATCCAGCCGACGGTACGGGCCAGGGCGAAGATGCCGGTGAACAGGCTGACCGGGATGCCGATGGCGCGTTGCACGATGCCGGAGTAGAAGTCCACGTTCGGGTAGAGCTTGCGCTGCACGAAGTAGTCGTCTTCCAGGGCGATCTTTTCCAGTTCCTTGGCCAGCTTGAACAGCGGGTCGTTTTCCAGGCCCAGCTCGGCCAGCACCTCGTTGCAGGTTTCCTGCATCAGCTTGGCGCGCGGGTCGTAGTTCTTGTAGACGCGGTGACCGAAGC
The DNA here is from genome assembly GCA_964428045.1 of uncultured Hydrogenophaga sp. Classification (GTDB taxonomy): domain Bacteria; phylum Pseudomonadota; class Gammaproteobacteria; order Burkholderiales; family Burkholderiaceae_C; genus Hydrogenophaga. The sequence goes on along the minus strand of CAYRWN010000007.1, from coordinate 13,976 downwards.
CCATGAGCTTGACGCCGGAGTTCTTGTCCTTGACCTGATTCATGAACTCGCCCACCTTGGCCACGCCGCCGTTGCGCTGGATGTCTTCCAGCATGTTCAGGCAGGCTTCGTTGGCGCCGCCGTGGGCCGGGCCCCAGAGGCAGGCCACGCCGGCCGAGATGGCGGCAAACGGGTTGGTGCCCGACGAACCGCACAGGCGCACGGTGGAGGTGGAAGCGTTCTGCTCGTGGTCGGCGTGCAGGATGAAGATGCGGTCCAGCGCCCTCTCGAGCACCGGGTTGACCTTGTACTCCTCGCACGGGGTGCCGAACATCATGCGCAGGAAGTTGCCGGCGTAGGACAGGTCGTTGCGCGGGTACATGTAGGGCTGGCCGACGCCGTACTTGTAGGCCATGGCCACCAGCGTCGGCATCTTGGCGATCAGGCGGATCGCAGCGATGCGGCGATGTTCCGGGTTGTTGATGTCGGTGCTGTCGTGGTAGAAGGCCGACAGAGCGCCCACCAGGCCGGTCAGCACGGCCATCGGGTGCGCGTCACGGCGGAAGCCGCGCAGGAAGAACTGCATCTGCTCGTTGACCATGGTGTGGTTGATCACGAGCTTGTGGAAGTTGCTGCGTTCCTGTTCGTTGGGCAGTTCGCCGTTGAGCAGCAGGAAGCAGGTGTCGAGGTAGTCGGCCTGGGTGGCCAGCTGTTCGATGGGGTAGCCGCGGTAGAGCAGCTCGCCCTTGTCGCCATCGATGTAGGTGATGGCCGACTGGCAGGATGCCGTGGACAGGAAACCCGGGTCGTAGGTGAACATGCCGGTCTGCGCGTACAGCTTGCGGATGTCGATCACGTCCGGGCCGATGCTGCCGCCGTACACCGGCATCTCGACGCTGGGGCTGCCGTTGGAGAACGACAGGGTGGCTTTGTTGTCTACGAGTTTCATGCGGTTTCCTTGTTGGAGAGGCTTCAAACGGGACGCCGGGCTGCGCGCAGCATGCCCAGCACGAGCGTGACGTCGGGTCGCGCGAGATCGCCTTCGGGCTCTCGGCGGCCCAGCAGCAGATCAAGCAGGTCGTTGTCGGACAGGTCCATTAGAACGCCGAGAGCTTCGGCCTGCCTGACGGTCAAGCCCGATTCGTGCCTAGCGAAGAACTGCTCGATGAACAGATCGTTCTCGAGCAGTCCACGGCGACAGCGCCAGCGCAGTTTGCTCAATGCGCGTGCATCGAGCAGGGCGTCGCCGGGGTTGGCATCCATGGTGGGGGCAGGGTTCTGAGGGGCAACGGGGGTCACACCGCGCGCTTGACCATCAGTTCCTTGATCTTGCCAATGGCCTTGGTGGGGTTCAGGCTCTTGGGACACACGTCCACGCAGTTCATGATGGTGTGGCAGCGGAACAGGCGGTACGGGTCTTCCAGGTTGTCCAGACGTTCGCTGGTGCCCTGGTCGCGGCTGTCGGCGATGAAGCGGTAGGCCTGCAGCAGACCGGCCGGGCCCACGAACTTGTCGGGGTTCCACCAGAAGCTCGGGCAGCTGGTCGAGCAGCTGGCGCACAGGATGCACTCGTACAGGCCGTTGAGCTCGTCACGCTCTTCGGGGCTCTGCAGGCGCTCGCGTTCCGGGGCCGGCGTGTCGTTGATCAGGTACGGCCTGATGCTGTGGTACTGCTTGAAGAACAGGGTCATGTCCACGATCAGGTCGCGCACCACCGGCAGGCCGGGCAGCGGCTTGAGCACGATGTCGCCCTTGAGCGTGTTCATGTTGGTCAGGCAGGCCAGACCGTTCTTGCCGTTGATGTTCATCGCGTCCGAGCCGCAGACGCCTTCGCGGCAGGAGCGGCGGAAGGACATCGTCGGATCGACCTTCTTGAGCTTCATCAGGGCGTCCAGCAGCATGCGTTCCTGGCCGTCGAGTTCGACCTGGATGGTCTGCATGTACGGCTTGGCGTCCTTTTCCGGGTCGTAGCGGTAGATCTTGAAAGTGCGAAGGGCCATGGTGTTGTTCTCCGGGCTTCGTGGGGGCGAGACTGTGGCGGCTCAGAACGTGCGGACCTTCGGCGGCACGGAGGCCACGGTCAGCGGCTGCAGGTTCACCGGCTTGTACGACAGGCTGTTGGTCGCGCTGTCCCACAGGGTGTGCTTCATCCATTCCGCATCGTTGCGGCCCAGCGGGAACTGGGCGTCGTCGGCGGGGCGTTCGTAGTCGTTCACGGTGTGGGCGCCACGGCATTCCTTGCGGGCAGCGGCCGAGGTCATGGTGGCCTGCGCGGCTTCCATCAGGTTGTCGACTTCCAGCGCCTCGATGCGCGCGGTGTTGAAGACCTTGGACTTGTCGGCCAGCGTGATGGCGTTGACCCGCGCGCGCATCGCGTTGATCTTCTGCACGCCTTCGTCCATGGACGCCTGGGTGCGGAACACGCCGGCGTGTTTCTGCATGGTCGAACGGATGTCGTTGGCCACATCCTGGGCGTACTCGCCGCTGCTGGAACTGTCCAGGCGCGCCAGGCGGGCCAGCGTCTTGTCGGCCGCATCGGCCGGCAGCGGCTTGTGGGTCTTGTGCTTGTCGTTGAAATCGACGATGTGGTTGCCCGCCGCGCGGCCGAACACCAGCAGGTCCAGCAGCGAGTTGGTGCCCAGGCGGTTGGCGCCGTGGACCGACACGCAGGCGCATTCGCCCACCGCGTAAAGACCGTTGACGATCTTCTGCGAGCCGTTGCCGTCGGGCGTGACCACCTGACCGTGGATGTTCGTCGGGATGCCACCCATCTGGTAGTGGATGGTGGGCACCACGGGGATCGGCTCGCGCGTGATGTCCACGTTGGCGAAGTTGTGGCCGATTTCCTCCACCGAGGGCAGGCGCTTGCGGATGGTGTCGGCACCCAGGTGGTCCAGCTTCATCAGCACGTAGTCCTTGTTGGGACCACAGCCGCGCCCTTCCTTGATTTCCTGGTCCATGCAGCGCGAGACGAAGTCGCGCGGCGCCAGGTCCTTGAGGGTGGGGGCGTAGCGCTCCATGAAGCGCTCGCCGTTGCTGTTGAGCAGGATCGCACCTTCACCGCGGCAGCCTTCGGTCAGCAGCACGCCGGCGCCGGCCACGCCGGTGGGGTGGAACTGCCAGAACTCCATGTCCTGCAGCGGAATGCCGGCGCGGGCGGCCATGCCCAGACCGTCACCGGTGTTGATGAAGGCGTTGGTCGAGGCCGCGAAGATGCGACCGGCACCGCCGGTGGCCAGCAGCGTGGTCTTGGCTTCGAGGATGTAGGTCTCGCCGGTTTCCATTTCCAGCGCGGTCACGCCGACCACGTCGCCGCTGGCGTCGCGGATCAGGTCCAGCGCCATCCACTCCACGAAGAAGATGGTGCGGGCCGCCACGTTCTGCTGGTACAGGGTGTGCAGCATGGCGTGGCCGGTGCGGTCGGCCGCAGCGCAGGCGCGCTGCACCGGCTTTTCACCGTAATTGGCGGTGTGGCCGCCGAAGGGGCGCTGGTAGATCGTGCCGTCGGGGTTGCGGTCGAACGGCATGCCGAAGTGTTCCAGCTCGTACACCACCTTCGGGGCTTCGCGGCACATGAACTCGATGGCGTCCTGGTCGCCGAGCCAGTCGGAGCCCTTGATGGTGTCGTAGAAGTGGTAGTGCCAGTTGTCTTCGCTCATGTTGCCCAGGGCCGCCGAGACGCCGCCCTGTGCCGCCACGGTGTGCGAACGGGTGGGGAAGACCTTGGAGAGCACGGCCACCTTGAGGCCGGCGCGTGCCAGCTGCAGCGAGGCGCGCATGCCGGAGCCGCCGGCTCCGACGATGACCACGTCGAACTTGCGCTTGGAAAGGGATGCGGTGGTGGTCATGGATCAGAGTCTCCAGAGAACTTGGACAGCCCAGCCCAGGCAGGCGACGAGCCAGACGATGGTGAAGGTGTGCAGGGCCAGGCGAACGCCCACCGGCTTGACGTAGTCCATCCAGATGTCGCGCATGCCGATCCAGATGTGGTAGGCGATGGCGATGAACACGGCAAAGGTCAGGGCCTTCATCCACTGGGCGGCAAAGATGGCCGCCCAGCCTTCGTAGCCGAGGGGGCCGCTGGTGAAGATCACCTTGGCGAGCACGACGAGCGTGAACAGCGCAAACAGGGCGCCGGTGATGCGCTGGGCCAGCCAGTCGCGCAGACCATAGTGGGCGCCGGTGACGACGCGCTTGGAACCGTAGGACATGTGTGTGCCTTCCCGAAATCAGTAGAGACCGAACAGCTTGGCGCCGAGGACCAGCGTCAGGCCGATGGACAACGCCAGCGTGAAGATGGCCGAGCTCTGGCCGAAGGACTTGGTCACCGCATGGAACGCGTCCATGTACAGGTGGCGCAGACCGGCAATGAGGTGGTGCAGGTAGGCCCAGATCAGCGCCAGTGCCACGAGCTTCATGAACCAGCCGGGGGCGAAGCCCAGGCCGGCGCTGAAGGCCGCGTGGAAGCTTTCGTAAGAGATCTCCGACGACACGGAGGTGTCGAACATCCAGATGATCAACGGCAGCAGGAGGAACATCAGGGCGCCACTGACGCGGTGCAGGATCGACACCCAGCCGGCCAGCGGCAGCCGGTAGGTGGTCAGGTCCTTGAACGCGTTGATGTTGCGGAACTCGGGCCGCTTCTTGCTCAGTTCGGTCATGGTGGGGCTTTCTTCCGTGTGGGGAACTGGATTCTCAGGGAGGCTGGGGACGGAGAGGGAAAAAGAGGCATGTAACCGAGTGGTAACTCAGGTCTTGAGCCTGCAAATTCTATTGCAACGCAACATACCGGAGGCTGACAGGCGGGAATGGACAGCGGTCAGGAACACGGGTGCTCAGCTCAGTTCGTTGTGGTAGTGGCGGGTGTCGGTCCGGTACAGGCCGCGGCGCAGTTCCATCGGGGTGTCGTTGTAGGTGTAGGCCAGGCGTTCCACGCTCAGCAGCGGGTGACCGACCCCGACCCCCAGCAGGGCGGCGGCGTCGGCGTCGGCGCCCACGGCCTTGATGCGCTCGACCGCGCGCACCATGCGCACGCCGAACTCGGCCTCGAACAGGGCGTACATCGGTCCCTTGTCGCCGGCCAGGGTTTCCTGGGTCAGGCCTTTGAAGGGGCCGCCGGGCAGCCAGATGTCTTCCAGAATGGTGGGCGTGCCCGAGAAGGCCAGCACCCGCTTGACCAGCAGCAGCGGGTCGCCGGTGCGAAGGGTCAGCTGGCGGGCCACTTCGGCCGGCGCGCGCAGGCGCCGGCACTCGATGATGCGGCGCTCGGCCGGACCCTGGGCGTCGGGAGACCCGGCGTCGGGCAGCACGCGCAGGAAGCGGTACTGGATGTGCTGTTCGGCGTGGGTCGCCACGAAGGTGCCCTTGCCCTGACGGCGCACCAGCAGGTTGTCGGTGGCCAGTTCGTCGATGGCCTTGCGCACCGTGCCCTGGCTGACGCGAAAGCGCGCGGCCAGCTCCAGTTCGCTGGGGATCATGTCGCCCGGCTTCCATTCGCCGGCCTGCAGGCTGCGCAGGATCAGCGACTTGATCTGCTGGTAGAGCGGGCTGAAGGCCGGTGCGCCCGGGGCCGCGTGCTCGCTGCCCGGTGAAGAGGGCGGCGAGAAGGGGTCGGCGGGGGATGCGGGCAGGGTGGCCATGATTTTGCGGACGCAATGGTACCGCCGGAAACGATCAGCGGACAGTTCAATCATATCTTATATAAGACATAAGACAAATTGACGTCTACGGGTTTACGCGGGTACACTTGCGGACAGTGCCTGAGCCACTTTTGCCGGGACGTTCCGGGCGGCTGTGGCTTGTGGTCCGGGGTCATTTCCACCGGTTTTCCTCTTTTTCAACGCCCTTTCTGGAGTTTTCACCATGAGCAAGAAGCCCGTTCGTGTTGCCGTCACCGGCGCCGCAGGTCAGATCGGTTACGCCCTGCTGTTCCGCATCGCCTCCGGCGAGATGCTGGGCAAGGACCAGCCCGTCATCCTGCAACTGCTGGAGATCCCGGACGAGAAGGCCCAGAACGCGCTCAAGGGCGTGATCATGGAACTCGAAGACTGCGCCTTCCCGCTGCTGGCCGGCATCGAAGCCCACAGCGACCCGATGACCGCCTTCAAGGACACCGACTACGCCCTGCTGGTCGGCGCCCGCCCCCGTGGCCCCGGCATGGAACGTGCCGACCTGCTGGCCGCCAACGCCCAGATCTTCACCGCCCAGGGCAAGGCCCTGAACGCCGTGGCCTCGCGCAACGTGCGCGTGCTGGTGGTCGGCAACCCGGCCAACACCAACGCCTACATCGCCATGAAGTCGGCCCCGGACCTGCCGGCCAAGAACTTCACCGCCATGCTGCGCCTGGACCACAACCGCGCGGCTTCGCAGATCGCCGCCAAGATGGGCATCGCCGTGGGTGACATCGAGAAGCTGGCCGTGTGGGGCAACCATTCACCCACCATGTACGCCGACTACCGCTTCGCCACCGTCAATGGAAAGTCGGTCAAGGACGCCATCAACGACCACGACTGGAACGCCAACGTGTTCCTGCCCACCGTGGGCAAGCGCGGCGCGGCCATCATTGCCGCCCGCGGTCTGTCGTCGGCCGCCTCGGCCGCCAACGCCGCCATCGACCACATGCGCGACTGGGCCCTGGGCACCAACGGCAAGTGGGTCACCATGGGCGTGCCGTCCAAGGGCGAGTACGGTATCCCCAAGGAAGTGATGTTCGGCTACCCCGTCACCTGTGAAGGCGGCGAGTACAAGATCGTCGAAGGTCTGCCCATCGATGCCTTCTCGCAAGAGTGCATCAACAAGACCCTGGCAGAGCTCGAAGGCGAGAAGGACGGCGTGAAGCATTTGCTGTGATGCCCCCCTGCGCCGCTTCGCGTCTTCCCCCCAGGGGGACCGCACTAGTGGCCCGGCAAAGCCGGTTCCACGGTGCGTGCTGGACCATGGGCGGCGCGTGGGCGTTGGCCGTAACCGCTTGGTAACTCCGTGAAACCTCACCCGCGCGACATCCTTGTCGGGGCCCAGGCCGGTGCGTTCGCGCTGCCGGTCTGTGACCACTACAGCGGAACGCCGGCGCGGATGAGCAAGAGCCTGCAGCTGCAGGCCGAGCTGAGGGTCGAGTTCGGCACCTGCGTCTTCGACGTCACGCTGGATTGCGAAGACGGCGCACCTGTCGGCGGTGAGGCCGAGCACGCCGCGCTGGTCACTGAACTGGTTCTGGGTGCCCCCGTGGGCGCCCGCGTCGCGGCCCGGGTCCACCCGGTGGACCACCCCCACTTCGACGCCGATGTGGCCCAGATCGCGGGCCGCGCCGGTGCTCGTCTGTGCCATCTGATGGTGCCCAAGGTCGAGTCGGTGGCCGACGTGGACCGCGCAGCGGCCGCGCTGGATGCCGCAGGCGCCACCGCGCTGTCGCTGCATGTGCTGATCGAGTCGCCGGCTGCGGTGCACCGGGCCTTCGACATCGCCGCGCACCCGCGCGTGCAGTCGCTCAGTTTCGGACTTATGGACTTCGTTTCGGCCCACGCCGGAGCGATTCCGGCTTCGGCCATGACCGTGGGCGGCCAGTTCAGCCACCCGCACGTGCTGCGCGCCAAGCTCGAGATGGCCGCCGCCTGCCACGCGCACGGCAAAGTGCCTTCACACAACGTGGTGACCGAGTTCAAGGACCTGGCTTCGCTGCAGAATGCGGCCAAGCGCGCGGCTGGCGAACTCGGTTACACCCGCATGTGGAGCATCCACCCGGACCAGATCCGGCCCATCGTCACCGCGTTTTCACCCGCCGAGGCTGAAATCGAGACGGCGCTGGCGATCCTTGAACGCGCCGCAGCCGCCGACTGGGCACCGGTGCAACACGAAGGCCGGCTGCACGACCGCGCCAGCTTCCGTTATTACTGGCAAGTGATCGAACGCGCGCACCAGACCGGGCATGTCCTGCCCGAGACCGTGCGCGGCTGGTTTCTTGTCTGACCCATTTGAACACCCACCCATTACCCACCCCACCGGAGAACGCCATGTCGACCTTCCTGACCGACTACCGCGCCCACGTCGCCGAGCGCGCCGCCCTGGGCATTCCCCCGCTGGCGCTCGACGCCAAGCAGGTCGCTGCCCTGATCGAACTGATCAAGAACCCGCCCGCCGGCGAAGACGCCTTCCTGATGGACCTGCTGACGCACCGCGTGCCGCCGGGTGTGGACGACGCCGCCAAGGTCAAGGCTTCGTTCCTGGCCGCTGTCGCTCACGGTGACGTGAAGGTCGGCCTGATCTCCAAGGCCAAGGCCACCGAGCTGCTGGGCACCATGGTGGGTGGCTACAACGTGCATCCGCTGATCGAGTTGCTCGACGACGCCGAGGTCGCCGGCGTGGCCGCCGAGGGTCTGAAGAAGACCCTGCTGATGTTCGACTACTTCAACGACGTCGCCGCCAAGGCCAAGGCCGGCAATGCCAAGGCCAAGGAAGTGATGCAGAGCTGGGCCGATGCCGAGTGGTTCACTTCGCGTCCCGAAGTCGCGAAGAAGATCACCGTCACCGTGTTCAAGGTGCCCGGCGAGACCAACACCGACGACCTGTCGCCCGCGCCGGACGCCACCACGCGCCCGGACATCCCGATGCACTACCTGGCCATGCTAAAGAACACGCGCCCCGACGCGGCCTTCAAGCCGGAAGAAGACGGCAAGCGCGGCCCGATGCAGTTCATCGAAGACCTGAAGAAGAAGGGCCATCTGGTCGCCTACGTGGGTGATGTGGTTGGCACCGGTTCTTCGCGCAAGTCGGCCACCAACTCGGTGATCTGGGCCACCGGCCAGGACATCCCCTTCGTGCCGAACAAGCGCTTCGGTGGCGTCACACTGGGCGGCAAGATCGCCCCCATCTTCTTCAACACGCAGGAAGACTCCGGCTCGCTGCCGATCGAAGTCGACGTCTCCAAGCTGGAAATGGGCGACGTCATCGACGTGCTGCCCTACGACGGCAAGCTGGTCAAGAACGGCGAGACCGTGGCCGAGTTCAAGCTCAAGTCTGACGTGCTGTTCGACGAAGTGCGTGCCGGTGGCCGCATCAACCTGATCATCGGCCGCTCGCTGACCGCCAAGGCGCGCGAGTTCCTGGGCCTGCCCGCCTCGACCCTGTTCCGCCTGCCCGCCGTGCCCGCCGAAACCAAGGCCGGCTTCACGCTGGCGCAGAAGATGGTCGGCCGCGCCGTCGGTCTGCCCGAAGGCCAGGGCGTGCGCCCGGGCACTTACTGCGAGCCGAAGATGACCACCGTGGGTTCGCAAGACACCACGGGCCCGATGACCCGCGACGAGCTCAAGGACCTGGCCTGCCTGGGCTTCTCCGCCGACCTGGTGATGCAGTCCTTCTGCCACACCGCAGCCTACCCCAAGCCGGTGGACGTGAAGACGCACCGCGAACTGCCCAAGTTCATCAGCAGCCGCGGTGGCGTCTCGCTGCGCCCGGGCGACGGCGTGATCCACAGCTGGCTCAACCGCCTGCTGCTGCCCGACACCGTGGGCACCGGCGGCGACTCGCACACCCGCTTCCCGATCGGCATCTCCTTCCCGGCCGGTTCCGGTCTGGTGGCCTTCGGCGCCGCCACCGGCGTGATGCCGCTGGACATGCCCGAATCGGTGCTGGTGCGCTTCAAGGGCCAGATGCAGCCCGGCGTCACCCTGCGCGACCTGGTGCACGCCATCCCCCTGTACGCCATCAAGGCCGGTCTGCTGACGGTGGCCAAGGCCGGCAAGAAGAACATCTTCTCCGGTCGCATCCTGGAAATCGAAGGTCTGCCGGACCTGAAGGTGGAACAGGCGTTCGAACTGTCCGATGCATCGGCCGAGCGCTCGGCCGCCGGCTGCACGATCAAACTCAACCCCGAGCCGATCAAGGAATACCTCACCAGCAACATCGTGCTGATGAAGAACATGATCGCTGACGGCTACGAAGACAAGCGCACCCTGCAGCGCCGCATCGAGAAAGTGGAGGCCTGGCTGGCCAAGCCCGAGCTGCTCGAAGCCGACAAGGACGCCGAATACGCCGCCGTCATCGAGATCGACCTGGCCGACATCCAGGAGCCCATCCTGTGCTGCCCGAACGACCCGGACGACGCCAAGACCCTGTCCGAGGTGGCCGGCACCCAGATCGATGAAGCCTTCATCGGTTCGTGCATGACCAACATCGGCCACTTCCGAGCCGCCGCCAAGCTGCTCGGTGGAAGCCGCGACATCCCGGTCAAACTGTGGGTTGCACCGCCGACCAAAATGGACGAAAGCGAACTGATCAAGGAAGGCCACTACGCCAGCTTCGGCGCCGCCGGTGCCCGCACCGAAATGCCCGGCTGCTCGCTGTGCATGGGCAACCAGGCCCAAGTGCGCGAAGGTGCCACCGTGGTTTCCACCAGCACGCGCAACTTCCCCAACCGCCTGGGCAAGAACACCAACGTGTTCCTGGCCTCGGCCGAGCTGGCGGCGATCGCGTCCAAGCTGGGCAAGATCCCGACCGTGGCCGAATACCACGAAGCCATGGGCATCGTGAACAAGGACGGCGCGGCGATCTACAAGTACCTGAACTTCGACCAGATTGAGGAGTACGTGGAGAACGCCAAGGAAGCGACCGCCTGAGCGGCACTTCTTGCTGAATGAAAAAAGCGGCCCTTCGGGCAAGCCGTTCAGTAAATTTGTTGAAAATTTGACGGGCGCGCTTTGAGCGGTGTTCAGCCCAAGTCACTGGGAACACAAGGGGGGAGCCGATGGCTCCCCTTCCTTTTTGGGCAGGTTCACACATGCCATGGTCAGCCAGGACGGTGTCACAAGCACTCCGAAGGACTTCAATGCGGTGCACCGACAGGCCGAATGTAAGACTGCAAACCCTTCAGGCCTTTACGCCGCCGAATCTTGCTATTCAGGAGACGTCCATGCAAGACCTTTCCCAGCGCGACTACACGCGCAAGGTGGCCTTGCAGAACAAAAGCACCAAAGACACGTTGGTGAGCCACATCATGACCAGCACCATTGCGCAGCTGCAGTCGTACATCACCTCCTGACCACCCTCCCACCACACGGCGGGCGTCCATCGGCGCTGCAGACTCGCGGTGCCGTGCGTCAAGGCCGAAGGGCTGAGGCTGGACCTGGACGGCACAGGAAAATGGACTTCGCCAACAGCGAGTGGTGGTTCCTTTCGTTGGTGAATGCGAAACCTGTCAGTTCGCAAACGCCGCCATCCCGGTGATGGCCCTGCCCAAGATCAGCGCGTGCACGTCGTGCGTGCCTTCGTAGGTGTTGACCACTTCCAGGTTCACCAGGTGGCGGGCCACGCCGTATTCGTCGCTGATGCCGTTGCCGCCCATCATGTCGCGGCTCATGCGGGCGATGTCCAGCGCCTTGCCGCAGCTGTTGCGCTTCAAGATGCTGGTGATCTCCACCGCGGCGGTGCCTTCGTCCTTCATGCGCCCCAGGCGCAGGCAGCCCTGCAGGCCCAGGCTGATTTCGGTCAGCATGTCGGCCAGCTTCTTCTGGATCAGCTGGTTGGCGGCCAGCGGGCGACCGAACTGCTGGCGGTCCAGCACGTACTGGCGGGCGCGGAAGTAGCAGTCTTCGGCGGCGCCCAGCGCGCCCCAGGCGATGCCGTAGCGGGCGCTGTTCAGGCAGGTGAACGGACCCTTGAGGCCGCGCACATCCGGGAAGGCGTTTTCCTCCGGCACGAAGACCTCGTCCATCACGATTTCGCCAGTGATGGACGCACGCAGGCCGACCTTGCCGTGCACCGCCGGGGCGCTCAGACCCTTCCAACCTTTTTCCAGGATGAAGCCGCGGATCTGACCGCCATCGTCCTTGGCCCAGACCACGAACACGTCGGCGATGGGGCTGTTGGTGATCCACATCTTGGCGCCGCTCAGGCTGTAGCCGCCGTCGACCTTGCGGGCGCGGGTGATCATGCTGCCGGGGTCGCTGCCGTGGTTGGGTTCGGTCAGGCCAAAGCACCCGATCCATTCACCGGTGGCCAGCTTGGGCAGGTACTTCTGCTTCTGGGCCTCCGAGCCGAATTCGTTGATGGGCACCATCACCAGCGAGCTCTGCACGCTCATCATGGAGCGGTAGCCGGAATCCACGCGTTCGACCTCGCGCGCCACCAGGCCGTAGCACACGTAGTTGAGGCCGGCGCCGCCGTACTGCTCGGGGATGGTCGGGCCCAGCAGGCCCAGCTCGCCCATCTCGCGGAAGATGGATGCGTCGGTGGTCTCGTTGCGGAAGGCCAGCTGCACGCGTGGCAGCAGCTTTTCCTGGCAGTACGCACGGGCGGCGTCCTGCACCTGGCGTTCGTCGTCGGTCAGCTGGGCGCTGAGGTGAAAGGGGTCTTCCCAGTTGAAGGTGTTCTTGCTCGTGACCATGGTGCGGGTCTCCGTTGAAAAGAGGGGTGCGAAAGCTGGGCTGGATTGTCGGGGTGACATGAATAGCTGTCCAATATTGATAGGCGATTGATCAATACATAATGCGTATCCATGGAATTTCGCCACCTGCGCTGTTTCACCGTGCTGGCCGAAGAGTTGCACTTCGGTCGCGCCGCCCAGCGGCTGGCCATGACGCAGCCGCCGCTGTCGCTCAACATTCAGCAGCTCGAAGCCGATGTGGGCGCGCGCCTGTTCGAGCGCAACAGCCGCGGCGTGGCGCTCACGGCGGCTGGACAGGCCTTTCTGCCGCGTGCGCAGGCGCTGCTGGAACAGGCCGCGCTGGCCGCGCGGGAGGCGCGCGACGTGGGGCAGGGCCTGGCGGGGCAGCTGCAGATCGGCTTTGCCGGCACGGTGCTCTACCGCGGCCTGCCGCAAGTGCTGCGCGACTTTTCGGTGGCGCATCCCAAGCTGCGGCTGGCGCTGCGCGAACTCAGCAGCAGCGAGCAACTGGTGGAGCTGGTGCACGACCGGCTGGACCTGGGCTTTGTGCACACCACGCGCGTGCCGGCCGGCTTTTCGCAGATCCTGGTGTCCAGCCAGCCCTTCATGGCCTGTCTGCCGGCTGGTCACCCGATGGTCAGGAAGCGCCAGTTGCCGCTGCAAGCCCTGAAAGACGAACCCTTTGCCATCGTCATGCGCGCCGTTTCACCCGACTACCACGACCGCATCCTGACCGCCTGCGCGGACGCGGGCTTCGAGCCCGCGCTGGCGTTCGAGCTGCGGCACTGGCTGAGCGTGGTCTCGGTCATCGCCCGGGGGCTGGGCGTGGGCCTGGTGCCTGCCGCGCTGCAACAGGCCGGTTTGCCGGGCGTGGAATTCCGGCCGTTGGTGCAGCCGCTGGCCCCTTACGACACCCACTGCCTCTGGCGCACCGGGCGCGACCAGTCCGCGCTGGGGGCATTTCTGGCCGCCGTGCGCACACTCGCGCAAACCGGGCAACATCGACCCATTCACCGTTCTGGAGAACAGGCATGAGCCCTACCCAAACCCTGGTCCTCGGCGGCGGCTGCTTCTGGTGCACCGAGTCGGTTTACAAGGAAGTGCGCGGCGTGACCGATGTCGAGTCCGGCTACAGCAACGGCCAGGTGCCGCAGCCCAGCTACGAAGACGTGTGCACCGGCACCACCGGCTGCAACGAGGTGGTGAAGCTCGAATTCGACCCCGATCGGGTGAGCACGCGCGAGTTGCTGGAGATCTTTTTCGTGATCCACGACCCGACGACGCTGAATCGCCAGGGCAACGACGTCGGCACGCAGTACCGCAGCGGCATCTACTTCACCATCGACGAGCAGCGCGAAACCGCGCAGGCGCTGATCGACGAGCTGACCGCGGAGAACGCCTTCGGCCGTCCCATCGTGACCGAAGTGCTGCCGCTGGCGCACTACTGGCCCGCCGAGGCCTACCACCAGGACTTCTTCGAGCGCAACCCGCACCAGGGCTATTGCATGGCGGTGGCTGCGCCCAAGGTGGCGAAGTTCCGCAAGACCTTCGCCAGGCTCGCGAAGTAGCGGTTATTGATCCGGCCCTTGCATACTTGAAATTTTGGATCCGGCCTCCAGCTTGG
>CAYRWN010000006.1:0-84952 GCA_964428045.1 uncultured Hydrogenophaga sp. | reverse complement strand
GCGCCCTTTGGCACGCCGGGTCACTCGATTTGGCTACTTGTTCAGCGTAGCCCTATTTCAACCGCGCGGGCTACGACATGCTGGGCCTGCCGCAGGACACCCCGCTGGAAGATGCCATCCGGCGCGTGCATCCGGCGTGGGCAGCGCAGCGGGTGCGCGAAGAGGGCATTCCGACGGCGATGCGCGATGGACGCTGGCTGGGCGAGACGGCGGTGTTCGATGCGCAGGGCCGCGAGGTGCCGATGTCGCAGCTCATCATGGCCCATCGGGGCACGGACGGGCAGATAGAACACATCTGGTCCATCCTGCGTGACATTTCCGAACGCCAGGCGGCCGAGGAGGCCTTGCGCCAGGAGCGTCTGCGCCTGACCGAGGCGCAGCAGGTGGCTCGGATCGGTGGCTGGAGCGTGCAGCTGCCCGAGGGCGTGGTGAGCTGGTCGGACCACCATTACGAGGTGCTGGGCCTGGACCCGGCGCAGGTGACGCCCAGCATAGAGGCCTACCTGTCGGTGGTGCACCCGGACGACCTGGCCCGCGTGCGGGCCCATGTGCAGCGCGTGTCCGAGCAAGGCACGGGGGTGACCAAGATCGAACACCGCATCGTCACCGCCTCCGGGGTGCGCCACGTGGAAGAGCGTGCGAGCGTCGAACGCGATGCCAAAGGCCGCGTGGTGCGCCTCTTTGGCACCACCATGGACGTGACGGAGCGCGTGCTGGCGGGCCAGGCCGCCGACGAGCTGCGCGACATGCTGGAGCAGGCCGAGTCGGTGGCCTTGCTGGGCAGCTGGACTGCGGATGCGCAGACCCAGCGCGTGGCCATGTCGGCCCAGCTGTTTCGCAACCTGGGGCTGGCGCCGGCCGGCAAGCCGCCAAGCACTGAGGTGTTCCTCTCGTGCGTGCACCCGGACGACCAAGGCATGGTGGCGCGGGACATGGAGCAGATCCGCCGGGGTGAGGTGGTGACCGACATGGTCTATCGCACGCACCCCGAGCGGGGGCCGGTGCGGGTGATGCGCCGTACGGTGCGCCGCATCCCGCGTGAGGCGCAGGGGTTAAAGCCGCGCTACATCGGCACCCTGCAAGACATCACCGACGCTGTGCAGGCCGAAGAAAAGCTGCGCCAGATCAACCAGGAACTGGAGTCGCGCGTGGCCGAGCGCACTACGCAGCTGCGCCAGGCGAACCAGGAGCTGGAGGCGTTCTCGTACAGCGTTTCGCACGACCTCAAGGCGCCGCTGCGCGGCATCGACGGCTACTGCCAGCTGCTGGCGGAGGAATACGGTGAGCAGCTGGACGGCGACGGGCGCGAGTTCGTCCGGCGCATCCGCCACGGGGTGCAGCTCATGGGCGAACTGATCAACGACCTGCTGGCGTATTCGCGCATGGAGCGGCGCGACATGTCGCAGGAGCCGGTCGAGCTGCTGCCGCTGGTGCAGCAGGTGCTCGACAGCTGCGAATCCGACATCCGTCGCCAGGGCGTGCTGGTGGAAGTGGCGATGGAGCCCTTCACGCTGGCGCTGGACCGCGAAGGCATCGCCGTGGTGCTGCGCAACGTGATCGGCAACGCCCTGAAGTTCAGCCGCGACCGCCGACCACCGCGGGTGGAGATCGGCAGCCGCAGCGAGGGCGGTCGCCGTCTTCTGTGGGTGCGCGACAATGGTGTCGGGTTTGACATGAAGTACCACGACCGCATGTTCGCCATCTTCCAGCGCCTGCACAGGGCCGAGGAGTTTCCGGGCACCGGTGTGGGGCTGGCGCTGGTGGCCAAGGCCGTGCAGCGCATGGGTGGCCGTGTCTGGGCCGAAAGCACCGTGGGCGCCGGTGCCACCTTTTTTATGGAGTTCCCCGAATGAACACTTCCGTGAGCCTGCCACCCATCCTCCTGGTCGAGGACAACCCCATGGATCTGGACCTGACGCTGCGCGCCTTCAACAAGAAGAAGTTCAGCAACCTGGTCCATGTCGCGCGCGACGGCGAGGAGGCACTGGCCTTCATACCGCGCTGGGAGTCGGGCGATCCGCTACCGGCGGTGATCCTGCTGGACATCAACCTGCCCAAGGTCAACGGCCTGGAGGTGTTGCGCCAGCTCAAGGCCCACGAGCGCTTTCGCCGCATCCCGGTGGTGATTCTGACCTCGTCCAGGGAAGACAAAGACCTCAAGACCGCCTACGATCTGGGGGTCAATTCCTACATCGAGAAACCGGTCAGCTTCAGCAAGTTCATGGAAGTGGCCGAGCAGATCGAGCTGTACTGGTGCGTGTTCAACGAACGGCCGTTCTGAACACCACCGACCACCGAGAGGAGAGGCCATGGCGACACTGAAGTTTCTGATCCCGGTCGATGGATCCGAGCGCGCGCTGGACGCGGTGCACCACGCGCTGGTCCTGACCGGCCATGGGCTGCGGGCCCGGTTCGTGGTCGCCAATGTGCAGTCGCCCGCCAATCTGTACGAGCTGGTGGTCGCGCACGACCCGCAGGTGCTGCAGCAGGTCAGCGAGGCCGCCGGGCGCGATCTGGTGCGGCCGGCCGTTGAACTGCTGCAGGCCGCCGGCCTGCAGGTGGAGCAGGACGTGGCCACGGGCGACCCGGCACACACCCTGGTCGAGATCGTCGAGCGCCACGCCTGCGATGCCGTCATCCTGAGCGCACACGGCAGCAGCGGCCGCCGCACCCAGATCGGCTCGGTCGCCAGTGAATTGCTGCAGATTGCGCAGGTACCGGTCACGCTGGTGCGGCCCCAGCAGCGCGACAGCGACTGACCCCACGCCAGGCGCTTTGAACAACGGCGGACGCGCGCAGGCGTGGGCCGCCGTTGTGCCGTCTGGGCCTGTGGACGGTCCGGTTTTGAAGTTACGTTTAGGTGAATGTGTTTACCAATGCGAAATAATGCGGTACAGTCGGGGCACCATCGGTCATCCGCGGAGACAACGCCCCCATGCCCACCTACGCCTATCCCAAGTTCGCCTACCGCTCGCCGGCCGATCTGAAGGCGGGCGCGCCACAGCGCCGGCCGCTGGTGGTGATCGGCGCCGGTCCGGTGGGACTTGCGGCCGCCATCGACGCGCGCCTGCAGGGCCTGGACGTGCTGCTGTTCGACGAGGAGGACAGCGTGTCTTTCGGCTCGCGCGCGGTCTGCTACGCCAAGCGCGCACTGGAAATCCTGGACCGCCTGGGTGTTGGCGACCCCATCGTCGACAAGGGCGTGAGCTGGAACGTGGGCCGCACCTTCCTGAAGGAGGAAGAGGTCTACCGCTTCGACCTGGTGCCCGAGCCCGGCCACAAGCGCCCCGGCATGATCAACCTGCAGCAGTACCACCTGGAAGAGGCGCTGGTGAAACGCGCCATGGCGCTGGGTGCAGACCTGCGCTGGAACCACAAGGTCACGGGTGTACTGCCGCTCGCCGACGGTGCCCGCGTGAGCGTGGAAACGCAGGATGGGGCGTTCGACATCGACGCCGACTGGCTGATCGTGGCCGACGGCGCGCGCTCCAACGTGCGGCGCCAGCTGGGCCTGGACATCGAGGGCCATGTCTTCAAGGACCGCTTCCTGATCGCCGACGTGGTGATGAAGGCCGACTTTCCGGCCGAGCGCTGGTTCTGGTTCGACCCGCCGTTCCACCCCAATCAGAGCGTGCTGCTGCACAAACAGAGCGACAACGTCTGGCGCATCGACTTCCAGCTCGGCTGGGACGCCGACCCCGAGGAAGAGAAGAAGCCCGAGAAGATCCTTCCGCGCGTCCAGGCCATGCTGGGCGACGACCGCGAGTTCGAACTGGAATGGGCCAGCATCTACACCTTCCAGTGCCGGCGCATGAAGAACTTCCGCCACGGCCGCCTGCTGTTCGTGGGCGACGCGGCGCACCAGGTCTCGCCCTTCGGCGCGCGCGGTGCCAACTCCGGCTTCCAGGACACCGACGACCTGCTGTGGAAGCTGGCGCTGGTGATGAAGGGCCTGGCGCCCGAGGCCCTGCTCGACACCTACGACGCCGACCGGACGTATGCGGCCGACGAGAACATCCGCAACTCCACCCGCTCCACCGACTTCATCACGCCCAAGAGCGCGGTCAGCAAGCTGTTCCGCAACGCGGCGCTGGAGCTTGCGCGCACCCAGCCGTTTGCGCGCAAGCTGGTCAACTCCGGCCGCCTGAGCGTGCCGGCCTTCCTGGTGCACTCGGCGCTGAACACGCCCGACGGCGAGGCCTTCGAGGGCAACATGGTGCCCGGCGCGCCCATGGACGACGCGCCGGTGCGTGTGGCCGGGCAGGACGCCTGGCTGCTCGACCAGTTGGGCAACCGCTTCGTGCTGATGGTTTTTGTCGATGGCGCGCAGGGTCTGACGCCTGCGCAGCGAACATCGCTGCAGGCGCTGGCGCAGGCACCCGTTCCCGTGCGGCTGCTCACCGTGGGCGCGGGTTGCGACGTGGACGATGCGCAGGGTCTGGTGGCCCGGCGCTACGACGCCCGGCCGGGCACGGCCTACCTGATCCGCCCCGACCAGCACGTGGCCGCGCGCTGGCGCCACGTGGACCTGGCGGCCGTGCAAGCCGCCCTGGCCCGCGCCACCGGCCAGGGCCTGAAGGCTGCGGTCGCCCGGCCCGAGGCCGTCGCCGCCTGAGCCTGAACAAGAGGAGACATCGATGGCATTGCAACTGCAACCCAACCTCGCCGAGCCCGGCCAGCGCTATTTCCGCGACTTCACGCCGGGTGACGACTTTTACGAAGCGCTGATCGACACCCATCGCGACCTCAGCGACGAACAGAGCCAGCTGCTCAACGCCAAGCTGATCCTGCTGCTGGCCAACCAGGTCGGTGACATCGCGGTGCTCAGGGATGCCCTGCGCGTGGCCCGCGAAAACATTCGATGACCCCCCTGCGCCGCTCCGCGTCCTCCCCCCTGAAAGGGGGGGGACCACACCGGTGGCCCGGCCAAGCCGGTTCCCCGGTGTGTGCCGGGTGGTGCCTCCTGACTTGAATTCCAAGGAGCCCCTGCCATGAACATCCGCAAGATCCACCACGTCGCCTACCGCTGCAAAGACGCCAAGGAGACCGTCGAGTGGTACCAGAAGCACCTGAACATGGGCTTCGTGCTGGCGATTGCCGAAGACCAGGTGCCCTCGACCAAGGCGCCGGACCCCTACATGCACGTCTTCCTGGACGCCGGGGCCGGCAGTGTGCTGGCCTTCTTCGAGCTGCCCAACTCGCCCGAAATGGGCAAGGACCCCAACACCCCCGCCTGGGTGCAGCACATCGCCCTGGAGGTGGACACCGTGGACGAGCTGGAGCAAACCAAGGCCCGCCTGCAGGCCGCCGGAATCGACGTGATCGGCCCTACGGACCACACCCTGTTCCAGTCGATCTACTTCTTCGACCCCAACGGCCACCGCCTGGAGCTGGCGGCCAACACCGCAACGCCCGAGATGCTGCAAAAGCTCGACGACGTGAAGTGGGACATGCTCAACGAATGGGCGCGCACGCGCCGCGCGCCGAAACACGCAGCGTGGATGCACGAAAAGACCTTTGCGACGTAAGAACTCACCGCGTGCGGCCTGACAAAGTGCTCTCGTGCCTGCGGACCGGGGGCACCCGCTGCGGTGCCGTTCGTCGCAACAGGGTGGAAAAAGGGGCTCAAGTTCAAGCTTGACCGGCCGACAAGCTGAGGGAATACCAGAAAAGTATTTTGCTGGTGTCCCTTTTCTCAGGGGTTTTCCATGTTGAACATCACCACCATTGCGCCGGCAGTCTGGTCGCCGCCTCCCGGCCCGGCGGTCACCGCAGTGTCGCCCATTACCCAGGTGCAGCCGACGCAGGGCACTTCGCGCGATGCACAGAACGGGATGGGTCACCCGGGCCGTGATTCGGCCAGCGCAGCCCAGGCCACACGGGCTGGCACACCCCGACCCGGGCGGGACGCCGTGCGCAGCGAAAAGGGCAGCCTGCCAGATGCCGCCCCGCTGCTGCCGCGCGAGTCATCCGATGTGCCGGAGGTGCCCGAGACGCCTGATGGGGCCGAAGTCAAGGCCGACGCCGAGCGGGAACTGCAGGCCCGTCAGGCCGAGGACAAGGCGTTCAGACAGAAGCTGCAGGACGTGATCTCCAACGTCTGGAAAGCCAGCGCGGCGGTGGTGGACGTGGCGCTCGGCGCGAGGAACGCCGAAGTCGCCGACCAAACCGGATGGGACAGCAGCGGGGATATCGTGACCGGGGTGGGTCCCGTCGTCCCCGATGCGCCGGCCGCGCCGGCAGGGCTGCCCGCAGCACCTGAGCAGGAAGCGGCCAACGACGAAGTGGCCAGTCTGGTCGAGCGGCGCGCCGACCAGGAGGTGGTGGCCTACGACGCCGCCGGGCACAGCAGTCTGGCGCCGCTGGAGGCGGGTACGTTGATCAGCCACCGGGTCTGAGAACCATCGGTCATGCCCGACCTGACACGCCAGAGCACCGCCAGCAGCGTTGCCCATGCGCGCCGCAACCCGGGTGGCGGCAGTGCTTGGCGTCCTGTCGGCAGCGCTAGGGGATGCCCTCTCGGGCACGCCCCTGTCCTCTCACCCTCTGAGTCGCGCAGCATCGTCCGCGAGTGAATGACCGCGCGCGACCGGTGCGCGGTCGCTGTGGTCGGCATGCGGGTGTGGGTGGCGCGTCCTGCCGGCCGGACATCTGGCCGGGCGGTGGTGGCATCCACCGCGCCACAGGCGCACTCGGGTCGGGCCCTGTTGATCACTGCAAGGTGCCGGGTTCGAGCTGTGCCAGCGCCTTCAGGGTCAGATCCAGGTCGCGCCGCAACTGGGTGCCCAGGCTGATGTGCAGCGGCTGTTGCGGGTCTTGCGACAGCGTTTCGAGCTGGGCCGCGCTGCGCGCGATGGCACGAAAGCCCATCAGCATGGACGTGCCCTTGAGCTTGTGCGCGTTGTAGTGCACGGCTTGGCGGTCGCCCTCGTGCAGCGCCTGGAGCAGCACGTGGGCTGTGCCATCGGGCGGTTCGAAGACGGTCCTGATCAGTTCGCCCAGGGCGTCCTCGGGCATCATGGACATGACCTCGGCATAGGATTCCGTGTCCATCACGTCCGACGGCGATTCCTGCGGCTGGGGCTGGCGCATCGGCAACTCGTACGAGGACATCGGGAACGGTCCGGAGAGGCGGTGCTCGCTGATGCCGGGCAGGGTGTGTTCCAGGTCGTCCAGCAGGCCACAGCGGCCCAGGGCACGCTGCAGGTCAGCGGCCTGCAGGGGTTTGCTGGTGAACTCGCTGACTCCCGCTTGCAGCGCGCGCTTGCGCGTGTCGTTGACCACATCAGCGGTCACCAGAATGATCTTGATGTCGGCGGCCGGGCCATCGAGCCGTCGGATGGCCTCGGTGGCGGCCAGTCCGTCGAGAACCGGCATGTGGTAGTCCAGCAGCACCACATCGAAGGGCCTGCGCTGGAGGATGTCCAGTGCCTCCTGCCCTTTCTCGCAGAAGGTGGCATCGTGTCCCATCTTCTCCAGCAGGATGGCCATGTACTTGAGGTTGATCGGGTGGTCCTCGGCCACCAGCACGCGCAAGCGCCGGGCACTGA
Organism: uncultured Hydrogenophaga sp.; assembly: GCA_964428045.1. Taxonomy (GTDB): domain Bacteria; phylum Pseudomonadota; class Gammaproteobacteria; order Burkholderiales; family Burkholderiaceae_C; genus Hydrogenophaga. The sequence continues at coordinate 77,402 of CAYRWN010000006.1, read as the reverse complement.
CGATCATGCCGGCGGTACTGTCCGTTGCCGCGTCCGGCGCTTTGGCTAGCGGAAGGTGCAGCGTCACGGTGAAGACCGAGCCCACCCCCAGCTCACTGACGACCTGGATGTCACCGCCCATCATGCGTGCGAGGTTGCGGGAGATCTCCAGCCCCAGCCCGGTGCCGCCGATGCGTCGGCGCAGCGAGTTGTCGGCCTGGTAGAAGCGGGTGAACAGGTTGTTCAGGGTCTGGGCGTCCATGCCCACGCCGGTGTCGCGCACCGCAATGGTCAGCCCCGACGGGTTGTCGGCGCACGTCCGGGTCACTTCCACCATCACACTGCCTTGGGCGGTGAACTTGATGGCGTTGTTGATCAGGTTGAACAGGATCTGGCGCAGGCGCGTGGCGTCGGCCATCACCCACTCGGGCAGGTCGGCGGCCGGGTAGATGTCCAGCGACAGACCCTTGTCGCGCGCGGCCACCTGCATCAGGTCGCTCACCTCCTGCACCACGGAGCGCAGGTGGACCGGGGTTTCCGACAGCTTGAGCGTGCCTGATTCCATGGTCGATACGTCCAGGATGTCGTTGAGCACACCCAGCAGATGCTGTGCCGAGTCCGAAGCGGTCTGAAGGTAGTCGCGCTGCACAGGGGTCAGCCGTGCCTCGCCCAGCAGGTTGAGCATGCCCAGCAGACCCTGGAAGGGCGTGCGGATCTCGTGGCTCATGTTGGCCAGGAAGACGCTCTTGCCGTGGTTGGCGGCTTCGGCCTGGTCGCGCGCCTCGGACAGCTCGCGACTGAGCTTCTGCAGCCGCTGGTATTGGCGCTGCTGGCGACGGATGTGGCGCACCAGCAGGCCGACGAAGAGCAGCATGACCGCGGCCTGGGCGGCGGCCAGACCGATCACCAGGTGCCCCTGCTGCCGCAACTGGGCGTTGCGTTCGTCCACGAAGCGGGCGACCGCCCGGTTGGATTCGCGCGTCAGGTCGGCCAGCAAGGGGGCCAGCTGGTCGATCTGTGCGTTCAGCACCGTCAGCGACACCGGGTCCCGCACCAGGCGCTGCGGCTCGGCGAACAGTGAGTCGGCGATGCGGGTGAAGGCGTCGAGCTTTTGCTGGGCCTGTGCGTAGACCGGCGTGCCCTCCAGCAGGTCGCGTCGGGGGATCTTGGTCAGCAGGTCGATGCGACTGAGGAAGATCTCATAGCGTTCGACCATGGCCCAGGCATCGGCCAGCTCCGGCCGCAGTTCGGCATCGTGCACGGCCTGCTCCAGCCGCGTGAGCTCGCGTTCGAGCTGGTAGGCCTGCCACATGATGGAGTCCACCTGGTTGGTGGACGCGTCGTCGAGCATGCGAACCTGGCGCCACTGGATCCAGCCCAGTGGCGTGAGCGTGACGGCCAGGAACACGGAAATCGCGATCACCCAGTGGCGACGCTCCCATGTGGCCAGGTTCGGTGCAAACGACATGTTTATTGGACTTCCAGGGCCTTGAGCTGCCAGATCGAGCGCTCGTAGTAGGTGGAGTTGCGCAGCTCCGCGCTGCTGTCGAACGGGTACACCACGAACAGCGGACCCTTCTCGCGCACCGGCATCGGCTGGTCGTCCAGCAGGCGGGCGACGATGGGCTTGTGTTTCAGGTCGGCGACCGGGATGCTGATCTTGTAGTCGTTGATCGCCACGGCGCTGATGTTGTTGCCGCTGGCCTTGACGGCGGCCAGCACGTCGGCCAGCAGCGGGCCGGTGAACTTGACCGGCTTGTCGTACCAGGGGGTGCGGGTGGTGAAGCTGTGCTGCGGCAGGGCCTCGAGCATCTTCATGTCGAAACGGGCCACGTCACCGGCGTTCCTCACGCCGATCTTGCCGGAGACGGTGAGGATGGGGCGCTCCTTGGGCGTGTCCAGCGCCAGGGCGGGCAGGGCCACAACGCAGGCGGCGCCCAGCAGGGCGCCCAGCAGCAAACGGCGAGCTTTCATGGTGATTTCTCGGGTGGTGGGGGTCAGATACGGTGACGCACGGCCGCCGGGTTGGCGGCCAGACGGTTCAGCAGGGCGGGGGTGATCTGGGTGAGGGGCAAGACCTCGTGGGCGGCGCCCGCCTGGATGGCCATGCGCGGCATGCCGAAGACGACGCAGCTGGCCTCGTCCTGCACGTAGTTGTAGCTGCCGGCGTCCTTCATCTCGCGCATGGCCTGGGCACCGTCGGCGCCCATGCCGGTGAGCATGACGCCGATGGCGTTGGGCCCGAGCACGCGCGCGGCCGACTTGAACAGCACCTCGACCGAAGGCTTGTGGCGGTTGACCGGTTCGGTGTCTTCGACCACGGCCACGTAGTTGGAGCCGCTGCGGTCGATGCGAAACTGGCGGCCCCCCGGGGCGATGTAGGCATGGCCGGGCAGGATGCGTTCGCCGTGCCGCGCTTCGGCCACGCTGATGCGGCACAGGCTGTTGAGCCGTGCGGCAAAGCTGCTGGTGAAGCCCGGCGGCATGTGCTGGGTGATGACGATGGCCGGCGCATCGGCCGGCAGGGGGACCAGCACCTCGCGGATGGCCTCGGTGCCGCCGGTGGAGGCGCCGATGCAGATGATCTTTTCGGTGGTGGCCAGGCGCGGCAGCGGCGCGCGCGGGGCGTCGGGGGTGTCCGGGCCGTTGCCGGTGGCGGCCACCGCCGGGGCCGCGTTCGGCAGGCGCTTGACGTGAGCCCCCGAGGCGATGCGGATCTTGTCCACGATGTCGTGGGCCAGTTCGTTCAGGCCGCTGCTGATGCCGATGCGCGGCTTGGCCACGTAGTCCACCGCGCCCATCTCCAGCGCGCGCAGCGTGATGTCGGCGCCCTGTTCGGTCAGGGTCGACACCATCACCACCGGCATGGGCCGCAGGCGCATCAGGCGCGAGAGGAACTCCAGCCCGTCCATGCGCGGCATTTCCACGTCCAGCGTGATCACGTCCGGGTTGGTCTCGCGGATCATCTCGCGCGCGACCAGCGGATCGGCCGCTGCGCCCACGCACTGCATGTCGGGCTGGCGGTTGATGATCTCGGCCAGCAGGCTGCGCACCAGCGCCGAATCGTCCACCACCACCACGCTGATCTTGGCCATTGTCGGGATCCTTTTTTCTTTTCAGAACAGGTCGATCGAGCCGCCGGCGGTGGACTTGGCGACCACTGCGGCGTTGCCCCTGCGTTCCTGTGTTTCCAGCGTGTCGGGGTGCGAATGCGCCAGGCGCTTGCACATGGCCTTGCCGGTGGAGGGGAAGTAGCAGACCTTGCGCGGATGGATGTCCAGCACGTCCTTGGAAATCACCGCGATCCGCTCGGTCTGCAGGTAGTCCATCACGAACCGGGTGTTGCGCTCACCGACGTTCATGGTGGTGAAGGTGTGCATGACCTGTCCACCGCCGAACACCTTGACCTGCATGTGTTCGCGTCGGGCACCGAGCTTCATCATCTCGTTGATCAGCAGTTCCATGGCGTAGGAACCGTAGCGCCCCGAGGTGTCGTTGCCACCATCGGGCAGCATGAAGTGGTTCATGCCGCCCACGCGCACGCGCGGGTCCCAGATGCAGGCGGCGATGCACGAGCCCAGCACCGTCATGACCACCATGTCGTCGCTGGTCACGTAGTACTCGCCCGGCAGCACCTTCACCGCGTCGTGCTTGAAGTGATGGTCGTGGTAGAAGAAGGAGGCCTCGCCCGGCTTGGGTGTCCGGGACTTGAGGGCTTCCAGGTGCGACGTCACGCGCGTGAGGCCCGCCGCTCCGAACGCCGGCGGTGGGTGGCGGTGCAGGGCCGGCGAGCGGGCTTCAGACACGTTCATAGACCGTCTTCCCACGCAACACGAACAGGCTGCGCGCATCGCTGAAGTTTTCGGCGTGGCCCACGAACAGCATGCCGCCGGGCTTCATCACGCGGTGGATGCGCTCGAGCACCTGCCGCTGGGTCGGGCCGTCGAAGTAGATCATCACGTTGCGGCAGAACACGACATCGAAGGGGTCGCGCAGCGGCAGATCCTGGATGAGGTTGACCGTCATGAACGCCAGGTGCTTCTGCAGTTCCGGCTTGACCCGCATGAAGCCCGCGTTGGCCCCCTTGCCGCGCATGAAGAAGCGTTGCAGCCGCTCCTGGCTCAGGCCCTTGACGCCTTCGGTCTTGTAGACACCGCGCGCGGCCGTGGCCAAGACCTTGGTGTCGATGTCGCTGTTGACGATGTGGAAGCGGCCACCCGGTCCCAGGGCCTCGGTCGCGGTCATGGCGATCGAATAGGGCTCTTCACCGGTGGAAGCCGCCGCACACCAGATCCGCCAGTCGTGCGAACGCCGTGCCGCCAGCAGCTCATGCAACACCGCGAAGTGGTGTTGTTCGCGGAAGAAGGCGGTCAGGTTGGTCGTCAGGGCATTGATGAACTCCTGCCATTCCGGACCATCGTGCTGTTCAAGACTGTCCAGGTAGGACCTGAAGCTGCTGTGACCGGTCTCGCGCAGCCGCCGCGAGACGCGGCTGTAGACCATGGCGTGTTTGCCCTCGTGCAGGCTGATGCCCGCCTTCTTGTAGATCAGGGCCTTGATGCGGGTGAAGTCGGCGTCGGACCACAGGAATTCGCGCCCCTGAGCCAGCGGTCCTTCATCGCCCGCAGAAGCTGCAAAAGGAGAACCGGGTTGCGCCATCAAGGCGGTTCGTCCGGGCGGCTGCCCTTTCAAGGGGGTCGTGCGGGACGCGGTGGGTGTCAGCATCAGTGCCTCGAGCGGCGCACCAGCACCGAAGTGTCCAGGATCAGGGCGACCTTGCCGTCGCCCAGAATCGTGGCGCCCGACACGTTGGGCACCTTTCGGTAATTGGATTCCAGGTTCTTGATCACCACCTGCTGCTGGCCCAGCAGTTCGTCCACCATCAGCGCCACCCGGGAGCCCTCGGACTCCACCACCACCAGGATCGGGGCGCCGGCGTTGAACTCGAAGCGCGGTACCTGGAACACGCGTTCCAGCTCGATGACGGGCATGTACTCGTCGCGCACCTTGACCAACTGGGCGCCCTGGGCCACGGTGTTGATGTCACCGGGCTTGATCTGGAAAGACTCGATCACGCTGGCCAGGGGCAGGATGTAGACCTCGTCGCTCACGCGCACGGTCATGCCGTCCATGATGGCCAGGGTCAAGGGCAGGCGCACCTTGACACTCATGCCGTAACCCTCGGCGGAGTCGATCTCGACCGTGCCGCCGAGCGAGGCGATGTTCTTCTTGACCACGTCCATGCCCACGCCGCGGCCCGAGACGTCGGTGACGACCTCGGCGGTGGAGAAGCCCGGCGCCATGATCAGGTTCCAGACCTCGGCGTCGCTCATCGAGTCGGGGGCATCGATGCCCTTCTCGCGCGCTTTCCTCAGCAGCTTGTCGCGCGACAGCCCTTTGCCGTCGTCGCGCACCTCGATCAGGATGCTGCCGCCCTGGTGGCTGGCCGAGAGCGTGATGTTGCCGTGTTCGGTCTTGCCCTTGGCCAGGCGTTCCTCGGGCAGTTCCAGGCCGTGGTCGCAGCTGTTGCGGATCAGGTGGGTCAGCGGATCGGTGATCTTCTCGATCAGGCCCTTGTCCAGTTCGGTGGCTTCACCGTGCGTGGTCAGTTCCACTTTCTTGCCCAGCTTGCCGGCGAGGTCGCGCAGCATGCGCGGGAAGCGGTTGAACACCACCGACATGGGGATCATGCGGATCGACATCACCGCTTCCTGCAGGTCGCGGGTGTTGCGGTCCAGGTCGGCCAGACCCGCCAGCAGCGCCTGGTTGCCGGCGCTGTCCAGCTCGCGGCTTTTCTGCGCCAGCATGGCCTGGGTGATCACCAGCTCGCCCACCAGGTTGATCAGCTGATCCACCTTGCTCACCGAAACGCGCAGCGTGCTCGATTCGAGAGAGGCCTGGCTGCCGCCCGCCGCAACGGCCCGCTGAGCGTTGCCCTTGGCGGCCACCACCGCGGTGGCCGCGGGCGTCGCCACCGCAGTGGCGGTGGTCGGTCCGGGGTCCGGCAGGCCGGGTGCATCGGCAAAGAAGCCGAAGTCCTTGCCTTCGGTGGCCAGGTTCTCGGGCACCGGGGTGTTGTCGATGATGCGGATGTGCTCCCTGCTCACATGGAAAGTGAACAGGTCCAGCAGGTCGTTGTCGCTGGACTGGGTTTGTACCTGGTACACGCGCTTGTTGTCCTGGTCGCAGGGCAGGGATTCGATGCTGCCCAACCCGCTGATGTCCCGGAACAGTTCGGCGACGCTGTCGGCCTGCGACACGTGTTCCAGCGGTCCGATGTGGATTTCCAGCCGCCGTGTGCCCGGCGCGGTCGCTTTGGGGCTGGGTGTCGCCTGGATGGGTGCAACCACCGGGGGCGGGGGTGCAGCGGCGGCCGGTGCTGCGGCCGGGGCGCTTTCGCCATGAGCCAGGGCGCTGATGCGGTCCACCAGCGCATGCGTGGCGGGCGGTTCCACGTCTTTGCCCGAATGGCGGGCCAGCAGCAGCTTGAGCGCATCGGACGACTCCAGCAGCACGTCCACCATGAGCGGGGTGGGTGCGAGTTCGTGTCGGCGCAGCTTGTCCAGCAGCGACTCCATCTGGTGCGTCAGTTCGGCCACGTCGGCAAAGCCGAAGGTGGCCGCACCGCCCTTGATGGAATGGGCGCAGCGGAAGATGGCGTTGAGCTCTTCGTCGTCGGCCTTCTCGAGGTCCAGCGCCAGCAGCATCTGCTCCATCTGGTCGAGGTTCTCGCCCGCCTCTTCAAAGAAGATCTGGTAGAACTGGCTGAGGTCAAAGCTGCCGCTGCCAGCGCTGTCTGGGGTGGTTTCTGACATGGTGGTCTCTTCGCGGAAGGTGGGCCGCAGGCTCAGCGGATGACTTTCTGGATCACTTCGATCAGGCGGCCCGGATCGAAGGGCTTGACCAGCCAGCCGGTGGCGCCCGCCGCGCGGCCGGCCTGTTTCATCTGGTCGCTGGACTCCGTCGTCAGGATCAGGATCGGTGTCGTCTTGAACTTCGGGTGTTCGCGCAGCTTGCGGGTCAGACCCAGCCCGTCCAGCCGCGGCATGTTCTGGTCGGTCAGCACCAGGTCGATGGCATGGGTCTGCGCTTTCTCGAGGGCGTCCTGCCCGTCCACCGCTTCCACCACGTGGAAGCCGGCGCCGGTCAGTGTGAAAGCGACCATCTTCCGCATGGAAGCCGAGTCGTCTACGGCAAGAATCGATTGCATGGAATGCTCCGTGGTTCGAACAGGTATCGGCACAACTGAAGAGGGCTTGAGGCAGCGGCTGTGTCAGAACAGGTCGATGGAGCCGGCGTCCATCTCGTTCTGCGTCACCGGGCTGGGCCGGTCGGGCGTCGGGTCGAGGCTCATGGGCACTTCGTCCTCCTCCGGCTCCATGGCCTCCTCGGCCAGCTTCCAGGCGCAGCCTTGCAGCACCTTGCCGGTGTGCACCATCAGTTGCGTGGCCATGTCGTGGAACTGCAGTTCCGTCACCGCCTGGTGCAGCACCTGGCGGATGCGCTGCAGGTCGTCGTTGTCGTTGCCCGCGAGGTGCGCCAAGGCCTGGTTGGCGCTGGAGAATCGTTCCAGCAGGTTGGCGGTGGCGTGGTCCAGCAGGCCTTCCAGGCGCTTGAGGTCGGTCATCGCCATCAGAAGCGCGTCCTGCACGTCGGCGACCAGACTCACGGGCAGCGTGACCGATGGCTGGACCGCTGCCATCAGGCCGTGGTCCGGTTGGGTGGTGTTGTCAAGGCTGTTCATGGGGGTTTCTCGGGGCCGTATGGCGGCGTGCGGGCGGTACAATTTTCATGAATGGATTCGCGTTGTATCGGCAGATAACGGGTCCAATTCAGTGGCATTTATCCGGCTTGCCCGCCACCGGGCGGGTCGTTCCACCTCGCATCCGATCGGCATGACTGACACTTCCACCCGGGCGCCGGTCCGCATCCTCCACCTCGAAGACTCCCGGGTGGACCATGCCCTGGTGAAGTTCGCCCTGCAGCGCAGCCAGATGCCGTGCGAACTGGCGCTGGTGGACACCCTGGACGACTTCGAGCGCGAGCTGGCGACCCACGCGCACGACATCGTGGTGGCCGACTACCACCTGCCGGGATTCAGCGGACTCGATGCCTGGGAACTGGTGCAGGCCCGCGGCATCGCGATCCCATTCGTCATCCTGTCGGGTGCCATCGGCGAGGCGGCGGCCGTGGAAGCCATGCACCGCGGGGTGAGCGATTACCTGCTCAAGGACAACATGCAGCGACTGGCCCACGTGATCCAGCGTGCGCTGGAGGTCGCCGAGACACGTCGCGCCAAAGCCCGGGCCGATGCCGAGCTGGCGCAGTCGCGCCAGCGCCTGGCCGAACTGGCCGAGCACCTGCAGACCAGCATCGAGCAGGAGCGTGCCGACATCGCGCGCGAGGTGCACGACGACATCGGCGGTTCGCTGGCCGCCGTCAAGCTCGATCTGTCGTGGATCGCGCGCCGCCCTGCGCTGGACGCCGACGTGCGCCAGCACGTGGACACCGCGCTCGACATGCTGCAGCACGCGCTGGGCGCCAGCCAGCGCATCATGCTCAATCTGCGCCCGCCCATCCTGGACCAGGGACTGGTGGCTGCCGTGCGGTGGCATGCCACGGGTTTCGAGAAGCGCACCGGGATTCGCGTCAGCCTCCGGCGCTCGGCCGAGTTCATCGACGTACCGCGGGACATCCAGCTGGTGGCCTACCGAACCGCACAGGAAGCCCTGACCAATGTGCTCAAGCATGCGCAGGCGACGGGGGTGGACATCGACCTGAGCGACCGCGAAGGTGTGCTCACCCTCGAAGTGCGCGACAACGGACTGGGCATGGGACCCGACGCGCAGCGCAAGGCCAAGTCCTTCGGCCTGCTCGGCCTGCGGGAGCGCGCCGGCAAGGTCGGCGGGTGGCTGGACGTGAGCTCATCGTCGCGGGGCACTTCGGTGATTCTTTCGGTGCCGCTGCAGGCGGTGGCCGAAGAAGGCTTGGATTCCCCTACAACGGAGGCAGATGACGATGATCAAGGTGATTTTGTGTGACGACCACGCGGTGGTGCGGCGAGGTATTCGCGACACCATCGCCGAGGCGGTCGACATCCAGGTGGTGGGCGAGGCCGGCAGTTACCCCGAGCTGCGCGAGCAGTTGCGCAAGACGCCTTGCGACGTGCTGGTGCTCGATCTCAACATGCCCGGCCGAGGTGGCCTGGAGGTGCTGGCCGCCTTGCGCGATGAGGGCTCCCCGGTCAAGACCCTGGTGGTCTCCATGTACCCCGAAGACCAGTACGCCATCCGCTGCCTGCGGGCCGGCGCCCGCGGCTACCTCAACAAGGCGGACGAGCCGGCCGAGATGATCGCTGCGGTGCGCACGGTGCACCAGGGTCGCAAGTACGTCACGCCCGAGGTGGCGCAGATGCTGGTGGACAACCTGGCCGCGCCCGAGAGCGAAGAGTTGCACGCCAGCCTGTCCGAACGCGAACTGCAGACCCTGCAACTGATCGCTTCGGGCAAGAAACTCTCGGACATCGCCGAAGAACTCATGCTCAGCCCCAAGACCGTGAGCGTCTACCGTGCCCGAGTGCTGGAGAAGCTGCACCTGGCGAACAACGCGGAGCTGACGGTGTACGCGATCCGCAACAGCCTGGTCTGAACCAGGGCACGCTCGCATGCAGATGGCCCACGTGTGCGCAGCAGGGACCGGTACAGGACACGGCGCGACCGTGCCCCCGACCGGCAGACAGGACATGGAACGCACGCGCCTGCGTCGGCGGGCCTGGCTGTTGCTGACCGGTGCGGCCGCCATCCTGGCCGCCTGCGGTCGGCCCGACGACCCGCAGTCTGCGCTGGAGGCGGCGGTGCAGCGCCTGCAGGACGCGCTGGAGGCCAGGGACACCGACGCGGTGCTGGACCTGCTGGATGCCAGGTTCCGCGCCCAGAGCGGCGAGAGCGACGGACTGGACCGCGAATGGGCGCGCAAGACCATGGCGCTGATGTTCCTGCGCTACCAGCAGGTGAAGGTGATCGCCGTGACCCGCAGCAGCCGCGTGGACGCCGCTGGCGGGCAGACCGGCCGCACCGAAGCCCAGGTGCTGGTGACCGGTGCGCAGGGGCTGATCCCCGAACGCGCAGCGCCCTATGCGCTGCGGCTGGAGTGGTGGCGCGAGGGCAGCGACTGGAAGCTGCGCGACCTGCGCTGGGAATGAGACCGCGCGGCCCCTGGCTCAGCCACCGGTGAAGAGGTCGGTGGCGATCTTCAGCAAGGCGACCACCGGTGTTTCCAGCATGGGCAGGGTGGCGGCGATGCCGACCAGACCGGCCGAGAGCGTGAGCGGGAAACCGATCGCGAAAGCGTTCATCTGGGGCGCGATGCGCGAGACGAAGCCCAGCACGATGTTGATGAACAGCAGCATGCCGATCATGGGCAGGGCGATCCACAGGCCGTAGCGGAACAGCACCGCGCCCAGTTCGTGCAGCCGCATCTGGCCGATGGCGTCGAAAGCACCGCCGCCCACGGGGAAGGTGTCGAAGCTGGCGATCACCGCCATCAGCAGCATGAGGTGGCCGTTGATGACCACGAACAACAGCATCGTGGTGTTGCCAAAGAAGCGGCCGACGGCACTGGTCTGGGTGTTGGTGGAGGGATCGAAGAATCCGGCGAAGTTCAGGCCCATCTGCAGGCCGATGATTTCACCCGCAAGTTCCACCGCCGCAAAGACGATGCGCACCGCCAGACCGATCGCGACGCCCACCACCACCTGCTGCAGCACCACGCCGAAGGCGCGCGGATCGGTCAGCGCGATGACCTCCTGGTCTGCCAGGCCCGCCTGTGCACAGACGGCGATCAGGAACGCCAGCGCCACCTTGGTGCGCACAGGCACCGAGCGCGCCGAGAAGATGGGGGCGCTGGCGAACACCGCCAGAACGCGCAGGAACGGCCAGAACACCGGCGAGACCCAGGCCATGAGCTGCGCTTCACTGAAGGTGATCATGGTGGGGGCTGCAGAAGATCAAGCGAAGGGGAGTCGTTCCAGGGGCACCGCAGAACCGGCTCCACCAGGCCGCAGGTGCCGCCCCCTGGGGGGTGAAGCGAAACGGCGCGAGGGGTGGCTCATACCGCCTGACCGGGAATGGCCAGCAGCGTGCTGCGGATGAACTCGACCAGCGTCGTCAGCATCCACGGTCCGGCGACCGCAAAGACCGCGATGGCGGCCACCAGCTTGGGCACGAAAGACAGGGTGGCCTCGTGGATCTGGGTGATGGCCTGGAACACGCTGACCACCAGGCCCACGGCCAGCACGGTCGCCAGCACCGGTGCCGCGATCATGAGCAGCATGTAGAGGGCGTTTTGCCCCAGGGTGAGGGCGGCTTGCGGGTCCATGGATCAGGCGTCCTTGTTCAAGGGGGTGTGGCAGCTGCCCGCAAAGCGGCGCAGCGTGGGGCTTCCTTCATTTGGCGAACGAGGCGGCCAGCGATCCGAGCAGCAGGTTCCAGCCGTCGGCCAGCACGAAGAGCATGAGCTTGAAGGGCAGGGCCACCAGCACGGGCGAGAGCATCATCATGCCCAGCGACATGAGCACGCTGGCGACCACCATGTCGATCACCAGAAAGGGGATGAAGATCATGAAGCCGATCTGGAAGGCGGTCTTGAGCTCGCTGGTGACGAACGCGGGCACGAGCACTCGGAACGGAGCGTCCTGGGCCTTCATGTCGGCAGGCAGTTTGGCCAGCTGCGCGAACAGTTCGAAGTCGCTCTGGCGGGTCTGCCTGAGCATGAATTCGCGCATGGGAAGCTGGCCTCTTTCCAGCGCCTGTTCGAAGCTGATCTGGTTGGCCGTGTAGGGCGCATAGGCCTCGCTGTAGACCTTGTCCAGCGTGGGGCCCATGACGAACAGCGTGAGAAACAGGGACAGGCCGACGATGACCTGGTTGGGCGGGGCCGACTGCGTGCCCAGCGCCTGGCGCAGCAGCGAGAGCACGATGACGATGCGGGTGAACCCGGTCATGAGCAGCAGCACCGCGGGCAGGAAGCTCAGCGCGGTGAAGAACAGCAGGGTCTGGATGGGCACCGAGTAGCTGGCACCCCCTGCGCCCTGGCCAACGATCAGGGGCAACGTGGCGCCAGGCGGCTGAGCGACCGGGGAGGGCAGCACGGCAGCGGGTGCGGGTGGGGCGGCCACCTGGGCCAACGCCGTCCCCGCGATCAGTGCGAGCCCCGCCAGCAGCATCCAGCGTGCGGCCAGGCGTGAGAAGACGTCAGAGCGGCGCATGGGGACCTTGTGTACTGGGTGCGGTCAGTTGGGCCAGCCGGGCGGCGAATCCACCGTTGGGCGGTGCGGGCGTGGCTGTGTCGGTGTTGGCTGGCATGGGCATGCTGTGCAGGGCGTTGATGGCGCCAGGCGCCACGCCCAGCACCAGGCACAAGGCATCGGGCCCCTGGCCCACCTGCACCGTCACCAGCCGCTGTTGCGGACCGAGGGAGACGGCGCTGAGCACCTGCAGCGCCGGCCCGCTGTGGTGGGCGATGCCGGGCAGGTGCCGTTTCCAGCGCTGCAGGGCCCAGGCCAGCAGCACCATCAGGACCAGCAGACCCACAGCGGGGAGCGCGTTTTGCAGCATGGATCAAGAAAATGGAAAGAAGACCGATAGAGAAGACGAATCCGGCGTCAGGAGCCCCAGTCCAGAGACACTTGAAGAACCGGCTCCGCCGGGCCGCCGGTGTTGCCGTTCATGGGAGGCGTCAGCGAAGGGGTCGCAGGGCTTCAGCTCTTGCTGACCCTGCGCATGCGTTCGGACGGTGTGACGATGTCGGTCAGGCGGATGCCGAACTTCTCGTTGACCACCACCACCTCGCCTTGTGCGATGAGGTAGCCGTTGATCAGCACGTCCATGGGCTCTCCCGCCAGGGCGTCGAGTTCCACGACCGAGCCCTGCGCGAGCTGCAGGATGTACTTGATGGGCACCTTCACGCGGCCCAGCTCCACCGAGAGCGTGACCGGGATGTCCATCACCATCTGGATGTCGGGCATGCCACCACCGGCCGACGCGCTGCTGGCGTTGGCCCCGCCCGCGCCACCTCCCAGGCCGGTGGTGGAGGCGGGCGCGTGGGTGGTGGGGCTGTCGAAGGCGGGCGCGCTGTCGGCCTGGCCGGTGGCACTGGCGGCCTGCTCTTCCAGGGCCTGTGCCCAGTCGTCTGCGATGCTGTCCTGGCTCATGGTGTCTGCGGTTTCAGTTGACATAGGAATCTCCCAACCAAGTCATTTCGGCGCCGCGCAGCTTGTGGTCGATGCGCAGGGCGTATTTGCCCTTGTGTGTGCCGTACTGGCACTCGAACAGCGGAACACCTTCCACCTTGGCCTGGATGTTCGGGGCGCGTTCGAGTTCCAGGAAGTCGCCCACCTGCATGGCCAGCAGCTGTTCGATGGTGGCTTCGGTTTTGGCCAGTTCGGCCACCAGCGTCAGCTCGGCGGCCTGTATCTCGTGGCTGAGCAGCCGCACCCAGCGGCGATCGATCTCCATGGCGTCGCCCTGCGCCGTGGAGTACAGGACGTCGCGAATCGGCTCCAGCGTCGCGTAAGGGATGCAGATGTGCATCGCACCCGTGATGTCGCCGATCTCCAGGGTGAAACTGGTGGTGACCACGATCTCGCTGGGGGTGGCGATGGTGGCGAACTGCGGTTGCATTTCCGAGCGCTGGTAGGCGAGTTCCAGCGGATAGATGCCCAGCCACGCCTTCTTGTAGTCTTCAGCAACCACGCCGATCAGGCGACTGATCACCCGCAACTCCGTTGGCGAGAAGTCGCGTCCTTCGATGCGGGTGTGGAACTTGCCATTGCCGCCGTAGAGGCTGTCGATCACGCCGAACAGCAGCGAAGGCTCGCAGACCACCAGGCAATTGCCCCTCAATGGGCGAATCGCCATGATGTTGAAGTTGGTCGGTACGGGGAGATCGCGCAGGAACGCGCTGTACTTCTGCACCTTGACCGAACCCACCGAGATTTCGGGGCTGCGTCGGATCAGGTTGAACAGGCCCAGGCGCAGGTTGCGCGAGAAGCGCTCGTTGACGACTTCCATGGTCGGCATCCGGCCCCGGACGATCCGTTCCTGCTGAGACAGGTTGTACTGGCGGATGCCATCGGCCGGAGGCGCTTCCTCCTCCAGCTTCTGGCTCTCGCCGGTGACGCCCTCCAGGAGGGCATCGACCTCTTCCTGGGACAAGGGGGAATCAGCCATGGTTGCGTTGCTCCGAGCAGGCGGTCACTGAACAATGAGGCTGGAGAACAGCACGCCCTGCACCGGGTTGGGGGGAATGCGGCGGCGTTTCTTCTTGCTGCCTGCCGTGGCTTCCTCGGGCTCCTCGATCTCCTCGATCTCGTAGCCCATGACGTTGGACACGGCGGCGATGATCTCGGCCGTCAGCTTCTCCTTGCCACTGAGCTGCAGCAACTCGTCGGCGGTGCGTTGCGAGATGAGCATGAGAATGTCGTTGCGGATGCTGGGCATGTACAGCTTGATGCTGTCGCTGGTCGCGCTGTCCTGCAGCTGCAGCGTGATGCCGACCTGCACGAAACGGTTGCCACCCGGGTCGGCCAGGTTCACCACCATGGGTTCCAGCGGCAGGAACGTGGGCGGGGCCTTGGGGTCCACCTTGGAGGTTTTCGAGGTCCCAGACTCTGACGTCTCGGCATCTTCTTCCAGCTCCTCGTCGGCGGCGTTCTTCTTGAGCAGGAAGAAAGCAGCGCCGGCGCCGACCAGTGCCAGCACCAGGACGCCGACGATGATGAACAGCAGCTTCTTGCTTTTGGGCTTGGCGGCAGAGGCCTCGGCGTTGGCGGCGGCAGCGGACATGTTGGGCTCCGGTGGTTCGCACCCGCGTCGTTGCGGTGGTGCGTTCCCCAGTTGGCTGGGGGATGGGCCAAATTATTGGGGGCCACCCCGACCGGCGTTCGCCGGAAAAGGGCCGGAAAAGCCGCTCATTCGGCGTTGCCGTGGCAGTGCCATCGCTTCCTACACGAACAGGTCCAGCGGGTGGCTGCCGTCGGCACGCGGGCGCGGTGGTGGGGCTCCCGCGCTGGCGTCAGCGGCGGGTGACTCGGCCGCACCGCCGCGCCCGGGCGCAGGCGCCCAGGTGCCCTGGGGCTTGCGGTTCGGCAGGTCGTGACCGGCCTGCTGGCCCTGGGCGCCCACCGAGACGTCGCCCAGGTCGATGCCGCTGCGCTGCAGCAGCTCGCCCAGGGTGGCGCCTGCATCCTCGGCCAGGCTGGCGCGCGTCTGGGCGTCGTCGGTCCGGAACGCCACGCTCACTTCCTGGCCGGCCATGCTCAGCTGGATCTCCAGGGCCTGATCACCCGGTTGGCCCACGTGCACGCTGGCGTGGCGCAGGGTCTGGGCGCTCCAGACGCTGGCGGGCTCGTCGGGTTCCGGCGCCTGCATGGCCGCGTCGGCGGTCTGGCCGCCGTCGCCAGGCGCGGTGGAGCCTTGGGCCAGGTCCGTGGCGGTGTCGGATGCACCGCCGCCCCCCGCCGGACCGGCGACGTCGGTGTTGTAAGGCGTCATTTCGGAACGCCCCTGACCGGTCTGACCCGCGTTCGTCACAACCGCGTCGAGCGGGTCGGTGCCGGGTTGGGTCACACGCTCGTCGAGGCTGGCGGTGCTGCGCCCATGCCCCGTGAGCGCCAGCGCACCACCTTGTGCGCCCGTGCGCGACAGGGCCACCTGGGCGAACGTGGACGGAGCGAGCGTTGACAGGGCCGACGGGCCGGTAGACGAGGCACCACCGCCCGCAACGGACGGGTGCAGGGCCAGGCCGGTGGTGCTGCGCCACGCGGTCACGCGCACGGACGCGGGGCCCCGCAGGCGATCACTGGCTGCGGATGTGGCGGGAGCGGCGTCCGCGCGGGCCGTAACGCCCAGTGCGGCGGCGTCGCGGGGCTGGCTGGCCGCTTCCGACGCCGCAGGGGCGGGCAGAGCATGCCCGGGGGCAAGTCCCCGGGGTTCGGTGACCGGGCCCTGGGTCGCCGAATGACCCGTGGCTGCAGCCACGGCGGTTGCCAGGGACGTCCCGTCGCCCGTGGCCTGTCGCCCGAGCCCGCCCGTGGCGTCGACCGGCATCTGTGGCATCGGTGCGCCAGCCCAACCGAGCAGCGCGGCCAGCGGATTCCGGGTGCCGTCCTGCGCCGCAGTCTGGGCCGGGTCGCTGCCGTCCGCTGGAAGCGACTCGGGCCGGTTTTCCGTCGGGGACGTCAGGGCGTCGGCGGCGAGATCGCTGCCCGTGCTGAGCAGCGACAGCAGGTTGGCGAACACATCGCTGCCGCTGGCCGACCGGCCCTGGCCACGCATTGCGGCGTGGTGAGCCTGCGCGTGGCCGGTCGAGGCGCTGCCCTGCGGGGCCGGGCTGGTGGAAGTGGGGGTGTTCATGGGCGCATGCCTTGTGCCTGGGCCAGCGCCAGACTCTGGCGCAGATGGATGGCCAGCGCCACCTCGTCGGTGATCTTCTGTTCTTGTCGCTGGGCCTTCTGCTGGGCGGCCTGCAGCTTGCGTTCGGTGTATTTGCGCAGGCCGGCCACGTCGCGTTCGGCCACCATCAGCTGGTTGCGGCAGCGCTCGACGTGCGCCTCGCGGTTGGCGATCACGCCGCGCTGGAACTCCAGCGCGTGGTCGATCTTGTGCATGAACTGGCGCTGATGGAACAACTGCTGGGCGTCCAAGCCGGTGCCGCTGCTGCGGCTCATCCAGCGTTGATGGGCCTCATTGGCATAGGTCTGCAGCTGCTGCAGCTGGTCCTGGGCAATCTGCAGTTCACGCTGTTGCTGAGCCAACCTGGCGTGTGCTTCATCGCGCCGCTGTTCTGCGATGTCCACCACCTTGTTCAGGGTCTGGATCGTGGTCATGCCGTTCCTTCATGCGGGTTGTGGTGAGGTCGGTTCTGGCGGGGCGCCGCGTGCCCGCGGACATCGTCCTGCAGCGCGGCGGCCAGCTGCTGCAGGCTGCGCTCCAGCGGTGCCGCCTCGTGCATGTCCTGCATCAGGAAGCGCTGCAACGCCGGGTAGAGCACGATGGCGCGGTCGGTCTCCGGGTCGCTGCCGGCCACGTAGGCACCGAGCTGGACCAGGTCGCGGCTCTTCATGAAGCGCGAATAGCTGTTGCGGAACTTGCGGGCCAGTTCCAGATGCTGCGCGCTCGCCACGTTGTGCATCACGCGCGAAGCGGAAGCTTCGATGTCGATGGCCGGGAAGTGGCCCGACTCGGCCAGGGCGCGCGAGAGCACGATGTGACCGTCCAGGATGGCGCGCGCTGCGTCGGCGATCGGGTCCTGCTGGTCGTCGCCCTCGGACAGCACGGTGTAGAAGGCGGTGATCGAGCCCTTGCCGTTGAGGCCGTTGCCGCTGCGTTCGACCAGCTGCGGCAGCTTGGCAAAGCACGAAGGCGGATAGCCCTTGGTGGCCGGCGGTTCACCGATGGCCAGCGCGATTTCGCGCTGCGCCATCGCGTAACGGGTGAGCGAATCCATGAGCAGCAGCACGTGTAGCCCGTCGTCGCGGAATTTCTCGGCGATGGCGGTGGCGTAGGCGGCGCCCTGCATGCGCACCAGTGGCGGCGCGTCGGCCGGAGCCGCCACCACGACCGCGCGCGTCCGACCTTCTTCGCCCAGGATGTCCTCGATGAACTCTTTCACTTCGCGGCCGCGCTCGCCAATCAGGCCCACCACGATCACATCGGCCTTGGTGTAACGCGCCATCATGCCCAGCAGCACCGACTTGCCGACGCCCGAACCGGCGAACAGGCCGATGCGTTGACCACGACCGACGGTGAGCAAGGCGTTGATGGCACGGACGCCGGTGTCCAGGGTCTCACGCACCGGGTCGCGGTCCATGGCGTTGAGCGGGGCGCGCTCTATGGGCGCCACGTCCACCTGGGTGATGGGACCCAGGTGGTCCAGCGGGTGACCGTGCGCGTCGACCACCCGGCCGAGCAGACCACGACCCAGAGGCAGACGCAGCAATCCCCGGTCGGCCGGTGAAGGCGGCGGATTGGTCTGACCGACCCGAGGTACCGTTCGGTAGGGCGAGAGCGGTGTGACGGTCGCACCGCTGGCCAGGCCGTGTGTGTCGCCGGCCGGCATGAGGTAGGCGCGGTCGCCCGCAAATCCCACCACTTCGGCCAGCACCGGTTCCTTCAGGCCGTTGCCGATCAGGCACTGCGAACCCACGGGCACGCGCAGGCCTGCGGCCTCGAGCACCAGACCGGCCAGGCGCGTGAGGGTGCCGCGCACTTCCAGCGGTGTGGGGGCGTTGGCGCTGGCGCGCACGTCGACCATGAACTGTTCCCAACGGCTGGCCGTATCACCCATCGTGCCGCTCCTCCTGGTGCCAGTCCAGGCTCAAGCCCAGGTTGCCGATGGCGCGCGCCCAGCGCTTTTCGATGGTCGCGTCCACCGCCGAGCTGGGCGACTGGATGATGCAGCCACCGGGCGAGATGTCGGGGTCGCCCACCAGCGCGGGGGCGTTCTCGCCCAGCGTCTCCATCAGCGAACCCTGCATGAGCGCGAGGTCCTGCGGGTGCATGCGCACGGTGGCCGGCAGCCCGTCTTCCACCATCTGCTCCAGGGCCTCGCCGATCACGGCGCGCAGGTGGCGGGTGTTCACCTTGATTTCCTGGCGCACCACCTGGCGGGCGATGTCGCACGAGAGCTCAAGGATTTGGCGCGCGATGTGCTGCTCGCTCGCGATCAGCTGGTCGCCCACGCTGTGCAGGAGCTGGCCCATGCGAACCGCAGTTTCTTCGGCGCTGCGGCGTGCGGTGGCTTCCAGGGCGTCCCGGGTTTCCTGGCTGCCGGCGTCGTGGCCCTGCTGGAAGCCTTCCGCGTAGGCCTTTTCGCGAATGTCCTGCAGCAGCTGTTCCAGCTCGGATGCCGAGGTCTGCCTGGGCTCGGTTTCCGCCGGAGCGGTCGAATCCTTGGGCAGGAGTCCGTCGTCCATGGCCGAAAAGCTCCAGGCCGCGACCGCGGCGATCTCCTCGCGCGGAATGAAGCGCGAATGCGGGCTGGGCTTGGTCGGGGGTTTAGACGAAGCCGTCATCACCGCCTCCACCTATCACGATCGTGCCCTCGTCGGACAGGCGCCGCACGATCTTGAGGATTTCCTTCTGCTGGGCTTCCACCTCGGACAGCCGCACCGGACCGCGCGACTCCAGGTCTTCGCGCAGACCTTCGGCGGCGCGGCCGGACATGTTGCCCAGCACCAGTTCCCGCAGTTCGGTCGAAGCGCCCTTGAGCGAGATGACCAGCATCTCCGAAGACACTTCCTTGAGCACCATCTGGATCGACTTGCCGTCGAGCTTGATCAGGTCTTCGAAGGTGAACATCTTGTCGGTGATCTTCTGGGCCAGATCCCCGTCGTGTTCGCGTATCGATTCGATCACGCTGGATTCGATCTGGGTGCCCAGGAGGTTGATGATCTCCGCCGCGGTCTTGACCCCGCCCAGGGAAGCCTTTCGCACCTTGTCACCGCCGGCCAGTACCTTGAACAGCACTTCGTTGAGATCCTTCAGGGCCGTCGGCTGAATGCCTTCGAGCGTGGCGATGCGCAACATCACCTCGTTGCGCGTGCGGGGTGTCAGGTTCTTCAGAATGCCGGCCACCTGTTCGAAGTCCAGGTGCACCAGGATGGCGGCCATGATCTGCGGATGCTCGTTGCGAAGCAGTTCGGCGACCGACAGCGGGTCCATCCATTTCAGACTCTCGATGCCCGAGACATCGCCGCCTTGGAGAATGCGGTCGATCAGCAGGCCCGCCTTGTCATCGCCCAGCGCCCGCTTGAGGACCGAGCGGACGTAGTGGTCCGTGTCCGACACCAGCAGGCTCTGCGAAGCCGCCTCGTTGGTGAACCTCTGCACAACGCCGTCGACGCGTTCCTTCGAAACCGACCGGGTTCGGGCGATCGCTTCACCGATGCGCTGAACCTCTTTGGGCGACAGATGCTTGAAGACCTCGGCCGCCTCTTCAACGCCCAGGGACATCAGGAACACGGCAGCGTCTTGAAGACCAGATTCCTCCATGGAAGATCCTAGCGATGGGGTTGATGAACTCATACCGGCACGTCGCCGTTGACCCAGCCCTTGACGATGTTCGCCACCGCCATGGGGTTCTCCTTGGCCAGCCGCTTGGCCTCTTCCAGGCGCAAGACCTCGGGCTCGGCCTGGCTTGCCGTGGGGGTGCTGGGCATGGGAAGACCCGGGCGTTCGGGGGTTTCGTTCACGATCGCGCTGAGCTGGGGTGCGGTGTCCACGGCGGGTGCGACGGGCGTATTCATCATCTTCAAGCCCGGTCGCACCAGACCCAGCAGGACGAGCAGACCCAGAGCCACCAGGGCCACCGGCCAGGCCAGGCTGCGCAGCAGATCCTGGTTCTCTGCCTGCTTCCACCACACCACGGGCTCCTCGGCCGTCGCCGGGCTGTCGTTGAAGGCCGCATTGACCACATTCACCGAATCGCCTCTTTCCGCGTTGAAGCCGATCGTTTCACGCACCAGCGCGGTCATCTGTTCCAGCTGGTTCGGCGGAATCGGCTGGGTGGTGGACTTGCCGGCCCGATCGGTGGTGCTGCGGTGGTTGATCACCACGGCGGCGCTGAGCCGGCGCACGTTGCCGCTGGACTCCCGCACCACCTTGACCGTCTTGTCCACTTCGTAGTTGATGATCGATTCGCGGCGCGAACCGCCAGCAGTCCCGCCGTTGCTGGCAACGCCCAGTGGCGCGGCCGCCCCATTGATCGGAGCGGCTCCGGTGGCCGGCGGCTGGTTGGTGGTGGCACCGGGGACCCCAGCGGGTTGTGCGTTCGGGGCGCTGCCGTCTTCGACGATCTGCTGGCTGCGCACGGCGCTGCTGTCGGGGGTCTGGTTCGGACGGTGTTGTTCGGAGGTGGATTCGACGAGCGAGAAGTCCACGTCGGCGTTGACCTGTGCCTTGACGTTCCCGACGCCGACCAGGGGTTCGAGCATGTCGAGAATCCGGCGGGTGTAGATCTGCTCGAGCTGCTGGGTGTATTGCAGCTTCTGCGAGTCCGCACCTTGGGTCTGCCCGTCGGGCGATGCCGAAAGCAGCGAACCGGCGTCGTCCACCACGCTCACGGCCTTGGGGTTCATCTCCGGCACGCTGGAGGCGACCAGGTGCACGATGCCGGCGACCTGGGCCTTGTCCAGGGTGCGTCCCGGATGCAGGGTCAGCATCACCGAAGCGCTGGGTTTCTGCTGTTCGCGGAAAAAGCCGTTCTGGTTGGGCAAGGCCAGGTGCACACGCGCACCCTGCACCGACGACAGCGACTGAATGGTGCGGGTGAGCTCGCCTTCCAGACCACGCTGGAAGGTCAGGCGCTCCTGGAACTGGGTCATGCCGAAGCGGTTGGCCTCCATCAGCTCGAAGCCGCTGACCGAACCCTTGGGCAGGCCTTGCGAAGCCAGGCGCAGGCGCACGTCGTGCACCTTGTCGGCCGGCACCATGATGGCGCCGCCGCCTTCGGCGTAGCGGTAGGGCACTTGCATCTGCGAGAGCTGGGCCACGATGGCGCCACCGTCCTTGTCGCTCAGGTTGGCAAAGAGCACGCGCATGTCGGGCTGGCGCCCCATGAAGAACAGGGCCAGGGCAATCCCCAGCAAGGCAAGCGCACCCAGTCCGAGCTTGATCTTCTGGGCGCTGTCCAGGCGTGTCAGCCCGGCGCTCAGCGCGTTGCGTTGACCCGGCGAGTAATCGACGTTGGCGACGGTGGTGCTCATGTCTGGGGCGGTGGGTTCGGTCACTGGCGGGCGCAAGGCCTCTGCTGCGAACGATTATTCGGTTCCGCCGACCCCGACATAGCCACGAAAAGGCCCCGCTTTGTGCCCCTATTCGCGGCCCGCGGCGTCCAGGGCTTTCCTAGCATCAGGGCCTGCACTTTGCATATGAAAGGACAAGGCCATGGACCTGCGAATCTCATCCCTGCCCAGCCAGCCCCTGGGCCCGGTCACCCAGGCCAAGCGCCCGGCCGCGGGTGGCGGTGTGGCCGAAGCCGGCTTCTCCGACGCGTTCAAGACCGCGCTGCAGAACGTGAGCGCTGCCCAGAGGGCATCCTCGCGGCTGCAGACCGAAGTGCAGCTGGGCAACCCCAAGGTCAGTCTGGAAGAGACCATGCTGGCCATGCAGAAGTCCCAGATCGGCTTTCAGGCGGCCTTGCACGTGCGCAACCGCCTGGTGTCGGCCTACACCGACATCATGAACATGTCTGTGTGACCCCCCCGCGCCGCAGGCGGGTCGGGGGGCCCATCAATGCACATTCCCTTTGGTGTCCATGAGCTGTTCAAGGTCGTTCAGCCAGGGTTCGACCAGGCAGCGGATCTGCGCGTCGGCGCGCAGAATGCGCTGCATGATGCGCGTCTTCTCCTTGCGCTCTTCGGGGGCCAGCTCGTCGGTGCGGGACCGGTGTCGCAGCTGGGCGATGAGCACGGCACAGGCGCTTTCCAGGTGCACCACTTCGTCCCAGTTCTCGGTCTGGGCCGCAGCCAGCATTTTCTGGCTGGCGTTGTCGATGGCCCGGTAGTAGTCGAGCAGGCGGTGTGTCATGGTCAGACCCCCCCGGCCGAAACGGGCTGCAGGTAGGCGGGTCGGCCGCCGTTGATGAGCTTCCAGGACTCGGCCACCGGTCCGATCAGGCGCTCCACTTCCTCCAGGGCCGCCACGTCGTTGCGGAGGTTGCCCTGGGTCAGGCGCAGGATGCTATAGCTGTAGAGCTGCTGCAGGTTGGCGGCGATTTCGCCTCCCTCTTGCAGGTTCAGGCCCGCCTTGAGACCTTCCTCGATGATGCGCACCGCCTTGCCCAGGGCGGCGGCCTTGGTGGGAATGTCGCCGCGCTGCATGGCGCCGCGCGCGCTGGCGATGGACTGCAGCAGGGCGGTGAACAGCAGGTCCACAAGCTGGTGCGGGTCTGCGCCCTGTACGCTGGTTTCGGCGGCGACGCGCCGGTAGGCTGAGGCGGCGCGGGAATTGACGGAGGTGAACATGGTGTCGTTTCCTGGTGTCTGTTGCCTTTTTGTATCGGCATCGGCAGCGGCGACTGTAGGCAAGGGATCGGACTTCTGAAGCGGAAAGTTCATGATCTTCTGGCCTGTGTTTGCGGTGACTCAAGCCCATGAAAGCAAAGGCCTGACACGAGACCCTGGGGATCGTGTTCAGGCCTGGATGCCCGGCGGCGGACCCGTCCTTCAGCCGGTGTTCCTGTTCCAGAGCGCGATCTGCTGGCTCACGAAGGCGTTGAGGCCGTTGAGGCGGGCCACGTTGGCGTCCATCGCGTTGTACTGCGCCAGGTAGCGGACCTCGGCACGCGCGGCCCTGTCGTTGACCCGCTCCTGGTCGAGGCCGTTGCGGCGGATCGAGGCCTGCAGGGCTTCGGTCCGGGTCGTGATCAGGCCTTGCGCTGCGAGCAGCCCATCCGTGAAGGCCCTGGCCTTGCGTCCGAAGCCTTCGGTCGTGGCATCGCCGGTGTCGATGTCGAAGAGCGCGCGCAGGCCCCTGAGGTCCGACAGGGCTGCGTCCCTCCTCTCGCTGTTGATGGACAGCGTGCCGCCGGGCTGCAGTTCGATGCCCACGTCGGCCAGGCGGGAGAAAGGGGTGCTGGCGGTGACCGACCGCAACATGCCGCGCAGGGCGTTCTGCAGTCCGGTGGCGCTGGCGTCGCCTTGCAGCGGTCCGGCGGTCCTGGTGCCCGCGTCGTAGCGGGTCACGCTGGCCAGGTTGGCGTTGAGGGTGTTGTAGGCGTCCACGAAGGCCTGCAGGTTGGCTTTGACCTTCTCGGTGTCGGCGCTGACCTCGATGTCCACCGCAGCCGTCGTTTCCTGCTTCAGGGCGATCGTGAGGCCGGGCACGGTGTTGTCCAGCGTGTTGCTGGCCGAAACGATCTCGACGCCGTTGATCGTGGCCAGGGCATTCTGGGCCGCCTGGGTCTGGTTCATGCCTCCGGTCACGCCGGGGCCGAACGCCAGCCGTTCCAGACCACCTGAATTGCCGCCAGCGACGCCCACGGTGAAGGTGTTCGCTTCACCACTGGCCGAGGATCGCATCAGCAGGCGCTCGCCGCTGGCATCGCGCAACACGGTGGCACTCACGCCGGCGTTCGCCTCGTTGATCTGACGGGCAACCGCCGCCAGGCTGTCTTCACCCGCTTCGATCACCACATCCACCGGGTCGGCCGTCCCCACCCGGATGGTGAGCGTGCCGGCGCCCAGGGCACTGGCCAGGCCGAACGGGGGGTCGGGCGACACGGCCGACTGCGCTTTTGCGAGCTGTTGCACCTCCAGACTCAAGCTGGTGGTCGCGCTGCCGGCCGCAGCCGTGACGCCGACGGCAGCGTTGTTGGACGAGGAAGCGGTCACCTGGTTCCAGCCGGTGTTCGACGCGAGTTTCGCCGCGGCGTCCCGGAGGGCCGACACCTGCGCCTTGATGGTGCCGTAGGTGGACACCTTGGTCTGCAGCGACGTGGCCTGGGCCTTGAGCTGGGTCAGCGGCGCCTTCTCCAGCGCCACCAGCTGCGAGACGATGGTCCGCACGTCGATGCCGCTGCCGATGCCGGGCGATGAAATGGTGGCCATGAGGGTCTCCGCAACAGGGTGGACAGGCCGCACGCGAGAGGCGCTTCGCATGCGGCCTGTGCGCCCCGCTGAGAACGGGAAGGCGGCGGGGCACCGCAGGGTGCCACCGCCGTCGGCAGCGCCGCGCCCGATAGCGGCGCGACGCTGTCGGATGGCGCTGTTCAGCGCAGCAGGGACAGTACGCCCTGGGGCAGCTGGTTCGCCTGGGCCACCATCGCGGTGCCGGCCTGCTGCAGGATCTGGCTACGCGAGAGGTTGGCGGTTTCCTGGGCGAAGTCGGCGTCCATGATGCGGCCGCGCGATGCGGCCTGGTTCTCGGCCGCCACACGCAGGTTGGAGATCACGGCGTCGAAGCGGCTCTGCGAAGCACCGTAGCTGGAGCGCGCGCCGTTGACGGCGGTGAGCGCGGCGTCGATGTCGTCCATCGCGGTGCGGGCGGTGGCGGCGGTGCTGCCCAGCGTGGCCGCACCGCCCTGGGTGTTGGTGCCCATGGCCGAGGCGATGTTGGTGGTGGTGATGCTGATCTGGTTGTCGGCCGCGGTGTTGGCGCCGATCTGGAAGCTGAACGTACCCGACGCACCGCCGTTTCCGGTCAGCAACTCCTGACCGTTGAACTGGGTGTTGGCGATCACGCGGGCGTTTTCTGCGGCCAGCTGCTGGTATTCGGCGTCCAGGGCCGTGCGGTCGCTGGCCCCGTTGGTGTCGTTGGCCGACTGCACGGCCAGTTCACGCATGCGCTGCAGGTTGTCGCCGATCTTGCCCAGTGCACCTTCAGCGGTCTGCGCCAGGGAGATGCCGTCGTTGGCGTTGCGGATGGCGACGTTCATGCCACGCACTTGGGCGTTCATGCGTTCCGCGATCGCCAGGCCGGCGGCATCGTCCTTGGCGCTGTTCACGCGCAGGCCCGACGAGAGGCGCTGCATGGACGTGGACAGCGAACCCGAGGAAGCGGCGAGGTTGCGTTGTGCATTGAGGGATTGCACGTTGGTGTTGATGGTGCTCATGACTCACTCCTAAAAAATGGAAAGAAAGGTAATCCGGCATTCCTGCCGATCTCAACGTCCACCTTGCGGTGAACCGCCATGACCGGTGGCTGGTGGCGTGCCGGTTCGGTCCCGGGACCGTTGACCGCCTCGCCGCTTCGCTGGCCGGACGACGAACCTTTTTAGAAGTTCGTTGAGTTCAATTTCGGTGGTCCCGGCGTATTCTTTAGCGGCTGTTTGTAACGATGCAGCGCAAAAAGCAGGGTTTGTCAAGTCCAGTTCCGCGCTTCACCGGTGTGGTTCCCTTGTGACGGCCTGGCCGGACAGCACGTGTTGCGCCCTGGCCTCTGTGCTTGGCGGGACGTGCACCCGTTTCTCCTGCATCAATCGGGAACAGTCCGCGCGGGTTGAGGGCTTGATGGCGACATCGTCAGTGCCCAGGCGCGGGGCAGCACCAACGGCAACAACGTCAGAAGGCAGGCCGTGTTTGGGCCTGTGTCCGACGACGCCCCGTGGCCACGATCAGCGGCCACGGGGCGCCCGATCCGGGCGCGGGCGCTGCTGGCCAGGTGCCACAGCGGGCTGGCAAAGGCAGGCCGCTTTTGAATACCTCGGTTGTAGGGAAATGCCTGACAGGGCCGGGGTGTGCTTCTGACAGGTGGTACAGCCGTTTACCGATTCAAGTTTTGTGACCACTCGACACAATTGAACACATCGGGCCAGCCAACGTCAGCCAGTCGCCAACGAAGCCGGCCCCCACCGTCAACCCTAGGAGAGCCCCATGGACAGCGAACAACTCTTGGCCGAAATCCGCGAAGCCAACCTGACCTACCTCATGCTGGCGCAGAACCTGATCCGCAAGGACCGCGCCGAAGCCTTGTTCCGGCTGGGCCTGACCGAAGAGGCGGCCGACCTGCTGGGCATGCTGTCCACGGCCCAGCTGCTCAAGATCGCGTCAACCAACATGCTGCTGTGCCGCTTCCGCGTGGACGACGACCTGGTGTGGAACCTGCTGACCAGCCACAACGTCAGGAAGGTGGACAACAGCACCACCACCCAATTGCACGCCTCCATCCTGATGGCCGGGAAGTTTGCCGAATCGATGAGCGCTTCGGCGCATTGATTGAATCCCCCCGCGCCGCCTTTGGCGTCACCCCCCGGGGGGCGGCGCTGGAGGCCTGGCAAGCCGGTTCCTCGGCGCCCTCGGTTTGAAGACATTTCTCTTTCCCCTTCCTGGAGTTCGCATCATGGCCACCGCAAAAAGCATCCTGAACGAGTCGCGTGACATCGAGCGCGCCGTGGCCCTGATCCAGCTGGGCGCGCGCCTGCAGGTGCTGGAGTACGAAACCAGCCTCTCGTACGAGCGCCTGCTGCGCCTGTACAAGGAAGTGGCTGGCAAATCGCCTTCCAAAGGCCAGTTGCCCTTTTCCACCGACTGGTTCCTGACCTGGCAACCCAACATCCATGCCTCGCTGTTCCTGAACATCCACGAGTACCTGTCCAAGACCAGCGAGATCGAAGAGATCGACACGGTGATCAAGGCCTTCCGCCTGTACAGCGAGCAGATGACCGCCAGCGCGATCGAGCCGCTGTTGTCCGTCACCCGCGCCTGGCGCCTGGTGAAGTTCGTCGACAGCGGCATGCTGACCCTGACCAAGTGCTCCTGCTGCGGCGGCCACTTTGTGACCGAACCGTACGAGAACGCCAGGCGCTTCACCTGCGGCCTGTGCCAGCCGCCGGCCCGTGCCGGAAAAGGCAGCGCCACCGGCGGCTTGCGCCTTCACTGATCCTTGTCCCGCGCACGAGGACGCACGTCCCCACGGGACAAAACCGGCCACGCGACTGAACCGGCCACGCGGCCAGACCGGATCTGCAGCGGCGGGTGCGTGGACACCCAGCGCCGGATGGCGTCTCGGGCCACCCGCTCAAAGTCCGAAAAGAACCCGCATCCGGGTCCTTTTCGCGTTCATGGGGGCCTCAACACCGACCTACAGTTGACCGATAGAAAAGACAGGCTCCAGCACACCACTCCCTGCGTGTGGCGCCCGTGTCGTTCGAGGTCACCAGCATGTTCGTCATCATCGGTTGGGTCGTGGTCCTGGGTTGCGTCTTCGGCGTGTTCATTGCGCACGGCGGCAACATGGGTCCGATCCTCAAGGCCCTGCCCTGGGAAATGGCCATGATCGGCGGTGCGACCCTGGGCGCCTTTCTGGTGAACAACCAGATGCCCGTGATCAAGGCCACCCTGGCCGGGGTCGGCAGCTGCTTCAAGGGCGGCAAGTACACCAAGGCGCGTTACATGGAACTGCTCGCGCTGCAGTTCGACATCCTGCAGAAGGCCCGCAAGGAGGGGCTGATGGCCATCGAGCAGGATGTGGAAAACCCGAGCCAGTCACCGATCTTCAAGAAATACCCCACCGTCGGCAGCGACCACCACGTCACCGAGTTCATCACCGACTACCTGCGCATGATGGTGTCGGGCAACCTCAATGCGCACGAAATCGAGTCGCTGATGGACGCCGAGATCGAGACCCACCACCAGGAGGCCCACGCGCCGGTCGCCGCCATCCAGCGGGTGGCGGGCGCTCTGCCTGCGTTCGGCATCGTGGCCGCCGTGCTGGGGGTGATCAAGACCATGGGGTCGGTGGGTCAGCCGCCGGCGGTGCTGGGCGCCATGATCGGTTCGGCGCTGGTCGGTACCTTTCTGGGCATCTTGCTGGCCTATGCCTTCGCCGAACCCCTGGCGGGTCTGCTGGAGCAGAAGATGGAAGAAGGCAGCAAGGAATTCCAGTGCATCAAGACCACCTTGCTGGCGTCGATGCAGGGCTATGCACCGTCCACGGCCATCGAATTCGGCCGCAAGGTGCTGCTCTCGAACGTGCGCCCGACCTTCGCGGAACTCGAAGGCCACGTGAAAGGGAAGAAGTGATGGGACACCCCCCCGCGCCGCTTCGCGTCACCCCCCCTCTGCTGCGCGAGGGGGAGCGCACCCTGTGGCCCGGCGAAGCCGGTTCCACGGGTGCTCTGGCCGACAGGCCCGCGTTGCTTCTTCGTGTGTGGCATGGTCATGCCGCGATGCGCCGTGTTCTGCGCGTGAGGGGCAGTTGTTCCAGGGCACCGCGGAACTGGCTTGGCCAGGCCGCAGGTGCCGCCCCCTTGAGGGGGACGCGCGCAGCGCGGCAGGGTTGGGGAGGTTCTCATGGCCGGTGACGGCAAGAAACTGCAGCCCATCATCGTCAAGCGCGTCAAGAAGGGCGGGCATGCGGCGCACGGGGGCGCCTGGAAGATCGCGTACGCCGACTTCGTGACGGCCATGATGGCGTTCTTCCTGCTCATGTGGCTGCTCGGTTCCACCTCGTCGGGCGATCTCAAGGGCATTTCCGACTACTTCTCCAACCCGATCAAGGTTTCCCTGATGGGGGGGGACGGTACCGGCAACAGCGACAGCATCCTGCCCGGCGGCGGGCGCGACCTGTCCAAGTCGGCCGGCCAGGTCGATGGTGGCGAGGCCGAGCGTGCGGCCAAGCTCATGGGCGCCCAGATGGCGCGTGCCGAGCTGGCGCGAAAGGACGCCGCGCGCATCGACGCCTTGCACGCCAAGGTCAAGGATCTGATCGCCAACAACGCCGCGCTCAAGGACTTTGGTTCGCAGATCCGGCTCGACCGCACCGCCGACGGTTTGCAGATCCAGATCGTGGACGGCCAGAACCGGGCCATGTTCGACGTCGGCAGCGCGCTGGTTCAGCCGCACATGCGCGAGATCCTGCGGGCCATCGGCGCGGCGATGAGCGATGTCGAGAACCGCATCGCCCTGTCGGGTCACACGGACGCCACACCGTACGGCAGCGGCGAACGTGGCTACAGCAACTGGGAACTCTCCAGCGACCGGGCCAACGCCTCGCGCCGCGAGCTCGTGGCCGGCGGTCTGCCCGACGACAAACTGGTGCGAATCGAAGGGCTGGCCTCCAGCCGCCTGCTGGATCCGCAGAACCCGCAGGCGCCCGTCAACCGGCGCATCAGCATCCTGGTGCTGACGCAGGAGGCCGAGCGGCGACTCACGCCCGGTGCACCGCTGGAGGACGGTGGTGTGCCCGCCATGATCGACAACCCGGCGCCGACGGAGAACATGCCGGCCCGACAGGGCACCGTTGCCCTGCCCCCGCTGGGCCTACAGAAACCGCTCGATCTGACGAAATCCCAGTCAGACGCCGGGGGCTGAAGGCCGCCGATTCACTCCCTGAACCGCCCGCCGCACCGGAGGCATCCATGGCCACCCCTATGAAATTCCTGATCGTTGACGACTTCTCGACCATGCGCCGCATCGTGCGCAACCTGCTCAAAGAAATCGGCCACGTCGATGCCGACGAGGCCGAAGACGGTGTGGCTGCGCTCAACAAGCTGCGCAGCGGCAGCTTCCACTTCGTGATCAGCGACATCAACATGCCCAACATGAACGGTTTCCAGCTGCTGGCCGAGATCAAGAAGGACGAGGCCCTCAAGCACCTGCCGGTGCTGATGGTGACGGCCGAGGCCCGCAAGGAAGACATCGTGCAGGCCGCCCAGGGCGGCGCGGCCGGCTACATCGTCAAGCCATTCACCAAGGCCACGCTGGAGGAAAAGCTGGCCAACATCTTCAAGAAGATGGGTCTCTGATCGAACCGGGGAGTGGACCATGGATCACAACGACGCTCATCCCGGCCAGGCCAGCGACCAGGTGTTCCAGCAGCTGGGCGCCATCACCCGCCAGCTGCATGACGCCCTCAAGGAACTGGGGTACGCGGACAAACTCAAGGGCACGGTCGAGCAGTTGCCCGATGCGCAGAGCCGCTTGTCCTACATCGCCCGTCTCACGGGTGAAGCGGCCGAGAAGGTGCTCAACCACGTGGATGTGGCCAAGGCCGAACAGGCTCAGATCGTCCAGCGCGGTCGTCAGCTCAGGGACACCATCACCCGTGTGCCGGGCCTGGCCAAGGCCATGCCGGAGCTGCTGGAATGGACCGATGGGGTGGTGGAGCAGGCGCAACGCACCGACGCGCGCCTGACCGAAATCATGCTCGCGCAGGACTTCCACGACCTCACGGGTCAGGTCGTCCAGCGTGTGGTGCAACTGGCCGCCACCATCGAGGAACAGCTGCTGGCCCTGCTGCTGCAGTCGGCGCCCACGGGTGCACCCGGACAGGACAGGGCCTACGACATGAACGCGCCGCAGGGCCCGGTGGTCGACCCCGCAGGGCGCACCGACGTGGTGGCCGACCAGAAGGACGTGGACGACCTGCTGGCCAGCCTGGGCTTTTGACCCACCCCCGCGCCGCCTTCGGCGTCACCCCCTCAAGGGGGCCATGCAGGTGGCCCGGCGAAGCCGGTTCCACCGCGCATGCTGGACACGGACATTGCACGCCGATCAAGGGCATGGCGGCTGACTTCCCCGCGCCGGCAGGTGGATCTGCTCTCTGATAAGCGGGTGCCATCCCCGCCTTTTCTCCCCTTCATTTCGGGGCCCGACTTCCACAATCTGACTCAAGTTCCCCCGAGTCAGACCGATGTCGTCCTCCACCCAAGACAAGAACCTGCCGGCCACTCCGCAACGCCTGAAGAAGGCGCGCGAGGAGGGCAACATCGCGCGTTCCAAGGACCTGGGCAACCTCGCGGTGCTCGGGGGTGGGGCCGGGGTCCTCATGGCGTTGCTGCCCGCCGGGTTCGATCAGCTGCTCAATGGATTTCGGCTGCAGCTGCGGTTTGACCTGCAGTCCCTGAGCCAGCCGGCCATCCTGTCCGAACGGCTGTCCGATGCCGTGGCGCAGTGGCTGATGCTGGCCCTGCCGCTGGGTCTGCTGGTGCTGGCCGTGGCACTGGGCGTGGCGTTTGCTTCCGGTGGCTGGGCGCTGAGCACCAAGCCGCTGGTGCCCGACCTCCAGCGCCTGAGTCCGTTCAGCGGCCTGGGCCGCCTGTTCAGCAAGCAACAGCTGGTGGAGACGGTCAAGCTGGTGAGCCTGAGCGTGATCGTCGGCGCGGTGGGCTGGCAGTTCCTCAGCGGACATTTCCAGGCATTCGGTTCGCTGCTGCTGTTTCCGCTCGAAGGGGCCCTGGGGCAACTCGGCCGCTGGCTGATGCTCGGTGTCGGTCTGCTGCTGCTGGTGGTCACGGTGTTCGCATTGATCGACTTCCCCGTCCAGAAGGTCCTGCACGCCCAGCAGCTGAAGATGTCGCTGGAGGAGGTGCGGCGGGAGCACAAGGAGGCCGAGGGCGACCCGCTGATGAAAGGTCGCCGGCGACAGCGCCAGCGCGAGCTGGCCCAGCGCAGCAGCGTGGCCGCCGTGCCGCGTGCCGACCTGGTGGTCATGAACCCGACCCACTACGCCGTGGCGCTGAAATACGACGACGCCAGCATGGCTGCGCCGCGCGTGATCGCCAAGGGGGCGGACCTGGTGGCCCTGAAGATCCGCGATGTGGCCCGGGCCAGCGATGTGCCGGTGCTGCAGTCGCCCATGCTCGCGCGCGCCCTGTACGCCCACACCGAGATCGATGGCGAGATTCCGTCGGCCCTGTACACCGCGGTGGCCCAGGTGCTCGCCTACGTCTACCAGCTCAAGGCCGCCATGGCCGGCAGCGGGGCCATGCCCGGTGCGCAGCCGGTGCCCGATGTGCCGCCCGAACTCGATCCGCACTGGAAACCCAACGCAGCGACTGTCTGAACATGAACGCCCAACTCCAGATTCTTCAGCGATGGTTCGGACGCCATGCCCCGTGGGCCGGTGGCCTGGCAGCCCCGCTGCTGGTCGTCGCCGTGCTGGCGATGATGGTGCTGCCCCTGGCCCCCTGGGTGCTGGACACCTTCTTCACCCTCAACATCGCCATTGCCCTGGTGGTGATGATGGTGGCCGCCTACATGAAGCGGCCGCTGGACTTCTCGGTCTTCCCCACCGTGCTGCTGCTGACCACGCTGCTGCGCCTGTCGCTCAACGTCGGCTCCACCCGGGTGGTGCTGATGGAAGGCCATACCGGACCGGGTGCGGCCGGTGACGTGATCGAGGCCTTCGGGCACTTCCTGATCGGCGGCAACTTCGCGGTGGGCCTGATCGTCTTCGCCATCCTGGTGGTGATCAACTTCGTGGTCATCACCAAGGGTTCCGAGCGCATCGCCGAGGTGAGCGCGCGCTTCACCCTGGACGCCATGCCCGGCAAGCAGATGGCCATCGACGCGGACCTCAACGCCGGCCTGATCGACGAGAAGGAGGCCAAGCGCCGCCGCGCCGAGGTGGGCGAAGAGGCCGAGTTCTTCGGCTCCATGGACGGTGCCAGCAAGTTCGTGCGCGGTGACGCCATCGCCGGCATCCTGATCCTGTTCATCAACATCATCGGCGGTTTCGCCATCGGCATGCTGCAGCACGGCCTGTCGGTCTCGCAGGCGGCCGACAGCTACATCCTGCTGGCCGTCGGCGACGCGCTGGTCGCACAGATTCCCGGCCTGCTGATCTCGGTGGCTGCGGCCATGGTGGTCTCGCGCGTGGGCAAGGACGAAGACCTGGGCGCGCAGGTGGTCGAGCAGATGTTCCTCTCCAGCAAGGTGCTGGGCATCACCGCCGGCGTGCTGGGTCTGCTGGGCATCATCCCGGGCATGCCGCACACCGTCTTCCTGGTGTTCGCGGCGCTGTTCGGGTGCCTGGCCTGGTGGCGCCTGCACGAGGAACGCCGGCCGGCGCCGGCCCCCGAAGCACCGGCGCCGGCCGGCGACGGCGAAGCCAGCTGGGACGACCTGCAGCCGGTGGACCTGCTCGGTCTGGAGCTGGGTTACCGCCTGATCGCCATGGTGGACAAGGGCCGCCAGGGCGACCTGCTCACCCGCATCAAGGGGGTGCGCAAGAAATTCGCGCAGGAGGTGGGCTTCCTGCCGCCGGCGGTGCACGTGCGCGACAACCTCGAACTCAAGCCCAGCGGCTACCGCATCACCCTGCGTGGCGTGGTGGTGGGCGAGGGCGAAGTGTTTCCCGGCATGTTCCTGGCCATCGACCCCGCCGGCATCGGCACGCCGCTGATCGGAACCCCCACCAAAGACCCCGCATTTGGCCTGCCTGCGCACTGGATCGAAGACAAGCAGAGGGAACACGCGCAAATGGCCGGTTTTACGGTGGTTGATTCCGAGACCGTGCTGGCCACCCATCTTTCACACTTGATGCAAGTCCAGGCCGCCAGGTTGCTGAGCCGGACGGAGACCCAGGAGCTGGTCGAACACGTGACCCGCCTGGCCCCGAAACTGATCGAAGAAGTCGTGCCCAAGATGATTTCCGTCGCCGTGTTCCAGAAGGTGCTGCAGCTGCTGCTGGAAGAGGCGGTGAACGTGCGCGACATCCGCACCATCATCGAAGCCATCGCCGAGCACGCCACTGGCACCACCGACCCGACCGAACTGGCCCGCCGCGTGCGCACCGCGCTGTCGCCGGCCATCGTGCAGCAGATCTACGGACCCGTCAAAGAACTCGAAGTCATCGCCATCGAGCCCGGCCTGGAACGCCTGCTGATGCAAGCCCTGACCGGAGCGAACGGTACCGCGCTGGACCCCGGCGTGGCCGAGATGCTCAGCCAGTCGGCCACCGTGATCGCCAACCGGCAGGAGGAGAAAGGCGTGCCCGCCTGCCTGCTGGTGCCCGACGCCATCCGCACCGCCATGGCCCGCCTGCTGCGCCGCGCCGCACCGCGCCTGCAGGTGCTGGCGCACAGCGAGATTCCTGAAACCCACCTGATCCGCATCGGCCCCATCCTCGGAGAGCTCGCATCATGAACATCCAGCGTTTCACCGCACCCACCTCACGCGAAGCCATGGCCAAAGCCCGCATGGCTTTTGGCGAAAGCGCCGTGATCCTGTCCAGCCGGTCCACCGAGGGCGGCTTTGAGGTGATGGCCGCGTCCGAAGAGACCCTGGCCCAGGTGGCACGGCCGGCCGCCGAGCCAGCGCCGATCCGCACCCGCGCCACGCCGGCGCGTGAAGCCCGGCCGGACCCGGACGACACGGTGATGGGCGATACCGAGCAGATGGCCATGAGCACGCTGTCGTTCCAGGAGTACGTGCGCGAGCGCATGCTGCGCAAGCGCCGCGCCTCCCTCGGTGGCCACGCCGACGCGGCCGACCAGCCGCAGCCCGCCGCGGCCCAGGCACCGCGGGATCTGCCCGAGCCACGCGTTGCGCAGGTCGCGGCCCGCGCCGAACCGATCCAGGTGCCCGTGCAGCGCTTCAACGCACCGCCGCCCATCCGCACCCGCGCCGCCCTGCCGGCCTGGGAAGACCCGGTGCCGTCCCAGCCGCCCGTGGTCCACCACGACGGCGCCAGCGTCGCGGTGGAACTCTCGGCGCTCAAGGACATGATCGAGGAGCGCTTCAACACCCTGGCCTGGCTCGGTTCGTCGAAGCAGAACCCGATCCAGTCCAACCTGATGCTCAAGCTGATCCGCTCGGGCTTCTCCCCCGCCATGTCCCGGGCCGTGCTCGAACGGATTCCGGCCGACAGCGGCGCCGCCGAAGCGGTGCGCTGGGTCTTGGACGTGGTCACCCGCAACCTGAAGGTGGCCGCAGCGGGTGCCAGCCTGTGCGACGAAGGCGGTGTGGTTTCGCTGATCGGCGCCACCGGGGTGGGCAAGACCACCACCGCCGCCAAGCTGGCCGCCCAGTGCGTCAAGCAGTACGGCGCGGGCAGCGTGGGCCTGGTCACGCTCGATTCCTACCGCGTCTCGGGCTACGAACAGCTGCGTGCCTACGGCCGCATGCTGGGCGTGGTGGCGCATCTGGCCCACGACCGCGCCGCGCTGAAGGACCTGCTGAACCTGCTGGCCAACAAACGCATGGTGATCATCGACACCGCCGGCCTGGGCCAGCGCGACCAGCGCATCCAGGACATGCTCGACGTGCTGGACATGCCCAAGGTCAAGAAGACCCTGGTGCTCAATGCCGGCGCCCAGGGTGACACGCTCGATGAGGTGCTGACCTCGTTCAAGGCCAGTGCGCTGCACGGCGTGGTGTTGTCCAAGGTGGATGAGGCCGTCAAGCTCGGCCCGGCCCTGGACGCACTGATCCGCCACCAGGTGGTGCTGCGCGGCGTGGCCAACGGCCAGCGAGTGCCCGAAGACTGGCAGCACCCCGACGCGGCCGCGCTGGTGCGCGTGGCCATGGGCAGCGAAGGCAAATCCGCCTTCGATCCGGTGGCCACCGACATGGGCTTCTACTTCTCGCAGGCCTCCACGCGCGGCATCGACCTGGGGGCCTCCCATGTTTGACATCGGGCACGATCAGGCTGCGGGCCTGCGCGCCGGACCTCCCTGCGCCGGAGCGGCGCTCATGCCCGTGGCCTGTCCGGCGCAGCCGGCCCGTGCCTTCGAGTGGCTGTGCACGCTGGCGGCCCACCTCACGGCCATGGGACGCGAGGTGGTCATTGTCGACGGCAGCACCCACGAAGCCGGTACGACCCGTGACCGCCAGGACAGCCACCTGGGCCTGGAGCATGTCCTGCGGGATGGCTCCATCGCCGGCTTGGGGCTGGCCCCCGAAGGTCACGACTGGCTGGTCATGCCCGCAGCCCTGGGCCTGCAGCACCTGCAACAGACGGCGCGCAACGCCGGCGCTGGTGTGGCGCTCTCGCGCCTGCTCACGCCGTTCTCGCCCGATGCCCTGGTGCTGCTGTTCGCCCCCGCGCCGGCGCTGGCCACCGTCTTCGCCGGACTGAACGCCCGCGCCCTGGTGCCCGTGTTGCCGCAGACCCAGGCCACGCTGGACGCCTACGGTTCGCTCAAGCAGCTGCACCAGGCCGGCCTGACGCCGGTGCTGGCCCCGCTGCAGACCGAAATCAGCGCCGATGTGGCCCTGCAACTGGTGGTGGACAGTGTGGTCGACTGCGCCCAACGTCATCTGGGTCTGCCGGTTCAGGTCTGGCCCACCCACACCTGGGGTCTGCGCGTGCTCGACAGCGTGCTCACCCGCCACCACACCCCCACACGGCAGCCGGTTCAGCACCCCGCTGCGCACGAACGCCGCCGCGTTGCCGCAGCCACCCAATCGCTCTGGAGTTGATGACGATGTACACCGCCAAAGGCACCCTCAACCGGGATGACCAGCTGCGCAAATACAGTCCGCTGGTGCGGCGTCTGGCCCACCACATGATCGCCAAGCTGCCGCCCAGCGTGGAGCTGGACGACCTGATCCAGGTCGGCATGATCGGCCTGACCGAGGCCATCGCTCGCTTTGAACCCACCCAGGGCGTGCAGTTCGAGACCTTTGCCAGCCAGCGCATCCGCGGGGCCATGATCGACGAACTGCGCGAAGGCGACTGGATGAGCCGGGGCTCGCGCAAGAGCCAGAAGGACATTGAAGGTGCCGTGCACCGCTTGCAGCAGAAGTTGCACCGCGCGCCGCTGGAAAGCGAGATTGCCAAGGAACTGGGCATGAGCCTGGCCGACTACCAGCACCTGCTGGCCAAGGTGCGCGGCACCCAGCTGGTGTACCTGGAAGACATCAGCGGCCATGGGGACGACGAAGACAGCTTCCTGGACCGCAACCTGGGCGAGACCGATGCCGAACCGTCGGCCGTGCTGGGCGACCAGCGCATGCGTTCGGCCCTGGTGGCCGCGATCCAGGTGCTGCCCGAACGCGAACAGCAGATCATGTCCATGTACTACGAACACGACATGAACCTCAAGGAAATCGCTGCCGTGCTGGGCGTGACCGAGTCGCGCATCTGCCAGCTGCACAGCCAGTCCATCGCCCGCCTGCGCGCCAAGCTGCGCGATCACTGATCAAGACACCATGTCAAGCCTTGCCGACCCCGCCGTGCCGCTGTCCGCCCCCGTTTCGGCCGCGCTGCAGCGCAAGGAGGTCTGGTTCGAGAAGGCGGCCGAAACGGCCTACCAGGCGGTACTGGCCATCAGCCAGGGCCAGGAAGACGTGGCCCGCGAGGAGGTGGACAAGCTCCGCTTGTTGCGCACCATCCTCGGCACCGGTGAATCGCGCGAGTCGGCGGCCACCGGCGTTGAGATCGCCACGCCACTGAGCCTGCAACGCATGCGCTACGCCGTCGACGCGATCGAGGCTTCCCAGGAAGTCATCGCCCAGTGGGTCCGCGGTCTGTGTGCTCAGCTGGGCAACGCGGAGCAGATGGACTTGCAGGGTTGGCACCGGCTGATCGATGGGGTATTGCCCGCCGCCTGGAACTTCGAGGCCGACGTTCTGGTCGTTTGCGGCAGCGTGCACCGCGAACTGATCGAGGCGCTGCTCCAGCGGGGGCAGCGGCGCGTGCTCTTTCTGGTGCACCGGAACGAAGCCGCCGATCACGACGAATGCCCCGATCTCGTCGGCAACGCGGGCGGCATGCGATGGGTGCACAGCTTGGGCGACGTCGAGCGCTACATGGAAAACCTGCTGGAGCCCTACCCGAAGCAGGTTGCGCACGTGGTCATCGAGCAAGGTCGCCCATGCGAAGCCGATCCCGACGCCAACGTCGATGACGTTCTTGCCCTCATCCGGAAGTCGGTCATGACCCTCTGGATGGAAGTGAACACCCGCCGCGCCTTTGCACGACAGTGGGTGGAGAACAGCATTGCGAATCTGCCCGCCGTCGTTCGACACCACAACCTGCGCGATCTTGATGGCGTGTTCCGCGGACGCCCGGCCATTCTCATTGCGCCCGGGCCCTCGCTGGACAAGAACATCGAGCAGATCCGCGAGGCCAAGGGCAAGGCGCTTCTGATCGCGCCCCTGCAGACGCTGCGCCGGCTCTACAAGGCCGACATCCAGCCCGACTTCGTCGTCGTGCTGGACCCCAGCGACCTCACGACGGACCCGTACGACTTCTTCAACGACGTACCGGCCGACTTCCTCACCACGCTGATCGTCGGCTTCAACTGCCACCCCAACGTGGTCAGACGCTTTCCGCGCGTGTACTTCTTCTCCACCAACGGCCCTCTGGACCATTGGCTCCACGAGGTGCTGGGCGAGCCGATGATCGGCTTGCAAGGCGCTTCCGTGGCCGTGTCGGCCATGGTGCTGGTCCAACACTGGGGCTGCTCCCCGATCGTCCTCACCGGCCAGGATCTGGCCCTGGCCGACAACGGTGAGCGCTACGCCAAAGACGCGCAACTCAACAACCTGAGCAAGCCCAAGTTGATGACGCTGCCGGGCTACCACGGTGGCACGGTCCAGACGCCTTCGGACTATTTCCTGTTCCACCACCAGTTCGAGCTGATTGCCAAGACCATGGGCACCACCCACCCCGGCGTTCGGTTGTGCAACTGCACCGAAGGCGGCGCCTACATCGGTGGCTACGAACACCTCACGCTGCGGGAGGTGATGCAGTCCGACGTGATCGGCCAGCCGCTCACCGACTGGGTGGCGCTACAGGACGGCAAAGCCACCGGCGGCCGAAGCCAGCTTCGCCATTCGGGCGCGGCGGACCACCTGCGGTCCATCATCCGGGCGGTGGATGCCTGCGAAGCCCAGGCCGAAGGGTGTCGCCGCCTGACCCTGCGTCCCAACGGCAGTGCCGCTTTTCTGCAGAAGCTGCAGAGGCAGGAGCAGCGGCTGCAGACCTTGCTGCAGTCGGTCAAGGGTTTCACCATCGTCTTCCAGGAACAGATTGCGTCGGCCCGGCAGGCTGGCGCCGAGGCGCCGTCGCTGCAGGCCAACCTGGCCGCCTCCCGCGCCCTGTACGCCGTGGTGATCCAGGGGTGCCGGTTCATCCGCCCGTTGTTGGAGCGGGCGCTCAAGGAGCTGGTGGGCCAGCGCTGAACGGCGTGCCACGCATCCGTTCCATGGTCCGCGCAGCGTCGCCCTCGAAAGGCTGCGCCTGTGGGTCGCCGCCGCCATCGGAGTCGGCTGATGTCGGTGCGGCGGACCTGGCTGTCCAACTCAGGGCTTGTGCAAGGGGCTGGTGTGGCTGTCCAACGGACCACCGCCGGTGCGGTTGCTGCGGAAAGCGACTTTGCGCCGCTGTGTCAGCGCATGGCGGCCTGCGGCCGCCGGACAGAGGGCGCTTTGTTCAGGCCCGCAGGTAGGCCTGGCCGGCCCCGCTGCTGGCAAACGGTTTGCCGGTCGCCACGGCACCGTAGGTCTGGGGTGTCTGCTGTGGCAGCAGGCTGTTGACGGCGCGCTGGCTCTGCGCGTGGGCGCGCAGCACCGCCTGACGCAGCTGGCCAAAGCGCTGGGCGGCCTGCTGCATGTCGCTGCGCAGGGTCGTCCCGGGCACCGAAAAGGCGGCCGTCTTGGGTGCCTGTTGCAGCACCGTCTGCACTTCGGCGCTGGCCTGTTCCACGCCGGCAGCATCGTCGGCCAGCAAGGCACGCTCCAGCCGGTCCAGCCGCACTTGCAGCGAATCGATCCAGGGGTGGGTGGTCGGTGCGGCGGGGTTCATCGCGATGCCTGGGGTGGTTCTGGTTCTGGATGGCGGGTCAGCCGCGGCCGCCGCCGAGCATCTCGGCCGCGTTGGACAGCATCTTGTCGGCGATGGCTTCGGCGTTGACCTTGAACGAGCCGTCGGCGATGGCTGCCTTCATGGCCTCGACCTTTTCGCTGTTGAACACGTCACTGCCGGCGCTGCCCGCACCCGACAGGGCCTGCGCGGCGGACGATGACAGCGTGACGGTCACACCCGCGGCGGGTTGCGGCTTGGCCGCCGCGCCCGCTGCGACGGCTTCGGCACCCGCGGTCGGGCGCTGATCGGCCGCCTTCTGCGGACCGCCGGCGACGGAACCGATGTACGAATCCGGTGATGAATCGACTTTCATTTCACTCTCCAGACCCCGTCAGCGGGGCTTGTGAGAAGCTCATCGGCACATCAGCGGGGTGACTTGAGCCTTTTTTTGAGCGTTTTGTCACGGCCGGCCCGTTTCATTGGGGTTGGGCGGGGTTTCAGAGGCCCACTTCCACCGTCTGGGCGTCGCGCACCAGACCACTGACCACCTTCCCGCCTGGCAGCCGCACGCGGGCGGGCTGGCCTTCGACACCCGGGCCGAGTGCTTCGCCCGTCACCACGACCTGGAAGCCTTGGCCCGCGCTGCTGACCTTGACCTGGGCGCCCGCCGCAAAGGCGGGTGCGGCGCGCAACATGTTCTGGCGCAGGGCCTGGCCGGCTGGCAGGTTGTAGGCGGCCTGACGACCGACCCACAGGGCCGGGCTGGCCAGCACGTTCGAACTGTGTTCCGCCCAGTCGACTTCGGCCATTTCGGCGTCTTCTTGAGTCAGCGTGGCACCGCTGGTCACCGGCTGCCGGAGCACCCAGGCCGGACCCCAGGCCTTCACGGTGACCGGCAGGAACACGTTCCAGCGGGTCGGCCCGTCGACACAGCGCAGGCCGATGCGGCTGCGTCCCCACAGCCGGGTGCCGGTGGGCAGGTGCGGTTCGACCTTGTGGCATGGCGCCAGCCGCAGTCGGGTGTCCAGCTGACCCACCACGACTTCGGCACGCAGCGGTGCCGCACCGGCAGAACCCAGCGAACCCGCCAGCGCCGGTGTCATGAAGTCGCGGGCGATCTGTTCCAGGCCGGTGATCGCCGGGGCTTGCGAGCGGGCGGACCCGGCCCAGAACAGCGAGCCGCACAGGAGCAGCGTGCCGAGCGCTTGCCGCAGCAGCAGCCGGAGCCTGGATGGCCTGCCGGACCGGGGGGTGGCGTGGTGCAAATGATGGCAGGGCATGGTGAATGGGCTCCGTGGCGGATGGTGCGCAGGCGTGGCAAACCCTGCGGGATACCGCCCACTGTAGGGGCCCGGAACCCCGCCCTAAGCAGCGAAATGCTCCCCTTTGCTGTGCTTGTTCCGGCCATTGCAGGCCCTCAAGTTTTCCCATACTCGCTTCCATTCATTGATCAGAAGGCCCGGTCCTGCAGCCAGCGGGACCCTCTTTTCACCCGTCAGGAGCCGACCATGCTGGACCAGTTAACTTCCGGACTGAACTTCCAGTCCAAAGCGCTGTTGCTGCGTTCGCAGCGCCAGCAGGTGCTGGCCAGCAACATCGCCAACGCGGACACGCCCGGTTATGTGGCACGGGATTTCGATTTCGCCAAAGCACTCCAGACGGCGGACAGGGGCGGGTCGGGCGCGGCCGTGGGCACCACCGACGCACGGCACCTGCGCCTGGGCCAGGCGGGCCCGTTCAACCCCGAACTGGGCTATGCCGTGCAGACCCAGCCCAGCCAGGACGGCAACTCGGTGGACCTGGACCGCGAGCGCGCCAACTTCGTGGACAACAGCATCCGCTACGAGTCCACGCTGCGTTTCATCAACGGGCACGTCAAGACCATGCTCAGCGCGATTTCAGGTCAATGACCGTTCATTGAAAGGACACCACCATGTCGATGTTTTCCATCTTCGGGGTCTCGGGCAGTGCCATCAGTTCCCAGTCGCAGCGCCTGAACGTGGTGGCCTCCAACCTGGCCAACGCCGATGCGGTCGCCGGGCCCGACGGCCAGAGCTACAAGGCGCGGCAGGTCGTGTTCCAGACCGTCCCCATGGGTGGCGCGGGCAACGCCGGCGTGAAGGTGCAGACCATCTCCGAAAGCGAACTGCCGGGCAAACGGGTGCACAACCCGGGCCATCCGAGCGCCGACGCCGAGGGCTATGTGACGCACTCCAACGTGAACCCGGTGGAAGAGATGGTCAACATGATCTCCGCCTCGCGTTCGTACCAGAACAACGTCGAGGTCATGAACACGGCCAAGACGCTGCTGCTGAAAACGCTCCAGATGGGGCAATGACCTGAGGTCTCACCATGTACACCAACGCGCTCGATCTCAACAACCTGGGCACGGCCGTCGGCAGCACGACGCGCACCAACAAGGGCGACAGCAACACCGACCCCCAGGCCGCCCAGGACCGGTTTCTCACCCTGCTGGTGGCGCAGATCAACAGCCAGGATCCGCTCAACCCGATGGACAACGCGCAGATGACCACGCAGATGGCGCAGATCAATACCGTCAGTGGCATCCAGCAGCTCAACGTCACGCTCAAGAGCATGGCCGACCAGTTCGGTGCTCTGCAAAGCCTGCAGGCCACGTCGCTGATCGGGCGCCAGGCCCTGGTGGAGGGCAACCGGTTGAGCTTCGAGGGTGATCGGGGGCACGGGGCACTGGCCCTGGGTGGTCCGGCCAGCCAGGTGATGGTGGACGTCATCGGCACCAACGGTGCGCTGATCGGCAGTGTGGGTCTGGGCGCGCTGCCCGCGGGGCAGCACCCCTTCACCTGGGAAAGCGCCGGCGTGGACCCGGCCCGGGTGGCCGGCTTCTCGATCCGTGCCACCCAGGCCGGCCAGCCGGTCACTGCCACGCCCCTGACCCGCACGCCCGTGACGTCGGTCGGTTTCTCCTCCGGCGCCATGAATCTGCAGCTCCAGGACGGCCGCTCGCTGCGGTACGACCAGGTCAGGGCCTTCATGTAAGGCGAGGCCGGACGCCCCGCCGCTTTCTCCCTCTTCTTTCAAGGACATCACCATGGCATTCCAACAGGGTCTCTCCGGCTTGAACAGCGCCAGTCGCAACCTGGACGTCATCGGCAGCAACATCGCCAACGCCAACACCGTGGGCATGAAGGCTTCCCGCGTGGAGTTCTCCGAGCTCTATGCCAGGTCGATCAATGGAGCGACCAGTTCCAAAGCCGGTCTGGGCGTGTCGGTCGGCGCGGTGACCCAGCAGTTCACCCAGGGCAACATCACCATCACCGCCAACGACCTGGACGTGGCCATCAACGGCAATGGCTTCTTTGAACTCACCAACCCGGACG
This sequence comes from uncultured Hydrogenophaga sp., assembly GCA_964428045.1. GTDB lineage: Bacteria > Pseudomonadota > Gammaproteobacteria > Burkholderiales > Burkholderiaceae_C > Hydrogenophaga. The sequence continues at coordinate 34,090 of CAYRWN010000006.1, read as the reverse complement.
GTTCGCTGGCCTTCTCGCGCGCCGGTCAGTTCAAGCTAGACCGCGATGGCAACATCGTCAACAACCAGGGCGCCCGGCTCATGGGCTATCCCACCGACCCTGCGGGCAACCGCCTGAGCTTCGAGTCTTCGCCCCTGTCCCTGCCCACGGGCGGGCCCATTCCGGCGCAGCGGACCTCGGCGATCACGGCGGAGTTCAACCTGGACGCGCGCGCGGTGGTGGCCGCATCGGCCACGCCGCCCACGCCCATCAGCACCTACGGGACCTCCCTGGTCGCGTTCGATCCGCAGGGCCTTGAAGTCCCCGTCGGCATGGCCTTCGAGAAGATCGCCAACAACCAGTGGAACGTCTACACGAGCGTCAACGGCAGCGATCCCGCGCTGTCCACACCGTTTGTCATCAGCTTCATGCCCGACGGCACGCTCAACCCGGCCACCGTCGTTCCTCCGATCACCCTGGCTTCGCCCAACGATCCCGCACTGACCTTCACCGCGACGCTGGATTTCGGCAATGTCACGCAGTTCGGCACCAGCTTCTCGGTCACCAACCTGCGCCAGGACGGCTTCCGGCCCGGCGAGCTCACCAGCGTGAAGATCGAAGACAACGGCGTGGTCACGGCGCGCTACTCCAACGGCGAGACGCGCGCTGCCGGCCAGGTTTCCCTGGTGAACTTCGCCAACCCCCAGGGCCTGTCGCCCGACGGCGGTGGCTCGTGGTCCATGACGTTCGAGTCCGGCGATCCGGTTCGGGGCGGCCCCGGTGAGGGCAAGCTCGGTTTCCTGCGCGCGGGCGCCGTGGAAGATTCGAACGTCGACCTCACCGCCGAGCTGGTCAGCATGATGACCGCGCAGCGCGCCTACCAGGCCAACGCGCAGACCATCAAGACGCAGGACCAGGTGATGAGCACGCTGCTCAACATGCGATGAATCGCCAGACACCCCCGCCAAGCTTCGCGTGACCCCCTCCAGGGAGTGGCGCCAGCGGCCCGGCAAGGCCGGTTGCGCTGCACCCCGCGACGAAGACACGCTGCCAGAAGGACTTTTGCATGGACCGCCTGATCTACACCGCCATGACCGGCGCCAACGCGGCGCAGCACCGGCAGCAGTTGCTTGCCAACAACCTGGCGAACGCGTCCACGCCCGGCTTCCGCGCCGAGCTGGCCACCTTCCGGGCGGTGCCGGTGCGCGGCGATGGCACCAGTTCACGGGTGTTCGCGCTGGAGGCCACCGCAGGCCATTCGGAAGCGGCCGGCCCCATCACCAGCACCGGTCGCAACCTGGACGTGGCGGTGCGCGGCGGCAGCTACCTGAGCGTGCAGGCCCTGGACGGCACCGAGGCCTATACCCGCGCCGGTGCGCTGGAAGTCAACGCCGAAGGGACCCTGGTCAATGCCCAGGGCCTGCCGGTGCTGTCCGACGGCGGTCCCATCACGGTGCCTGCGGGCGCGCAGGTCGGCATCGGTGAAGACGGGACCGTCAGCGCCAGCGTGCCGGGCCAGCTGCCGCAGGCGCTGGGCCGTCTGAAGCTGGTCACGCCCGACGAAGGCAACCGCCTGCGTCGCAGCGAAGACGGTCTGTTCCGCGGTCCGCTGGGTGATCCGCTGGCCGCCGACGCCACGGCCCGCGTGCAGAGCGGTGCGCTGGAGGGCAGCAACGTCAACCCCATCGAGGCCATGGTCGGGATGATCGCCGTGGCGCGCCAGTTCGAGGTGCAGATGCGCATGCTGCAGAACGGCGAGAAAAACGACCAGACCGCGGCCCAGCTGCTGAGCCTGAACTGAACCTGAACTCCCCCGGAGCGCAACATGATCAATTCACTGTGGATTTCCAAGACCGGCATGCAGGCCCAGCAAACCCAGCTGGACGTGATTTCCAACAACCTGGCCAACGTGTCGACCAACGGCTTCAAGCGCGCCAATGCGGTGTTCGAGGACCTGATGTACCAGAACCTGCGTCAGGTCGGCGCGGCGGCGGACGAGCAGAACACCCTGCCCACCGGCCTGCAGCTGGGGCTGGGTGTGCGCACCGTGGCGACCAGCCGCTCGTTTGCCCAGGGCAGTCTGCAGCAGTCGGGCAACAACCTGGACGTGGCCATCAACGGCGGGGGGTTCCTGCAGATCACCATGCCCGACGGCACCACCGGCTACACCCGCGACGGCAGTCTGCAGCTGGATGCTCAGGGCCGCATGGTCACCAGCAGCGGCTTCCCGCTCACCGCCGGCATCACCATCCCGGCCGATGCACAAAGCGTGACCATCGGTACCGACGGGGTGGTTTCGGTCAAGATGCCCGGTCAGGCCGTGCCGCAGGCGGTGGGGAACATCGAGCTGGCCAACTTCGTCAACCCCGCCGGCCTGGAGCCGCGCGGCCAGAACGTCTTTGCCGAGAGCCTGGCTTCGGGCAACCCGATCGCGGCGGCACCCGGCACCGCCGGCACGGGCACCCTCATGCAAGGCTTCGTGGAAACGTCGAACGTCAACGTCGTGCAGGAGCTGGTGACCATGATCCAGACCCAGCGCGCCTACGAAATGAACTCCAAGGCCATCACCACGTCGGACCAGATGCTGCAGCGGCTGAGCCAGCTGTGATGTGTTCCCCCCCTGCACCGCCTCCGGCGTCACCCCCCCAGGGGGGCGGCGCTGGTGGCCCGGCGAAGCCGGTTCCACGGCGCCCTGGATGCAGACACGTCATCCGTGTCGGTTTCTTCTACGGCGCTCACCAGGAAATGCCATGAAACGCACCGTTCCTTCTTCCGCCGCCTTGCTGGCCTTGTCACTCACGCTGGGAGGCTGTGAAACCTTGCGCCGCAGCCCGCAGGTGGAGGTGGTGCCGGTGCAGCCGGTGCAGTACCGCGCCGCGCCGGTGGCCGCGCCGGTCGCCACGGGCAGCCTGTTCAGTGCGGCCGCCTACCGGCCCGCGTTCGAGGACCCGCGCGCCCGCCTGCCGGGCGACACGCTGACCATCCAGATCAGCGAGAACGTCACCGCCAGCCAGAAGTCGTCCTCCACCATCGACCGCTCGGGCTCCACCGAATCGTCGATCTCGGCGCTGCCGTTCTTCAAGTCCAGTTCCCTCACGCCCAGGCTGGACGCGAGCGCCGAGTCGAGCAACAACTTCAGCGGCAAGGGCGGCACCGAAAGCGCCAACCGCTTCGAAGGCTCCATCACCGCCACCGTCATGGAGGTGCTGCCGAACGGCCACCTGCTGGTGGCGGGCGAAAAGCAGATCGGCGTCAACGAAAACGTCGACGTGCTGCGTTTCTCCGGCACGGTCGATCCGCGCAACATCCGCCCGGGCAACGTCATCGCCTCCACGCAGGTGGCCAATGCCCGCATCGCATCCAGGAACCAGGGCGCCCAGGGCGAAGTGCAAGCAATAGGCTGGTTGTCGCGCTTCTTTTTGAGCGTTATGCCCTTCTGAAGTTTTCTTAACCTTGGGGGCATGAAGTTCCCAACCCCGGTGTTCCCCATGCCCACCCTTTCCCAGCGCACGTGGTTCGCGGCCCGCCTCCCGGCGGCGCTGTGTCTGCGCCGGGTCCTGACCGGGGCGCTGCTGATCGGTGCCTGGCTGTGGCTGGCCCTGCCGCTGTCGGCGCATGCGCTGCGCATCAAGGAGATCGCCTCGGTGCAGGGCGTTCGCAGCAACCAGCTGACCGGCTATGGTCTGGTGGTGGGCCTGGACGGCACCGGCGACCAGTCCACCCAGATGCCCTACACCGCGCAGAGCATGCAGAACTACCTGCAGCAGCTGGGTCTGAACCTGCCACCCGGCGCCAGCATGCAGCTCAAGAACGTCGCGGCCGTGCTCGTCACCGCCCAGCTGCCGGCTTTTGCCCAGCCTGGCCAGGTCATCGACGCCACCGTGTCTTCCATCGGCAACGCCAAATCGCTGCGCGGGGGGACCCTGATCACCACGCCCCTCAAAGGTGCCGACGGTCAGATCTACGCCCTGGCCCAGGGCAACCTGCTCGTGGGCGGCGCGGGTGCCTCGGCCGGCGGCAGCAAGGTGCAGATCAACCACCTCAGCGCAGGCCGCATCCCCGGTGGCGCACAGGTTGAACGCAGTGTGCCCACGCCCTTCGCCCTGGGCGAGACGATCGACCTCGGCCTGCAGTCCTCCGATTTCCAGACCGCGCGCCGCGTGTCCGACGCCATCAACCTGCGCATGGGCGAGGGCACGGCCTCGGCCATCGACGGTCGTGTGGTGCGTCTGCGCGCGCCGCAGAACCCCGACGCGCGGGTGCGCTTCCTGGCCCAAGTGGAAGACCTGGAGATCACCACCACCGCACCGGCGGCCAAGGTCATCATCAATTCGCGCACCGGCTCCATCGTCATGAACCAGGCGGTGACGCTGGGCGCCTGCGCCGTGGCGCACGGCAACCTGTCGGTCAGCATCCGTTCCACGCCGGTGGTGAGCCAGCCCAACCCGCTGGCGGGTGGGCAGACGGTGCAGGCCGAGAAGGCCGACATCGCGATCGCCAAGGACAAGGGCGAGCTCATCAACGTCGAGGCCGCCCCCAGGCTGGCCGACGTGGTGCGCGTGCTCAACGCCCTGGGCGCCACGCCGCAAGACCTGCTGGCCATCCTGCAAGCCATCAAGGCCGCGGGAGCCCTCAACGCCGAACTGGAGGTGATATGAGGCACCACCCCCGCCGCGCTTTGCACGTCCCCCTCAAGGGGGCGGTGCCTGCGGCCTGGCGAAGCCAGTTCCGCGGCACCCCTGGCTTCGATCACTTCGCGCCGGATGCGCCGGTGTGGTCGGTCTGCCGCGTGCGCTGCCAGATCACGGGTGTGTTGCGCGTGCAGGCTGCGGGGCAGCGTCGCCTCGCTGCAACTTCCGGGAGGACGATGTGAATACGTCGGGCGCGCTGTCGTTCCAGGGCCTGGCGGCGGATCCGTCGGCGCTGAATGCGCTGCGTTTCGGCGCGGCCAAGGGTGATGACAAGGCGGCGCTCAAAGAGGCGGCCAAGCAGTTCGAGTCGCTGTTCATGCGCGAGCTCATCAAGAGCATGCGCGAGGCCACGTCCAAGTCGGGTCTGATGGACAACGAGGGCAGCGACCTCGGCCAGGACATGCTGGACCAGCAGTTCGCGCTCAAGCTCTCGGGCCTGCCCGGCGGCTTGTCGCAAGCCATCGAGCGGCAGCTCGGCCGCCAGATGGCCAATGTGGACGCGATGGCCAGCGGCCGTGCCGGCGCTGCGGCGCCGAGCACCATCGGCCGTGCCGCCACGGGCAGTTCGCGTCAGGCCGGTTTTGTGAGCCAGCACACCCAGGCCGCCGAGATGGTGGCGCGTGAGTCGGGCATCCCCGCCAGTTTCATGATCGGCCAGGCCGGTCACGAAACCGGCTGGGGCAGGAGCGAGATCCGCCACCGCGATGGAACGAACTCGTTCAACCTGTTCGGCATCAAGGCCACCGGCAGCTGGAAGGGCAAGGTGGCCGAGGTGGTGACGACCGAGTACATCGACGGTGCACCGCGCAAACTGGTGGCCCGGTTCCGCGCCTACGATTCGTACGCCGACTCGTTCCGCGACTACGCCAGGCTGATCGGCAACAGCCCGCGCTACGACAAGGTCATGGACCAGGTCGGTTCCGTGCACGGCTTTGCGACCAGCCTGCAAAGGGCCGGCTACGCGACCGATCCGCAGTACGCCGTCAAGCTCAGCCGGGCCATCAACACCACCTTGCACCTGCAGAGGGCTCAGACATGACGGCAGCCCTGAACATCGCCACGCGCGCGCTCAACACCAACCTGTCGGCGCTGCAGGTCATTGGCAACAACATCGCCAATGTCAACACGGCCGGGTACTCGCGCCAGAACGTTCTGCTGCAGTCTTCGGGCTACCAGGAGTTTGGCAACGGATTCTTCGGCAAGGGCGTGGAAATCACCACGGTCACCCGGTCGCACGACGCCTACCTCACGCGCGAGGCCAGTCTGGCCAGGTCGGTGGCTTCTGCCGACGCCTTGCGCCTGGGCAAGCTCCAACAGATGGAGGGCGTGTTCCCCACGGGGGAGGCGGGACTGGGATCGGCGATGAACAGCATGCTCAACGCCTGGTCCGACGTCGCCTCGTCGCCCAGCAACCTCACGGCGCGGGTGGTGGTGATCGCGCGCGCCGAGGAACTGGCTGCGCGCATGCGCAACACCGCCGCACAGCTCGACCAGCAGAGGCAAAGTGCGTATCTGCAGGCCGAAGGGACGGTGACCACGGTCAACCGCCTGGCGCAGGACCTGGCGCAGGTCAACCAGCGCCTGATCGAAACCCAGGGCAACACCCACTCGCCCAACGACCTGCTGGATCAGCGCGACCAGCTGTTGAGCCAGCTCAACCAGTACATCCAGACCACCACCGTACCAGCAGGCGGCGGCACGGTGAGCGTGTTCGTGGGCGGGAGTCAGCCCCTGGTGATGGGGCAGACGGCCAACCGGCTGGCGCTCACCACCGACCCCATCGACCCTTCCCGGAAGGGCATCGCCTTCGTGCAGGCCGGTGTCACGACACCCCTGGACGACCAGGTGCTCGGCGGCGGTGAACTGGCCGGTCTGATGACCTTCCTGCACCAGGATCTGCACGATCTGCAGAACCAGCTCGGGCGCATGGCGCTGGCCCTGGCCAGCCAGGTCAATGCCCAGCACCGGCTCGGCGTCGACCTGGGCGGCGCGGCCGGGAGCGACTTCTTTGTGCCAACGCCGGCCGCCAGCGGTCTGCCCGCACCCGCCAACACGGGCACCGCCACCGTGCGCGCCACGGTCAGTGACCCGACCGCACTGCGCGCTTCCGACTACGAAGTGCGGTTCACCGCTGCCGGCGTGGACGTGGTGCGCCTGAGTGATGGCCAGAGCACGTCCTTCGGTGCATTGCCCGCCACGTTCGACGGACTCACCTTCGAGCTGCCCTCGGGGGCCGGGGCGGTGGGCGACCGCTTCGTCCTGCAGCCTTACGCTGCGGCCGCCCGAAACCTCGCCGTGGCGCTGACCGCGCCCGACCGGCTGGCCGCTGCCAGCCCGGTGCTGGTCACACCCGGGGTTGCTAACGCGAGTGGGCTGAGCGTCGAGCGGCTCTCGGCGGAGTCGGCGTCGGCCAGCCTCACGAACCCGGTCGTGCTCACGTTCCAGCCCGACGGCACCTACACCGTGGTCGACACGGTTGCCGGCACCAGCAGCGCCGGCAACGCCTACACGGCGGGCCAGCCGATCACCTTCAATGGCTGGAGCCTCACGCTGCGCGGCAGCCCGACCGCAGGCGACAGTTTCACCGTGGCCGGTGCGCCGCCGGGCAGCACCACCCAGAACGCGGGCAATGCCGGCGCCATGCTCGCGCTGCGCCAACAGCCGACCTTTGAAGGTGTGCCACTGGCCGATGGCTACACCAGCCTGTTTTCTTCGCTGGGAACCAAGGTGCAGTCGGGCCGGTTTGCCGCCGATTTCACCGCCCAGGTGGCCGCCAGCGCCGAAAAGGCACGAGCCGGTGTGGCGGGCGTCAACCTGGACGAAGAGGCCGCCCGGCTGCTGCAGTTCCAGCAGTCTTACCAGGCCGCAGCCAAGTTCCTGCAGATCGCACAAGGCGCGTTCGACACCCTGCTCCAGACGGTCGGACGGTAACGAGGACCGCGCATGAGAGTCTCCACCGCCAACAGCTACGACGCCACCATCAACACGCTGGCGCGGCGCCAGGCCGATCTGGCGGCGCAGCAGGAGCGGCTGTCCACCGGCAAGCGCGTGCTTCGCGCCAGCGACGACCCGGTGGCCGCGACGCTGGCCGAGGCGGCGCAGAACCGCCTCTCCAGGGTGGAGGGCGACCAGCGCGCCCTGCGGTCCTCGCTGGCCAGCCTGCGGCAGGCAGAGAGTGGTCTGGCGGAATCGGGCGAACTGATCCAGCGTGCCCGCGAGCTGATGCTCTCCGCCGGCAACGCCACCTTCGGTCCGAGTGAGCGCGAGGACATCGCGCGCCAGCTGGCGGGTCTGCGCGAACAGATGATCGGGGTGGCCAATCGGCAGGACAACGCGGGGCGAACCCTCTACGGCGGCCTGGGCGGCGCTGCGACCCCGTTCCTGGACCTGTACGGCGCGGGCGGTGGCTCGGTTCAGTTCCTGGGGCAGCGGGGTCAGCAGGCGGCGGGCGATACCTCCCTGCCGCAATCGCTCGATGGCGAAGCCATCTGGATGCGCATTCCGCAGGGCAACGGCGTCTTCACCCTCTCGTTGCCCGACACCAACACCGGCGCGGTGCGCACGGGTCTGGGCCAGGTCATCAACCCGAGCGCGCTCACGGGCCAGCGCTACGACATCACCTTCACCGACGTCGCCGGGGTGATGCAGTACACCGTGACCAATCTGGACACCGGCACGCCCGTGGCGGGACACACCGGCGTGCCCTACCAGCCCGGTGCCACCCTGGCCTTCGACGGCCTGTCGGTCGACCTGCACGGTGCCGCCACGTCCGGCGATCGCATCGAGCTGCGCCCGGCCACCACCCCCACCGACATCTTCCAGGTGCTGCAAGACACCGTGGATGCGCTGCGCGACACCGCGGGCAACAGCGGCACCCGCCTGACCCACGCGCTCGGCCGCGCGGTCACCGAACTGGACACCGGTCTGGATCGGGTGATGCTCGCGCGCGGGCGCACCGGCGAGTGGCTCAACCGCGCCGACTCCCTGGAGTCGGAACTGAACATCCGGGCCGTCGCCTATGAGACCGAAAAGTCGCAGCTGGAGGACCTGGACCTCGTCAAGGGCATCTCCGACTTCCAGAGCCAGCAGCTGGCGCTGGAGGCGGCGCTCAAGTCCTATGCGCAGGTTCAACGGCTGTCCCTCTTCGAGTTCGTTCGTTGAGCCGGCGGGCTTGTGATGCCTTGACAACCATGAGTCACACCGTTCTCGACAGCGTTGCCCTGGGCTACCAGCCGGTCTGGAACCGCGTGCGTCAGCTCGCCGCCGTGCGCCTGTGCGTGCACACCGTACAGCCCGAGGGTGTGGACGCCGAACACCTGCTGCAGATCCTGGAAGAGGACTGGCCGGTGTCCGCCCCCCCCTTGATCCTGGCGTTCGAACAGACCGAACTGTGGCAGCAGGCGCTGGCTTGCGAGCCCGTGCCCAACACCTGGCTGCAGGTGCCCGCCCTGTGCTTCGGCACCCCCGACGGGCTGGACCAGCTGTCATTGGCGGCGCGCCGGGGGCATGTGCTGCTGCGGCGGGCCACGCTGGACGAGGTGCAAGGCGAGGCGATCGCGCCGCTGGAGGTGCGCAGCCTGCTGAGCCTGAGCGCCCAAGAGGCCTTGCATGCGCTGCAGGCCCGTGGATTCGATGGTCAGCCCGCCGCTCGAAGCACCAGCCCCATCCTGCCCGGGCACATCTACGAAGGCGTGGGTTCGCGCGCGCTGGCCGAGCATTGCCTGGACGAGGCGGGCGCGTGGGGACTGCTCGACTGGCCGGACGAAGACGTCCTGCACAGCTGGCGCCACCAGTCCGTGCCCTGCGACCCCTTCGTCATCGCCCAGGTGCGGGCCGCCATTGAGAAGGACGCCTCGCTCGATCGCATCGAGCGCTTCGTGCGCCAGGACCCGGTGCTGGTGCACCGGCTGCTGGTGCGCGCCAACGCGGCAGGCGTCGGCCACAGCCGCGAAGTCGAGTCCTTGCGCCATGCCCTGATGATGATCGGCTTCGGCGCACTCAGCGCATGGCTGTCCGAACAGCTCGCTGCGGGCGAAAGAGCCGATGAAGCCCTGCACCCGGTCCGCTATGGCATGGTGATGCGCGCGCGACTGGCCCAGCACCTGCTCGACAGCGGGTCCGACGACAACCTGCGTGCCGAGGTCTTCCTGACGGCCCTGTTCGCCCAGCTGGACCGTCTGCTCCACAAGCCGCTGCCGGAACTGCTGGGCCAGCTGCCGCTGCCCCGGCGCGCCTACGACGCGCTGCTGCGCGAGACCGGTCCCTACAACGCCTACCTCGAGGTCTCGCGCACCCAGGGACGGCCGGCGCGGCTGGCTCAGCTGCCACAGGTGTGCGCGCACCACGACATCAGCCTGGAACAGGCCAACCGCGGCCTGCTGCGCATGCTGGGCACCAGCCGCGACCAGCGCCACCCCCCTTCCACGGCCGCGGGCTGAACGGCGGTCCGCGGCGTGTGCCGGGCATGTCGTGCATGCAGGTCCCGGTGTGTCCGTCCTGTTCAGAGCCCGGCCGCTGGCCGGTCCGTGCCACAGGAACGGTTGTTTGCAGCATCTGGCGTAGCCTCCGGCGGCATCGGGCAAGCCCGAGCACCATGCTGGCCACCTTCCTCACCATCGCCTTCGCCCTGGGTCTTGGCGGCCGGTGTGGCGCTGGTCTGGTGCAACGCCGTGCTGTGGCACGCGTTCCTGGCCCTGGCGTTCTCACACGGTCGCATCCAGGGGCGTACCGGCGCTGGCGCCACCTGTTCAACCGGGGAACGGCGGTGCTGCCGGGGGCTTTCGGCTTGCGGCCGCTGTCGGTGACCGCCCGCGGGCAGGGCTGACAGTGCACTTCAGACCGCAACGCGCTGCGGACGGCGAGGCGGGCGGGCTGGCACGGGCAGATGCCCGGATGCCATGTAGACACTGCCCATCCATTCGTGCGTCACCTCGAAGTCCGCCAGCCGCTCTTCGAGCCCGTTCCAGGGGCGGTCCAGCCCGTCGAGGGAGCTGATCGAATACAGCGCGGCGCCCAGCACGAACGCATTGACCGCCCAGGCCCAGGGGGGTGCCCACTGCAGGCCGGTGGCCACCACGCGGGCACCAGGGCGCAGATGGGCGAACACGTTGTCCAGCGCGGCTTCGCGTCGCACGATGTCGTGGGTGAAGTGCAGCAGGGCGGCGTCGGCAAGGCCCCGCCAGCGGGCCTGTTCGGCGCCCGCCTGCACCAGCGTCACCTGGTGTTGCTGGGCCGGTGTCAGCCGCTCGCGTGCGAGGGCCAGCATGTCGGGGCACTGTTCAATGCCGATGATCCGACCCCGCCGGCCCAGCCGCTGCAGCAGCGGGGGCAGGCTCAGGCCGGTGCCGCAGCCCACGTCCAGCACCGTCTGGCCGGGATGCAGGCGCAGACGTTCGATGGCCGCGGTGCGCAGGGGTTCGAACGGTGCCAGTTCTTCGTCGTAATGGGCCGACCGGGCGCGGTAGAGCGCCAGCATGCCGCGCGGGTCGGCGGGCTTGGGCGAGGGGGCGGAGTGCGGGGCCATGGCGGTTTCCGTGATGGAAACAGGGTACGGCGCCGGCCGGGTCCGCGCAAGGGGCGCGGGTCAAACGCCCTGCGGTACGCGCTGGTCCGCCGCCCCTTCGATCAGACGGGTTGAAGGCGCAGGCCCTGGCCCGGTGCCGGGCCCTCTGCCAGCCGCCACTGGCGTTCGTGGAAAGCGGCCACGCCGGGCCGGTGGGCGATCGACACCAGGGCGCCGTTCTGCGCCGCCACCCGCTCGCGCAGGCGCTGGTAGAGCGTTCGCTCGGCGTCTTCGTCGAGCGCGCTGCTGGCCTCGTCCACGAACAGCCAGCGCGGCTGCTTGAGGAAAGCGCGCGCGATGGCCAGGCGCTGCTGTTCGCCGCCCGAGAGCTTCTGGCCCCAGGTGTCCTGCCGGTCCAGCTGCTCGGCCAGCTGGGGCAGCAGGGCGTCGTGCAGGGCCTGCTGCAGCTGGGCGTCGGTGTAGCGGTCGGGTGTGGCCGGGTAGGCCAGCGCATCGCGCAGCGCACCGTTGGGGAAGTAGGGGCGCTGTGGCAGGAACATGGCGCGTTCGTCAAAGTCGGCGGGCCGCTGGACGCGGCTGCGTGCCCAGGGCCAGATGCCCGCCAGGGTGCGGAACAGGGTGGACTTGCCACTGCCCGAAGGTCCCCTGACCAGCACGTGCTCGCCTGCGTGCAGCGTCAGGCCACTGGCCGCGAGCAGCGGCGCGCCGTCGGGCAGGGCGATCTGCACGTCGTCGATCCGCAGGGCATCGCTGTCGGTCGACTCGCGCCGCTGTGCACCGTTGGCCGCGGCGGTCTGCCGCACCAGCGCAAAACTCTCCTCGAAACTCGTGAGGCGGTCGGTGGTGGCGCGCCAGGCGGCCAGGTTGTCGTAGTTGTCCACGAACCACGACAGCGCGTCCTGCACCCGGCCAAAGGCCGACGCGATCTGCATCAGCTGGCCGAGCTGGATGGCGCCGCTGAAGAAGCGCGGCGCCGCCACGATGAACGGAAACACCACGGCGGCCTGGTTGTAGCCGACGGTGAACCAGGTCAGCGTCTTCTGCCGTTTGATCAGCTTCAGGTAGTTGACCAGGACGGCGGCGAAGCGGGTACCGGACTGCCCACGCTCCACGGCTTCGCCGCGGTCCAGGGCGATCGATTCGCTGTACTCGCGCACCCGCACCATGTGGTGGCGAAAGTCCGCCTCCACCCGTTGCTGGTGAAAGTTCAGGCCGATCAGCGGCCGCCCGAGGAAGTGCGCCACCACGCTGCCGGCCAGTGCGTAGACCACCGCCATCCAGACCATGAAGCCGGGAATGGCGTATTCGCCGCCGTTGAAGGAGAACGCAAAGCTGCCGGAGAGACCCCACAGGATGCCCACAAAGCTCACGAGCGTGACCACCGCGTTGAGCAGGCCCATGCTCAGGCTCACGCTGTAGCTGGTGAACTGGTTGACGTCTTCCGCAATGCGCTGGTCCGGGTTGTCGGGGGTGGCGTCTTCGGTCTTGGAAAAGCGCGCCAGTTCCAGGTGGTAGAAGGCCTTGTGCGCGAGCCAGCGGTCCAGGTACTGTCCGGTCATCCAGGCGCGCCAGCGCATCTGCAGCAACTGCGTCAGGTAAAAGCGGTAGACCGCGATGACGATGAAGCCGAAAGCCAGGTAGGTGAAGCGTCCCAGCTCGCGCCAGAACACCGCGGCGTCCTTGTTCTGCAGCGCGTCGTAGAACACGCGGTTCCAATCGTTGATCAACACCAGCATGTAGACCGCGCCGAGGTTGAGCAGCACGATGGCCGCCAGCAGCCCGCGCGCCTTCCACTTTGCTTCGGATCGGAAGTAGGGCAGGGCCAGGGCGGCCACTTTATGCAAGAACTGGCGGAAGCTCTGGAACTTGGACGGGGCCGGGGTGTTCATCGTCTTTATGCAGCCGGTGGCTGGGGTGCAGGGGCTTGCCGCCTGAGACGGCGGGACCGCTGTCGCGGTTCCGTTCAGTGGTTGGAAACGCCGGTGGCCACGTGGCCGGACGGCACGTGCTGCGCGGCGGACTCGATGTGACCGGTCTGGTCGTCGAAGAAGAAGTCGGGCTCGAACTCGCGCAGGAACTCGCCCTTGGGCAGGCCGCCCAGGAACATCGCCTCATCCACTTCGATGTTCCAGTTCATCAGCGTGCGGATGGCGCGTTCGTGCGACGGTGCGCTGCGGGCGGTGACCAGGGCGGTGCGCACCCGCATGGCGCTGGTGCCTTCGGCTTGCAGCCGGTGCAGGGCTTCCAGCAAGGGCTTGAACGGGCCACCCGGCAGGGGCTGTGCGACCTTGTCGGCCTCGTGCCGCTGGAACGCCGACAGGCCCTCGGCCTGGTAGATGCGCTCGGCCTCGTCGGAGAACAGCACGGCGTCGCCGTCGAAGGCGATGCGCACCTCGTGCGGGTGCGCATCGCTCGCGTGCACCGACTGCGGGTACACCTGCGCGGCGGGCACGCCCGCGTCCAGCGCCGCCCGCACGTCGGCCAGGTGGGCCGAGAGGAACAGGTTGGCGCGCAGGGGCCGCAGGTAGCGCCATGGGGGCTGTCCGCGCGTGAAACTGCCCCGTTGGATGGTCAGGCCGTAGTGCTGCGCCGAGCGGAACACCCGCATGCCCGAGACCGGGTCGTTGCGCGAGAGGATCACCACCTCCACCCGCCGGGCCTGGGCATCGTTGAACGCCAGCAGCTTCTTGACCAGCGAGAACGCCACGCCCGGGCGCGCCGGCTGGTCCAGCCGGTCCAGCTGCAACTGCATGTAGGCACGGTCGTCTCCGGTTTCGAAGACGCGGTTCTCTTCCTCGAAGTCGAACAGCGCCCGAGAGGAAATCGCCACCACCAGCTGTCCATCAAGCGTCACGGGCATAACTGCAAGTCTCCGAGAGAAGTGTCTTTGTCGGGAACGCGGCGGAACCGGCTCCGCCGGGCCGCACGCGTTGCCCCCTGGGGGGTGACGCCGCAGGCGGCGCGGGGGGAGCCTATTGGACCAGCTGGTTCAGCTCGATGATGGGCATGAGCACCGCCAGCACGATCAGCATCACCACCAGACCCATGCCGACGATGAGCAGCGGCTCCAGGATGGTGGCCAGGTGCATCGCGCGGCGCTGCACCTCGGCGCTGAGCTGGTCGGACGCACGCCGCAGCATCACCGGCAGCTGGCCGGTCTGTTCGCCCAGGCGCGCGAACATGCTCACCAGGGGCGGAAAGCGCTTCTTGCTGCCAATGGCCGAGGCCAGCGGCGCTCCTTCGCGCACCAGCACCAGCGCATCGAGCGCATCGGCGCGCATGGCGCGGTTGTTCAGGGTTTCGGCGGCGGTCTGCAGCGCGCGCAGGATGGGCACCCCGGCCGACGCCAGCATGGCCAGCGTGGCGGCAAAGCGGGCCGCGTTGAAGCCGCGGGCCAGACGACCCACCAGCGGCAGACGCAGCCAGGCAGCGTCCATGCGCTCGCGCAGCACATCGTTGCGCCGCGCCATGACCAAGGCCGCCGAACCGGCCACCAGCAACAGCAGCAACAGCCAGCCGTGGCCGCGCACAAAGCCGCTGACGGCCAGCATCACCACCGTCAGAAAGGGCAGGGCGCGCTGGCTGCCCGCGAACACGCCGGCCACCTGCGGCACCACGTAACTGACCAGGAACACCACGATGACGATGGCCACCAGGGTGACGATGGCCGGGTACAGCGACGCCGCGATGAGCTTGTTCTTGAGCAACTCGCGCGCTTCCAGGTCATCGGCCAGCCGTTCGAGCACCGTGCCCAGCTGGCCGCTCTGTTCACCCGCTGCGATCACCGCGCTGTAGATGCTGGCGAATTCGCGCGGGTGCTGGGCCAGGGCGCGCGCAAAGGACGATCCGGCATTGACCTCCGAACGCAGGGAAGCCACCAGGCGCTGCTGCTTGTCGTCTTCCGCCTCGTCCGCCAGGGCGGCCAGCGCACGTTCCAGGGGCAGCCCGGCGGCCACCAGCCCGGCCAGCTGGCGCGTCCACACCGCCAGCGTCGTGGCGTTGAAGACATGGCCACCCCACAGCGTGATGTTCAGACCGCTGCCGGCTCCTGCGCCGTCCGTGGCGGTGGCGGGTTCGACCGACATCGGCACCAGCGACCGCGCCCGCAGCTGGCTGCGCGCCGCCTTGGCCGTGTCGGCGTCGATCAGGCCTTTCTGCGTGACGCCCTGCGCGTCCAGGGCTTCGAAGGAGTAGGCAGGCATGGGGCGATGCGGTGGTTCAGTCCCTGGTCACGCTCATGACTTCCTCGATCGACGTGATGCCCTGGTCGATCAGGCGCTGGCCGTCTTCCCGCATGGACCTCAGGCCGGCCGCCTCCGCCGCCACGAAGAGCTGGCTTTCGGCCGCACGGTTGTGGATCAGGGCCCGGATCTTGTCGTCGGTGACCAGCAATTCGTAGATGCCGGTACGACCCTTGTAGCCCGTCTGGTTGCAGTGCGGGCAACCCACGGCCTTCCAGCGGCCACGCTCGTCCTGACGGCGGCAGTGCACACACAGTTTGCGCACCAGGCGCTGGGCCAGCACGCCCAGCAGCGAACTGCTCAGCAGGAAGGGTTCCACACCCATGTCGGTCAGGCGGGTCACCGCGCTGGGTGCGTCGTTGGTGTGCAGCGTGGCCAGCACCAGGTGCCCGGTCAGCGACGCCTGGATGGCGATCTGCGCGGTCTCGAAGTCGCGGATCTCGCCGATCATGATCACGTCCGGATCCTGGCGCAGGATGGCCCGCAGCGCCTTGGCGAAATCGAGGTCGATCTTGGCGTTGACCTGGGTCTGTCCCACGCCCGGCAGCTCGTATTCGATCGGGTCTTCCACCGTCATGATGTTCAGCGTGGCCGCGTTCAGGCGCTGCAGGCCGGCATAGAGCGTGGTGGTCTTGCCCGAACCGGTGGGGCCGGTCACGAGGATGATGCCGTGCGGCTGCGTCAGCAGGTGCTTGAAGCGTTCCAGCACACCGCCCTGCATGCCCACCGCTTCCAGGTTGAGCTTGCTCTCGCTCTTGTCCAGCAGACGCAGCACGGCGCGTTCGCCATGGGCGCTGGGCAGGGTGGAGACGCGCACGTCCACCGCGCGCGTGCCGATGCGCAGGCTGATGCGGCCGTCCTGCGGCAGGCGCTTTTCCGAGATGTCCAGCTCGGCCATGATCTTCAGGCGCGAGATCAGCGCGGCGTGCAGCGCACGGTTGGGCTGCACCACCTCGCGCAGCGTGCCGTCGACGCGGAAGCGCACGCTGGAGTGGCGTTCGTAGGGCTCGATGTGGATGTCGCTGGCCCCGTCGCGCGCCGCCTGCGTCAGCAGGGCATTGAGCATGCGGATGATGGGCGCGTCGTCGGCGGTCTCCAGCAGGTCTTCGATCGCCGGCAGTTCCTGCATCATGCGGCTGAGGTCGGCCTCACCCTGCACCTCGCTGACCACGGCGGCCGCGCTCGATTCGCCCTGTGCATAGGCCGCGCTGATGCGCTGGGCCATGGCCTCGGTGGAATCCCAGTGCATTTCGTGCACGTGGTGGCAGCGCAGGATTTCCGACAGCGCCGACAGCCGCTTGGACTCGGCCGCGGGGTCCGGCGCAGGCTGGCTGCTGCCCAGCAGCGTCAGGCTTTCGCCGTCGTCCTCCAGCAGCCAGTGGTGCTCGCGGGCGAAGGCGTAGGGCAGCGGGTACTTCATGGCCGTGGAATCAACGGGCGGGCGCGGCGGGTGTGGCGGGCAGCAGCGCGCCCGGGGCCAGCTGCGGCGGCATCACCGGGGCATCGTTGATCGGCACCAGCCTGCTGGGCACCGGTTGCGCGTCCTTCTGGATCGCCCGCATCAGCTCGTAGCGGTCCAGCGACAGGCTGCTGCTTTCGCGCGCGTCGCGCAGCACCACCGGGCGCAGGAACACCATCAGGTTGGTCTTCTTGCGCGCGCGTTTTTCGCTCTTGAACAGATTGCCGAAGATCGGCAGGTCGCCCAGGCCGGGGACTTTGTCTTCGTTGCCTTCATAGGTGTCCTGGAGCAAGCCGCCGAGCACGACCACGGCGCCGTCGTCGACCAGCACGGTGGACTCGATCGAGCGTTTGTTGGTGATCAGTCCGCCGCTGGAATTGACCGAGGTGGCCTGCACGCTGCTGACCTCCTGGAAGATGGTCATCTTGATGGTGCCGTTCTCGCTGATCTGCGGCTTCACCCGCAGGGTCAGGCCCACGTCCTTGCGTTCGATGGTCTGGAACGGGTTCACCGCGCCGTTGTTGCTGCCGGTGTTGGTGAAACTGCCGGTCACGAAGGGCACGTTCTGGCCGATCACGATCTTGGCTTCCTCGTTGTCCAGGGTCAGCAGGTTGGGGGTCGAGAGGATGTTGCCGTCGCCGTTCTGCTGCAGGAACCGGGCGAGAAAGCCCAGGAAATACACACCGTTGGCGCGACCGGCAACGCCCAGGTTGAGGCCCGCGCTGGGCGCGGCACTGGTGGAGCCGCTGGCCAGCCCGCTGGCCAGGTTGAAGATGTTCGATCCGCCCGTGCCGAAGTTCGTGCCCAGCAGGCCGATGGCGCCGTCACCCGACTTGCCGATGGGCCCTTGCCACTGGATGCCGAACTCGGCCGCCTTGTCGGCGTTCACCTCGGCGATCAGGCTTTCCACGTACACCTGCGCGCGCCGGGCATCCAGCTGGTCGATCACGGCGCGCAACTGCCGGTACTGGGGTTCGGGCGCGGTGATGATCAGCGCGTTGGTCGCCGGGTCGGCCTGGATCTGGCCACCCGTCGAAGGTCCGGCGCTGGCGGCCACGGGCGCCGTGGCCGCACTGGTGGCGGCACCGGTTCCGGCAGCGGCGGGGCTGCGCGCCGCGGTGACGCTGGATCCGCCGACCGAGCTGCCGCCCGACAGGGCGGCCCGCAGTGTGGTGGCGAGCGAGACAGCGTCGGCGTTCTTGAGGTAGACCACGTGGATGTCACCGGCCGCAGACAGCGAGGTCGGCTGGTCCAGTTTGGTGACCAATGCGCGCACCAGCGCCAGCCGCGCGGGGTTGGCCGCACGCATCACCAGGGAATTGCTGCGCGGTTCGGCCACCAGCGTGGTCCTGAACGACGCGTCCCCCGCGCCGGCACCGGCGCCGGCGCCGGACTCGATCAGTTTGGTCACCAGCGGCACCAGGTCGTTCGCGATCGCGTGCTGCAGCGGGATGATCTCCACGTCGGTGGCGCCGGCCACGTCCAGGGCCGCGATGATGCGGCCGATGCGCTGCAGGTTGTCGGCGTAGTCGGTGATGACCAGCGAGTTGTTGCCCGGGTTGACGTTGATGGTGTTGTTGGGGCCGATCAGCGGCCGCAGCACCGGCACCAGGTTGTTCGCGTTCTCGTGGTTGAGGCGGAAGATCTGCGTGACGATCTGGTTCGACGCCTGCAACTGGCTCACGGGGCCGGCGTTGACGGTGTTGCCCTGCAGCTTGGCGTCGGCTTCGGGCACGATCTTGTACAGGCCACCCGTGTCCACCAGGGTGAAACCCTGCAGGCGCAGGGCGGCGGCGAACTGGTTGAGCGCGGTGGCCGGTGGCACCGGCTTGTCGGTCGAGAGGTTGATGGTGCCCTTGACGCGCGGGTCGAGCACCACGTTGCGACCGGTGATGGTGGACAGCGTGCGGGCCACGGCTTCGATCTCGGCGCCCACAAAATTGAGCACCACCGGTTCGCGGTTGCGGCTGGGCGTCTGCGCATGGGCGCTCAGGCCCAGCAGCGAGCAGGCCAGCGCCAGGGCGGTGAGTCTCGCCAGGGCCGGCGCTCGGGCGGCACGGAAGGGGTTGGGATTCATGGTTTCATCCTATCGCGAAGTCGGGTGCCGGTCGTGCAGCAAACGTCACCCGATGTTCAGCAGCGAACGCGCACCCTGGCGGCGTCCGATGATGTTGAGCAGGTTGTCCAGCGCGGCCTCGCGGCCGGGGGCCGCCGAAGCTTCGCCCCGGAAACGCAGCCGCCCGCCGGTCCATTGACCTTCGCCCTGCAGCTGAAGTTCACCGCCGAGGGTCTGCAGCGCCACCGTCACGCGGTCACCATCGGCCGGTGCGTTCAGCGCCAGTCGGTAGCTGCCCAGGGGGCGCAGGGTCGACAGGCGCGAAGCCATGTCCAGCGCTTCGATGTTGAGGTCGCCCTGGACACGACCGCGGCCAGCCGTCCATTGCAGGTCCAGCCCCGGGGAATACAGCTGCAGTTGCCCTTCGAGCCGCAGCGTGTTCCAGGGCGTGCCCAGACCCACGAGCAGCTCGGTGGGCCACTGGCTCTGGAAGCCGGCCACCAGCAACCGCGCGCTTGCCCAGCCCGGCAGCGCCGTCAGGTCCAGCGGCTGCGGGGTGCAGCAGGGTGCGTTGAGCTGCAGGCGCAGCGCCGGTGCGGACTCGGTCCAGGCCGGGCGGAGCTGCCACTGCAGGCCGCGCGGCAGCGCCGTCTGGCTGCGGCTGCCTGCCCCCCCGGTCAGCAACAGGTCGCCCTGGCCGTTCCAGACCGTGCCACGGGTGTTGACCAGTTGCAGCCGCCCGTCGCTCGCCAGGCCAATGCCGTGCGCCAGCCAGCGCGCAGGCGCGAAAAGCACCAGCCCCAGTGCCAGTCCCAGCAAGGCACTCAACCAGGCCAGTCGCACGGGCCAGGCGGCGCGCATCAGTGGCCCGTCCCCAGGCCGGGGCCGGCCAGCACCAGCTGGCCGCTCCAGCCAGCCGGGGCGCCCGTCTGCTGCAAGTCGGCCTGCACCGGGACCACCCGCGCGTTGATGCGCACCTGCGTCAGCCATTGCGCCAGGGCTTCGGGGGACGTGCCGCGCAGGGTGACGGTGGCCCGGTCGCCCTGCAGGGTCAGCGCACCCGTGCCGGCCAGGGCCGTGCTGGTGGCCAGTTCGAGTGCGCTGCGGGCACTTTCCGGGGCCAGGGGCTGGGCGTTGTTCTGGCTGCGCAGGTTCTCGGCGGTGGCGGCCATCTGGCGCACCCGGGCCAGCTCGCTGTCCAGCTTTTCGTGCTGTGCGGGTGCCTGGCGCAAGGTCGCCAGTGCCGGTGCCACACCCAGCCACCACAGCGTGGCCAGGCCCAGCAAGGTGGCCGCGATGCCGACGGCCAGCCGCTCGCGTGGGGCCAGCCTGTTCCAGACCGGCTGTGCGGTCTCGATCAGGTTTTGCCAGGTCGGCGTGCGTCGATCGGTCATGGTCGGGTTCAAGGCGTTTGAGGTTGCAGGCGCAGGGTGCTGCCTTCCAGCTGGGCATTCCACGAACCCGTGCCCAGCGCCTGGGCCTGCATGCGCAACTGGTCTTCCGGTGCCTCCAGCCGCAATTCGCCGGGGCTGTAGTTCAGGCGCTGCGGCGTGGTGGTGGCGCCTGCGCCGCCCAGCGCCGCCAGCATGGCTTCCAGATCGCGCCCCGACAGCTGGCCGCCGACCTGCTGCAGCTGGGCCAGCTCGCGCTGCATCTGCAGCGACGGGTCCAGCACCAGCGTCACGTTCGGGAAGGTCTGCCGCAAGGTCTGGTGCACCGCCTGGCGTTTGGCTAGCAGGCTGCTGCGTTCTTGCCAGGCGGCCACGTTCAGGCCGATGAGCTGCGAGGCCAGCAGCGCGATCAGGCCCCAGCGCGCCGGCCGCCAGGCAGGGGCTGAGCGGAACTGGCGCCATGACTGGCGCAAACGCTGGCTGCGCCGGGTGCCGCTGGCCAGGCTGAGGTCAAACTGCGCCAGGTTCCATTCGGACTGGGCGCACCGCAACAGCCACTCGTGCGGGGGCATGAGGTCAAAGCGCTGGTTGCACGCCTGTTCGGCCAGTGCCGCGATCGATGGATCGGCGAACCAGTGGGTACTCGCCGGGTCCGACCCGTCCAGCAGGTGGTCGGTCACGCTGGCCGCCGGGCCGACGCCACCGAAGCCGGAGTCGCCGAACGTCGAAGCGCCGAAGCTGGAGGCGCCAAACGTGCTGGACCCACTTTCGCGCAGTGGCACGCAGCGCACGCCCAGCGGGTTGGCCGTGGCGAGCCAGACGCGGTCGCCCTCGTCGTGGGCCCAGTGCACGGTCTCGTCCGGGCCGTTTCGGCCGGCGCTCGTGGGCCAGAGGGTGGGGATGATGCGCGAGACCGGGCGCCCAGCCGATTCCAGCGCGCTCAGCCAGCCTTGCAGCCAGGCCTTCTGGCACACGGCCACCCACACCGTCTGGCCAGCCCGGCCACCCGGTTCCAGGGCGAAATGCAGGTCGGCGGTGTCGCCGAGCACCCGCTCTTCCAGCAGGCCATCGAGCACCGCGCGCAGCTTGGAAGCGGCGACCTTGGGCACCGCCAGGCGGTGCCACGACAGGGCACGCACCGGCAGCGCCAGCACCACCTCGGCCTCGGTCGGCAGCAGCGAAGCGGCACAGCTGCCGTGCTCCTGCGCGTACCGGCCATCGCCCGAACGCACCCACGTCACCTCGGTCGTGGGGCCGTCGGCAGGGGCAAGGGAGCCATCAGAAGGGGTGAGAATCAGCACGGGCGGGGCCAGTTGTTGCGATGCCCATTCTAGAGAGCATTGCCTGAGAGTATCAATCAACGGGTGGTGATGCGCTCGCGCCAGAGCACACGCACCTGCAGGTTGTTGCGCACCACCAGGGAACGCTCTTCGATCACGGTGTCGTCCAGCCGCAGCCGTCCGCGCACCTCGAAATAGCGGCTGCGCACGTCGTGCCGGTCGGAGCGGAGCTGGCTGGCGATGCCCGGCCGCATGCGCGCCGCATCGGCGATGTCGCGCCACGGATCGCGCTCCCGTTCGGTCACCAGCCGCTGGGCGTCGGCCAGGCTGAGGTCGGGCACGCTGGCGGCGATGGCCTGCGGGCTGGCGGTGTTGAGGTTGAGCGTCGTGCGTTCGGGCAACAGCGTCACGTGCGGCTCCAGCACCGCCAGGCTGGCGCGCCCGATGCCCAGCCACGCCAGGTGCGCCAGTTTGGTGGGCATGAGCGGCGTGCGGGAGGGCTGCGGATCGTTCGCGGCGAGCAGCGAAGTCTGCAGCAGCGCCTGCGCGGCGGCGTTGAGCTCGGCGGGGGGAAGGTCCAGCAGCTGGAA
This sequence comes from uncultured Hydrogenophaga sp., assembly GCA_964428045.1. Classification (GTDB taxonomy): domain Bacteria; phylum Pseudomonadota; class Gammaproteobacteria; order Burkholderiales; family Burkholderiaceae_C; genus Hydrogenophaga. The sequence goes on along the minus strand of CAYRWN010000006.1, from coordinate 11,880 downwards.
CAGCTTGGTGAAGGTCTGCAGGTCGGCCGCCGACACCTCCAGCCTCGACCGCGTGCCTTCACCGGTGGTGCGCACGAGGTTGAGGAAGTTCAGGCGTGCCTGCTGGTCGCGCACCTCGCCCGACAGAAAGGCGGCCAGACCCGCATCGGTGTTGTTGTTTTTGTCCACCGCAAGAAAGCTGGACAGGCGGGCCTCTTCCAGCGGCATGGCCCAGGGCTCGCCCAGGTGGTCCGGGTTGCCGCTGTTCTGGTTGCCGCGGGCGTCCTCGCGCAGGATCAGCCGCGCCCAGTCCAGCGCGCCGGTGAGGATCCAGCCCGCCTGCACCCGTTGCCGTTCGGCCGTTTCCACCTGGACCGCGCGCCATTGCTGCCACAGCGCGGCCGAGGCCAGGGTCGCGACCAGGGTGACGGTGAGCATGGCCAGCAGCAGGGCGGCACCCGATTGCCGCCCCCCCACGGGAGTTTGACGGGAAGCCGCGCGCGGGGGAGGCGTCACTGGCCCGCCTCCAGCGTGGGTCGCACCCAGTCGCGGGTGACCGACCCCGCCATGGCCTGCCCCGGTGTGAGCGAGAGCACCAGGCGCACACCGTTGGGCAGGCTGTTGCCGACGGCGTTGCCCGCCGACTCGTTGCCCACCGACGAGAGCGGGTTGCCCCAGGTCTCGCCGCGGTGGTAGTAAAGCTGCCACTGGTCGATGGTGGCCACCGCCACCGCGCTGTCGCCCGCCGCAGGCCGGGACGACCCGCTGGCGGAAGTCTGCCCCCAGAGCGCGGCACGTTGCCAGGCGCGGGCCAGATCGTCGCGGTGCTGCAGGGTCCCGGACTGCCAGCGCATCCACTGGCCGTTCGCCTGCGTCCAGGCCACCACGCGCATGCCCGGGCTGTCCAGCCCGGTTTCGGAACTGTCGCGCCGCGTCAGACGCAGCAGCCGGCCGTCGAACTCCAGCGGGGCCAGCTCCTGGGTCTGGGTGATGGCATCCAGATCGGCCACCCACTGGCCCAGCGCCGCCTGCAGCCGCAGCAACTGGTCGGCCCGCTGCTGGGTCACCGCCTGCGTGCGCGTCATGCCATCGATGGATCGCCAGCTCAGCAACGCCAGCATCGCCATCACCGAGATGGCCACCAGCAGCTCGATGAGGGTGAAGCCCTGACGGCGGCGCCTGGGGGGCAGCGACCCGCGCAGCGGTGGAGCGTGGGGGTGCAAGACGGGCCAGCCGCCGGGCCGCCCCCAGGCAGGCCCAGCCCCCGTGGGGGGCAGCGACCCGCGCAGCGGTGGAGCGTGGGGGCTCATGTCAGTACCGCCCCATCACGGTGGACAGCTGCAGCAGGCGCACCGGGGTGCCGTCCACCGCACCTTCCACCACCGCGTCGATGCGCCGGAAGTTCGGGTTGGGCGTCGGCGCGACCACCAGGCGCACCGCCAGCGTCTGGCCAGCCTGTGCGCAGTCGACCGTGGTTTCGCCCACGCCCGGCAACTGGCGCGCCAGGCGCAGGCGCGTGAGTTCGTTCTCCGCGCACAACTGGGCCAGCCACTGGTCGCTCTGGCGGCTGGCGGCCCGGGTCAGGGCGCCCGTGGCCTGCAGACCCGCAGTCATCGTGATGGCCACCACCGCCAGCGCCACCAGCACCTCGATGAGGGTGAAGCCGCGACTGCGCCGGTTGCTCATGGGGCACTGCCTTCCTGAACCACCGCGAACGGGGCCAGTCCGTCGGTGCCCAGGCTCAGGCGCCGGTCGCCCTGCAGCAGCAGCAGGCGCTGGGCGGCGATCAGGGGTTCGGGCCCCAGCACCAGCACCGCAGCGCCCGCGGGCTGGGTGATCTGCACGCGGGTTTCCGGGCTCAGCCAGCTGCGGGGGCCGGCCAGTCCGTCCGACGCGGACGGTCCCGTGGGCACACCGATGAACTCGAAGCCGCTGCCGGTGTTGCGCCACAGCACGGGCACCCCGCTGGTGCGCGACTGGGCGCGGGCCGATTCCAGCAGGGCCGACAGGCGCAGGGCCTCGCGCTCGAGCTGGACGCTGTCACCGTCGCGCAGCGCCAGGCTCACCCCCGCGGTGGCCAGCGCGATCAGCGCCACCACGATCATCAGCTCCAGCAGCGTGAAGCCGCGATGCGCAAACCCGCGGCGGGGCGTCCTATGTGGCATGAGGGGCCGACACCCGGTGAGCGAAAAGACTCAGGCCAGTGGCCGCCGACGATCCGGCTTTGCCGGGCGAAAGGCGGCGTCCCCCCTGGGGGAAGCCGCGCAGCGGCGCGGGGGGGTATCTGCTCACTGCCAGCTGCCGATATCGGCGTCCTTGCCTTCACCGCCTGCCTGGCCGTCCGCACCGAGCGACAGCACATCCACCTCGCCACGCAGTCCGGGGTTCAGGTACTGGTAGGGGCGGCTCCAGGGGTCCGAAGGCAGCTTGTCGAGGTAAGGCCGCCAGTTGGGCGGAATGGGGCCGGCGGTCGGCTTGCTCACCAGCGCGTTCAGGCCCTGTTCGCCCGTCGGAAAGCGCTGGTTGTCCAGTTTGTAGAGCTTGAGCGCCTGCATCAGGTTGTTGACATCGGTCTTGGCGGCGGTGGCGCGTGCGTCGTCGGCCCGGTCCAGCACGTTGGGCACGATCAGGGCCGCCAGCACGCCGATGATGACCAGCACCACCATGAGTTCGATGAGGGTGAAACCCCGGGCGATGGTGCGGCGGAGGGCGGTGGGGGCAGTGTGGTGAAGGGGCAAGACGGTCTCCCGGAACGGCCCGCAGTGGCCAGCGCGGCGGAATGCGGACCCTGCAGCACATGGAACGCGGTGCCGGGCTCGCGGGCCGCGGCAACCAAGGGTGGGTCGATCATAATGCGCGCATGTTCCGCGCTGCTCGCCTTCGAGTCCCTGCCGTGTCCCCTTCGTCGTCCCTGGTGCCGGCGCTGGCGGCGGTCGTGCTGTGGCTGGCCGCCGGTCTGGGGGCGGGCTACTGGGCGTTGCTGGCCTGGGGGCGCAGCCCGGTCACGCCGGTCCAGGTCGTGGCGCAGGCCCCCGTGGTCAGCGACACGGCATCGGTCGCCCGGGCGCTGGGCGCCGTCCCGCAGGCGCCCACCGCCGATGCCGCGGCACCGGCGGCGCCACCTTCCAGCTACGCCCTGCTGGGCGTGATCGACCAGTCCGGCCCCGGCGGCGCGGCGCTCATCGCCTTCAACGGTCAGTCGCCCAAGCCGTACCGGGTGGGTGCAGAAATCGAGGGCGGTCTGTTCCTGCTGTCGGTGGACCGCCTCGGTGCCCGTCTCGGCGCCAGCCGTGCGGGTCCGCCCACGGTAGAGCTCAGCCTGCCGCTGCCCGTAACCAACTGAAACACCTTTTGCACCTGCGCAGGTTGTGCGCCGGTGGTTCGCCCGGTTCAGCGCTCCAGCAACCGCTGGGCCGCCTGCAGCAGCGGCCAGGCCAGCAAGGCGCCCATGCCCTGTCCCATGCGCAGCTCCATGTCCAGCAGCGGCTGGGCCTGCAGGTGGATCAGCAGCAGGCGGTGGCCGGGTTCGGCCGACCGGTGGGTGAAGACCAGGTAGTCGGTGACGGCCGGAACCAGCCCGCGGGCCACCAGCGCCGCCGCACTGGACACGAAGCCGTCCACCAGCACCACCCGGCGTTCGGCAGCGGCCTGCAGCATGGCACCCGCCATCATCGCGATCTCGAAACCGCCCAGGGCAGCCAGTGCGTCCAGCGGCGCGGTGGCCCTGCGGTGGCGGTTGGCGGCCGCAAACAGCTTTTCCAGCTTCTGTTGCTGGCGGGTTTCGTCCAGTCCGCTGCCCGGGCCGCAGGCATCGGCCAGCGGCACGCCGCACAGACGCGAAAGCAGCAGGGCCGCGCTCGAGGTGCTGCCCACGCCCACGTCACCCAGCGCCACCACATTGCCGGGCAGGTGGTGCACCACGTCCATGCCCGCGTGCAGGGCCGACACGGCCTGCGCCAGCGACATGGCCGGGCTCAGCACCATGTTGCGCGTGGCATACCCGATCTTGCGCAACTGCAGCGGTATGGCGGGCTTGCGCTCCCCCTCGGGCGCTGGCAGGTGCGTGGCCACGCCGGCGTCCACCAGCGTCAGCTCAAACCCGTGCAGGTCGGCCAGGCTGTTGGTGGGTGTGTGGCCCTTCAGCAGTTGCCCGACCCGCTCGCGTGTGGCCGACTGCGGGAACAGCGAAACGCCTTCGTCGGCAATGCCGTGGTCGGCCGCGAACACCACCAGCTGGGGCGAGTCCAAGGCCAGCAGATCGAAGGGCAGAGGGGCGGCGTTCTGGATGCGGGCCAGCTGCAGCAGCAGCGTTTCCATGCGGCCCAGCGCCTGTTCGGGCAGTTCGCCTGGGTGCAGACGCTTGCGCAGGTCGGCATCCAGCACCGCATCGGCGGTCGGGCTGATGAGCGGCAGTCGCAGACCCGCCATCCGTTCCCGGGCAATGGCGGGGTCTTCGCGAACGGGAAAGGGCCTGATCTTCATCCTCGGTCTGTTTCAGCTCCTGAGGAACAGACGGTACACGGGATTGTGGGTCTCCTCGACGAACGGGTAGCCCAGGGTGTGGAGGAATCTGTCAAAAGCCTTGTGGTCTTTGTCGGGCACCTGCAGGCCCACCAGGATGCGCCCGTAGTCGGCGCCCTGGTTGCGGTAGTGGAACAGGCTGATGTTCCAGCCCGGGCGCATCAGGCTCAGGAACTTCAGCAGCGCGCCGGGCCGTTCGGGGAACACAAAGCGCAGCAGCCGCTCGTTCTGCGCCAGCGGTGAATGCCCGCCCACCATGTGGCGGATGTGCTCCTTGGCCAGGTCGTCGTGGGTCAGATCCAGCGCCTCAAAGCCCTGGCGCTGGAAGTTGGCGGCGATCTTGCCCGACTCGCCCCGGCCGTGGGTCGTCAGGCCCATGAACACATGGGCCGTCTCGGCGTTGCCGATGCGGTAGTTGAACTCCGTCACGTTGCGCGGGCCGCCCGGCAGGTTGCCGATGGTCTCCAGAAAGCGTCTGAAACTGCCGCGCTCCTCCGGAATCGTCACCGCGAACAGCGCCTCGCGCTCTTCGCCCACCTCGGCCCGCTCAGCCACGAAGCGCAGCCGGTCGAAGTTCATGTTGGCCCCACACAGAATGGCCGCGTAGGTCTCGCCCCTGGTCTTGTTCGCTGCGACGTACTGCTTGATCGCGGCCACCGCCAGCGCGCCGGCCGGCTCCACGATGGAGCGCGTGTCCACGAAGATGTCCTTGATGGCCGCGCACACCGTGTCGGTGTCCACCGTCATGAAGTCGTCCACCAGGCCGCTGGCCACGCGGAAGGTCTCTTCGCCCACCAGCTTCACCGCCGTGCCGTCCGAGAACAGGCCCACATCGGGCAGCGTGACGCGCTCGCCGGCCTGCACCGACCGCATCATCGCGTCCGAGTCGTTCATCTGCACGCCGATGACCTTCACCTCCGGCCGCAGCGCCTTGATGTAGTTGGCCACGCCCGAAATCAGCCCGCCGCCGCCGATGGCCACGAACACCGCGTCCAGCCGGCCGCTGCCCAGCGCCTGCACCTGCCGCATCACCTCCATGGCCACCGTGCCCTGGCCGGCGATCACCAGCGGGTCGTCGAACGGGTGCACGAAGGTCAGCCCTTCTTTCTTCTGCAGCGCCACGGCGTGCCCGTGGGCGTCGGAATAGCTGTCGCCGTGCAGCACCACGTCCCCACCCAGGGCCTTGACGGCGTCGATCTTCACCTGCGGGGTGGTCGTGGGCATCACGATCACGGCCCGCGTGCCCAGTTTGTGCGCGCCCAGCGCCACGCCCTGGGCGTGGTTGCCGGCCGACGCGCAGATCACGCCCTTTTTCAGCTGCTCGGCCGAAAGATGCGCCATCTTGTTGTAGGCCCCGCGCAGCTTGAAGCTGAAAACCGGCTGCTGGTCCTCGCGCTTGAGCAGCACCGTGTTGTGCAGGCGGCGGCTGAGGTTCTTCGCCACCTCCAGCGGCGACTCGACCGCCACGTCGTACACCCGCGCCGTGAGGATCAGCCTGAGGTAGTCGGCCGGGCCGAGTGCGGTCACGGGGGAAGTGGCGGCGGGGGTCTTGGATCGGGCGGGCATGGGTTTTCCTGTGGCCCGAATCATAGTGCGGCGCAAAAAAAACCCGGACGGGCAGAACCGGTCCGGGTTTGAATCCACCCGTGGAGGGTAGAGGAGACAACCTTCAATACAATGCTGCCAGTATATAGAAGGCATGTTGCAATGCAACACGTCAAGCGCTCTTTTGCTATCTTTTAGAGAGCTTTTTCGAAAAAGCCGTAACCAAAATCACAACAGGACTCCCGCATGGAATGCACCGTCACCTGGACCGGCGCCACCGGCACCCGCTCGGCCATGGGCTTCGTGGCCGAAACCGGCAGCGGCCACGTGCTGACCATGGACGGCGCGCCCGACGCGGCCAAGCCGGAAAACGGCGGTGCCAACCTGGCGCCCCGCCCCATGGAAACCGTGCTGGCCGGCACCGGCGGCTGCACCGCCTACGACGTGGTGCTCATCCTCAGGCGCGGCCGGCACGACGTGCGCGGCTGCAGCGTCAAGATCACGTCCGAACGCGCCGAGGTGGACCCTAAGGTCTTCACCAGAATCCACATGCACTTCACCATCACCGGCAAGGGCATTCCCGCCGCGGCGGTCGAACGCGCCATCGCCATGAGCCACGACAAATACTGCTCGGCCAGCATCATGCTGGGCAAGACGGCCGACATCACCACCGGCTTCGAACTGGTCGAAGCCTGACCCGGCGCGCCGCGCAGCGGCATCGCGCGGGTTTCAGGCGCCGGGCCGCTCCCAAGCCTGAAACGCGGCCCCCTCGGGGGGCAGCGACCAGCGCAGCGGCGGAGCGTGGGGGCCTTCGCGACGCTCAGACCCGGTGCGCCACGGTCGTCATCACCTTGGCGGCCAGCCGCATCAGACCCTTGACCGGCGCCGGCAGTTCGGTCGCTCCGGCGTGCTGGGCTTCGCGCGCGTGGCGGGCTTCGTCGTCCTTCATCTGCGCCACGATGGCGCGCGACGCGTGGTCGTTCCTGGGCAGGCGGTCCAGGTGGCTGGCCAGGTGCGCTTCCACCTGGCGTTCGGTCTCCACCACGAAACCCAGGCTCACCCCCGGCCCCAGGCGGCCCGCCAGCAACCCCAGGCCAAAAGCGCCGGCGTACCACAGCGGGTTCAGCAGCGAAGGGCGGGCACCCAGCTCGTCCAGCCGCTCCTGCGTCCAGGCCAGGTGGTCGGTTTCTTCCCGGCCGGCCGCTTCCAGCTGCCGCGCCAGCGTTTCATTGGGCGTGCGCGCGCTGCGTGCCGCCAGCGCCTGCGCGGTGTACAGCGCCTGCGCGCACACCTCGCCCACGTGGTTCACCCGCATCAGCGCGCCGGCCAGCTGCCGTTCTTCGGCCGCCAGCGGCGGGGTGGGTGCTTCGGTCACGGTGGGGCAGGCCCGGTGGGCGCGGGGAGGTACGAACAGGGTGCGCAAGGCCTGGTCGGCGGCGGTCAGAAAACGGTCCATGCGTCAAGCATAGCGGCCCCGGCCTGCACCCGAAAAGACCCCCGACGGGCCAAGGTCCGCAAGGCCGGCACACCGGGCCCCATGTCGCCAAAGTACTGCTTTGTTGTGCGGGTGAGACATTTGAGCCGCCGAAACGCTGAAACCTTTGCATCCGGCAGACCCATCTGGTGGAATACACGCAACTTCCCGAACGGAGGTTGGCACGGGGGCTCAGGCCCGCGGCCCATTTTTCAACCTTGGAGAAACTCTCAATGAAAAAGACCCTGATCGCTCTGGCTGCCCTGGCATCCACCGCCGCTTTCGCCCAGTCCGCCGTGAACCTGACCGGTGTGGTTGGTTTCGCTTACCAGAAGGCTCCGTCCGGCGCTGTGGCTGGTGTCAAGGGCTTCACCAACACCGACGCCACGTTCGCCCTGGGCGTGAGCGAAGATCTGGGCGGTGGTCTGCGTGCCAACGCCGCCATCCAGTACGACGCAACCAACAGCCGGTTCGGCAATGCGCCCCTGCGTCGCAACACCTCCATCGGTCTGGCCGGTGGTTTCGGTTCGGTGTCGCTGGCCAACACCCGTTCGGCTGACCTGATCACCCGCGGCATGGTGGCACCTTCCAACCTGCCTGACGGCATGTACGACACCAGCGGTGTGATCACCCGCGATCCCATCGACGTGCTGACCTACACCGCACCTGCGTTCAGCGGCTTCACCCCTTACATCCAGTACGTTGAAGTGAACGCCGATGGCAACACCGATCCGGCCAACAAGGTGACCGTTCTGGGTGCCAACTACGCCAAAGGTCCTCTGGCCGCTGGCGTGGCCTTCAAGTCCACCAGCGGCACGCTGCGCCCCGGTACCAAGAAGACCAACACCGAGCTGTTCGCCACCTACAACTTCGGCGTGGCTCGCGTGGGCCTCGGCTTTGACAGCAAGCGCACCAACACCGACAAGAACGCCTTCAGCTTGGGCGTGGCTGCTCCCCTGGGCGCCACCACCGTGGGTCTGAACTACGCCAAGCGTGACGCCAACAAGGTCACCGAAGCCGTGGTTCGTTACGACCTGAGCAAGCGCACCAACATCAACGCTTCCTTCGGCAAACAGTCGATTGACAACCAAAGCCAGTACCGCATCGGCGTGTACCACGCCTTCTAATCGCCCCGCTGGCGCCAGCCAGTGTGTGAGTTAGAAACAGAACCCGCTGTGGCGACGCAGCGGGTTTTTTTGTGCACCCAGGCGATGTACTTTTCAGAGGCGGGTACCTGTGGCTCCGGAATAGCGACATCGATAGGGCGACAGTTTGGTTCTTCTGTCATCAGGCGGCCGGTGGTCCGGGCCCCGGGAAGGCTCCCATTCCTTGTCAGCTGTGTCAGCAAAAAAGAGCCCCGCTGCGGCAGCGCAGCGGGGCTCTTTTCCGGGTCGTCGAACCCGGCGCTCAGGGCTTGGTGGCTGCGGCGGCCTGGGGCTTGGGCGTGGTTTTTCAGCGGCCGTGGGCTGGAACTTGGCGCCGTTGACCGTCAGGCCTTCGGCCGGGAGTTGGGCGGCGCGCTTTTCGCCCATGCCGGGCACGCGGGCGATCAGGTCGGGCCAGTCTTTGAACTTGCCCGCCTTGCGCTGTTCCATCAGCTTGCCGGACGTGCCGGGGCCGAAAAATTCGGGGTCAGATTCTGATTTTCTCGCAGGCCCAGCGGCCGGGTTCGGGCATCACGGCTGCACCAGCCGTGGCAAAAAACCGCTTTTGTTGAGTGCGCAAGATGGTCATGCGCATTGACATATGCAAATCCTTAAGGCTACGCTGAACAAGCAAAAATTCGGGGTCAGATTCTGATTTTCTCGCAGGCCCAGCGGCCGGGTTCGGGCATCACGGCTGCACCAGCCGTGGCAAAAAACCGCTTTTGTTGAGTGCGCAAGATGGTCATGCGCATTGACATATGCAAATCCTTAACGTTTTTGGAGACGCGCATGACCGCAGCTGCAGCCGACCGCCGGGCCCGGTCCGCCGTTTCCGGCAAGCGTGCCATCAAGCTGAGCCCGGGTAGCGGCGTGCTGGAGGCGGCCAGGCAGCGGGACATCAACATTTCGCAGGTTTGCGATCAGCACTTGCGGGAGGTCGTGCGTCGTGAGCAGGAGCGTCGCTGGCGAGCGGAGCAGGCCGACTTTGTTGCCGCCTACAACGCGACGCTGGACGCCGATGGGCTGCCGCTGGATGTGTGGAGACGTTTCCGATGGGGCGTTTCGATGTTGACGCCAACCCTGGCAGCCGTGCGGCGACCACGCCCTATCTGCTGGATGTGCAAAGCGATTTGTTTGACGGACTGGGCAGCCGGGTGGTGGTGCCGTTGCGCCGTGTCGAGCACTTCCCGAAGGTCACAAGCTGTCCACTCGCCTGACACCGGTGTTGTCGATGGGGGGTGAAGACTTTCTGCTGGAAACGCCGAAGATGGCCGCAGTCCCCCTGCGGGTGCTGAAGTCCCCGACCGCTTCGCTGGCTGACCGGCAGTCCGACACCACCGCTGCGCTGGACTTTCTGTTTCGGGGGGTACGAGAGGCTGGGAGTCGTTGCGACCGACCTCCGGATTCGACCTCTGCAGGGGGCGCATGGCGCCCGTGTGCTTCGGCGCCCATGCGAACAGCCCCGCTGCGGCCAAGCAGCGGGGCTTTTTCCCGGCTGGATCGGTTCCGGGTCAGGGTCTGGTGGTGGCCGGTGCCTGGGTTTTGGGGGCTGGCGCTGCGGCCGCTGCCGGCGGGTATTTGGCGCCGTTGACCGTCAGGCCTTCGGCCGAGAGCCGGGCGGCGCGTTTTTCGCCGATGCCGGAGACGCGGGCGATCAGGTCGGGCCAGTCCTTGAACCTCGCGGTTTGGCGCGCCTGGAGCATCTTGGCCGACGTGCCGGGGCCGATGCCCTTGATGCTGTCGAGGTCGGCTTCGCTGGCGGTGTTGACGTCCACCGCGGCCATGGCGAGGGTGGTGACCAGCGAGAGCAGCAGGGTCAGGGTTTTCTTGAACATTTGATTGCCTCCTTGGGTGTGTGACAGTTGAAAGGCGCCGGACCCCATGTCCGCCGCCTGTCGCCACTATCGCAACGGCGCCGCAGAACGGGCTGCGGCCGGGGCCGGACTTGTCCCCCGAACGGGGGAAATGCGGCGCCGCCGCTACACTTTGACCATCGAAACAAAATGTGTCGAATCCGATGTTTCAAACCCATGAGAGTGCCTGCTTGCGGTGGGTGCTGCTTGCTGCGGCGTGCCTGTTGACGGCCTGTTCGTGGCTGCCCCGCGAACAGACGAGTACCCGCGAGGCCGACGCCCAGCGCGCCGCGCAGACCTTGTTCCAGACACCGCCGGGTGGCAGTGACTGGGCGGTGTGGCGCTTGCCCGGCAAACTGCATGTGCCGTTCGAGTCGGTGACGCGGCAGGGCCGGCCGGCCTTGCAGGTGCGGGCGGCGCGTTCGGTCAGCGTGTTGCGGCGCCAGTTCCAGCCCGGACTGGCATCGGTGGGAGCGCTGCATTTCTCCTGGAAGGTGGGTGCCCTGCCCGACGGGGCGGACCTGAAGGACGCCGCCGCCACCGATGCGCCGGTGCGCATCCTGCTGGCGTTCGAGGGCGACCGCAGCAAGTGGTCGGCACGTACCCACCGCCTGTCCGAACTCAGTGCGCTGCTCACGGGCGAGCCGCTGCCCTATGCCACCTTGAGCTATGTGTGGAGCCGCGACGACCCGGTGGAAACGGTGTTGTCCAACCCGCGTACCGACCGCATCCGCAAGCTGGTGGTGGACAGCGGTACCGCGCACCTGGGGCAGTGGCGGGACCACCACCGCGACGTGCGCGCCGATTTCATCCGTGCCTTTGGCGAGGAGCCCGGCCCGCTGGTGGCGCTGGCGCTGATGACCGACACCGACAACACGGCTTCGAGCCTGCGGGCCTGGTACGGGCCCTTGCGCTTGCTGGAACGGTCTGAACCGCCGGATGTGATCCGCTGAGCTGTCACCTGCGGGTAACACCCGTGCCGCTTCCGGGTACAGATGTTGCATAGTGTCGGTCTTGTCAAACTCTTTCAGGTGTCAACCATGCAGTTTCGCTTCACGCTTCTGGCCGCAGCCCTGGCCGTGGCTTCCGTCGGTGTCCAGGCCAAGACCTTCAAGTGGACCAGCGCCAGCGACATCCCGACCTGGGACATCCATTCGCAGAACAACGCGCTGGCCAACGGCGTGCACGCTTCGGTGTACGAGTCGCTGGTCTACTACAACAGCCGCACCTTCAAGGTGGAGCCGGTGCTGGCCACGGCCTGGAAGCAGATGTCACCGACGCAGCTGCGTTTCACGCTGCGCCAGGGGGTGTGACCTTGCCCTCGTTTCGTGTAGCTCTTAGCCCGACGATTACGCGGCCTTTT